>CALHGE010000009.1 GCA_938029725.1 uncultured Flavobacteriaceae bacterium
TGTCGGCTCGTCACATCCTGGGGCTGGAGAAGGTCCCAAGGGTTGGGCTGTTCGCCCATTAAAGTGGCACGCGAGCTGGGTTCAGAACGTCGTGAGACAGTTCGGTCTCTATCTACTGCGGGCGTTAGAAATTTGAGTGGATCTGACTCTAGTACGAGAGGACCGAGTCGGACTGACCGCTGGTGCACCAGTTGTTCCGCCAGGAGCATCGCTGGGTAGCTATGTCGGGATTGGATAAGCGCTGAAAGCATATAAGCGCGAAACCAGCCACAAGATGAAATTTCTTTAAAGGGCCGTGGGAGATGACCACGTTGATAGGCTATAGGTAGAAGTGTAGTAATACATGCAGCCGAGTAGTACTAATTGCCCGTCAAGCTTGCGCATGGAAGTTCCCTTCTTCGGAAGGGAACCGACAACCTTTAAAAGCAAGTTTGTATTGTAATATTCTATGTTCTATTACTTAAAAAATTCATGGTTTATTGAACCTATATAAAACTAAATTCTCAAAACTGTTCCTTTATTATGTCATTATAATATCTAAAATTTAGGTGGCCATGGCGACGGGGTACACCCCTTACCATTCCGAACAGGGAAGTTAAGCCCGTCTGCGCCGATGGTACTGCTATACCAAGTGGGAGAGTAGGTAGCCGCCTTTTCGAAACCCCGATACTAACGTATCGGGGTTTTTTTTTACCCAAAAAACAAAAAATCGCTTGAAGCTCATTCAATGTAGAGTTAACGTTTTGTCTAGTATCTTTGCAAAGCATGAAAGACAAACAAATTCACCCAAAAGAAGAGCTGCTGAATACCATTAGCCATGCTATCGGAGTAATCTTTGGAAGTATTGGCTTATTTCTTCTACTTGCTAAAAACACTCAGAAAACACCCTATGCTACTACAAGTATAGTGGTCTACAGCTTGACATTCATTTCGATGTTTCTAGCATCAAGTTTTTATCATTATGTCAGAAACCCTGATTTGAAAAGGAAGCTCCGGGTTGTCGATCACATAAATATCTATTTTCTTATTGCAGGCACCTATACACCACTAAGCCTGATTATGCTTATAGATGGTGAAGGTTGGACGATTTTTTACACCGTGTGGGTAATTGCAGCAGTGGGTACACTACTTAAATTATTTTTGACGGGTAAGTTTGAAATAATTTCCTTAGTGCTGTACCTCGCGATGGGGTGGCTCGTAGTTTATGACTTTAGTTCTATTTTAGATGCAACCGCTTCACAGGGTATTCAGTTACTATTTTTAGGAGGTGCTTTTTATACTTTAGGAATTATTTTCTATGCAATTAACAGAATACCTTATAACCATTTTATTTGGCACCTTTTTGTGCTAAGTGGCGCTATTTGTCATTGGTTGATGGTTTACTATTATGTGATTTAACTGCTTAGAATAGGTTCGTATTCTTTAAAAAAACTTTCTAGAAGACCCATGTTAGTATTTAAAAATTGCATGGTCTCTTGCCAGCTATTCTTATTGTGAATGGATACGTTTTCCTTTTGAACATAAACCCGTGAAATCTCTTTGCTATTTTCTAGTACGAAATAATCTACAAACTGAGCCTCTGGTACGTATTCTTCAACCAAAATGGATTTTAATGATACTAATTTTTCCCAGAGTTGAATTCTTTGAGCCAAATCGGAGGTTTCAATATCTATAGAAACTAAGGCTCGCTTTAAATCAAAATGGAACTTTAAGGAGAGACCTTTGATTTTAGTATCGTAGAGCGTCCATTTATTTGGATATGATTTTCCGAATGCTATCCAAAAATCTTGGCGTAATTTTTTTGATGCTGCTTTGCTAAACATTTATAAAAAATAAGCGATTACAATTCCAACAATGATAACTAATAACTTGCGTAGATTGAATTTGTGCCCTTCAGAACTCTCGAAAAGAATTACAGTAGAGATATGCAAGAACACACCAATTACCAAAGCAGTAATAGGCCCATAGTATTGTGAAGCAAAGTTAGAATTACTTGCAATAAAGCTTCCGAGAGGAGTCATAAGAGCAAACAAGAGAATAAATAAAATAGCCTTGACTAGTTTAATTTTAGAACCTAGTAAAAAGATGCTAAGAATAACTGCAATAGGTATTTTATGAATTAGAATGCCGTAGAGAATAGTATCGTGGTTTTCAATTGGAAATCCTTCTAAAAATGCATGAAGAGAAAGGCTGAGAAATAAAGGCCATGGAAAATTACTTTTTTCACTATCAATATGTACATGACCGTGTTCTGCACCTTTGGAAAAGAACTCTAAAAATATTTGTAGTAAAATACCCAGCATTACAAAAACACCAATTGTTTTTGCATCAGAATTTTCATAAGCTGAAGGAAGCAATTCGAATACGGTTAAAGCCAAAAGAAATGCACCACTAAAGGCTAAGAGGAGTTTAAAGTTTTCTTTGCTTTTTGGTTTTGAAATCAACACAAAAGCAAAACTTAGTAAAACTCCTAAAATGGGTAGGAGGTATGTCATAGTTTGGGTTTAGAGTTTATGGTCGTAAGTTGAACGAATTATAATATGAATATTAGCTAATAAAACCGAAACCATAAACGAAATCGTCGGTCAATTGATATTCGTCTTTAATAGGGGTTAAAAATAGGCTATTTTTGCAATTAAGTTAAGGATGAACATGAACAATAATTTTAAAATGGTTGCCAAGACCTTATTTGGTTTTGAAGAGATTTTAGCAAAAGAAATTCGAAACTTAGGCGGTGGAAACGTGGTTGAGGGTGTGCGTAGTGTCTCGTTTATTGGAGATATCGGCTTTATGTATAAAGCTAATTTGTGCTTGCGTACGGCCATCAAAATCATAAAGCCTATTCATTCTTTCTCGGTTCGTAATGAGAACGAACTTTATAAGAGTATTTATCGAATGGATTGGAGTGAATACCTAACTATTGACACCACTTTTGCAATTGATACCACGGTAAAGTCTGATAATTTCACCCACTCACTTTATGTTTCACAAAAGGTTAAAGATGCCATTGTAGATAAGTTTAGAGATACGGAAGGAGAGCGACCAAATGTAGATGTGAAACACCCTGATTTGCGTATCAATATCCATATTCAAAAAGATCATTGTAATGTTTCCTTAGATAGCTCAGGTAGGTCTTTACATCAGAGAGGGTATCGAGTTTCAACAAACATAGCGCCAATAAATGAAGTGCTGGCAGCCGGCTTACTGTTATTAAGTGGCTGGGATGGTCAATGTGATTTTCTAGATCCGATGTGTGGTAGTGGTACAATGTTAACCGAAGCCGCCATGATTGCCTGTAATATTCCAGTAAATATTAATCGTAAAGAATTCGCTTTTGAGAAGTGGGACGATTTTGATGAAGATTTATTTGGCAAAATTGTAGAAAGTCAACTCAAAAAAACTAGAGAATTTCATCATAAAATAATCGGTTATGACAAGGCACCGTCTGCGGTTCGTAAGGCGGGTGAAAATATTGAAAGTGCAAACCTCTCAGACTATATAACGGTAGAGCGAAAGAATTTCTTCGATACAAAAAAGCCTATGGAAGGAAAACTTCACATGGTCTTTAATCCACCTTATGGAGAACGACTAGATCGCTCAGAGTTAGATTCTGACTTTGATGTAGAAGCTTTTTATGCAGATATTGGTGATACCTTAAAACAAGAATACCCTGGAACAGATGCTTGGTTTATCACTTCGAATTTAGAAGCTCTTAAATTTGTGGGGCTGCGCCCTTCAAGAAAGATAAAGGTTTTCAACAGTCAATTAGAGTCGCGATTGGTAAAATATGTGATGTACGAGGGAAGTAAGAAAGCAAAATTTCAAAATAACGAAACCGAGTAAATTTAATTCTGAATTTCTTGAGTGACAGCTTTCGGTTCCTCGGTATTAGTTTTGGGTTTATTCGCCTTCTTGTAAAAAGGTATAAAATAAGAAATACTGAAATTGTAGCCTATACCAAATATACTGTTGTCGGTTACCTTGTTGAAACCAGGAATAAAAAGAGTGCTGAATTCACCTGGTTCTACTTTTGGGTTGGTAACTATTGCTCCTAATCTCACACTAGCACCTAAATAAATGTGAGCAAATAGTTCTGCTTTTATTCCTAAAACAGCTTCTAGCCAAACTTCATTTCTCGGTGCTATTTCCATTGGGGCACTACCGCTTTCTGCGAAGCCATCAGGACTCCAGTAGCGGTTGCTATTGAAGATTTGATTATTATTTATAGTATGGTCAAAAGTGCTAAAGGCCACCCTTGCTCCAGCATAAATCATGTTTTGCTCACCGTACCAATTCGCGTAGGTGTTGTAGTCAAAACCAATTTTAACATAGTTTCCTGAACTCGTGAAATTATAAGCATCTTCTTGGCGCGTACGCTTTTCGTTACCCAATTCAGCAGCTAAGTAATATTTCTGACTCAGTCTATAATCTCCGACAAATTCAATTCCGGTATATTCTTCTTCAAAAAATGAAATTGTGGGTCTGCTTAAATCAATACCGATCCTTAAACCATAGGGCTGTTTGTGCACCACAGTGTCTTTGGGTTTCGTGTCAATTGATTTATTTTGAGCGTTCCCTAAGAAGATGCAAAAAACAAAGCAGGCGCTAATGAAATACTTTAACATGGGCAGTGGTCTCTTCAGTTTCTAGTTGTACTGTTGTTTTTAGAATGGCTATACTTTGAATCCAGTTTTCAGGTGTTGCTGTAAAATCAGAACTTAAACTTTCATAGTTGGCAATAAAACCACAAGCTCTCGAAACAAATTCTTCTTTGATTTCATAAGAGAATGTTACGACATCACTAGTGCCAGTTTCAGTGCCGTTTTCGTCATCTCCAGAATTAGCTATAAATGTGAATTGGGTCAAAGCACCGTTTGTACGTAAAGGTATACCAATAGAGTCAATGCTTGAAATTCTATCACCAAAGGTAGCTATAGGTGAACCGTTACCAACTCCAATAATTCTAAGGCTTGAAACCGCTTTCAACGCTGTAGGATTGCTAGCATCATAAAAACGAATAAGCAATAGAGGTGTATCACTTTCAACGCAAATATCATCTTTTTCACAAGCAGAAAAAGTAATGCACAGTAGAAAAATTAAAGTTATGCTGAGTTTATTCATGGGCTTATAACTTTTCTAAAAGTACAATATTTTCAACGTGATGCGTTTGCGGAAACATATCTACGGGTTGCACCTTCGTCACTTTGTAAACTTCTTTCATTAATTCTAAATCTCTTGCTTGTGTAGCGCTATTACAACTTACGTAAACTACTTTTTCTGGAGAAATATTCAATATTTGTTGTACTACATCTTTGTGCATACCATCTCTTGGAGGGTCTGTAATAATAATATCTGGTACACCATGAGAAGCAATGAATGCTTCATTGAAAACATTTTTCATGTCTCCGACAAAGAAATCTACATTCTCTATGTTATTATTCTCTGCGTTTGCTTTGGCATCTATTATAGCTTCTGGAACGGACTCTATACCTACTACTTTTTTAGCTTTTTTAGCGATAAACTGAGCGATTGTACCAGTGCCTGTATAGAGGTCATAAACCAATTCTTCACCTGTTAACCCTGCAAAATCTCGTGTGATTTTGTATAATTCATAAGCTTGATCTGAATTGGTTTGGTAAAATGATTTTGCATTTATCTTGAATTTCAAACCTTCCATTTCTTCGAAAATATGATCTCTACCTGAATGACAAACTACTACTTGGTCATATATGGTATCGTTTTGCTTCGGGTTTACAACGTAGAGTAATGCAGTGATTTCTGGAAAGGTTTCTTGTAAATGATTCAATAGTAAATCGCGCTTTTCTTTATGATTTTCAAAAAACTGAACTACTATCATAATTTCTCCAATGGAGGAGGTGCGAATCATCAAAGTACGCAACATACCAAACTGATTCCGCGGATTGAAAAATGTGATGTCATTTTTGCTTGCAAAATCTTTGGTTTCTAACCGAATCGCGTTTGAAGGATCAGCCTGAAGATGACATTTTTCAATATCTAAAATTTTATCCCACATTCCAGGAATATGAAAGCCTAAAGCATTTTTATCCTCAAAAATAGTATCTGATTGCAGTTCTTCTAAGGTCAGCCATCTACTGTCGGAAAAAGAGAATTCCATTTTATTTCGATAGAAGTATTGTTTTTCAGAACCTACAATAGTACTTACTTTCGGTAAATCTAAATGTCCGATGCGGCGAAGATTATTTTCAACTTCTTTTTGTTTATAGAAGAGCTGGTGTTCGTAACCCATATGCTGCCATTTACAACCACCGCAAGTTCCGAAATGCTTACATTCAGGAATAACACGTTTGTCTGAAAGCGAATGAAAATGTGTTGCTTTACCTTCAAAATAACTTTTTCGCTTTTTCGTGGTTTGAACATCTACAATATCGCCAGGAACGGTGTTAGTCATAAAAATTACCCGTCCGTCAGGTGCTTTACCAATTGTTTTTCCTTTGGCACCAGCATCAATCACTTCAACATTCTCAAAAACTACTTTCTTGTTCTTTTTCCGCATTGGGCAAAAATAGGAATTGGAATGTATTTATTCCCTTAACTTTAAAAGGAATAACAATATTTTAAGGAAAAAATGAACCTTTTGAATTTTTAACTGTCTTTGCTATAGAAATGTGTTATGACAGACCCAAGTAAAATTTTTGACGGATTGCTGGTTTTGCAGTATCGTTCCGGTACGAAAAAGGCGTTTAGTCTTTTAGTAAGTAAATATCATAACAAGCTTTGCAAGCATTCGTATTGGTATACGTATGATATTGATGCTTCAAAAGATATTGTGCAAGATTGCTGGGGTATTGTGATCAATAAGTTAGCTGATCTCAAAGATCCAAATAGGTTTGGGAGCTGGGTCTTTCGAATTGTAACTCGAAAATCGCTTGACTTTGTAAACAAGCGCAAAAGAGAGCTCGGAAAGAGGCAAGAGTATGGTTTGAATTACACAGAGGTGGATGCTGAAGAGGAGAACGATATAGCGATTCAAAAGCTACTAAAAGGAATACAAACCTTAGCTCATGAACAGCAGGTGGTGCTGCGTCTATTTTATATAGAAAACTATGCACTAAAAGAAATTAGTGGAATTCTTGAAATTTCTATAGGAACAGTAAAGTCAAGACTCTTTCATGCAAGAGAAAAGTTAAAAATAATTCTAAAAAAATAATAAGATGAAGAAAGGCGAAGAAACAATAGATACTCTAATCAAAGCGGCTTTAACCAAAGAGGAATCAAAATTTTATGATGCGTTAGGAGAGCAAAGCTTGATGGGGAAATTAGGGGAGGTTCACAAAGGAAAAACAGGATGGTTAGCCTCGATTATGACGGTCATGCATATTCTCATATTTGTGGTTTTTGTTTTTTGTGCGGTACGTTTTTTTAATGCAGAACTTACTAATGAGCTCATAAAATGGGCCTGTGCCGGTTTTCTTTGTATGATTTTTATGGGGATGATGAAACTATACATATGGATGCAAATGGATAAAAATGATATTTTAAGAGCGCTAAAGCGTTTAGAGCTTCAAGTAGCTGCCTTCACAACCACTAGTAAGGTAAAATAGTTAGGGATCCTTGTGAAAGGATCCCTAATCTAAATCTTAATAGGTAAATATAACCGGTGTCTTAGTTGTTATCATTGAATTTGTTCAAGATGCGTTCCATCTGTTTGCCAGCTGCCGCTCTTCCGCCAAGACCAAAAGAAAGTGCTATCGTTATGGCTACGGTCGCTAATGAGATGCCAAAGGCCATATTGATAATGTCATCACCTATGCCCATAGTCTTTAATCCCATGGCCAAGAATATGGCTATCACACAAATTCTTAGAATAGATGCTACAAACTGATTGTTATTGTTCTTTGCAAGGTTCTTGTAGACGACTACTGAAACCCAGTTTCCAATAATTAAGATAACCATTCCGAAAAGAATGTTTCCTGAAACAGCAGCAATGGAATTTAGGATTTCAGTCAATTTAGTAAATTCTAATTTTTCAATTGCAGTCATTAACCCGAAAAGCACAATAAAGAAGAAAGCCAGATTTCCAATAACTTTAGGAATGTTCGTTTTAGAGGATAAACCTTCTAAATTCATACTACTCAACAAAGAATTAATTTTTAAACTTTCCATTAAATCGACAAGTAGCTGAGAAATAAACCTACCACCTACCACAAAGAATATTAGTATAATTACTGCAACCAAAATTCTAGGAATTGCAGTAAAAAACTGCGCTAACATTAGTGTAGCTGGCTCAGAAATAGCACTCATATTTAAGATATTCAAAGCGGTAATTAATAAAGGTATAAATACGAAGATGAAAACTACCTTTTTAAGAATACCCACCAAATTAAGATTTTCGGGTAATTTTAATTTCGGTACTAAGTTTTGAATAGTATCGCCAGAAAGGCCTACAAACTCAGAAATGATGGTAGCTAGCATATAGCCAATATAGCCTACAAGGCCGGCGCCAACGATGTTAGGAATGAATGACAAGAAATTGTTCAATAGATTTTTAACGGGGTCTAATACATTGCTCATGCCCAATTGTTCAAGTGCAATCATAAAGACGAATATCATGATAAGTAGATAGACTAATTTTCCTATAAAGCTAGAAAGAGTCATTTTGCTTGAACCAAGGGTGTCATCTACTTTAGTTTTTTTGACGAGTTTAATGATTAGTCTTTTGATGAATTTGGCTATAATAGAGCCTATAATGAGTATTAAAATAGCCGCAATAGTAGTGGGTAAAAAACTTCCGAATGAATCGGAAAGATTATCGAGCATGTTTTGTAGAAAATTCATGTAGTTATTTGTGTTTAACGGTTAGGTAGTAAAATATACTATATGAAGAATAAAGAATTTGTGAGAGGTGTTTCATTTTAAAACTACGGCAAAAGGGATGAATTCATCGACGAATAGCTTTGTTTGTAGTATTTAAGCTACAAAATTAATCTCTCCATTTTTTTAACCCACATTTTTTCTGTTGAATACTATAGGGTCAGTTTATAGATTGCTATTCTTTTTTGTAATTTAGCCGTTGTACAGGGATGATTTCTCTCCCACGCTGAATTTTCGAATCTTCGAAAGGAAAAAGGTACCGAAGGAATTACTGAAGTTTTATTTAAAGTAATTTTTATCATGTCAATTTTAGAAAAAATCACCTCTGAAGGTGCGATTGCATTGGAAGACAAGCACGGCGCACACAATTATCACCCTTTACCAGTTGTTTTGAACAAAGGAGAAGGCGTATTTGTTTGGGACGTTGAAGGAAAAAAGTATTATGACTTTTTATCAGCTTACTCGGCTGTAAACCAAGGGCATTGCCATCCAAAAATAGTTGGAGCAATGGTAGATCAGGCGCAAACCTTAACCCTTACCTCAAGAGCGTTTTATAACGATATACTGGGTAAGTTTGAGAAATACGCAACGGAGACTTTTAAGTTCGATAAGCTTTTACCTATGAATACAGGGGCTGAAGCGGTTGAAACGGCTTTGAAGCTTTGTCGCAAGTGGGCCTATGAGAAAAAAGGAATTCCTGAGAATAAGGCCCAGATTATCGTATGTGAAAATAACTTTCACGGGCGTACTACTACGATTATCTCCTTTTCGAACGATCCTGTAGCACGCAAAAATTTTGGTCCGTTTACAGACGGGTTTCTGAAAATAGAATATGATAATCTTCAAGCTTTACAAGAAGTTTTGGAAAATAATGACCACATAGCAGGATTCTTAGTAGAGCCGATTCAAGGGGAGGCAGGAGTTTATGTTCCATCTGATGGTTATTTGGCTGGCGCGAAAGCCCTTTGTGAGAAACACGGTGTGTTGTTTATAGCAGATGAAGTACAAACTGGTATTGCGCGAACGGGGCGTTTATTGGCAACTTGCGGTAATTGTTCTTGTACAGATAAGCACTGTAGTGGAACTCCAGAAGTGAAGCCAGATGTATTAATTCTGGGAAAAGCTCTTTCGGGTGGTGCTTATCCTGTTTCAGCTGTGTTGGCTAATAACGACATTATGGATGTTATTAAACCAGGTAACCACGGAAGTACTTTTGGCGGAAACCCTATAGCGGCGGCAGTTGGAATGGCGGCTCTTGAAGTAATCAAAGACGAAAAGCTGGCTCAGAATGCTTTTGAGTTAGGCGAATTATTCCGTTCAGAGTTAGGTAAATTTATAGCTGAAAGCAATATCGTTAATGGTGTAAGAGGAAAAGGATTGCTAAACGCAATTTTAATAAATGATACAGAGGATAGTTCTACAGCATGGGATATTTGTATGGCGCTTAAAGAAAATGGTCTTCTTGCAAAACCAACTCATGGCAATATCATTCGTTTTGCCCCTCCATTGGTAATTAATAAAGAACAACTATTAGATTGTGTGTCAATTATTTCTAAAACATTAGCGCAATTTGAGAAGTAGGTATTTTTAAAGTTTTAACTCATAATAAATAAAGCCCGTAGCAATTTACTACGGGCTTTATTTTTAGTAGGCACTTCAATTAGAAATCCGCGCCTTCGAAACCTCCAGCTGTTATTAAAGCTATGATAATTCCAAAATAAAGTATCACTAATAAAAGCATAACAACAGCAAGACCTATTCCTATATAAGAAAGTATTTTGCCTGTTTTTACATTATCTAAACCAGTAGCATAAGCACTAGGGTCTATGGCATATGCGCGTTCCGCTTTTTTTGCATTTGATAGGCCGATGAAGCTAAAAATAGCGCCAAAAGGGCCACAACAAAACAAAGAGGCTACGATCGATATAATTCCAAAAGTGAGGGCGTTACTAGCGCCTGGTAGTGGTTGATTATTCATTATTTACCTAGTCTAATTCAATCCCCATTTGTTCATAAATCTCTTTTTGTTGATCCATGTAAGACTCCCATCCACCAGCAGCAAAGATGCTATACGCTGAAAACAAGAAGACCAATACACCAAGAACAAGCCCAATAATAGCTACTATTTTAGCTGTTTTTACGGTGCTGAAATTTGAATAATCTTCTGGATTTTCCATATATAGCTTCGTGTCTTTATTGACTAAAAACAAGGCAATACCAGATAAGAGAATTCCTCCGATACCTGCGCTAAAGCAGCAGCATAGAAATGAAAGGATGCCTAGAACTATTGCTATAGTGACATTAGGTAATTTTTGTTGTTCCATAATTTGAAAGGTTAATTGTTGTTTAAATAAGTTTTGAAATATAGTTGGTTAATATGAGCCCAACGCTCGCAATCATAAGTGTAATAATGATTTTATTAGCATACTTAATTTGAAACAATTGGTCAGCGGCTAAAACTCCAAATAAGGGAATAATAGCAAAAATCGCAGGATACATTTCCCAAGCTGCTAAAAAATCTCCTTGAAATAAAAAAGCAAGGCCACGTTGTAAGCCACAACCAGGACAGTCAATACCAAATATTTTTTTGGTAAAACACGGAAGCATATAGTCTTCAATAGGTAAGCGTAGAAGCATATAAAGTGTTTTCATTGATCAATCGGCTTATTCATCCGAAAAATACTATTAATTTTACGCAATCAAAACAAATTCATGACTGTTTTTCAAATTGGAGATTCTGTTGAAACTATGGACGACATTATTAAAGGTGTCGTCACAGAAGTTAATGGTAAAGAAATAAGTATTGAAACTGAAGAAGGCTTTTCGATGCAATATACTGCATCAGATTTGGTGAAAGTGACGGGCTCTTTTACGGTTAGTAATTATGAGATAGCGCAAATAAAATCTGAAAAAGAACTGCCGAAAAAAAGAAGATTAAATACCATAAAACCTAAAGAGCGCAATGCGCCGAAAATGGAAGTAGACCTCCATCTTCATCAATTAACAAATTCTGAAAGAAGCATGAATAGTCATGATAAGTTGAATTTGCAGCTAGATACGGCAAAACGTCAATTAGAATTTGCCATTCGAAAACGCATTCAAAAAATCGTTTTTATTCATGGAGTAGGTGAGGGTGTGCTAAAAGAGGAACTGAAATATCTTTTCGGGAGGTATGAAAATGTAAAGTACTACGATGCGGATTATCAAAAATACGGGCTAGGCGCAACCGAGGTATATATCTATCAAGAGAACTAGATGAGGCTGGGCGTATTATTCCTCCAATTCTGTAGTGGTTACAGTACCAAAATTATCAATAGTTAAGTTTGTAATTCTACTGCCATTAGCGGTAACAAATGAAATAGTGCTCAGTTGAATTTCATGTTCATAGGTTATTCCGTCTGCATTCAAGCTTGTAGTAATGAATAGGTCTCCACCTTCTGCAATAATCTCGTCAACTACGCTTGGTGTAATTAAGGGAATATCATCGCAGAAATAAGCTGCGGATACATTGTCTGAGAATGTTCTGTAGGTAGCTTTAGTTGATCCAGTAGCGGTTACACTAAATGCGATAGTCCCCGAGGAGACCTCATTTTTAATCGCTCCATTCGGTAATTCTAAAATGAGAGCCTCCGATGTATTGAGTTTAAAGAGAACATTAGCCGTTTCTGCAGAAACATCAGTACAGGTTTGAATGGTAGCGCTATCAAAGTCAATGGTTTCTATTTGTAAAACACCATCGTCGCAGGCAACTAATAATACTAATATGCTAAACCAGAGAAAATTTTTCATAACCCAAATTTAAATTATTTTAAAAGGATTTGCGTTTAAGTTTCTTTAAATTTACCAATTATTAACCTTAATAATTGGTGAGCGAAGTTCTCCAATTTATTTAGCCCTTTAGAAGATGAAAAACGTATATCTAGACAACGCCGCTACGACTCAGGTTCGAGAAGGAGTAATTACTAAGATGCAAGGGGCATTATCAAACTTTTACGGCAATCCATCTTCTACACACAGTTTTGGTAGATCTGCTAAAACTGGAGTTGAAAGTGCAAGAAAGACAATTGCTAAATACATGAATGCGCATCCGTCTGAGATTATTTTTACATCAGGCGGAACCGAGGCTGATAATATGATTTTACGTTGTGCGGTTCGTGATTTAGATGTAAAAACTATAATTACCTCTAAAATTGAACATCATGCAGTTACGCATACGGTTGAAGATTTAGATGGCAAGCAAGGTGTTCGGGTTTTGTATGTTGCTCTAGATGCGCATGGTTCGCCTGATCTTATCCATTTAGAAGAGCTCTTAAAGAAAGATGATAGTAAGAAATTGGTGAGCTTAATGCATATTAATAATGAGATTGGAAACAAGCTCGATATTGCTGCTGTATGTACATTATGTAAGGAGAATAATGCTTTATTTCATTCAGATACTGTTCAGTCAATAGGTCATTTTTCTTGGGATATGGCACAAACGCCTGTTGACTTTATGGCCGCAGCGGCGCATAAGTTTCACGGCCCTAAAGGGGTGGGTTTTGCTTACATAAAAAGAAATTCAGGAATGAAGCCTATGATTTCTGGGGGTTCTCAAGAACGTGGTTGTAGAGCAGGTACCGAATCGTATCACAATATTGTAGGATTAGAGGAGGCTTTTCTGAATGCCTATGATAATTTGGAAGAAGAGAAGGCCTATGTGCTTGGCTTGAAAAAACACTTTATAGAAAATATACAAAAGGAAATTCCAGGAGTCCAATTTAATGGTCTTTCCGGCGATTTAGAAAAAAGCACCTATACTTTGGTAAATATGCGTTTGCCTGTTGATACTCAAAAAGCCCTGATGCTTTTATTTCACTTAGATATAAAAGGCATAGCCTGTTCTCAAGGTAGTGCTTGTCAATCTGGAAGTAGTAAAGGTTCTCATGTTCTTAATGAAATTTTGACCGATGAAGAGCAGCGTCAACCTTCTTTGCGTTTTTCCTTTTCAACCTATAATACCAAAGAGCAATTGGATTATGCCATTGGTGTTTTAAAAGAATTTGTAGCCCAGTAAGATTAGTATTATTTAGCTTTTTTTCTGTCTTTTCGTTTTTCTCTATCGTAAGGAAACTTACGAGCGGCTAGTTTCATCATACGATCAATTAGATCTTCTGTGTTTTTACCTGATTTTTTATTGATTGTCTTTTCGTACTTCCAAAGCAGTTTGCCAGAAGTGCCATCGCTAATTTTGATTCCGATGCGACCGTAGTTCGCATCTCCGAGAAAATAGTCAAGAAAACTGAAATCATCAGGAACTCCCTTAGAAAGTAAAATATTGAGGTCTAAATTTCCACTAATGATTCCGTCTACTTTGAGTATTTCACTAAGTTGTTTAATGGTATACACATCAATATTCTCATAACCAACATTGTTTTGTGCTAAGATTGCTTTGGTGTCCTCTGTATTCTGAAATTCTACTGTAAATTTTTTCTTCTTTTTTCGTTTTGAGAAATAGGTTTCTAGTGCATTTTGTACAGCATAACCCTCTTTTTTCTCTCGTTCTAACAAGTCTTCCTTAGTGATATCATCTTCTAAATCTAGATTAGTAAGAAATGGAAGGATAGCCAATACCTTATGCTCCTTACTGAATACATCGAACTTAGCGTTCTCATAGATATTCTTTTGAGCATTCATAAAAACACTGGTCAAAACAAACAGATGTAAAATTGTAATTCTTATCATTGCTATCTTCTTCGAAAAGGATTAAAAACGAGCATTGAGTTTTATATTCAATACACGACTTGTTAAGAAATTTGGAACGGCGAATTGTTGTTTACTGTCCACATCGCGTACCCAAGTATTGGTTATGGAGTTAGGTGCGTTGAAAAGATTAAAAACCTCAAAACCAATGGTCAGTGCTTTAAACGTATAAAGCCAATGGCTTTTAGGGTAGCGCTTTCCTTCTTCTGCAAAAATATATGAAATTCCTAAATCAGCCCGTTTATAATCTCTTAATCTATTCTGAAAAATATAAGGGTCAGCATAACTTGGTGAACCACCAGGCACCCCCGTATTATAAACCAAATTCAAATACATCTTTACATCAGGAATGCTGGCAATATAATCTTGGAACAAAATGGCGAATTTTAACCTTTGGTCTGTGGGTCGCGCTATGTAGCCTTTATTATTGCTATTCTCCTCTGTTTTTAAAAAACCGATGCTTACCCAAGATTCAGTGCCAGGTACAAAGGCACCGTTCAATCGTAATTCTCCTCCATAAACATACGCTTTGGTAGCGTTATTGGCAAAATACCGTATTCTAACGTCTTCTATAGTATAGCTGTTTACATTGCTTAATTTTTTATAATAGGCTTCCGTAGATAGGCTAAAAGGCCTATTCCAGAGTTTAAAACTATATTCATTACTCAAAACAAAATGTATCGATTGTTGTGCCTTGACATTAGGCCGAATTGTACCCGTCATATCACGAAGTTCTCTATAGAATGGGGGTTGGTGATAAACGCCCGTCGAAAGCCTAAACAGCATATCTTTTTCCCAATTCGGTTTGATGGCAAATTGCGCTCTTGGACTAAAAACAGTTTGTGTTACTTTAGAAATATTTTGACCACTAACACTCCAATGATGGGTGCGAACACCAATGTTATAATAGAGGTTATGATCTTTCCATAGGTTTCTGTTACTAAATTGTATAAAACCAGAAAAGCGATCGGTTTGTACAAAGTTTTTAGCAATCAATGATTCGTAAGCTTCCAGCGGACTATCAAAAGGTTCTTCAGGTTGGTTATTTATAAACTCGTTTAGGGGCGGGCGAATTGAAAACCCTGCGGAGTCAATGAACTCTGATTCGCGAAGTTGATCACGGATGTCTTCGTGAGTATATTTAACACCCCATTCTAATGCTTGTTCATTTTTTGTAGTTCTTCCTTTATGTTCCAAATTAAAAATAAGAGCATCTAAAATGTTTCTAGCCCGGTTGAACTGTGAGCCAATGCCTTTTGAAGCAGTTACTTCGCCGACGGTTTCACTTCCTAAATTCGAATCTATTTCTCCAAGCTCATAAGTAGCTATAATGTCGGAACGTTCTTGTTCACTGGTGTGGTAGATCGACGATATTAACTTTAAACTAGTATTGTCATTCAAAAAGTAGTTTGCCTTGAGGGCTCCTAATTCTGTTGTGTATCTGTTATTTTCTTGCCCTTGATAGTTTATTAGTAAAGTTTTTGGGGCATTAAGGGTGCCAAAATTTGTTCGACGATTAAGCGGTTCATTTTGATAATCGTTACGTGAAATATTTCCTAAAAAATTAAGATTAAACTTTTTTGAAAAACGATAGGTAAAATAAGTTTGACCATCAAAAAAGGCTGGTTTTAAATTCGTTTTTGTCTCTAGACTATTTACGAATAGCGAGTTGTCTCTATAACGAATTCCAGAAATACTTGTGAAGTTTTTGTTTTTAGAAATGGTTTCCAGCGCTGCGCTGGCACCTAGAAAGCTGGCTTCAAATTGTGCTCCGAAATGCGATGGGTTTTTATACGTGATATCGAGAACAGAAGAAAGTTTGTCTCCATATTTGGCTTGAAATCCGCCAGGTGAGAACTTCACTGTGGAAACTAAATTTGTATTTACAAAACTTAAGCCTTCTTGTTGCGCCGAACGAATCAGAAATGGGCGGTACACTTCAATTTCATTTACATATACCAAGTTTTCGTCATAGTTGCCTCCACGAACAGAATACTGAGTACTGAGTTCATTGCTTGAGGATACGCCTGGTAATAGTTTTAAAATATTTTCAACGCCAGCATTAGCACCGGGTATTTTTCGAATAACATCTTTTGATAGGGTAGTGATGCCTGTTGTATTTTTTTCGCCTGAAGGAGAAACGGTTACTCCGGCTACCTGAATAGCATCCGTTTTCATTACAGGGTTGAATTCAAAAGTTTCGTTGCTGTTAAGAACTAGTTGCTTTAGAACTACATTTTTGTGTCCTAAATGCGAGAAAGTTATGGTAGTTTCTGAATCTGCAATCAGTTCAAGAATGTAAAACCCGTTTTCATCAGAAAATGAACCAGTAGTTTCTGAGGAAATGTTCACTTGTGGTAAGGGGATATTCTGTTCGTCTAAAATTACGCCTGTTATCGTTGCTGTTTGAGAGTTTACAAACAGCAAACGAAACAGTGCTAGGAAAATTAAGATGTATCTAGAGCATTTCAAACGAAATTATTTTCTAAAGAATGAACTTTTAAAGGTACTGCTGTTTCCAACATTATCGGTGACAACAACCACGAGCTCACATTGTTTTTGATCTAGAATCTTATCATCAAAATTATAGGTAATGGTGTTCTTTTTAGATTCATATTCCATAAGTATCCATTTGCCATTTAAGGTGGCTGAATAGGTGTCAATGCCACTTAAGTCGTCAGAGATCAGTAAACTTAGGTAACTGTAATTGTTCAGCCATTGTTTTTCCTTGAAGTTTTTTGCTCTAATTTTTGGTGCCGTAGTATCCTTGACTAAAGTGTAGGTGCCTAAGTTTTTGGTTCTGGTTGTGAATGCAGTTCCTCTTTTATAGGTAGAGGCATAGCTTGGTTTTCGCTTTTTATCTAAACGTGCGATGAAAAGATTTTTACGATCTTCCTTAGTATATTTAGATGTGTCAAAGGTGATTGTAAAATTACGATGTGCTGGTACGCGACTATTGTGTATGGTTACTGTATCGTTATCCTTTTGTAAGTCGATATAAAAGTCTTTATAAAAAGTATTGGCAGGAAAATAAACCTTAGCAGCTCCAAGATCATAGTTGTTTGGCTTTTTTGCAATAATATAGGTCTCGGTCTTTATAATTTCCTTTTTAATTTTTATGGGCTCTTTTTTGCCTTCCACAGGAATAGTTGCCTTGGTAAGATTTCCTTCTAAGTCCTTTAGCAGAAGTTCTATAGAATAACTTAAGCCTTCTTTAATAGCAATTTTACCGTCGTTTTTTAAAATAGTATAGATACTTAGGCGATTATTAGTCGTTAAGAAGCACTTTTGAATTTTCTGACGATACTTTCCATAATGATCGTAGTCAATAAAAGTGTTTATATATCTCGTTTCTTTAAACGAAAAAGTTTCAAAATCGTATTCCGTATACACGTTTCCATTCACGCGTAATTGTACGGAATATATTCCATTTCTATTTGCTGCCAAATCTTGCCGATCAAAGCCTTTAAAGCCAATGCCGATAGTGCCAAAAGCGGTTACTTTATCTGCTAGATAGGAGCCGTCTTTTTGTTTTGAAAAATTGAGTTCAACTTTGGCAGTACTTTGATTTACTTGCGCTTCTTTAGACAGGGGATAAGCAAATAGTTTTTCTAAAACTGGGTTTGTAGCATCGCGAACCTCTAGGCCATATAATAGCGGATTAGTTGGTTTTTCGGTAATACTGCTGCGAATTTCAAAATGCAAATGCGGGCCAGAAGATCCGCCTGTATTGCCACTATAAGCTATGACTTGTCCTTTTTCTAATTTAAGTTCACCGTAATCTGGGAAAACTTCAATTTCATAAGCCTCTTTCTGGTACTGTATTTTTTTAACGTATGCTTCGATTTCTGGGCCAAATTTTTGAAGGTGACCATAGACGGAAGTATACCCATTTGGATGTGCCACATAGAGCACTTTTCCATAGCCATAAAGCGATACCTTTATTCTGGTAATCGTTCCTTCACCGATAGCAAAAACTGGAAGGCCCTGCCTTTGTTTAGTTTTGATGTCAATTCCTGCGTGAAAGTGATTGTTTCGTAATTCTCCAAAATTTCCAGCTAGTATTAAAGGAATATCTAAAGGAGATCGGAAGGTGTTTTTGGGATATTTCTCCTGCGCAAAAACGCTAAGTGAAACTAGTAAAATCCATAATAAAAATACGCGCTTCGTCATATAAAAATACATTGGTCTATATCGGGTAAATCAAATTCTGGCTAATTAATGAATGTATGCATATAGCATACAAAAGACACAAAACTAAGCAGATGAATACAAATAGCGGCATTCAATTTGAAAAAAAATACAGGTTTTAAGTTGCCTCTCAATAGCTTACTAACGATTTTAAAGGGGTTAAAGTATTACTTCAAGAATAATTGAAAAAAGTATTGCTAAGTCCTATAATGTATGTTAACTTTGTGTAAAACGCATTGAGTTTTACGCATGAGTGAATTGGTTAAAATAGTTGATTCTCTTGAGAATAAAATCAGTAAGTTGCTGCATAAGTTGGAGCTCTTACAACAGACGAATTCTAAATTAGAGAACGAACTGATTGCCACAAGGAACAATAAAGACAGTTCGCAAAAATTGGTTTCTGAGTGGGAAGAAAAATACAATTCACTAAAGCTTGCAAATTCGATGCTGGGCAGTAATACAAACAAAACAGAAGCAAAGCTTAAAATAAACACATTGATCAGAGAGTTGGACCATTGTATCACCCAACTGGCTGAATAATGTTTGAAATAAGATGTCAGACAAACTCAAGATAAAGCTTTCTATCGCCGATAGAATATATCCATTGACAATCGATCCGTCGCAAGAAGAAGGGTTGCGGAAAGCTGCTAAAAACATTGAGCAACTGGCAAAAAAGTTTGAACAAAGTTATGCCGTTCGTGATAAACAAGATGTATTGGCCATGTGTGCCTTGCAGTTTGCATCTAAAATTGAACAGAAAGGTATAGATCAATCGGAAGGAACCACAGATTCAATTGAACGTTTAAAGGCGCTCGATGAGTTGGTTAATTCTAAGCTTAGCATAAAATAAGTTCTTTAAAATAGCACAAAGTTACTGCCCACATTGGTAATAATTTTTGACAAACTCAACATTAATTTAATTAAAAAGGGTGAGTTTGGATTATAAAAGAATGCCTTGCTTGTACAAGGAACCTTGAGTAGTCCTGTAGCCCTAAACCTGTTTACCGGAGTTTGTACAAAACTTCTCCAATGTGGGCTTTTTTATAATTAAACTATACAAACTATGGATATAACAACTATACTAATAGGAGCCGTAATAGGACTCATAATCGGATTTGCTATTGCAAAATTCATGGAGAAAGGAAAAGCCTCCAAAACTACCTCGAATGCAAAACGCGAGGCGGATGCTATTCTTAAATCGGCTAAAGCCGATGGTGAAAATATTAAGAAGGATAAAATTTATCAAGCAAAAGAGAAGTTTTTGGAGCTTAAAGCTGAGCACGAAAAAGTAATCAATGGCAAGGATAGAAAAATGTCAGAAGCTGAAAAGCGCACTAGAGATAAAGAATCTCAGGTCAGTAGTGAATTGGCAAAAAATAAAAATCAAAACCAACAACTAGAGAATAAATTAAAAGATGTTGAAAAGAAAGCTGAGTTCTTTGAAAAGAAGCAATCTGAATTAGAAAAGCTGCATAAAAGCCAGATAGAGCAATTGGAGGTAATATCAGGTCTTTCAGCTGATGAGGCAAAGGGGCAATTGATGGAGTCTCTAAAGGAGACTGCAAAATCAGATGCTATGGCGTATTTGCAGAGGACTATGGAAGAAGCGAAACTAACCGCTGAACAAGAAGCGCGAAAAGTCGTAATAAATACGATACAACGAATAGGGACAGAGGAAGCAGTTGAAAATTGTGTTTCTGTTTTTAACTTAGAGTCGGATGATGTAAAAGGACGAATTATTGGTCGAGAAGGTCGAAACATTCGTGCTTTAGAATCAGCAACAGGAGTTGAGATTATCGTTGATGACACACCAGATGCTATTATTCTTTCTTGTTTTGATTCAGTGCGAAGAGAAATTGCACGTTTGTCACTGCATAAATTGGTAACTGACGGAAGAATTCACCCAGCACGAATAGAAGAAATCGTTAAGAAGACGGAAAAACAAATTGAAACCGAAATCGTGGAGATTGGTAAACGTACCATTATCGATTTGGGTATTCATGGTTTACACCCAGAATTAATCAAAGCGGTTGGTAGAATGAAGTACCGTTCTTCTTATGGGCAAAATTTACTACAACACTCTCGTGAAGTAGCCAAACTTTGTGGTGTAATGGCGGCAGAAATGGGGTTGAATGCTAAAGTTGCTAAGCGAGCAGGTTTACTACATGATATTGGTAAAGTACCGAATACAGAAGCTGAGGTAGAAACGCCACACGCTATTTTGGGTATGCAATGGGCTGAGAAGTACGGAGAAAAACCAGATGTTTGTAATGCAATTGGAGCTCACCATGATGAGATAGAGATGAAAACATTGATTTCACCTATTGTGCAGGTTTGTGATGCTATAAGTGGGGCTAGACCAGGGGCAAGACGGCAGGTGATGGATTCTTATATCCAACGTTTAAAAGACCTTGAGGAAGTAGCGTTCAACTTTCCTGGCGTTCAAAAAGCATATGCTATTCAGGCAGGTAGAGAGCTTCGTGTGATTGTAGAAAGTGAAAAGGTTAGTGATGATAAAGCAGCAGAACTATCTTTTGAAATCTCTCAAAAGATTCAAACAGATATGACGTATCCAGGTCAAGTGAAGGTTACTGTAATTCGTGAAACTAGAGCAGTAAATGTAGCGAAGTAGTGGAAGTTCTTAAATAGATAAAAAAAAGAGCCATGCAATTGCGTGGCTCTTTTTTTTGTAGTAGGTGCAGTTTTACTCTTCCTCAGAATTGGCTTTTGCCTCAATTTCTTTATGTAGATTGTTCTCCATAATATTTAGATTTTTCAACTTAGCCTTCCAAGTTTCCAAAGATTGTTTATGTGTTTCAACGCGTTTGATCACATCTTTAACCAAAGGATTATCTTCTGAAGCGTTGGAGAAGAACTGAAGATTATTTTCTAATTGAAGAATTTCATTTTTGCTCTCGTCTATTTTTCTCCGAATGAAAGTTCGCTCGTTTGAAATAGCTCTATCGTTATCTCCATGTGCGAGTTGTTGGATCTTATTTCCGTATTTCAATAATTCGGATTCCTGTCTGCTAACATCAAGTTTATTGAAAATAGCATCTAGTATTTTATTAAACTTTTGGGTAATGTTCTTTTTATTAAAAGGAACTCTTCCAAGGGTTTTCCATTCTTCGATAAAAGCTTTAATGGTAGATAGGTCTTCTTCGCGTTTACCAGAAAGTTCGAAGGCTTTCAATCGTTCTAAACATTCTTCCTTTATCGTGAGATTTTCAGATTCTTCTTTATGCACCTCATTTTTAAGAGCATGCAAACGATCAAAATAATGGTTGCAAGCAGCTTTAAACTCTTTCCATATGTTGTCTGAATACTTGCGTGGAACGTGTCCTATTTTCTTCCAATCGCTTTGTATTCGCTTCATTTCTTGTGTAGAAACATCCCAATCTTCACTGTCTTTTAAGGCAATGGCTGAATTTAAAAGCGCTCGTTTCTTATCTAGATTATCTTGTTGGTCTTTCTTTAGGTTCTTGTAAAAGGCATTTTTATTTCGATTAAACTTACGAACAGCATCTTTGAATTCTGCCCAAGTCTTTTCGTTTACTTTTTGAGGTACTTTACCCGCTTTGAAAAATGCGTTTCGCTGCTCCTCAATGAGTTTCATTTGAACTTGAAGGGCTTTATGATTGTCTGTAACTTCTTCTGAAATGGCGGTGATGGCAGCAATTATTTCCTGTTTCTTTACAAGGTTCTGCTCGTGAACCTTATCCATGTCCTTGTAATAATCTTGTCTTCGTTGGTGTAATACCTTAGTGGCAGCGCTAAAAAGCTCCCAAATTTGCTCTCTATGTTCTTTTCCAACAGGTCCAATATCTTCTTTCCAAATCTTATGAAGTGTTTGTAGTTCTCTAAAGGCCTTGCCTAAATCAGGCTCATGAGCAAGGGCGTCAGCTTTTACGACGAGCTTTTGTTTCTCTTCAAGATTATGTTTAAAATCTAGATCCCGTAGCTCTCTGTTAATATGAAGAAAATCATAGAATATTTCAATATGATGCTGGTATGTTTTCCAAACATTGTTATAGTCTGTTCTCGGAATAGGGCCAGAACTGCGCCATTGTTGCTGTAAACTCTTGAAATTTTTATAGGTAGTATTAATATCTTCTTCGACATTGATTAAGCCTTTCAATTGCTCAATTAGGTCAAGACGCGTGGTTAAATTTTCTTTTAGGTTCTTTTCTAGAGTATTGTAATATTGATTTCGCTTTTCGCGATATTCTGAATAAACCTCGTTAAATTGTTTTTTGGTAACCGAATTGTACCTAAAATCAATTTCATTACCTCCGTTGGTAATAAAATCTTCTTTTTTGTGATCAATAAATTCTTGAAACTTTAAATCAAACTCATGTTTGATATCATCGACATGCTTTTTAATGGCCTGTACTTTTTCATTTTTAACTAACTTCTGAAACTCGCCTGTTAAATTTTCGATAGACATCGAATGGTAATCTAGAATTGGAATTTGGTGTCTGTGATGATTATCTGTATCCTCTGCGTCTTCTGCGTTATTCTCATCAATTTCTTCTATTACCTTTTCTTCAGCATGATCTGCGGAGCCGGCAGCTTCTTTTTCTTGATCTTTACTGCTATTGTCAATCGATTTTATCGAGCTGTCTTCAGTAGTAGTTTCAACTGCTGAGATGCTAACTTCGTTTTCTTGTTCAGCATCTTTAACTAGGTCATCATTGCTTGCATTTGCGATTTCTTCTATTGCATTGGTTTCGGTAGTCCTAGCTGCTTTTGATTGGCTAACATCTTTTTCTAGCTCAATACCTTGAGCTAGTACATCTGCAGACGCGTCATTAACCTCTCCGACGTCTGAAGTGGTTTCTTCCGTTACTTTGTTGTCTGCATTCTCTACTACAGGTCGTTGTAGTTCTTGATCTTTCTCCTCGGGCATTGGTAATATTTAGATGTTGTGAAAAATTGTAAAGGAAAGATAGTGACAACGATGCTAATGACAAAAAATCTAAAGGACTTCTTTTATATTCAACAGCAATGAATTCAATTGTTGTCGAACACACCTGTGAGACTAGGATAGCATATCACAATAATTTGATACCAGTTATTTCTCATTCCAGATTTCCCAAGCTTTTTCTGCTTGTAGTTCTAGCATGCGACTTCCATTGCAGATAGCTGTTCCTCGCGTTTGTCCTTCTAGCAGAAAAGCGGTCTTTTCAGGGTTGTAAATTAAATCGAAAAGTAAATGTGTTTCGTTTAGATACTTATATGGAATATTAGGCTTTTGGTCAACATTAGGATGTGTACCCAACGGAGTACTATTCACCAAAATTGTGTATTCTTTAAAGATAGCTTGATTGAGATCTTGATAAGAAATTTGGCTGGTATCTGGTTTTCTTGAGACGAATTTATACGAAATATTTAATTCTTCAAACACAAAAGCGATAGCTTTAGAAGCTCCGCCAGTTCCTAAGATAAGTGCTTTGTTATGGTGTTTTTTTATAAAAGGTTCTATAGATTTTTGGAAGCCATAGTAGTCGGTGTTATAACCAATGAGGCCATCTTTGGTTACTTTTATGGTGTTTACAGCACCTATTCTTTCTGCTTTAGAATCTAATTTATTTAAATAGGGAATAACTGCTTCTTTATAAGGAATGGTAACATTCATTCCTTTAATGTTCGGGTTATCGGGAAGCAGTTTTTCAAATGCTTCTATTTCGACTAGGTCAAAATTAATATAGGAATGCGTATCAAGACCAAGTCGCTTAAATTTTTTAGCGAAATATCCTCTAGAGAAGGAGTAGGAGATATCTTTTCCTACCAACCCGAATTTAAACTGTTTGCTTTCTTCTTTTTCCATACCAATCTAATCCCAATAAAACACTTATTCCTACCATTACAAAAAATAAAGCCCACCAAGTTTCTTGAGTTTCAAAATTGGGAAGATATCGTTGATAATTGCTAATGATTTCTTTACCGTTCGAAGCGAAAAGAACATCGCCGGAAATATTTGTCTTGAAAATGGTTTTTTTCCAAGGCCATACAACACCTAATGAACCGGTTATAAAACCAATTATAACTGCTGTTGTTATATGCTTGTAATGTTTTAGAACATAGCTTAAAAGATGCGAAAGACTTACCAGGCCTACGGCAGACCCTGTTGTAAATACAGCAAGTATTTTAAGTGTGCTCAAGCGCTCTTCATTGGTAGTGAAACTAAAGTCACCTCGCAATAATTCGGCGCCAGTATCGTAAAGGGCATTTACCGAATCAACTAAAAGCAACACATAATTACCTAAAAGAATTAAAATAAAGGAGCCAGATAATCCAGGAAGTGTCATGCCTGAAACACTGATCATACCGCAGAGAAAAATAAAGACGAGATTGTCATTCTCCTTAGCCGGATTTAAAAAACTTATAGAAATACCGATGATCAAACCAATACAACCTGCGGTAATTGTGCGCTTACTCCAATGGCTAAAATCTTTTGCGATGAAATAAATTGAACCCAAAATCATTCCGAAGAAAGCTGACCAAACGAAGAGTTCATTATGCACCAAAAAATAATCTAGAATCTTAGAGACGCTAAAATAGCTTACAAGCATTCCGAAAATTAAAAGCGATAGAAATGAACCGTTTATATAGCGGTAAAAGCTTTTTAATCGTCCTGTGAATAAAAGTTTGAAAGCTTTGCCATTTATTTTTTGAAGTGAATAGATGAATTCTTCATAAAAACCTCCAACGAAGGCAACTATACCGCCAGAGACTCCTGGTACTTTGTTGGCTGCACCCATACAAAGCCCTTTTACGACCAAAAAAAACTTGTCTACAAGTGATCGCGTTTCGTTCATGAGGGTGAGCCGTTATTCTTTTGAGCTTACTTTTTCAAGTATAAAAATAAGGGAAAAACCGATGATGGAAGCAATTATAGCAAATACTATCTGATTATCTCCTTCGAATATAAGTGGAGATATGTTTTTGTCAATTATGATTTCTTTTTTTCCAATCTTAATTACTTCTAAAACTTCTTTCCAAGGCCATATTTTATTCAATGAGCCCAGAATAAACCCGGTCAATACTGCTAGGGTTATGTCTTTGTGCTTAGCGAACATCCATTTTAGTAACCTTGCAAAGCTTAAAATTCCAAACGCAGCACCCAATGCTACCGTTATTACAATTTTGAAATTTTTGTCGTTGAGCGCATCTAAAATGGTTTTATAACATCCTAAAAGCACTAAGATAAACGAGCCAGAAATACCCGGTAAGACCATTGCACACACTGCTAATGCTCCTGCTAAGAAAAGAAAAGGAAGACTTTCAGTATTGGCAGAAGGGGGTAAAGTTGTAATGTAAAATGCGACAGCAGTACCGAAAAGAAACAAAAGTACAGTCGCCCAATTCCATTTTTTTATTGCTTTTGCTACAAAGATGACACTGGCTAGAACAAGACCAAAAAAGAATGACCATACTGGAATAGGGTGATTTTCAAGAAGCCAAGCAATGATTTTAGATAAAGAAAAAATACTTATTGCCATTCCTAAAAAGAGAGCAACTAAAAAGTTGCCGTTTAGGGCTTTCCAAAATGAGGTAAAACCCTTTTTGTGAAGTATTCGAAATGTAGTAAGATTTACGTTGTTTATTGAAGATATGAATTCTTCATAAATACCTGTAACAAATGCGATTGTTCCTCCTGATACGCCAGGTACTAATTCGGCAACCCCCATTGCCATTCCTTTAAGCGTTATAAAAAGATATTGAATTAGACTACGGGTTTTCATGTGGGAATATTAGTGTTAATATGTTATATCAACGGGTAATTTGAAAAATTATTTGCTTCTCTTGCGAATATCTGAAACAATGCTAGTTGTCCAGTCAATTGTTGCGAATTGTGGAAATTCTTCTTCGAACATAAACAACTTTTCAATATCATTTTTTAGGGCATCGATAAGGGTGATACGCGCATTAATGTCATCTTTAGCCATCAGCTGAAAACCTGCCATTTTGTATTGTAGTTTGGCACTTTCTGGATAGAATTCTCGCCCTTGTGCTAGAATTTGAATTGCGGAGTTGATGTCGCTATTTAATTTCGCAACTTCGGCCCATTTCAACCAAGTACTTAGCTCATAGTTCCCTAAATCAACAGATTGTTTATAGGCATAATCAGCTTGGTCATACTTCTCAAGTGCCTTATTTATTTTTGCGCATTTTTTCCAATAAAGTGAATTTTCTCCGTCAATATTGAGGGCTTTGTTTATGTAATAAAATGCTTTTTCATAACTTTTCCTTTCGTAATAGAAATCAGTAATAGCTAACCAACCTTTGTCTAAAAGTGGATCTTCGTGAACCGTTTGATAATAATAAAACTTAGCCATGTCATGATTTTTCAACTTCTCGTAGCATTTGCCGATGCGTAAGTACGCATGAGAGGTTGGGTCTTCTATTTCTATGGTCGTCTCGTAGTTTTCTATTGCTGCAAGATATGCTCCCATTTTTTCCAAAACTCTACCTTTTTCGAAATAGGCACCCATAAAAGTATCATCAGAAATGATTGCGAAATCAAAAGCAGTAAGCGCTTCCGTATACATTCTTTTCTCAAAGTATTGCTTTCCTAATTGATGCCATGCGACTTCACAATAAGGGTTAGAATCTAAATAATCATTGAGATAATGAATAGCGCCATCAAAATCTTCTAAAAATTCAAAACAATAGATTACATTATAAAGCGAGGAATAATCATGGCTATCGAGGTCGACACACTTTATAAAGCTTTTCTTGGCCATTTTGAAATCGTCCATGAATAAGTATTCCATTCCTAAAAGAGAATGTATATCATATCCGTTATCGGAAAGGTCTAGTGCTTTGTATAGTAGGTTAATTGCCGCATCGTGATTATCTTTTTTTGAGTATATATTGGCGCGCTGAATATAGATTTCTTCGTTACTACTGTCTAAAAGTTGAAGTTTGTCTAACAACTTTTCAGCCATATCGAGATTGTTTTCGAAGACCAATACTTCAACATCGAGTAGCTTTAATTGAATAGAATCTGGGTGTTGTTGTAAGCCAATTTTAATAGCTTTTTTTGCTAAGGCAATCTTTCCATTATTCAAATAATGATGAATAATATCTTCAAAATCCTCTGCATCAAAGAAGTAGACATCATCTGTCTTAAGCATGGATTCAAATTTGGCTATGGGCCTTCCGGGTCTTTCGTTAGAGTGTAACGCCATACGAACGATTTGGTTGTTCTATTAGTTTAAAAGTAAGCGTTTGAAGTGACTATTAAATCTTAATAAGGGCTATATTATTAACAAATTAGTTAACATCTTTTTGGCCGTACTTATCAAGGAGGTCTAGAATTACTTGGCAGCCTTTTTTAATCTCGTCATTAGAAATGGTTAGTGGAGGAGAAATGCGGACGGCTTTTGGTTCAAATAATAACCAGAAAAGAATAAGTTTGTCTTTTGCGGCTTCAAGAACCAAATGGTTCGCGATGTGAGCATCTTCTAGAATAAGCGCTAACATGAGGCCTTTACCTCTAATTTCTTTGATATGCTTGTGTTGAAGTAATTTTTTGAATAACTTTTCTTTTTCTAGAGTTTGAGGAATCAAATCACTCTCGGTTAATTCCTTCAAGGTAGCTAAGCAGGCAGCTGCTATCACCGGATTGCCGCCGAAAGTAGTGATATGGCCTAGTTTAGGATTATCCTGTAGCCCTTTCATAAGTGCATTAGACGCGGTAAAAGCACCAACAGGAAGCCCTGATGCCATACCTTTTCCCATCACTAAAATATCAGGAATACAATGGTAATGCTCAAAAGCAAATAGTTTTCCTGTGCGACCAAAACCAGGTTGAATTTCATCTAAAATCAACAAAGCGCCAACTTTGGTACATCGCTCTCGTACTTTTTTTAAATAGCCACTTCTCGGAACTATAAAACCAGCACCTCCTTGAATAGTCTCCAAAACGACGGCTGCGGTTTTTTTAGTAATCTTTGATAATTCTATCTCTGCATTAAAATGAATAAAAGAAATATCTGGAAGCAAGGGTCGAAAAGCACGCTTGCGTTCTTCATAGCCCATAATACTCAAACTTCCCATAGTATTACCGTGGTAGGCGTGGTGTGCAGCTATGATTTCACTTCTACCGGTAGCCCGTCTTGCTAGCTTCATAGCACCTTCTATTGCCTCTGTACCAGAATTTACGAGGTAGGTGGTCTCCAAAGATTCGGGTAGGAGAGCGGCCAAAAGTTTTGTGTAGGCAACGGCAGGCTGTTGAATATATTCTCCGTAAACCATAACGTGCATATAGGTTTCCGCTTGTTTCTGAACTGCTTTTACTATTTTGGGATGACAATGCCCCAAGCCACAGGCCGATACCCCAGCAACAAAATCTAAATGAGCATTGCCAGAAGTGTCATAGATATAACTTCCTTTGGCATGAGAGACTTCCATCGCTAACGGATGTGCTGTAGTTTGCGTTTGATATTTTAGGAAGTCTTCCTTCATATTTTCAAAGACTTTAAAGCGTCGTTTATTGGCCAGCTTTTACTTTTTTAAGCTTTGGGCGTTTGTTAGCTGTTGTAAATTCGTCTTTTGGAATAGGTATTTTATTTACCGGATCACTAGGGTTGAGACTTCGTTCTTCTTCCTGAGCATCAATGTCGATAGGGTTTTCAATGCCGCGAATTACGACTAATTCAATGGTATTGTCATCTTCATCAAAAATATCATTCTTGCTTAGAATTCGTTCATCACCACGCCAAATAAAACCTTTTAATTTTCTGCTATCTACCGGAAGATCTTTATCAGGAAAAATATCACCATCAGGATCTCTTCTGAACGTCAGATTTTCTATATCATTATTGGCCATGGTAATTCGAATGGAGCTGCAAATGGTTTTGTTTATTCCTATAAGCTCTTCGTCATCGTCATACATGTAATAGATGACTTCGGTATTCTTTACCAAGTCGATAATTTTTAATTCATTTTCCTTAAATTTTCCAAATAGATCTTTTCCTTTGGCCTGATTGTATCCTGTTTTACTTATACTATCTAATGAAATTATAAAAGCATTTTCTAGTACTTTAAGAGAGTCTAATTGTTCTGTTTTAAGATTGGATATAATATGAATACTGTCTCCCGTCATTTGATTTACTCCGTTCCAGAGTACGGGGTTTGATATCAATTGTGTTATTCCAGTTTTTTCAGAAGAATGAATTGAATCTGATTTACTGCTCATGTCAGTTTTGAAGGACTTTGCATTATGAAAAGCCCTCATAATTCTGCTACCTGGTTTGCCCGTGATCATTAAGGTGTCACCGTGTGTGTACAAAGAATCTTGTTCAACAAGGCTAATAGCTACGGCTCTTTTCGTAGCAAAAACAGAATCTTTTGCCTTGAATACTTCTGCATAATGTGCTCGAATAATACCCTTATTGATCGTGTCTGTAACGGTGATGTTATTCGTTGCAGAAGCAAATTCAGATGCTTTGTTAAAGTACACGCTATCGCCTTCAATAATACGATCATTATAGTCGATACGTGTGTTTTTAATACCATAGCCACTTTCTATTTTTGTGTCATAAAATCCGCGTTCACAGTAAATTTTATAAGTGTCTCCAGTGATGGTGGAAGCGCCGTACATATAGGCATTCTTAGAGGTTTGGTAATAATCTAATTGTTCTGAATCTAAGATATACTGAGGATTGTCAATATGTACGCTATCTAAAAACTGGAACTTCTTTATTTCCATAAAATAGCGCCCAATTTCGCTGGTCAAGGTATTTGCTGAATCGACCACAGTACCGAAATCTTGATAGTATGCTTGTTGACTTTCTCGATCTAATCGAAGGGTATCTGTTGTTAAAAGCATGTTCCCAGTTTCTGAAGTCTTACTATCAAGCACTACATTTTCATATGCTTTGGCCAGTTTGGTATTGCCATCATAATCAATTTTGCCACTAGTCATTATGACAGAATCTCCCTGTTGCATACGAATATTTCCAACGGCTTTTAATCTATTTTGCTGTGTGTAATAAATCGCTACATCGCACCAAAGATCGGCGCCTTGATGTTCGAATTGTACTTGTCTATCATCCTTGCTGAAAATAAAGGCGCCTGGATATTGGATTTCATCTTTGGTAAGATTAGCTCCGTAAACAATATTGATTTGTTTGCTTTCAGTAGTGTCTTTTTCTGTTTCTTGTGCTGTGATTTGAGAAAATCCCACGGAAGTGCAAAAAGCAAGTAATAGTAGTAAAAACGTCTTTTTCAACAGATTGAATTTTGGTCAAAAATAGGAGTTTTTTATTCAGTGCAATTCTAATTAGCATATAATTAATACGTTGCACATTACTAAAAGCCACCCAGAGGGTGGCCTTCGTTTTAAAAGTATTACAGAAATTAAGTAACAATCTGCAAAGGAGCTGTTTCTCTCCATTTACCTCTTGTAAAGTCAGGGAATGCTTGTGGTGAACCGCCTTGAGCTACTGATGATTCACTCAACGGACTAACCGCACTCCAATAACAACCTTCGTAAACATTCTGATCTAATGCCAACCCTTTTTGTAAACACTCTACAATCCGATACATCATAAGGCCGTCCATGCCCCCATGTCCGCTTCCTTTGGCTGCTGCATTCAATCGCTTGTATAAAGGGTGATCGTACTTTGCATATAAAGCTTCCAGTTGATCGCCTTGAACCCAGCTGTGGTGATTCTCGGTAATTCCTTCAACTCCGCCTTCTAAGGCAACACGCGTTGGAAAACCTGCGAGTATTCCTTTCGTACCCTGAATAAGATTATGTCTGCTATAGGGCCTTGGGCTTGTCTCATCCCATTGTATCATAATTGTTCGACCTAGGTTTGTTTTGATGATAGACGTATTCATATCACCCCCTTTATAATCTAATTGATTCCATTTATGGTCGGCGTCGTAATTCTTTTCGGCATATAGTTTTCTACCTAGGGCAGGAGTAGAAAAAGAAACGAGACTTGAAAAATTATCATCTGTTCGGCCAAGGTTCATGTATTGTGCTACTGGTCCTAGACCATGTGTGGGGTACAAATTTCCGTTTCGGTTCGCGTAATGATGGTTGCGCCAAGAGCCTGTTCCTCTTTCTTGCTCTTTCATCTGAAAACGCAGTTCATGAATATAGGCTGCTTCAGCATGCAAGGGTTCGCCAATTACTCCTAGACGACACATGTTGAGGTACATTAGTTCGTCTCGCGAATAATTTACATTTTCCATCATCATACAGTGCTTTCCAGTAGCTTCTGATGTATCGACAACATTCCACATTTCCTCTAGAGTTAGTGCCATAGGCACTTCACAGAAGACATGGGCTCCTTTTTTCATTGCTTCGATGCTCATCGGGGCATGATTCTTCCAATTGGTAGCTATAAATACAACATCAGGTTTTACCTCGTCTAGCATCGTTCTCCAAGCATTCTCATCACTGTGATATAAAGAAACGTCTTTGTGCCTTTTACCACCACCTATTTTTGTGGCTTCTGCACCCCATTTTTTTGCTAAATCTTCATAAAGGTCACTTATAGCCACTACTTCAGTACCTGCTAGTTCAGCAAAAAATTTCATATGACCAGGTCCTCTAGCGCCAACACCAATAAATGCTGCCCGTACCGTTTCGAGTTTTGGAGCGGCAAAATCACCCATGTAAGTATGATCAAATGGCCTTTCTGAGCCAAACGGACTATTGGCTAGTATGGGACTAACGGAGATCGCTGCACCCGCTAAAGATGTTTTTCTAAGGAAATTTCTTCGGTTGATATTTTTCATCCTTAAATTTAGCAAAAAAAAGAGAGGCTATAGGTCGAAATAGGACGTTAAATTCGTTTTTCAAGGCGTATTTTACGAATGCCATAATCGGTATTCCACTGTTTGGTTTCAATAAATCCTGATTTTATATACAGCGCGATTGCGGGAAGATTGTCACTTCCGGTTTCAACAGAAAAGGAAGGAGTGCTAAAGTTTGTAAAAGTAAAATCAACCAGTTTTGCACCTATTCCTTGACGGAAGTAAAATGGGTCGACCACTAAACTCTGAATGTGAGTATTGTTATTTTGGCTTCTGATTTCTGTCACCGCAGCCAGTTCATCATCTTGAAAATACCCGTAAAACTCCGTTTTACTTTTTAGAAAACTTACAAGCGTTCTATTGAGTGGAGGAAAATCGATTGCCTTTAATAAATCAGCTTCAACAGCATAGGATACCTGAAAAATACTTCGAATTTTTCGAGCTAAAACAATATCAGTATGGTCAATTTTTTGAATCATTTTAAGGCTGAGTAGGTTTAAAGTTAAGAATTACATTTCCAGTTTTCTGTCTAGATGCTACGTATATATAGGCCTCTACTATTTGTTCAGGTTGATACATCTTATCAATAATAGCTTTGATTCTTTCTTCAGATAGTAGCTTCGACATCAAAACTATAGTTTTTTTTGCAATTCACAGGAATTGGAAAAATCACGTACTCCTTATCCGGTAGCTTAACTTGACCAGCGAAGTGGTGCCAGGAACTAGCTCACTTGGTTTTCTCAAGCCAGTAAAGGCAAGAATTAAAAAAGGTTTTCATTATAGTATACCACAACCAGTTCTATTCATGGTAGTCGCATGAGCTTTAATCAACAGCTCATTGGTTTTAGCGTCGGCTTTGGTATTTCTTGAACTTCGAGAATTTCAGGTGGGCCATATTTTGTTCTGGTGATTTCTTTCATTTAAATGGGCGTCCACACTTTTGGTATTCGCTGTGAATTGAAGGGGAACAATTACCTGACGTTTTTATTTCAATTTGTTACGAATAACATATTTCTTTTATAGTGCGAGAGCCCCATTATAAATCAAAAAAAATCCGCAACAGTTGCGGATTTTTTTTAACCAAGTGTGCTACGCTACTATCTATGTATCGTCTGGGTGCGGTCAGGTCCTACAGAAACAATCTTGATGGGTACTTCTAATTCTTTTTCTAAGAACTCGATATACGCATTAAGTGCTTTCGGAAATTGGTCAGGCGAAGACATTTTAGTCAAATCTTCAGACCAACCATCCATTTCTGAATAAATGGGTGTAATGTTTTCCGCTTCTATATTATATGGAAGGTGCGTAATTGTTTCTCCTTTGTAAGTATAAGCTGTACAAATTTTTAATTTTTTAAATCCGCTTAAAACATCACCTTTCATCATGTTCAGTTCGGTGACCCCGTTTATTTGAACGGCATATTTTAGTGCGACTAAATCTAACCAGCCACATCTTCTTGGGCGGCCTGTTGTCGCTCCAAATTCATTTCCAACACGTCCCATTGTTTCACCATCTTCATCAAAGAGTTCGGTAGGAAACGGGCCGCTACCAACACGTGTAGCATAGGCTTTAAAAATTCCTTTTACTTCACCAATTTGATTTGGAGCAACACCCAAACCAGTACAGGCACCTGCGGCAGTTGTATTTGATGAGGTTACAAAAGGATAGGTTCCAAAGTCAATATCTAACAGAGAGCCTTGCGCTCCTTCTGCTAATATTTTCTTTCCCTGTTTTTGTGCTTGGAAAAGATATTCTTCACTATCTATGAAGGTTAGTTGTTTCAGTTCTTCAACAGCAGCAAAAAATTGTGTTTCTAAATCTTTCAGGTCGTATTGAATATCGACATTGTAATAATCAATCATCGCTTCGTGCTTATCAGCTAAAGCTCGATATTTTTCTTTCCAATTATCCAATTCCAAATCACCGATACGCATACCGTTTCTTCCGGTTTTGTCCATGTAAGTTGGGCCAATTCCTTTTAAAGTAGAGCCTATTTTGGCCTTACCTTTAGATGCTTCAGAAGCAGCATCCAACAAACGATGCGTAGGAAGTATCAAATGCGCTTTCCTTGAAATTAAAAGAATGGATTTGATATCCAAATTAAATTTCTGAAGGGCATCCAATTCTTTCTTAAAAATCACAGGGTCGATAACGACTCCGTTTCCAACAACATTCATTGCGTTTTTATGAAAAATTCCAGAAGGAATTGTGTGCAGAACATGCTTTATTCCGTCAAATTCCAAGGTGTGACCTGCGTTTGGACCTCCCTGAAATCGAGCGATGATATCATAGTCCTTAGTTAGTACATCAACAATTTTTCCTTTTCCCTCGTCGCCCCATTGAAGGCCTAACAATAAATCTACTGCCATTACTATTATTTGCTTAGTTGTTTTTACTCTTATTCTTTGTCTTGCCCTTCGGCGCTTGAATTTTTAGTGCCATAAAAATAAAGCGAATGGTTCGTGATTTTAATATCAAAAACTTCCTCAATCGTCTTTTTGATAGATTGAATTCTCGGGTCACAAAACTCCATTACCTCACCAGTATCTGTTAGAATAACATGATCATGTTGACGATCAAAATATGATTTTTCGTATTGCGCCTGATTCTTTCCAAACTGATGCTTTCGCACCAATTTACAATCTAATAAAAGTTCTATGGTATTGTATAACGTAGCACGACTAACGCGATAGTTCTTAACCTTCATATTAATATAGAGTGATTCTATATCAAAATGGTCGTCACTGTTATATATTTCTTGTAGTATAGCGTAACGTTCTGGTGTTTTTCGATGTCCGTTTTCTTCTAAAAAAGTAGTGAAAACATTTTTTACAATCTCTTGATTTTTATCGGCAGCCATAACTAAAGTATACTAGTCAATTGACAAATGTACAGCTAAATTTGCAGTAGTGGAAGCGTGTTTTATCAACATAAAGTGAACAAATAAAATCACGATTAAAAATTAGGCTAAAGAAAAGGCACTATGGTCGTTTTGTTTGAAGGTTAGATTTGAGAAAGGTGACCGTATTCAGTAGTTGTTTACAGAAATATTAGTTCGCCAACTTCTATAAAAACTAGGTTAAAGGCGTAAGGTGTTGCAATCAATTTTTTGAATACATCTTGAAACTTAAATCTATTAAATTCTAATTACTTTATCAATACCATCAATTTGCTTTAAATTATCCATCAACTTTTTAAGGATAGATTTGTTTTTAACCACCACAGTAATACTTCCTTTAAATGTGCCCCCGTCTGTAGAGAAGTTAATGTTCCGCATATTTACATGCATATTACCTGATATCATTTCGGTAATGTTATTGATAAGACCTAGATTGTCAATGCCGGTAAGTTTGATTTCTGATTTGAACTCTTCCTGTGAAGAATCGATCCATTTGGCCGGCATTATGCGATATGCATAGTGCGCTTGCAAGGAAATCGCATTCGGACAATTCTTTTTATGAACTTTAATTCCCTCATTAACACTTACGAACCCAAATACTTCATCACCTGGTATAGGATTGCAACATTGTGATAATTTGTAATCGAGTTTTTCCTCTTCCTTACCAAAAACTAGCAGGTCATATTTGGAAGTGATCTCATCTTTGTCAATATCCTCTGGAATTGGGCTTCTACGAATCTTATTTTTAAAGAAACTAATAAAAGCGTTGCTGTAAGAAGATGCAAAGTCTTTAATCATCAGGTTGTCAATTGCACCGATTCCTACTCGGTAAAAGAGATCTAAACTTGTTTTAAGTTTAAAGAAAACAACCATTTTATTGATGGAGTCCTCGTTAAGGCTTATTTTTTGCGATTTCAATTTCCTGCGAAGAACCTCTTTACCTTCAAGACCAACAGCTTTCTTTTCTTCTCGTAGAGACGATTTTATCTTCGCTCTAGCCCGGGCTGTTGTAGCATAGTCTAGCCAGTTTTGATTGGGTTTAGCTTGTTCTGAGGTGATAATTTCTAGCTGATCACCACTATGTAAAGTGGTGTTTAAAGGCACCAGTTTTCCATTCACTTTGGCTCCTCTAGTCCGCATACCAACCTCGGTATGAATATTAAAAGCAAAATCTAAAGGAGTTGCTCCTTTAGGAAGAGATTTTAATTCTCCATTTGGTGTAAAAACAAAGATTTCTTTCGAATAAAGATTTAGTTTAAATTCCTCTACAAAATCAACTGCGTTGGTCGTTGAACTTTCTAAAACCTCTTGTAGTTTATTCAGCCAAATGTCTATTCCTTGCTCTTTTTGATCGCCGTGTTTATATTTGAAATGTGCGGCATACCCTTTTTCGGCAATTTCATGCATTCGTTCACTGCGTATTTGAACTTCAACCCATCTGCCCTTTGGCCCCATAACCGTTATATGCAGCGCCTCATAACCTGTAGATTTCGGAGAGGAAATCCAATCTCTTAATCGTACGGGGTTAGGAGTGAAATGATCGGTGACTATAGAGTAAATCTTCCAAGCTATAAACTTTTCATTTTCTTCATCAGAGTTATATATAATACGGATGGCAAATTTATCGTATATCTCATTGAACGATACATTTTGGGTTTTCATTTTTTTACGAATAGAAAAGATAGATTTCATTCTTCCCTTAATCGTATAATTGAGCTTTTCTTTAGTGAGTGATTTATCTATGACTCCTGAAAACGAATCGATATACGCTTGTTGCTCTTCTTTTGAGTCTTCGATTTTATCATAAATATCGTTATAAACCTCTGGTTCTGTATATTTTAAACTAAGATCTTCTAGTTCTGTTTTAATATTGTAGAGTCCAATTCTATGGGCTAAAGGAGCATAGATATATAAGGTTTCGGATGCGATTTTCACCTGTTTGTGCTCAGGCATAGAATCCATGGTGAGCATATTGTGGTAGCGATCTGCAATCTTGATGATAATTACGCGAATATCATCGTGCAGTGTAAGTAACATTTTTCTAAAATTCTCCGCTTGTTGCGAAGTACCCATGTCCTTTTTTAAGCCTCCGATTTTGGTGAGTCCATCTACAATTCGTGCTACGGTTTCACCAAACATGCGATCGATATCATCTAAGGTGTATTCGGTATCTTCTACGACATCGTGCAGAAGTGCTGAAGCGATTGAAGTGGCATCAAGGCCGATTTCAGAAGCTACAATTTTAGCAACTGCAATTGGATGAAAGATATAAGCTTCTCCTGATTTTCTGCGCTGGTCTTTATGCGCATCGACGGCAACTTCAAAAGCAGTACGTATTAATACCTTGTCCTCATCAGATAAAGTCTGATAGCTGATGCGAAGCAACTCTTTGTATTGCTTGGCAATTTCCTTATTCTCTTTTTCTATGGCATCCTGCGTCATTATATATTAAAAATAGGACAATCTCAGCTACTAAACAACAAAAGTTACGCCAGAAGGTTTTTTATCCGTTGAATGAGCGGAGGATGAGAATAATGCATAAAAACGTAAGCAGGATGGGGTGTTAAGTTGCTCAAGCTATTTTTTGAAAGTTTTTTTAGGGATGTTATCAAAGGCATAGCTTCAAAAGTATTTTTCGCATAATCATCAGCCTGATATTCGAATTTTCTAGATAGGAAATTCATAACTAAAGAGGTCAACTCAGATATTGGACTGTATAAGATGCCAAAACCAATAAGCGCTGCATGAAAACTGGGTTGCGAAACACCAATAGCCGTAGCTACTTGAGGGGTATTTATAAATAGGGATAAAATAAATAGTGTAAACCCAAGTATCAATATGGAAGCCGTTAAATTAAAGATGATATGTTTACGTTTATAATGGCCGACTTCGTGCGCAAGCACCGCAACAATTTCTTCCTCATTTAAGTCTTTTATTAGCGTGTCATAAAGGGTAACTCTCTTTTCGTTTCCAAAACCTGAAAAATAGGCATTTGCTTTGGTAGATCTTTTAGAGCCATCGATAACAAAAATATTTTTCAGCTCAAATCCAACTTTTGAAGCGTAGTTCTCAATTTTACTTTTAAGGCTTCCTTCTGCCAGTGGAGTTTGTTTGTTGAATAGCGGAACAATCAATTTGCTGTAAAACAGGTTCATGAAAACAATAATAACGGTAACTAAGATCCATAGGTATATCCAGAAGTAAGCTCCTGCCCATTGGTAGAACCAGAGTGCTAAGGTGATAACTCCTCCGCCAAGTATCGCCATCATGCCCCACCCTTTTAGCTTGTCTATGAAAAAAAGTTTTTCAGTGCTTTTGTTAAAGCCGAAGCGCTCTTCAATTACAAAGGTTTGGTAATAGGAAAAAGGTGTGGAAAGTATATCGCTTCCAATGGTAATTATTCCGAAGAACAGTAAGGTAATTGCTATTTCGTTGCTGCTAAAACTCCTGGCCATGAGGTCTGCCCATTCAAAGCCCCCGAAAACCAAAAAAACCAAGGTTAGTACAAGCGAGAAGGCGGAACTCCATAATCCAAAACGATAATTCGTTTTTTGGTATTCTTGAGATTTTTTATATTCATCAGAGTCAAAAACATCTTCTAGCTCTTTGGGTATAGGATCGCCATATTGTTTTGCGTTTAGGTAGTCTAAAACGGTTTCTACTAAGAACTGGAGTACAAGAATAGCGATAATTATATAAAACAAGATATTCAAATGAGTTGGTATTTAGGGTTTAATAAAGACAATTTAAAGTTGCTTTGATTTCAAGTTTACGATTTTCAAAAGCGAAGTTGAAACTTTGAAATTCGAACTACAAATGTCGTTGACGAACGGCTTCAAAGATAAGGATTGCTGCAGATACCGATACATTCATCGAATCTATTTCTCCGCGCATCGGTATCACAATATTTTGAGTCGAATTGCCAAGCCATTCATCAGAAAGACCAGTAGATTCTGTTCCTACTATGATTGCTGATGCTTTATTGAAATCTATTGCGGTGTAATTTTCTGATGCAGAAAGGGCAGCACAATAGATATCAATGTTATTTTCTTTGAGAAAGTCAATCACCTCTGCTGTGCTTGCGGAGGCAATTTGATTGGTAAAAACGCAACCTACACTTGAACGAATTACATTGGGGTTGTATAAGTCTCCTTTGGGGTTTGCTATAATTACCGCATCTAAATTTGCAGCATCTGCAGTTCGTAAAAGTGCGCCGATATTTCCCGGCTTTTCAGGAGCTTCAGCGACTAGTATTAGTGGTTTTTTAGTTTTGAATTGGAGTTCTTTTAGCTGATGTGATTTTGATTTGACGATGGCTAATACACCTTCCGTAGTTTCTCGGTAGGCTATCTTTTGATACACTTCTTTAGAAACTGAAATTACTTCAGGTTGCGTTTGTAATGCCTTAATGCTGTTTGCAACTTCCGTTGGTGAAATAATAGCATCATAAAAGAATAAAGTCTGAATTGTGTACGCCCCTTTTACAGCCAATTCTAATTCAAGCTTTCCCTCTAAAATAAATAGGCCTTCCTTTTTCCGTTCACGGGATTTTTCCTTTAATACCAAAACCTTTTTTACCAAAGAATTTTGAAGACTACTAATTTCCTTAAATTCATTCATCACTGCAAAAGTAATTTAATTACTAAAGCTACGACCAAAGGGGTAACCTAAAAAAAAGCGAACATGAAATTAATACTGATATTACTTTTTGGCATCACGATGTTGTCTTGCAAAGAAACCCCTAAAGAAATTAAAATTGAGGATACAGTTCAAGAAGTAGCTGTTAATGTTGATGATTCAAAGTACCCCGAAGCCTTAAGTGAAATTTTTGAAGCGCATGGTGGGTTGCCAGTGTGGAAAAAACAAAGGGTAATTTCTTTTGAGATTCCAAAACCAAATACTACAGAAAAGCATACTATTGATTTGTATTCTAGAAATGAGAAAATTGAAATGACTGCTATTTCGATGGGTTCGAACGGAGCTGATATTTGGTTGCTAGATGAGAATAAGACCTACAAAGGTGATGCGGTTTTTTACCATAACCTTATGTTCTATTTCTATGCGATGCCTTTTGTTCTTTCTGATAACGGAATTAATTACGAAGAAACGGAAGCTTTAGAGTTTGAAGGCGTTTCATATCCTGGTTTTCGTATTAGCTATAACGATGGGGTAGGTTTATCAGCAAATGACGAATATTTTATTCACTATAATTCTGAGACCTTTCAGATGGAATGGTTGGGCTATACGGTAACCTTTAAAAGTGGTGAGAAATCAGATAAAGTAAAATGGATTCGCTACCATGATTGGATGGATGTAAATGGCTTAAAACTTCCAAAATCGCTAACATGGCATGACTATGAGGGTAGAACTATTAAAGACGCTAGAGAACCTTTAAATTTTGAAAATGTCAGGCTTAGTGAAACTCCGCAATCAGCTGGTTTTTTCAATCAACCAGAAGAGGCTAAAATCGTGAATTTAAAAGAATAGTCATGAAAGTACAAATCTAGTCTCGTCAAGTAAGGGTAGTAAGGCACATTTAACTTAAATAAAGGTTAAAAAAGCCGGTCCAAAAAATAGAAGGAACTTATTTTTTTGTAATTTAGAAGCTCTTGCGTTTTGCAGGAGCTTTTGTTTTTAATGGAACTTTTCTTCCGCTATACGGAATAGTATTTATAAAATTAACGAACCCAACACTCAAGAAAATGCCAACGTACAACTTAAAAATTAATGGTAGTTCTCAATCTATTGAGGCTGCTGAAGACACACCCTTACTTTGGGCACTGCGTGACCAATTGAATATGGTTGGAACCAAATTTGGATGTGGAATAGGACAATGCGGAGCATGTACCGTTCATATTGATGGTAACGCAGCGCGTAGTTGTCAGCTTCAAATTTCGCAACTAGACGGCAAAGAAATCACAACGATTGAAGGCTTGTCAGATGACGGTTCGCATCCAGTTCAGGAAGCGTGGAAAGCGATTGACGTTCCGCAATGTGGGTATTGCCAAGCGGGTCAGATTATGACAGCCTCTGCTTTTTTAGATAAGAACCCGAACCCTTCAAAACAAGAAATTAGGAATGCGATGCACGGTAACATTTGTCGATGTGCCTCTTACAACCGTATTGAGAATGCCGTTGCGATGGCTGCTGAGAAAAAAATAGCCTAACCTAAAAATCGAAAATCATGTCAACTATATTATCAACGAAATTTAGCAGAAGGTCTTTTTTAAGAACTTCTTCACTTGCGAGTGGCGGAATGCTTATCGGTTTTAATTTTTTTACAGCCTGTAAAGACACTGTGAAAATGCCAATCGATATTTCAAAACTCAACTATAACGACTTTAATGCTTTTATCAAGATTTCTGATGAAGGTATGGTAACTATATTTTCACCGAATCCAGAAATTGGACAAGGTGTAAAAACTTCTATGCCCATGATTATTGCCGAGGAACTTGATGTGCCTTGGGAAAATGTGAATGTGGTTCAAGGAGTTTTAGATACTCAAAATTACGTGCGTCAGGTAGCTGGAGGTAGTCAATCCATTCGTTTCGGATGGGATGCCTTACGTCAAACTGGAGCTACCGCACGTCAAATGTTGGTGAATGCCGCAGCAGCCAAATGGGGGGTTGATGCCTCTGAATGTTCGGCGAAACAAGGGTTTATTACCAATGCTAAAGGAGAAAGCCTTGGGTACGGTGATGTTGCCAATGAAGCCGCCATTTTAGAAGGTGAAAGAGCAGCTAAGATTGCTGCACTAGCAGAAGGTGAGGAAGCGCCAGAGGAAACTATAGCACTAAAAGATCCGAAAGAGTATACCTTGATTGGTACGGATGTCGGTAATGTCGATATTGATAAAATTATTACTGGAAAGCCGCTGTTTGGATTAGATTATAAAGCTGAAGGCATGGTATATGCTTCTGTATTGCGTCCGCCAGCTTTCGGACAAGTTTTAGAGTCTTTTGATGATACCGATGCCAGAGCAGTTTCTGGGGTGATTGATGTTGTAAAAATAGGAGAGAAGGCCATTAAACTGATGGGTAAAGAACAAGTAGATTGGTCTGTGCGTTTAGCACTTAGTGAAAAGGTAGTCGTTATTGCGGAAAATACTTGGGCCGCCATTAAAGGTAAAAAAGCGTTGAAAGCACAATGGAGCGATGGTACGCCACTTGAAAGTACAGAAGCTCACGATAAGATATTAGTTGATTTACTTGACGGCAAAGATTTTACCAATCTTAGAAAAGATGGAGATGTTAAGACTGCATTCAAACAGGCTGATAAAATTGTAGAGCAAACCTATGAGTCACCTTTCTTGCCTCATAATTGTATGGAACCGATGAACTTCTATGCAAATGTTACTGATTCAAAAATACATTTGGTAGGTCCGGTTCAAACTCCAGCCTCTGCGGCGAGTACTGTTGCAGCATTATTAGGTAGGGATGAAAAAGACATTCGATTAGAAATGACCCGCATGGGTGGAGGTTTCGGAAGACGACTTTATGGAGATTTCGTTTATGAAGCTGCCGAAATTTCAGATAAGATTCGGAAGCCGGTAAAAATGGTTTCTACACGTGAAGATGATATGACGACAGGGGTGTATCGCCCAGCAATTAAGTACCGTATAGCTGCTTCAATCAAAGATGGTGAACTTACCGGATACCACTTAAAAGAAGCTGCTGTAGGTAGTAATATGTACGGGTTGATACCGAATTTCTTCCCTGCTGGAGCGATTGAGAATTATCAGGTAGATGTAGCCAAGTATGACAGTAATATTACTACTGGAGCATGGAGAGCTCCCTATACAAATTTCCTTTCATTTGCCGAGCAAAGTTTTATAGATGAGCTAGCTGAGGTCTTAGGAAAGGACCCTGTACAGATGCGGTTAGATATGCTTGAAAAAGTAAAAGGCTCAACCGATGATCGCATCCAGTATTCTGCTGAACGTTTACAAGATGTATTAAAGCTGGCGGTTGAAAAGTCAGGATACAGAAAACCTAAGGAGGGCGTATTCCAAGGAATTTGCGCTTACTATTGCCATAACACGCATGTAGCTGAGGTTGCCGATGTGGTTATGGAAGGCAACCAGCCGGTGGTTAAAAGAATTACGGTGGCAGTAGATTGCGGAATTGTTGTGAACCCCTTAGGTGCTAAAAATCAAATTGAGGGTGGTGCTATAGATGGTATGGGCCACTCTATGTATGGCGATTTTGCTTTTGAAAAAGGAATGCCTACAAGTAATAATTATGATTCCTATCGTTTGATTCGAATGAACGAAACACCTATTGTGGAAACACATTTTGTGAAAAATACGATAAGTCCGACAGGGTTAGGAGAGCCAGCATTGCCACCAGCAGGAGCTGCGGTTGCAATTGCTATCAAAAAAGCCACTGGAAATCGTATATATAAGCAGCCTTTTGCTACTAATATGGCAGCAAAACCAATACTCGGATAGCATATGGAAGTCTTGCTTTTTGGAATTGCTAAGGATATTGTTGGTAAATCACAACTACAGTTTTTAGAAACAGATATAATACCAAGCTCGGTTTCAGAATTGAAAAAGATGATTTCTGATACCTACCCTGAGTTTCGTAATTTAAGCTCTTTGGCTGTCGCAGTAAATAGTGAGTATGCCTCGGATGATGTACCTTTAAACCGGAATGATGAAATAGCCATTATTCCCCCTGTAAGTGGTGGATAAAAAAATAATTGAAATAGTAGATATAATAGATACCTCCCAAGTGTTCACGGAACTTTCCGATGCACAGAGCGGAGGTATTTGTGTTTTTATAGGTACGGTGCGCGAATTTACACAAGGTGAGGAAGTGGTTTCCTTGGAATTTGAGACCTATAAAAAAATGGCTGTCAAAGAAATGGATAAGATTGCTTCAGATGCCATGAAAAAATGGAGTTTAAACAAAGTAATCATTCGTCATGCCGTAGGGCTCAAAGAAGTGGAAGCCCCTGTAGTGGTGGTGGGCGCATCATCTGCTCATCGTGACGCCTGTTTTGAAGCTTGTCGCTATCTTATAGATACATTAAAAGAGACTGTTCCTATTTGGAAAAAGGAGATGTTTGAAAACAAAACGGTTTGGGTATCTGCGCATCCATAAGAGTATACTATGAAAAAAATAGGATTGATCGGTGGCATGAGTTGGGAGTCAACTCAAATCTATTATAAAATCATTAACCAAAAAGTACGCGATATTCTAGGTGGTTTTCATTCCGCTAAATGTATTATGGAATCGGTTGACTTCTCTGCAATACATCAATTGCAAACTGAAAACGATTGGAACGCGCTAGACGAAAAAATGATCGAAGCAGCTACTAATTTAAAAAATGCAAAAGCTGAAGTACTGATTATTTGCGCGAATACCATGCATTTGTGTAGTGATGCAATTACGAAAAACGTAAACTTGCCATTGCTTCATATTGCAGAGGCTACCGGGGAAGAAATAAAAAAAGCGGGTATCGGTAAGGTACTTTTGCTCGGTACTAAATTTACAATGGAAAGAGATTTTTATAAGAATATTCTCAGCAATGATTTTGGTATAGAGGTCTTGATTCCAAATGAAGAAGACAGAGAAATTGTACACAATGTTATTTATGAAGAATTGGTTCTCGGTGAAATAAATGCAGGATCACGAGGGCATTATATTCGAATAATATACGAGGCTATTAAAAATGGTGCTGAAGGGGTAATTTTGGGTTGTACGGAGATACCTATGTTAATTCAGGCCGCTGATGTTTCTATTCCGACATTTGATACTACTAAAATTCACGCCGAAAAAGCGGTGGAATTTGCTTTGAGCTAATGTCTTACGCATTGCTAGTGAAGTATATAAAGTAAGTGATTGAAAAATAAAACCCGAAGCAATTTATTTGCTTCGGGTTTTGTACTAAGTAGTGAAGGTGTATTATTCCTTCTTAAAGTCTCCGGCATTAACAATAGTCCATTTTTCAAAAGACTGTAGATGTTTTTTTATAGCCGCATTCACCTGCTTTAGACTAAGTTTTGAAACTTTCTCTTCAAGAGATTTTTGAAAATCAAGATCGCGATCATAGAAAATATTATTGTTGATCACACTAGAAAGTTCATTGTCTTTAGCCCGTGAAACATTTTGTGCTTGAATCCAGCCATTGACAGCATTAGTCAATTCTTCCTCGGTGATGCCCTCTTTAACAAATCGATCGATCTCTTCTTTGAACCCTAATTGAATTTTATCATAATTGGTGGGGTTGTATATTGCATAGAGGTACATGCTTGAATTCTGATCTGTTTTATTTCCATCACCATTAAAACCAGCACCCGCTCCATAGCTTACACCATCTTTCTGACGTAAACGATCAGCAATTCTCGAATTAAGAAATCCTCCACCAAGAATAGTTCCAGCGATATTCATGGCAGCATAATCATCATCGTACTGACTCATTTTAATGCTTAGATTTCCAAAAGTCATCGCATTTTGCTTGTCTGGTGTAATGATATCCTCATTTATAGCCTTATTTGCGGCGTAGGGTCTTGCGATTTGTTCGTATGCGTTCTTGCTATTGAAATCGCTAAACTCTTGATCCATAAAGGCCATGACCTCAGCTGATTTGACATTGCCAATACTTATAAGAATAGATTTTCCCAAACCATAAAACTCTGTATAGAATTTTTTAAGATCATCAGTACTGAGGTTCTTAATAGCCTCAGCCTTTTCATCTAATGTCATGTCATAGTTAGGGTGGCCTTTTGGGTAGTCGTTATTTATTTTTGAAACTCTATTCGATGCGATAAATTGAGGTTCATTTTTGTAACTCTCTATACTTGCCAATTCTTCTGTTTTTAATTTTTCCAGCTCAGCAGCATCAAAAACTGGGTTTTTAAAAATATCAGACATAAGTACTAACGCAGGCATTAAATTTTCTTCCGTAGTACTAATATTAGCGTAGATATTACCATTTACTCCCCTGAAACCTAATGAGGTCTTTAATTTCGACAGTTCATCTTCAATCTGCTGTCTTGACTTTGTAGCAGTACCTTTATTGAGCATCTTAGCTGTGAATGATGGAATCACTCCTTTATTGCTTAGACTTTTCACATCGCCATTGCGACCACTAAAGGAGAGGCTTACCGTATTTCCACGGTTGCTTTTTTCAATAAAACCATAATTGATACCGTTGGCTAGCTTACCTTTTTTTAACCTGCCTTTAATAGCATCGTAATCAACATCAAAAGCTTCTCCAACACCCATGGCTTCTTTTCCTTTGTAGTTCGCTACAAGTTTTTCCAAACCTTTGGTGTGCGGAATCTCTACTCTTGCTGGGTTGTTGGTAGGATAGAACCTTCCCATAGTACGATTGGTAGGTATGATATACTTTTCTAGGGCAGCGTTAACTTTTTCAAGGGTCATTTTTTCAACACGATCACGATCTATAAATGCCAATCTCCAGTCTCCTGCGCCTATATATTCGCTCAAAAAAGTACCCAAGTAAGCTGAGTTTCTCATGACTTGATCAACCTGTTTGGCTATGTTCGATTTCGCTCGGTTTAATTCCTCTTCCGTAATAGGAGTATCTTTTAATTGGTCTAAAGCGGAACGGAGCGTATTGTATACCTCATCTGCATCCTTATCTGAAGGAACATCTGCATTCATATAAAGAAACCCAGGTTCTTTGGTGAAAGGAATATACGACCATATAGAAGCTGCTTTTTGAGTTTCAACGAGTGCCTTGTAAAGCCGCCCTGATGGTTCTGCTGTAAGAATGTTTTCTAATACAGATACCGCTGCATAATCTTCATCAGATCCAGAGGGAGTGTGATATAATGCGGTCACCAACTGTAGGTCGCCAACGCGGTTGACGCTAACCATTTTTTCGCCATCTTGAGCCGGTTCCTCAGTATACAAACTAGGTAGGGCTGCAGTTGGTTTGGTTATTTTTCCAAATTTTTCAGTGATGAGCTTTAAAGTTTTTTCTACTTCAAGCTTTCCTGTAACCATTAATACGGCATTGTCTGGTCGATAGAATTTTTTGTAAAAAGCTTTTAGATTTTCAATAGGTACTCTTTCAATATCTGAACGATTACCAATAGTAGAATTACCGTAATTATGCCATAAATAAGCAGCATCGATAACTTTTTGCATCAAAACCCGAGTCGGATCATTCTCTCCGCTTTCAAACTCATTTCGTACTACGCTAAATTCAGAGTCTAAATCTTTTTTGGCAATATATGAATTGACCATTCGATCAGCCTCTAAATCTAAAGCCCAATCTAAATTTTCTTCCGTAGCATTAAAGGTCTCAAAATAGTTGGTGCGATCATAGTAGGTGGTACCATTTGGTCTTGCGCCATGAGAACTTAATTCTTTTGGGATGTCTGGGTGGTTTGGAGTTCCTTTAAAAACAAGATGCTCTAAAAGGTGTGCCATTCCTTTTTCTCCATAGCCTTCATGACGTGAACCTACTAAGTAGGTTATATTAACTGTAATGGTCTGAGATGAATTGTCAGGAAATAACAACACTCGCAAGCCATTATCCATACGATACTCTGTGATGCCTTCTACAGAAGCTATTTTGGTCATCTGACCGATAAGAATACTACCGCATAGCAAAGCAATGCTGCAACTGAGTAAAATTTTTGATTTCATATTATCTTTTTTTAGTCTGCTCAATATTACAAAAAAGTGTTCTTAAAATCATGTTAAATTTGCGGTTTAGCGTAAGAAAATAAGCCGTTTTCAAAAAGAATTATTCTACTAGTTCAATTTTTTTTTGCCGTATCTTCGAACTTCAAAGGGATACAAAGTTTTAATCTTTGATAAACAAAAATGGCAAAAGAACTTTCGCATATAGATGAAGCTGGTAAGGCTTCAATGGTTGACGTGTCAAATAAGAAATCTACTGTAAGAACAGCTATAGCCTCAGGAAAGGTTTTATTTCCTACCGATGTTTTTAAGACGCTAGCCGCTCAAGATTTTTTAGGTCATAAAGGAAGTATTATTCAAACTGCAGTAATTGCAGGAATTCAAGCGGTAAAGAAAACTGCAGAATTGATTCCGCTTTGTCATCAGATTAATCTTTCTAAAATACAAATAGATATTACTCCGATTGAGGGTGCCTTACAGATTAGGTGTAAGGTGAAGTGTAACGAACAAACGGGCGTTGAAATGGAAGCTTTAACAGGCGTTTCGGTGAGTGCACTGACGATCTATGACATGTGCAAAGCACTTTCGCATGATATTAAAATTTCTGAAATACAATTAGAACAAAAAACAGGAGGGCAGCATGACTTCAATCGCTAAGTTATACGGGCTCGTTTTATCTGGAGGAAAAAGTACCCGCATGGGAACGGACAAGGCATTGATAGCATATCACGGCGTTGCGCAACGTGAATATTTATACGACTTGTTGCATCAAGTTTGTGATGACACTTTTATTAGTTTGCGTAAAGAGCAAGAAGAAGCGTTGCCAGAGAGAATGCAAACGATTGTAGATTTGAATGAATTTAAAGGGCCGTACAACGGATTATTATCTGCCCATAAACAGCACCCAGAAGCGGCATGGTTAGTTTTAGCTTGTGACCTTCCTTTGATGGATTTAGAAGCTTTAAAAGAATTGATCTTTCAACGTGATAACACTAAACAAGCAACTGCTTTTGCTTTAAAAGAAAACCCCTTGCCAGAACCATTATGTGCGATTTGGGAGCCTCATTCCTTTGTTGAATCGCTTTCCTATCTGAAAGCTGGACATGGGAGTTGTCCTCGTAAATTTTTAATTAATTCTAATACTAAGTTGGTTTTTCCAAAGAATGAAAGTGTGCTTTTGAATGCTAATTCTGAAGCAGAGTACAAAGAAGCACTTGAGAAATTAGCTTAGGCTAAGGGTATTCGATCGGCCGTTTTTCTTTTTTAAATATGAAATAACTCATAACTACGAAGCCATTCTTTTGATTCGTTAGGTGCTATATTGAGCTCTAAAAATAACTCGGGGCTAATCACATGTTTCCATCCCCAAAGATTTACGGTATTGGTTTGAAAATCGGTACGTTCTCTGATTCCTATTTTGCTTTTTAGGTGTCTTAATTCCCATGTTGCTCTGACGGTTTCTCCGCCGCTAAGGTTGCTAAAGAAGAATTGTTCTTTGGGGCCACTATTAAAATTAATTTCATTTTTTCCAATACCAACAGCTAACTCAGAATTAACCGTCTCTCCAAACAACTTGGGCTTTAAGTCGAAAGGAAAATGTAAGCTGTAATTTTCTCCTATACAGTCATTATTTATAGCAGTAAAATTATGTGTGTATTCATTCGTGCGTATTATTTTTTTGCCAGTATTTTTTAAATAGTATTTGATGCTAAAGCTAGCGGCATGTAGTTCAATCTCTTTTCGTAATTCATATGAATAGCCATTGAGATGACTAGAAAAGCATGTGATAATAACACGATTTAGATCGGTGCTAATTTGAAATTTAGCGGGTTTAATTTCATAGGGTTTGTTACAGGCGTAATGCGCATCTTCTTTTTTTAATAGTCCTACGCCTATTTTATGAAACCATTCACCAATTTTGGCCTCTTCAAAACCTAAGGGAGTATCGATTCCGAATTCATTATAAAACCCTTTGCCAAGCAGGTCTTCATTTTTGCAACTCGGGTCTTCCAAACTTGTTACTGGTAGGTTTTTAAACTTCACACACGTAATTTTTCCGGTCCAATCAAAACGAGAAAAATTATAATTCTCGAGTGGAAAATCAATCTGAATTTCTAGTGTATCATTTTTAAGAGTTTGCCCCATAGTACTAAGTTATCAAATTAGAGAGGATTTTCGATTGGTAAAATCTAAACCAATGGATTCTTCTCTATTTCTGGAGCGAGGAAGGTTGAGCTTTTTACTATATTAGACAAATGAATCAAGAACGCTATAGAAGACAAACCACGCTAAAGGGTTTCGGCTCGGAAGGTCAAAAAAAGCTGGCTGATGCCAAAGTTTTGGTCATCGGCGCTGGCGGGCTAGGCGTTCCTGTTTTGACGTATCTAAATGCTATGGGCCTTGGTACCATTGGTATTATGGATAATGATACCGTCTCAATTACCAATTTACACCGTCAAGTGCTTTACGGCGAAAGTGATATCGGACAATCGAAAGTCATTTCAGCTTTGGCAAAATTAAAAGCTCAGAACACTGACACAAAAGTAATAGTGTACAATACTTTGTTGACTACTAAAAATGCCCTAAAAACGATAGCTGCGTATGATGTTGTGGTAGATGCTTCTGATAACTTTCCAACGCGGTATTTAGTAAATGATGCTTGCGTTATTTTAAAAAAGCCTTTTATTTATGGTGCCTTACATGGTTATGAAGGTCAAGTAAGTGTTTTTAATTATGAAGGCGGTCCAACTTATCGTTGTCTTTTTCCGAACATGCCTAATGAAAATGAAGTTCCGAATTGCAATGAGCATGGGGTTCTTGGAATTATCCCTGGAATCATAGGAAATCTGCAAGCTTTAGAAGCTACTAAGGTGATAACAGAAATAGGAGAAGTGCTCTCTGGGAAGCTTTTGATTTTTGATGGACTACATCAATCTTATCAAAAGATAAAATTCAAACTTCAGACTGAGAATCTTGAAATTAAAAAGCTCCAAGATTTTTACGAATGGAATGACCCTTGTGAAATTACTCCAACTATTAAAGCAGAAGAATTATCGAATCTTTTGACTGATAATGCTCAAATTATTGATGTTCGGACGATTGAGGAGTATGAGGATTATCATCTTCCAAATTCCATCCATATTCCTCTAGATTCATTGGAAAGTAAAATGGAAAAAATTAATTTTTCGCTCCCTGTGTATTTATTATGTCAGTCAGGAAAGCGAAGTGAGACGGCCTTAAAGCAACTGCGCGAACAGCATCCAGAAAGTTCTCTTTTTAGTATTTTAGGTGGTATAAACCAGTATCTAGCTACATGCTCTTAACTGTTCCTGAACTTTTAGTATTGATGGGTGGCTTTTTGGTCATTGCTACTCTATATTCGTCTGTCGGTTTTGGTGGTGGTTCTAGCTATTTGGCACTTTTGGCCTTGGTTTTTGTAAGCTTCTTTGCAATTCGTAGTACCGCTTTGATTTGTAATCTTGTTGTTGTTTCAGGAAGCAGTTACCTTTATTGGAAAAAAGGACATCTCGATTTTAAAAAGTTCTTGCCATTTGTCATTGCAAGTATTCCTATGGCTTTTCTTGGCGCACGCTTTCGACTTTCAGAAAGCACTTTTTTTATGATTCTTGGAGGTGCGTTGATAATTTCATCGCTAGCATTAATTTATCAAACGGTTCGGGCTAAGAAATCTGAAGAAATAAGTTCAAATTACCCGGTTTGGGTAACGTATGCACTTGGTGCTGGAATTGGTTTATTGTCGGGACTTGTAGGTATTGGTGGAGGTATCTTTTTAGCTCCTATTCTCAATCATATGAAATGGGATAAGTCTATAAAAATTGCTGCGCTTGCAAGCTTTTTTATTCTAGTAAATTCTATTTCTAGTATTGGCGGCTTATTGACCAAAGATGCTTTTGAATTCCCATGGATGGAAGGTATCGGTTTAATCGTTGCCGTATTTATCGGAGGACAAATAGGAATACGTTTAAGCCTCAGTAAACTTACCGGAAATGGTATTAAAGTAGTTACCGCTATTTTGGTTTTAGTAGTTGGTATTCGAGTACTATTAGTTAACGGACTGCAACTAGAGTTTTAGAATTACCAAGGAAATTTAATCTCAAGGATACTGCTCCAACAAGCTAAATTGCCACAAGTGGTATTTTATATGCATGTAATGAAAGAACTCTAAATCTTCATGAGCAACCTCTCCCATGAAAGATGCGTAAGGCACATAATCAGGATTGTCATCTTGAAATGCATAATATTTTTGAACCGCACCAGGTACATTTGAAATCGCTTCTTCTAATGAAGTATACTTCAAAGCAGGTAAGTCTGCGGATGTTTTATCACTTGGTTTGTGGGTTATTACAGAACCACTTTTAATGAATTGCTGCATGCCCAATTGCCCCTTGGAAGGAGGATTTTCACGTTCGCCTTCATATTTAGTTACGGCGCTACCTAAAGCACCTATCAAATGTTCAACCATATGTTGCGGTGTCATAAGTCCGAAATTGGCTTTGGTATCTGAGCTTAATGTTTTTATTAGTTCAGGAAATTGATTCGTGAGGAAATCTCTTTTGTTATTTGAGCTCATTTGTTAATCCGTTAAATAGTAAATGATTTGTTATTTGTGCCAAGAATTCAAAGATAAGCTTACTTGATAGAAACCGTTTCTCTCTTCCTAGATCTTATGAAATTATAAAAATACTGGAAGTTACCGTTATACCATATCGCAAAGATAAAGGCGATATAGATAATCCAATCAGGCATAAAAAGTGCAGTTCCGAAATAGGTTTTAAGAATTAACATAGTCAATGCTAAACCTGCAATGGCCAACGCTATTAGTGTTCTTTTATCTTTTCTATTCAACAGAATCATGGTGATAATCAAAAGTCCCATTATGGGCTTGGTATGCAAAAGAACAGGAACCAATGTAGCGTATTCAATATCGAAGAAAAGTACCATAGCGCTCATATATGCCGTCAAACATAAAGGGCACTTCGGAATAAGTATCAACAAAATAGTGGAAAGAAATGACATGGAGCCATTAGCAGCTTCTACTTTTTTAGGAGCATATAATTTTGTTTTACAACAACTAGTCTTTGTGATTTCCATTGAAGGGAATTACCATTTCGATCGATAAGATACGAAAGGATACACCTCATTCTCAAAAAATTGGCTTTTATTTTGCGGTAATATCAAAAAACCATCAGTTTTTACGAGATTAGCGAAATCTCCTGAACCGTTTCCTTTTATTGCTTCTGCGACTAAGGTTCCATCAAGTGTACTTTCTATGGCTGCTTCTAAGAAATAAACCAAGTCTGGTTTAAATTCAACATCGTTTTTGAGTTTTACATGAAGGACTTCTCGCGTAATGCCTAATGATTTTTGCAGCCAAAACTGCAAATACATGTAAACGCATACAAAAGAAGAAACAGGATTACCCGGAAGGGCAAAAATCTTTTTTCCTTCGGTATTACTTCCAAACCAAAAAGGCTTTCCTGGGCGTTGCTGAATTTTATGAAAGTGCTTGGTAACTTTAAGTTCTTCGAGCACATCAGGTAGGTAATCAAACTTCCCTTTAGATACGCCGCCAGTAAAAATAAAGAGGTCGTATTCTTTAAGCAATTCTGAAATAGTTGCTAACATTTCTTCTTTGTCATCTGCCAAATGTTCAAGTTTAGCTGAAACTCCCCATTCTTTTAATGTGGCTTGAATTCCGTAGATATTAGACCTTCTTATCTGATGTAATTCAGGAGTTTCATGCACGGGTACTAACTCATCCCCAGTAGAAAAAATAACTACTTTCGGCATTTGTCGAACTTCTAGTTTAGCCTTCCCAACTGCAGCAGCAATATTAATTTCAGCGCTTGATAATTGTTTTCCTTTTGAAACGATAACTGTACTTTGAGCAATGTCAATTCCTTTGAAATGAACATTCTGTTTATGACGCAAAGCATCTAGATTTATGGTAGCAGAACCTTCTGTAAGCTCTAAATCTTCATAGCGAATTACGGTGTCAACTCCGTTAGGCATGATTGCGCCAGTCATTACTTCAATACAATTCTGAGTGTCATTTAAAGTAAGTTGTGGAGTTCCGGCAGCTGCAACAGATTCAATAGGAAATACTCGTTTTCCATTTTCAAAAGTGTTGTAAACGATAGCAATACCGTCCATTGTAACTCTATCAAAAGGAGGGAAGTCTCGGTCAGCGATTAAATCTTCTGCAAGATAAGCGCCAATGCATTCTTCTAAGTCTCTCGATTCTGTTGGGAAATTGCCTTTATGTTCTTCTAAAATTGAAAGGGCTTTTTCGTAGGGAATAAATGTGTTTTCCATATTATCCTCCTATACTACTCATACTCTGCATTGCCTCTTTTGGAGACTTGCGCATTTTTTCAGCATCAAATCCGTCCTTTGGTTTGAGACGAACAATTTCACGAAACTTATCCGCTAATTCTACATCAGTAACCCCTGAACGCATATAATCTCGAATATTAAAAACACCATCATCATACAAACAACTTTTGATTTCTCCTTTAGAAGATATCCGAAGTCGATTACAGGTATTACAGAATGTTCTTGAAAAAGCAGCGATTACTCCAATGTTTCCTTTGTATCCTGGTACAGAAAGCAAACTAGCTGTATCACCATGTTTACCAGAAATCTCTTCTAAACCTGAATAATGTGCTTTTAAATCTGCATAAATATCACGTGCAGAATACATTTCAAGGTTCTCTTTGTAACCGCCATTAAAGGGCATTTCTTCTATAAAGCGAACATCAACCGGATAATCTTTAGAAAGTTCCGCTAAAGGAATAATATCTTGTGTATTGATGCCTTTCATAATAACTGCATTGAGTTTGATTTTAAACCCATTATCTAGCAACATATGAAAGGTTTGCATCACCTTATCAAAGTCATCACGCCTGGTGATTTTATGAAATCGTTCTTTGTCTAAAGAATCGATACTTAAGTTAATTTTGGTAATGCCTAATTCCTTTAATTTTGGAATATGGCGTTGTAAAAGCGTTCCATTTGAAGTAATATGAATGGATTTATAATCCTCTAACCCAGCAGTATTTTCTAATAATTGCATGAAATCTTTCCGAAGAAAGGGTTCGCCACCCGTAAAACGAACTTTTTGAAAACCGAGTCCGCCTAAGACCTTAAGCAATCTTGTAATCTCTTCATAGCTAAGTAAGTGCGCTTTCGGCTCGTACGGAATTCCTTCTGCGGGCATACAATAAAAACATCGCAAATTACACCGGTCAGTTACAGCAATACGCACATAGTCAATTGTTCTATCAAAGGAATCCTTCATAATCTTTCTCAGCAATTAGAACATTCAATATAGCTATTTTTAGATATATTAGGGGTGTTATTGTGAAAAGAAAAAGACTTGCTTAGAACATGAAAGAGATAAAATCGATACTCCAACTTTACAATTCTTTTAAAAACTCTGATGAAAAATGTGCCATAGCACAAGTAGTACGCGTTGAAGAATCATCGTACCGACGTGAAGGTGCGCGAATGCTTGTTTTTGAATCTGGAGTTTTTGAGGGTGGTATTAGCGGAGGATGTTTAGAGGGCGATGCATTGCAACGCTCGCAAATTGCTATTTTAAAACAAGAGCCATCAATTGTAACCTATGATACTTCCAAAGAAAACGAAATAGGGGTAGGGCTAGGTTGTAATGGAGTTATTGATGTTTTGATTTCGCCCATATCTAATAATTCCGCGACCTTAGAAATGCTTCAAAAATGTGTTTCAGATAGAGGGGAACATATCATCGCAACAGTTACTGCATTAAATACCGATATTGATGAGATACCCCTAGGCAGAAGCTTTTACTATAACCAAGGTGCTGCAGCATTAGAAGATTGTGAACATGATGGACTCCGAAATTTTCTTCAAAATAAGATTAAAGAGGTCTTAGAAAACAAAAAATCAAAGACCCATCATTTTGAAGCCGAAGATGTAAAGGCAAGTGTTTTTATTGAATTGATTCCACCACAGTTTCACTTGGCTATTTATGGGGATAATTATGATGTGTATCCAATGCTAGAACTTGCCAAATTGATGGATTGGGATGTTAGTCTGGTTGGCAATGTTCAAAAACTCAAAAAAGAAAAACTTCAGTCGGTAAAAAATATTTACCTCAAAGATGGTGAAGCACGACCTGAGATTGATGATCGAACTGCAATCATTCTAATGGCGCATGATTACAAAACTGATTATGCCAACTTAGAGCATTTGATTAAAAGCGAATCGCGCTATATAGCTTCATTAGGACCTAGAAAGCGTTTTGATAAAATGATTGGCGAGTTTAAATCAAACGGGGTTGAATTCTCAGAAGCTGAGCTTCAAAGAATTTACGCTCCTTGCGGATTAGAGATTGGAGCGAATACACCCGAAGAAATCGCTATGAGTTTGTTTAGTGAAATACTAAGCGTTTTTTCTGGAAAAGAAGGAGGAATGCTGCGTGAGAAGAGCGGGCCGATTCATGCTAGGGATTAGATTAATAGTATTAGTCTCCCCTCCTCGGAGGGGACTAAGGGGTGGGTTTTAAGAGTATAATCTGTTCTTTCAATTCCTCCAACACCAAACCAAGATTATTTCTCACATCTAAATCGCTGAATCGAATCACTTGAATGCCAAATGATTCTAACCTCTCTTGCCTTATTTTATCTTTTTCTTGATGCCCTTCTTTAAAATGAATCGAGCCATCAATCTCAATTGCTAGTTTCAAATCTTTACAGTAAAAATCAACGATATATTTATCAATAGGAATTTGTCTGCTAAATCGAAAACCTAGCTATTTACCTTTTATCTCGCGCCGTAGTGCAATTTCACCGAGGGTCATGTTTTTGCGAAGCTCCTTGGTGTAAGCAACTAAATCTTGGTTATATGGAATGATTTTTCTTATGTGTTTACCCACCCCTCGGTCAACTCCAAGGAGGGGAGGACATGCTTTTGTGTTTTATTTAGCGTCGCTCCCAAAGAATATTATTTTCTCGTTGTATTGCAACTTCTTCAGTAACAATTTCAATAGCCTTGTTGATATCTTCTTCTGTAGTAAATCTTCCAATACTTAATCGCAAAGATGCGAAAGCCAAACTTCGCTCAACACCCATCGCAGTTAAAACATGTGAAGGCTCAACCGAGGATGAATTGCAAGCAGAACCATTCGAAACTGCAATTTGTCTACTTAGGGCGGTCAGAAGATTGGCGCCATCTACATAAGAAAATGAAATGTTGATCGTATTGGGCAACCGCCGGAGCTTTGTACTATTAGAAACTGCCAATTCAATTTCGAGTAAGCCACCTTCTAGAGCGTCGCGTAAGTTATTCAAGCGGCGAGTTTCTTCTGATAAATTTTTACAAGCCAGTTCAATAGCTTTTGCTAACCCAACTATTAAAGGAGTGTTAATGGTGCCGCCGCGTTGTTTTTTTTGTTGTCCGCCGCCTTGTATAAAACTGGGTAGGCTATCTCCGTTTTCATTGTCTTTTATATATACCAAACCAATTCCCTTGGGCCCATATACTTTATGTCCAGAAAAACAGGCGAAATCAACTAAATCTAAAACGTGAGTTATAGCTACTTTACCCAAGGCCTGAGTAGTATCCGAAAACAACAAACTTCCATTTTGGTGGGTTAGTTTTGAAATTTCATCTAAAGGCTGAATGATTCCCGTTTCGTTGTTCGCATATAAAATAGAAACCAAAATAGTGTCCGAACGCAAAGTTTGATTTAAGGTTTCCAAAGAAATTAATCCTTCAGAATCTACGTCTAAATAACTTATTTCAAAGCCATCTTCCTCCAAAAAAGCACAAGTGTCTAAAACAGCTTTATGCGCTACTTTGGTTGTAATGATATGATTTCCTTTTGATCGCATTTTTCTGGCTACCCCTTTGAGCACCATATTGATACTTTCAGTTGCTCCTGATGTATAAATTAAACTAGAGGGTGAAACGTCTAAATTTTTAGCGATAGAAAGGCTTGAATCTTCAACAGAACTTTTTGCCAGCCAGCCATAGGGGTGATGACTACTTGATGGGTTTCCGAAATTTTCGTAAAAATGGGGTAACATACTCTCTATCACTTCCTTGGCGCAGGGGGTGGTAGCGTTGTAATCAAAATAGAGTTGGGAGGGCATAAAGAAACTTCCGTTTTAGATGTGGTGTTAAAGGTAATGATTATCTCAAAATAGTAGCGGATGATAGAAATTAGTACACTTAAAACTAATCGATTACACAATTTTATGAAATTGATAAACAAATCTTCAATATTTTGCGATATCGAAATAAATAAGATATATTTATTGCTTACCTCTTAATTTAATCCTTAAAATATTATGATTCCAGCTAATTTCAACTATCACAAAGTTTCCTCAGTTAATGAGGCTATAGCTTTGTCACAGAAGTTAGGAGAAGAAGCGAAATACATGTCAGGCGGACACAGTCTATTGCCGATGATGAAACTTCGTTTTGCTACTCCTGAACACATTATCGACATCAGTAAAATTGAGGGTCTATCTTATATTAAAGAAGAAGGCGATTTATTGAAAATAGGAGCGATGACAACGCAGACGGAGATGGAGCATAATGCATTGCTTAAAGAAAAGTATCCCATTTTAGGTGATGCCATTTGGCTAACCGCTGATCCATCGGTGAGAAATGTTGGAACTATCGGAGGAAATATTGCACATGGTGATGCAGCTAATGATCAGCCAGCTTTGATGTTGGCAATGCGAGCGACAGTTGTTGCCGAAGGTACTGACGGAACAAAATCAATTCCTATAGATGAATTTTTTCATGGATTTTACATGACAGCCTTAGAACCTTCTGATGTATTAATCGAGATTCAAATACCAAAAGCAAAAAAATCTAGTGGTGGTGCATATGTTAAGATTGAACGTAAAGTAGGTGATTATGCGACTGCGGGTGTTGCGGTACATATAGAATTAGATGATAGTGGTGTTTGCCAACAAATTGGTATCGGACTCACCAATGTAAGTGCAGTTCCTATGCGCTTGGAAAGAGGAGAAGAAATTCTACGAGGGCAGAAAGTTACAGACGATTTAATTGCTCAAGTGGGGCAGGTGGCCAGTGAAGACTGCGAGCCAGAATCTGACTTAAGAGGGTCAGAGGCGTACAAAAGGTCGATTGTAAATACGATTACAAAAAGAATGTTGAATAAAGCTTTGGAAAGAGCGAGACAATAATACAGCTATGGGAAAACACAATATAACATTGACAATAAATGGAGAAAGTGTAAGTGCTGAGGTAGAATCTCGCTTATTGCTTGTTCATTTCATAAGAGAAAATTTAGATTTAACAGGTACGCATATTGGTTGCGATACTTCGAACTGTGGTGCATGCACGATTATGTTAGATGGCAAGTCGATTAAATCATGTACGTATTTGGCAGTTCGTGCCGATGGTGCAGAAATAACTACGATAGAGGGTGTTGCTGAACCAGGTACGAACAGTCATCTGCAAAAAGCTTTTCATGATCAGCATGGTTTGCATTGTGGGTTTTGTACACCGGGTATGATAATACGTTCTATGGATTTATTGAAAACGAATCCGAATCCGACAGAAGAAGAAATTCGCTGGGGTATTTCAGGAAATCTTTGCAGATGTACCGGATATAATAATATTGTAAAGTCTGTTCAGCAAGCTGCCACAGAAATGGCCAAAGAAAAAGAAGCTTCAGTCTAACCTCATAAAAAAGTAATTATGTTTAAATGTAAAACATCACCAGAGGTAGGCGGAATGGGTCACTCTGTAAAAAGAAAAGAAGATGCACGGTTTTTGCATGGCAAAGGAAATTATGTTGATGATGTAAAACTGCCAGGTCAATTGACCATGGTCTTAGTTCGCAGCCCCTATGCCTATGCCAAAATCAAGGGTATAAATAAAGAAAAGGCATTGGCTATCCCCGGAGTATTGGCGGTAATTACAGGTTATGACTTGAAAGAGTTTAATTTACATTGGATGCCGACTTTATTATCAGATACCCAAATGGTATTACCAACGGATACGGTCATGCACCAATCACAAGAAGTTTGTGCGGTTATTGCAACCGATAGATATATTGCCGTTGATGGCGCTGAAGCAGTAGAAGTAGATTACGAACCAATGAAAGCGCTTGTTGATCCTTGGAAGGCTTTAGATGCTGATGCCCCTTTATTAAGGCCCGATAAAGAAGGTCAGAAAGACAATCAGATCTACCATTGGGAACGTGGTGAAAGAGAAAAAACGGATGCGGCTATTGCAGCAGCCGATGTGGTTGTAAAAGAACGCATCTATCTACCAAGAATACATGTTGCTTCTATAGAAACTTGTGGTTGTGTGGCATCCTATGATAAGGATACCCAGAAAATGTTAGTTTATATGACTTCGCAGGCACCCCATGCCATTCGAACAATATTAGCTCTAGTAGCTGGTCACGTTGGATTGTCTGAAGAAAAAATACGCATTATTGCTCAAGATATTGGAGGTGGCTTTGGAGGTAAAGTGCCGGTGTATCCTGGCTATGTCATTGCAATTGCTGCTTCTTTCTTAATTGGGAAACCGGTAAAATGGATTGAAGATCGCTCTGAAAATTTAGTAAACGGTTTTGCAAGAGATTACCATATGGATTGCGAACTAGCGGCGACCAAGGATGGGAAAATTCAAGCTTTTAAAGTTTCGACCTTAGCAGATCATGGCTATACTGATTCTTCAGCAAACCCATCAAAATATCCTACAGGAATGTTTTCGATTTGCACAGGTTCATATGATTATGAGCATGCTTTTGCCGAATTAGATGCGGTATATACCAATAAAGCGCCAGGTGGTGTTGCGTATCGCTGCTCTTTTAGGGTAACGGAAGCAGTGCATGCCATTGAACGTATGGTAGATAAATTAGCAGCTAAGATTGGTAAGGATCCGGCACAATTACGTTTTGAGAACTTTATCAAAAAAGAGCAATTTCCATACGAGTCTCCCTTAGGGTGGAGCTACGATAGTGGCGATTATAAGCAAACGCTTGAAAAGGCGATGGATATGATCGGCTATGACGATTATAAAAAGGAACAAGCCGAAAAACGTGCCCAAGGAAAATTAATGGGTATCGGAATTTGTACGTTTACAGAAGTAGTAGGTGCCGGACCATCAAAAGACTTTGATATTTTAGGTATTGCGATGTTTGATAGTGCTGAGATACGAGTGCATCCAACAGGAAAAGCATTAGCTCGTTTCGGAACAAAGACGCAAGGACAGGGGCATGAAACGACATACGCGCAGATTCTAGCAGAAGAATTAGGCATTCCGTATACAGATATACAAATAGAGGATGGTGATACAGATACCGCACCTTATGGGTTGGGTACCTACGGTAGCAGAAGTACACCAACGGCAGCCGCTGCGGCAGCAATGGCAGCTAGAAAGTTACGTGCTAAGGGCAAGAAAATTGCCGCACATTTATTGGAAGTAAGTGAAGATGATATTGATTGGGAAGTTGGAAAATATTTCGTTAAAGGAGCTCCTGAGAAGTGCAAAACTATTCAAGAAGTAGCCTTTGCAGCGTACACGAATTTTCCTGCAGGAATGGAGCCAGGCTTTGAAGCAACACATTACTATGATCCACCAAATATGACCTTTCCAAATGGCGCATATATCTGTGTTGTCGAGGTTGAAGAAGAAACAGGTGCGATTGATGTGAAACGTTTTGTTGCGATTGATGACTGTGGTAATATTATCAACCCTATGATTGTAGAAGGCCAAGTACATGGCGGTCTAACACAAGGTATTGCACCGGCAATGTATGAGGGAATTGTTTATGATGATGAAGGAAATGTCTTGAACGGAACTTTGATGGACTATCTAGTGCCAACGGCAGTAGAATCTCCGCATTGGGAAACTGGTCATACCATCACGCCATCACCACACCACCCATTAGGGGCGAAAGGGGTTGCAGAATCTCCAACGGTAGGCGCGCCACCTGCAATTGCAAACGCAATTATTGATGCTTTGTCACCTTTAGGCATTGAACATCTTGATATTCCAATCACACCTGCAAAGGTTTGGGAGGCTATTCAAGTAGCAAAAGCGAAAGCTTAGAAAGTTGAAATAGTATTAAGAATGATAAAGTGACTCCTCTTATAATATTCTGAGCGGAGTATCACTTTTTATGAATGATAATAAAAAGAGATTTTGCATGAAAACACAATTAGATAAATCGTTTGAAGTTCCACAAAGTACCGATTTGGTATGGGAACATTTAATCGACCCAGAAAAAATAATGGATTGCGTACCAGGGGTTTCCATAGACGAAAAAGTAGGTGACAATCATTACAAAGGAAAGGTAGGTATGAAGTTTGGCCCAATGGGGGTTAAATACGATGCTGACATTTACTACAATGAGATTGATTTAGAAAATCGTAAGATTATCATCAGAGGTGATGGCGTTGATACCAAAGGAAATGGAAATGCTGAAATGATGATGACCATTGATTTGACTGACCGCGAAGATGGTGGTGTAAAGTTAGATGCCATTATGGATGTTACCGTAAATGGTAAGATTGCCCAATTTGGTTCGCGATTAATTAGTACGGTTTCGAATCAGTTATTCAAACAATTCGTTACAAATTTCTCAAAAAAATTAGCCGAAGCAGAGGCAGCGGTATAACTAGTCCCGATAATCTGTAATCAGAAGCTATGCTGTCACCAGCATAGCTTTTCTAAATTAAAGCTATTGAACAAAGACATTGAAAAACTCATAAAAGATTTTTATGAGCACGACTATATTCTAAATGAAGCGTTAGCGACTTCGATTTTTCTATTAAAAAATTTAGAAAAACCATTGTTGTTAGAAGGTAACCCAGGAGTAGGTAAGACCATGCTTGCAAAAACCTTAGCAGAACATTTAGGAACAAATTTAATCCGTCTACAATGTTACGAGGGTTTAGATGTAAGTACCACGATCTATGAATGGAACTACCAAAAACAACTCTTACATATCAAACTCTTTGAACAAGAGCAAGACAAAAAAATTTTAGGTAACCAAATTTTTGGAATGGATTATGTGCTTCAAAGGCCTTTGCTGCAATCGATTAGTGCCGATAAACCGGTAGTGCTATTGATTGATGAAATTGATAGGGCTGATGAGGAATTTGAAGCCTATTTGTTAGAGCTGCTATCTGATTTTCAAATCAGCATTCCTGAATTAGGAACAATTAAAGCGAAATCAAAGCCGCTAGTGATTCTGACTTCAAATCGCACGCGAGAACTAAGTGATGCGCTACGAAGAAGATGTTTGTATCATTGGGTTGACTTCCCATCAAAATTGAAAGAGATTGATATCATTGCTAAAAAACTTCCGAATATAGATGCCGAATTGGCAACTCAAGTGGTGACTTTTATTCACAATCTTAGAAAGTCAAGTCTTCACAAACCTCCTGGAATTGCAGAATCTCTTGATTGGGCAAAAACCTTGTTGCTGATGAATCAGAAAAATATAACAGACGAGATTGTAAAGACGACTATTGGTAGTGTACTCAAGCATAAAGATGATATAGATTTTGTTCGTAATAAATCGGTGCAAGAGTTTCTATATCCCATAGAATAATAAAACTAATTTCCAACAACATAATATCCTTTTTGGAAGCAGTAAGCAAAACATTTCAAGAACGCCTGATCGATTTTACGATGTATTGTCGCGAACGCCAGTTTGTTCTAGGGCCGCAAGAAACACGCGATGCTTTTGAAGTTGCTAAACGAGGTTGGGCTTTAGACCGAAAGTTATTTCAATATAGTTTAAAGGCTATCTATTGCAAACGTAAAGAGCATTTTGATCGTTTTGATGAGATGTTCGAAAGATTTTGGAGCCGGTATTACGAAGAAAAATTAGAACAGCGCAAAAAACAAATACAACACCTAAAAAAAGAAAAGGAAACCGCTACGGTGATTTTTCTGGGTACAGAGTTTAAAGTACCCAAGAAAGAAGTTAAAGAAAAAGAAGCTAAGGAGACTGTAGGAGCTAATGAAAGTATTCGTCTTCGAATGACCGATTTTTCAAAGGTTGATGTTACTGATAAAGAGAAACTAGAAGAACTTGCAGAAGAACTATTTCATCAAATGAGTATGCGTTTTAAGCGCCGACTCAAAAATGCAAACAAAGGTAGTATCGATATTCGAAATACTATTCGACATGGTATTTCAAAGGGAGGAATGCTTTTAGATTTGTCGTTCAAACGCAAACGAAAAGAAAAACGTAAGGTGGTTTTTATCTTAGATGTCAGCGGTTCTATGGATACCTATAGCTATTACCTCTTGCGCTATGTGATGGTGTTAAAAAAGTATTTTAAGAGTTTAGAGTTCTTTACCTTTAGTACGCAATTGACTCATGTGACCCCGATGCTTCGGCAGAACAACGAGCAGGAAATTTTAAAGGAGATCGGTCAGAATGTACATTCGTGGTCAAGTGGTACCAAAATAGGAGACTCGCTATCTGAATTTCTTAGAGACTATGGAAACAAATTTTTGAGCCAAAAGCATATTGTAGTGGTCTTAAGTGACGGACTAGAAACAGGAAACGTAACGGTGTTGCAAGACGCAGTTCGTACTATTCGTAGAAAATGTAAAACTCTAGTATGGTTGAATCCGTTGAAAGGTATGGAAGGCTATCAACCTATTCAAAAAGGAATGGTGAATGTGATGCCACATTTAGATGCATTTGAATCAGCCCATAACCTAGATAGTTTATTAAAATTGGAAAAATTACTAATGGATGTTTAATGAAATTGCATTAAAAATAGAAGAACATATAGCCAAAGGTTCCAACTTTGCTATAGCTCAAGTAATTGACCGCATTGCGCCTAGTTCAGGCAAAGTAGGGGATAAGGCGCTGATATTAGAAACTGGTGAACTCATCGGCTGGATAGGCGGCGGCTGCGTGCGCGGAATCATCATCAAAGAAGCATTAGATGTTATCAGAAGCAAACGCTACCGACGCGTACGTATTTCACCAGAAGGTGGCTCACGTGAAACGGCGACGAATAAAGAATATGTAATGGCATGCCAAAGTAAAGGAACCTTAGAAGTTATGATAGAACCCGTGATTCCACAACCAGAGTTAATTATAGTAGGTAAATCTAATATTGCTAGAAAGCTATCCCTTATGGCTGCAGCCGCAGACTTCAAAGTTTCTGTAATGGGCAGTGATGCAGATGTTCAAATGTTTCCTACGGCTTATCAGGTAAAAGATGTCGTTGATTTTAGGCCTTTTAAAAGTGTTTCAAATACTTATGTCATTGTTACTACGCAAGGTGAGGATGATGAGTTGTCGGTTCGTAAAGCCATGCAAACCGCAGTAAAATTTATTGGTTTTGTAGCCAGTGCTAAAAAAGCAAAAGACATTAGAGCTTATTTACTTGATCAAGGTATTTCAGAGAAACGCGTTAAACAATTAAGAAGTCCAGTAGGTTTAGATATCAATGCGAAACTGGCGAGTGAAGTAGCTATTAGCATTTTGGCAGAAATTATTGACCATTTTAGAAACGGTAAGGCAGCCGAAAATATGCCGTTGCGTGATACTGTAAATGCAAAAGAGATTGAAGCTAGCCCAGCTAGCGATAAATTCGCTGAGGATTATTATATCAACCCAGTTTGTAATGTGCCCGTTTCCAAAAAGAACCCGAAGCATATCGTGGAATACCATGGCGAAAATGTTTATTTCTGTTGTGATGGGTGTAAGCTGAGCTTTGAGAATGAACCTAGTAAGTATATTCAAACCTAATCAAACCGCGCTTTTATCCACTGAGTAGAGTTAAGTTCAGCCTGAGTGTCAAGCTTAATAACTTTTTTCAAGCTAGATCACTAGCAAAGACCTCTTTTCGGTAGGGTATCGTAAACGAAAATAGCGATCCTTCATTTGGTGTACTCTCTACCCAAATGCTACCTCCAAGCATTTCAACATAGGCCTTACTTATTGCTAAGCCCAAACCAGTACCTTCTTTTGCAGCATGATTTGTGTTCTCGGCTTGTACAAAGCGATTGAAAATATTTTCCAGATCTTTTTTATAGATGCCAGCACCACTATCTTTAACATAAAACTTAATGTAGTTGCCTTTTTGAATATACCCTAATTCAATAGCTCCTTTACTGGTATGTTTGATAGCGTTTTTAATGAGATTAGTGAATATGGAGTATAATTTTTCGCGATCACAAAAAAATACGGCATCTTCTGAACTAAAGGCATAATTTAACCTTAAGTCCAATCCTTTCGCAAGCAATTGTGGTTTAAAAAAAGCAGACATATAATCAAGCTTTGTATTTATATTACAATTGTTCAAGTTCAACTTCATCTGACCTGATTCTATCTTTGAGATATCGACAACATCATTGATGGTGTTTAACATGCGGGTGCCACTTCGCTCAATAATATCGGTATACTGTTTAATTTCATTTTTTGTAATATTCGGTTCATTCAATAACGCGGCAAAACCAAGAATGCCATTCATTGGTGTTCGAATCTCATGGCTCATATTAGCTAAAAAAGCTGATTTTAATCGGTTGCTTTCTTTGGCTTCTTCTCGTGCTTTTATCAATTCAAATTCCGCATGTTTGCGTCTGGTAATATCTTTAAAAATAATAGCAATCTTGTTACCTTCTGTCTTCCAAACATTATTGTGATAATATTTATCGAATTCTTTATCATAATTTTCAAACTGCTCCGGTTGCCCTGATTTATCAACACGTGCATAAGCCGCTAACCAATCGTCCTCAATAAAACTAAAAAGGTCTTTTACACGCTTACCAATTAATTCACTACTGGTTTTTTTTAGGAGTTTTTCATAAGCAGGGTTTACTTGACAAAAATAATAGTCTATGGCCTTCCCATTGGGGTCATAAATTAATTCGACTACTAGAAACATTTCGAACATAGAATCAAAGATTTTTTTATATTCGATTGGACTCATTTTTAAGGCTGTTTCTGTACGTACTTCATCTGTGATATCATTAAAAAGCATTACGAATTTATTCTCTAAAGGCGAAAAGGCATGCACCCGATAATGTTTCTTTGCATTATGGTTAAAGTCATCAAAACGAATGCTTGTTTTGTTTTCTACAACGTCAAAGTATCTATACATAAAGGTTTGTTCGATACCAGGGTATATTTCAATTATGGATCGACCTATGCAATTCTGTTTAGTGAGCCCTGTTTGATCTTCAAACATCGAATTAATATGTAAAAAACGATAATCGATAGGAGTGCCATTTACATCGCGAATTAATTCACAAAGAGCAAATGCTAGGGGTAGCTTTTCTAGAAGCTTGGTGGTGAAGAGATCATCTTCAGCGGTCTTAAATTCAAAAGCAGAATTATCAATTTCCATACGTATCGGGGGTATATGGTTTGTAGTAAAAAAAGCTCATGGTTGACTTTGAAGGCAGGCTTAATGTCTAGCTAAACACCTTAAATTCAATCATATGTAAGATAGGTGTTCTTGGTGGAGAAATGGGGATGAAAATGATTTTATTTTTAAAAATGGAGATAGGGTTCCTATTGATTTTGTGTTGGGATACTTCTGGTAAGAAAGGGCTTCATTTTTTTTTTGAGGGAATAGATCAAATACCAATAGCAACCAAACCAATACTTTTATGATTTTATCTAGCAAAGGCGATATGACTTAATTACGTTTATTTGAACATTACAATGTTAAATTGTTTTTAGAGGCATCGAATGGATTCGAACCATTATAAAGACTCTTGCGAAGCCTTGCCTAAGCATTCGGCCACAATGCCATACATTATTCTTTCATTAAAACGCTACTAAAGTTAGGGTATGACGTTAGCGCGTATAAAGGACTTAGCTGTTCGGATGATCTATGGAGGACTTCCTATTTCTCTTCTTTTTCAAATATTAGTTCATAATATGTGGCCGACCCATAACCAGCTATAGCAGGAGCAAATACTTGAACAAAACGCCAGCCTTCTTTGGAATGTGTCGCTATTACCTTTTTATAATCTTGTGTTGGTTTGTTCGTAAAAAAACCTTTTAAAGGTATTTTTACATATTTATAAGTATACATTTTTTCTTTTTTTTGTTCAAAGTAAAAGTACAAATATTTTGCAATTCTATAAACCTGCCTGCCTGCAGACAGGTATACACAGACCTTCATATAAAACCCAAAGACTGTATTAATTTTTGCTACCCTTGGCTAAAGTCTATGCTCCAATTATCTGATCTAGGTGCTTTCCAAAATAGGTGTATGGAAGAGCTCTCATTTCTAGAGTAGTGTCGTTTCTAGTGACGGGTGCGCCATCATCAGTGAAAACTATTTTACCTGTGTTGTTAATTATGATATTCCGAGGATAACGATTATTCTTAAGTTCTTCTTTTAGCGATGCATTCGTATGAATTAAATGCTAAAGGTGTTTTTATTAAGAAATACTTGAACTTTTTCCATGTCGGCAAAAGTTATATTTAAAAATTTAGCTTGACTTTTGTAGGCTTTATTTTGAATAATCTTTAGATGGTCAATTCCGACTATTTTTTAAGACCACTAAAAATTATGCTTCTAAGCACAGCTAAAGTAGCTCTTATAATCGCTCCAATCCAATCGACCCGTCTGCCTAAAGTAATCATAAATTGCAAAGTCTGTTCTGAACTCAAGCCCCATTTTTAGATTTAAAAGTTTTTCATTTGATGGATGATTTAAATTGGTACTATTGAATAGCGCAATTTAATGTTGTTGCGAGTACACCTGTACCGGCATGCTTTGGAATATAAGTACTAGTGCGCATTCTTGTATTTTAAATTCTCAGCCAAAAGCTTTCGCTACGGCATGGAGTATAAGCTCAAACCACAGGCAGATTCAGAGTAAAAAGCATGTAAACGTATTCCAAGATGGCGTATCGCACCTATAAATTAATCACCGTTTTGTATACCTAAGACCAGAACTGTTAATTTTTTGATAAACAAGAATTATTCGTTTAATCTTTAGGTATATTCGTTAAACAAAATTAATACAAGCCATGAAATCAGTCTTCTTTAAAGTTAGTTGTATCGTCTTTGTCTTATTACTATCCGTATCATTTACTCCGGTTGTACAAGAATTTCAAGGACAAGCTTTTTATTTTTCAAAATCAACGATGGAGCTAGGCAGTTGGGGTGCTAGAATGAATGAAGCACAGAAAAAGGATGTCCAGGCCCGTCTCAAGAATAGGTTGGAAAAAACCTATGTATTAAATTTCAATAAAGAAGCCTCGGTATTCAACGAGGAAGATAAATTAGATGCCATTGCCGGTGCTACAGATTCTTGGGGTACTAATTTTGCGCGGGGAGAGCAGTACAAAAATGTAAAAGAAGGCGCATTGGTTCAGGCCCAAGAGTTTTATGGGAAGAAATTTTTGGTAAAGGATAGCTTGCAGCGAATAGACTGGAAAATGGGTAAGGAATCAAAGCAAATAGGGCAGTATATGTGTTTTAAAGCCACTGCTTTAGTGCCGACAAGCGAATTGACTTGGTATGACTTTTCATGGGGAGATTTAAGATCAGCTGCTGCTGCTGAAAAGAAAGCAGATTCCGCCAACACAGCGCCCGTCGTGCCAGAAATTAAAATGACAGCAGTAGAGGCTTGGTATACCCCTCAAATACCAGTAAGCCATGGTCCTGCTGAATATTGGGGTCTCCCTGGGCTCATTTTAGAGGTTAGTGCAGGCAATACTACGATGCTATGTGCTAAAATTGTGATGAACCCAAAGGATAAACTAACGATCGCAGCGCCATCCAAAGGAAGAGAAATCAACAAAAGCGATTACCAATCTACGGTTCAAGGAAAAATGCTTGAAATGCGAAACAATAGAGGTAGGCCCAGAAGAAGTAGATAGGCGCTTGACTAAAAATAAATTTCCTTTTCAACGATCACCATGTAATGAGAAAACTAATCTGTATTGCGTTACTCTTTCTAGCTCACAATTTTTATGGTCAAATTCAATTGGAAGGTATCGTCAAAGATAGCTTGAATAGCCCTTTTGAATTAGCGAATGTAGTTGCCATAAACGAAGAAACTAGTGGTTTAGAATCTTTCGGTATTACCAACGAACAAGGTAAATACAAACTGGAGTTAGGCAAAAACGGCACCTATCGAATACAAGTGAGCTATGTAGGTATGAAGACCTATACACAAGTCATTTCAACAAAAGAAAGCGACTTGACCAAAGACTATATTCTCGAGCCTGAAAATGCTTTGGATGAGGTAGAACTGATTTACGAAATGCCGGTTAAGATCAATGGAGATACCCTGGTATACAATGCGGACAATTTTAATAAAGGAACCGAGCGAAAATTAGCAGATGTATTAGCAAATTTACCTGGTGTGGAGATCAATGAAGATGGGCAGGTGGAAGTAGAAGGCAAGGTGGTGAATAAACTCATGGTCAATGGAAAAGATTTTTTTGATGGCGACACCAAGTTAGCCACAAAGAATATACCCTCGAAAGCAGTAGATAAGATACAGGTGCTGCGTAACTATTCTGAGGTGGGCCAAATGAGCAGCGTGCGTAATAACCAAGATAATATAGCGCTAAATATTAAATTGAAAGAAGGTAAAGAAAATTTTTGGTTTGGTGATATTACCGCTGGAGGGGGTGCCGCTCCTGATAAAGAATTGTATTTACTGCAGCCTAAATTGTTTTATTATAGCCCGAAATACAGTCTTAATTTTATTGGGGATATCAACAACACAGGCGAAGTAGCCTTGACACGACGCGATATCAGAGCCTTTGGGGGTGGTTTTAGAGCGCCAAGTGCAAGTAGCGGAACAAATATCAACCTTGGTGATAATGGGTTAAATTTTTTAACCAACCAAGGCAATGCCTTGGAAATCGAAAACAAATTGGCAACAGGTAATTTTAGTTATGCACCCAATAAAGACCTTGATCTCAGTGGATTTATAATCTATAACAGTAGTCGTATTCTTTCTAGAGAAACGAGCTTCGTTCAGTATACAAATTCCGAACTTGGTATACCTGATGAAGCTACGGAGCAATCGAGCAGAGAAAGGTCTAATCAAGCCTTATTGAAATTAAGTGCGTCGTACAAACCCAATGTCAATAATCAAATTGATTATGATATTTTGAGTCGAATTTCTAACGATACACAAAACCAGAATGCATTTTCTTCGGTTATCGGTACTACGACCCAGTTTGATGAGGTCACTCCTTTTAGCATTAATCAAAATATCAAATATTATTACACCCTTGATGAAAAAAATATTTTTGCTTTTGAGGCGCAGCATTTATTTAAAAACGAGGATCCGTTTTACAATGCTTTTTTAGATAACGACCCAGACGAATTAGATGCCTTTGATACTACCGCAGAAGCTTTGGGTCTAGACAGCTCTTTGACAAATTATGATTTAGGCCAGAACAGGCATATCAAGTCTAATCAAGTAGACGCCAAATTAGATTATTATAATATTATTAATGCGACAAGCAATATCAACCTTACCTTAGGAACCATTTTAAGTCGGCAAGAATTTAATTCTAATATTTTTCAATTCCTGTTAGATGGGTCATCCTTAAATCCAATACCAACAATAAATGAGGGTCGTGCTACCAACGATACATCGTACAATTTTAGTGACTTGTATTTGGGTTTGCATTACCGATTTAAAAAAGGGAAGTTCACGGTCACCCCTGGATTTTCATTGCATGCTTACGGAAACAAAAACACTCAATTTGGGAGAATTTTTAAAGATAATTTCTTTCGAATTTTACCCGATTTTGAAACAAGAATACAGTTAAAAAAGAGCGAATCATTGACTCTGAAATATAATATGCAGAATCAGTTCACTGATGTGACCCGTTTGGCACAGGGACTTGTTTTAAATAATTTTAACAGTATTCAATTTGGTGCCCCTGACCTGCAGAATGCCTTATCACATAATGTAAGTTTATTATACAGTAGTTTTAACCTTTTTAACTATACTAATGTTTTTGCCAGAGTAGCGTATACTAGTAATATTGATCAAGTTAGAAGTTTAACCAATTTCGAAAATGTAATTCGAACAAGTACCTTTTTTAATTCCATTTTTGCTGATGAAAATGCGAATATCTTCGGACGAGTGCAACGCAGCTTTGGCAAGGTAAGAGCAAGCTTGAATGCTAGTTTTAATTACAGTAAAATCAACCAGTTCATTCAAGGACAACAATCGCTAAACGAAGGTGTTACACAAACGTACACCCCAGGGATACGAACTAATTTTAAAGTGGCACCGAATCTTAATTTAAGATATCGCTACAGTAAAACCAATAATAATCAAGGCAGTCGAGAAACTACTTTCGTTACCAACGCCCCCTCGGTAGAGTTTGATGCCTACATCTGGAAATCGGTAACCTTTCGAACGAATTACACCTATACCAATCAAGATTTAGGCAATGGTGAATCGCAGTCTTTCCAAAATTGGGATGCCACGCTTGCCTATCGAAAAGATCGCGATGCAAAGTGGGAATATGAGATGAAAGCGACCAATCTATTGGACATCGATTCTCAGGTGAGAAATAGTGCAAATAATATTTCGGTGTTTACCTCCGAAACTTTTATTCAGCCAAGATTCGTGACTTTTCGCGTAGTGTATACTTTGTAGAAAAGCAACTGGCGTATGATAAGCCTTAGTACGCTTTTGTAAAAACGAAGCGAATAGTTATTGTCAAAGGTCTAAAAAAACCTACCTATGACTAGGCAAAAGCCAAAAAAATAAGAGCTTCCTTATCATGATACTTTTTATAGTATGTACAATTGCCGATGCTAAAACCCTTCATGATCCTATGATCACTGATTCTGATCTGTTAGAAACTGAACTGATTGCAGAAGTTACGAGCGCTGTTAATAAATAGATAGAACTGAAGAAGAGACTTGGTCTTTCTTCACTACCAATCATTTTAGTACGCAGGCTATTTCTTTGTTTTCAAACTCTTGGGTCTTCCTTCAAGATCATCCTTTCAAAAATAGCGAAGGCTTCAGTGCGCCCAAGGTACTCACTGCATCGCTCCTGATCTGAGCAAAGAAAGCTTTAAGTTTGCCAATTTTTAAATGAATATTCTAAGCAATGTTGTGAAGGTTACATTTTGCCTTTAGCCTCTGTTTTTGCACTCTTCTTCTATGGGCTGTAGTTTTATAATTTACAATCAGAGATAAAAAAAAACCCATTTGCATGGGCTTTTAAATACTCAAATATTGCTTTGCGTTTTATTTCCCTTCTTCGTATTTCTTTGAATATCTTTTCCAAAGTTTAGTTTGATGGGTTTCAAGAGAAATAGTTCTTCCATCAATAAAAGCATGGCTCAGTATATTGGTACGCATATCTAAAGCATCACCTTCTGAAACAAATAGGGTAGCGCTTTTACCAATGGCTAGTGTTCCATATCGGTCATCAATTCCTAATATTTTAGCAGTATTACCTGTAATCATCTGTACTGCTTTTTCTTTTTCTAAGCCCTGACCAACTACTTGACCTGCATAAAAAGGGAGGTTTCTAGTTTGAAAATTACTTGCCTCTCCGTTTTGAATGGCAACTAAGAGTCCGGCATCAGATAATAGCTTTGGAAGCTTGTATGGTAAGTCATAATCATCATCTTCAAAATTAGGTGTGTTATGGGTGAACTGCACCAATACGGGAATGTCATGATCCTTCAAGAAATCAGTTACTTTATACGCATGATAACCGCCTACTAGAACAACTGATTTTATGCCTGAATTTTTAGCTAGTGTAATTCCGTCTATGATTTCCTTTTCACCATCGGCATAGATATATAATTTTTGACTTCCATCAAAAGTTCCTTGCATGGCGGCAAAAGCAGGGTTCAGTTCTTTGGCTGTGCTTCTGCCATAAGCGGATGCATTTTGTATAAAAACATCTACTTCATCAACTTGCTTTTGATAGTCTTTATTGGGTTTAAGGCCTCTAGGCTCACCTAGCCACCAGCGCCCTCTTCTAAAACTAGAAGGCCAATTCAAATGAATACCGTCATCCACTTTTATAGCAGCATCTTCCCAGTTCCAAGCATCAAATTGTACGATGGAAGAAGTACCCGAAATACGCCCCCCTTTAGGAGTGATTTGGCCAATAAGAACACCATTAGGTCGCATGCTTTCTACGACTTTAGATTCGGCATTATAAGCAATCAAGCTTCTAACATGGGGAATCATATCTCCAATTTCATCAGAATCATTACTTGCGCGAACAGCATTTACTTCAACTAAGCCTAATTCCTTTACAGGCGCTATGAATCCTGGATATACATGTTTTCCAGTCGCATCGATTACTGTTCCTTGGGTAGCTTCTCCAGCACCTAGCGCAATAATTTTTCCGTCTTCAAAAATGATGGTGCAGTTTTCAATTAGGGTTCCATCTCCGATATGCGCAGTGGCACCCGCAATGCTAATAGCTTCCGCTTGTTTTCCGGCGGGAGTCTGTTGTGCCCAGCTGGTCACTCCGAAAGCGAGAAGGAGGGCGATTAGTAGCTGTGTTTGTTTCTTCATAAGTATACTTTTTTATTATTCTCGCTGCGGCGAAAATCTGTTTTAACTTGTTCTATGTTTTTTAGAGGGCTTCAGTTTGCTGAAATACACCCTTAAAAGTTCTCTTTATAGGAGCATCCTTTTTTATGCTTGTCAACGAAAACAACCCTCACGTGGTTAAAGGCTTTCGCAAGTCATGCGTTCTTTTTTACTCATCTTTGGCCCCTGCGTTTTTCCACCGCTCGCTTTTTCATTTAGCATCATATTGATGAGTTGGTTGCGTTCTTTTTTAATGGCTTCTCGCATTTGTTTATCAGTTTCTAAATCGAAGTAGGTTGCCCCTTCAATAAGTGTTTTTTCTGCTTTGGCGTATATGGATAAAGGATGCTCACTCCATAGTACTAGATCGGCATCTTTACCTACTTTAATACTTCCTACGCGAGAATCGATATGAAGTAATTTTGCAGGATTGATAGTCACCATCTTCCAAGCTTCAAGTTCTGTCATGCCGCCATATTTTACCGTTTTTGCAGCTTCTTGATTTAATCTACGGGCCATTTCACCGTCATCACTATTGATTGCAACTGTTACTCCTTGCTTATGCATAATGGCTGCGTTATACGGAATGGCGTCGTTGACCTCAAATTTGTAAGCCCACCAGTCACTAAAGGTACCTGCGCCAACACCATGGGCTGCCATTTTATCAGCAACCTTATAGCCTTCAAGAATATGGGTAAACGTATTGATTCTAAAGTTGAATTTGTCGGCTACTTTCATCATCATATTAATTTCACTCTGTACATAAGAGTGACAACTGATGAAACGTTCGCCATTTAAGATTTCAGCAATAACCTCCATCTCCTCGTCATAACGAAACGGCTGTCCGCTTTTTTTCTTGGCATCATATTCGGAACCTCTTTGGAAGTAATTCATAAACACTTGCTCAACACCCATACGTGTTTGCGGGAATCTCGAAAAACTTTGCCAGTTACTTTGTTTTACATTCTCACCCAGAGCGAATTTGATAAACTTGGGCGAATTACTATAAATCATATTTTCAGGAGATTCTCCCCATTTCAATTTTAAAATAGCAGAACGCCCACCAATAGGATTTGCAGAACCGTGTAGTAATTGTGCTGAGGTAACACCACCAGCGAGTTGACGGTAGATGTCAATATCCTCATTGTCGACAACATCTTCCATTTTTACTTCTGCTGTAGAATTCTGCCCTGCTTCATTAATTGCCAAGGCGGCAATATGCGTATGTTCATCGATGACGCCTGCGGTTAAATGTTTTCCGGTAGCATCAATTTCTTTAGCGCTACCACCAGAAAGATTTTGACCAATTTTTGAAATCTTCCCATCTTTTATAAGGACATCGGTATTTTCTAAAATTCCAGAATCTTCACTCGTCCAAACCGTGGCATTTTTAAAAATAATATTTTCTGACTGCGGTTTAGTTTTGACACCATACCCAATATTAGGATAGGTAACCGGCATAACTTTAGGCGCAATTACTGGTTTTTTATCGTCCTTCTTCTCCGAAATAAAAGCAGCGGTTTTTAGGGCTTTAAAAGTAGATTCGTTTCCGTTGGGGAGGCTTAGTTTTCCTTTGATGTTATCTGAAGCGTTGACCAAACCTGTCATACGGTAATTTTTCTCTCCGTTATCCGTGGCAAAAGAAAGTGCCAACCAATCGTCTTTATAGCTGAGTTTTGATTTCAGTTTATTTGTGTCTTGTTTGATTTCGATTTTAGGTTTACTAGCTTCTCCGGTGATAGACATTTTATAGGTCATTCCTCCAACAGATAAGTCATAGTTGCCGCGGATATCTTTTTGACCTTTATCGTTGACCACATTTCTTTGTCCCTGTACCCAATTCTCATAGAGCGTAGTGCCTTTGTCAAAAATATCTCCTGAGCTAATTAAAAAATTCGCCTGGCGCCCAGCTTGAAGCGAACCAATGCTTCCAGATTTCCCTAAGATGGCAGCAGGAACCGTTGTCAAAGCTTCTAAAGCTTTTGTCTTCGGAAGGCCGTATTTGATAGCCTTCATCAATTTCTCTTTGAATTTTGAAGGTGTTTTTAAGTCGTAAAGAGTGAAGGAAAATAGCACGCCATTATCTGCCAGTACCTTAGGGTTGGATGGCGCTTGATTCCATTTTCGCATATCTTTTAAGTTAATATAGCCTGCCGAAATCGGATCAGAAACATCATAGGCTTCCGGAAAATTTATAGGAAGAATAAATTTCGCATTAGTTGCTTTGATTTCTGCAATACGCTCATACTCATTTCCACCTCCTAAGATGGCATATTGAATACCATTAGCATCTCCGATTTTATCGGCTCTAAGTGCATGGCCTTTATCTTTTGCTTCAAAAATCTGCACTAGGCCTTTGTTTTCATTTAAGGCTTCAAGCGACCGGTCTTTGGTTTCAGAATTTCCGGCAGCATACCATTTCGCATCTGAATAGGTCTGACGAAGTAAAGCCATCGCGCCCATGAGCGAAGTAGGGTAGGATTGCTTTTTAATGAGACTTCTAGAAAAAGAAAGGTACTGTGCTGATTTATCATCTAAAATTCGGTTAGAATCATCGCCGTTTCCATTTAGGGCAACAAGAACACCGGTTCCACGAACAACACCATCTTGAATGTGTGAATTGACCACGCCGAAGCCTGCATTACGCAATTCTTTTGCTGTTTTTTCATCATACTTGAATTTAGCGATAGCCCTATTTTCAGGCATAATATGGTCATTCCAATAGAAGCCTTGTCGAGCTGCATCATATTGCGAAGCACGACCACCACCTTTAGGTCGTTGTGGTTGCTCCACTCCGAATTTAGAATAGACATCAATAAAGGAAGGGTAAATTGAATGTCCCGTTGCATCTACTACTATAGAATTTTTAGGAATTGTAACCGATTTACCTACCTGCTTCACTTTGCCATTTTGAATAAGTAGCGTACCGCCATCGATTATCTGTGTTGGCGTAACATAAATTTTGGCATTAGTAAAGGCGGTATAGTTGTTGTTTTTTGATTTTACACCGTCGTTTTCAGGAAAGTAATCCTGTGCAAACAAAGTGCTGCCGCACCAGAGAAGGGCGAGGGCGAGTAGTCTCATTTTCATAACATAGTTTTTGATTAATTAGTCGTACTAAAAGTAAGGGAAGTAGTTGAGTTTATTAAGCTCTTAGGATATTTTTAACACAAGAGACAAATAGGCAGTATTTAGTAGCATTAGGAAAAAAAAATACCTCGGTTTACTGCTGCAACCAATTATGTATTTAATTAAAGCGGATATTTCTCATGATAGCCAACCATTAAGTGTACCACCCGACTGTAACTCTTTACGCCATCGGCCTGATTGTTGGCTTTTAAAAAAGTGCTGAATACCGATTTAAAAATAGGTTCAAAGGGATTTTCATAGGCCTTATGAAAATTTTGAAGCTCGCGGTAATTTTTTTTGACGCCCTCATTAATGCGAGCGTATAATACTTCAAACTCTTTTTTATCTGTTCCATGTACAGCACTAAGACAATAGGCTAAGGCATATGCGGAAGCCGAATATTGAAAATAAATATCTTTATTTTTCTGCGTAACGATGTAGCCAATGAGGTTGGTTTCGTTTTCTGCGGCGTAGCCAATCTGGTGACCAATTTCGTGGGCGGCAACCACAGGAAACCGAAATACAGGTGTTTTTTTGTTCACTTGGGCTTCATTAGTAAAAGGGTTTAAATACCCGCCAATACCCATGTAACTAGACATTTTACTGAACATTGACTTTTTTACACTCGGGCGTCGGTAGGCTAAATAGGGCATCGAGCCATCTAAGGCATTGTAGCTTGTAATCGTTTTTTTGAAAATTTCATTGTAGGTATAAGGCACCTGAACCATTTGGGTACTGTCTTTTGTAATTCTCAGTTGTAGCGCATTGGTTCTAGCGACCAAAGTTTCCGTTAGATTTTTGATTTCTTCATAACTTGCTTTGTCTTTTAGCGCCATAGTTTCGGATAGCGGTTGCCGGTAATAATTGAGCCCCCATACAAGATGGAATGTGAAATAGAATACGGAAAGTATCATAGCAATATCCCGTAAAAAAGAAAAGGGTTTTGTTTTAATTTTTTTCCGATTTTGAATAATATATCGAAATACTAAAACAATCAATATGGTATAAATTATTTCGCCTATAGAAAAGGGAACCCATCCGAATATATACCTAAAAAATTCACTTATCCATGGGTAAATACCAGTGCTGTAAAAGCTTTCTATCCAATCAGAATGACCTGCCAGCCATTTCACTACTATGATTTGAGGAATAAGACTTAGTGCGATTCCGTTTCTAAGTTTGTTTTTCATAAATAAGTAAGATGTCATCGTGAGCCTTAGGTCTATGCTCAAGTGGCTTCATGGAAGGACAAGAGAAATGTAAGGTCTCCGACTTGGCTCAGACTGACAGTTCGTCCAAAATTAACCTTTTATAAGGGATAGCAATTTTTGAGTCCGTATTTTTAGAAAAAATTAAACATTTATATGAGTAACGAAGTACGAGCTCTCGACCCTAAAGCTATTTGGAACAAATTTGCCGATTTAAATGCGGTGCCGCGACCTTCTAAAAAAGAAGAAAGAGTCATTCAGTTTATGATGAATTTCGGAAAAACGCTTGGCCTAGAAACTTTCACAGACGAAGTAGGAAATGTCATCATTAGAAAACCCGCTACTGCGGGTATGGAGAATCGCAAATGGCTAACCTTGCAATCGCATTTAGATATGGTGCATCAAAAGAATAACGATACTGTTTTTGATTTTGATACGCAAGGTATTGACATGCATGTAGACGGAGATTGGGTAAAGGCTAATGGCACTACACTTGGTGCAGATAATGGAATGGGCGTCGCTGCGATTATGGCTTTGTTAGAAAGTACTGGTATTCGGCACCCAGCTTTAGAGGCTCTGTTTACTATCGATGAAGAAACAGGAATGACGGGTGCTATGGGATTACAAGCTGGCGTTCTCAAAGGAGAAATATTATTAAATCTCGATACGGAAGAAGATGATGAAATTGACATCGGTTGTGCTGGTGGCATTGATGTGACGGCAGAAAGGAGCTACGAAGAAAAAACTACGCCAACCGGACATGTGGCATATTCGATCACTGTAAATGGACTGAATGGCGGACACAGCGGAATGGATATTCACAAAGGCTTGGGGAATGCAAATAAGATTATGAATCGCATTTTACATTACAATACAACGAAGTACGGAGTTCAAATTTCAAGTATCGATGGAGGAAGCTTACGCAATGCTATTCCACGAGAGAGCATTTCTATTTTAACGGTTGATGAATTTCAGAAACAAAAAATGGAAGCAAATTTTGAAATTCTCGCGACCGTTATTAAAAATGAACTGAAGATAACTGAGCCAAATCTTCACATCAGTTTAATTTCTTCAGAAGTTCCTGAAAGAGTCATGAATACGGCTGCTCAAGAAGAAGTATTAAAAGGAATTTACGCTGCTCATAATGGCGTGTACGCTATGAGTGCTGGTATTTCAGATTTGGTAGAAACCTCAAATAATGTAGCACGGGTTTTGGTGCAAGATGGCACTGTTAAAATAGGATGTCTAACACGCTCTTCTGTTGATTCAGCCAAAATGGATTTAGCGGAAGCTTTAAAAGCAACTTTTGAATTGGCGGGATGTGCCGTGTCGTTTAGCGGAACTTATCCCGGCTGGAAGCCGAATCCTGATTCGGCGATTCTTGAGGTGTTGAAACCCAAATATGAGGAATTGTTCGGTGAGAAAGCAAAAGTGGTTGCCTGTCATGCCGGACTCGAATGTGGAATTTTAGGACAGCACTACCCTGATATGGACATGATTAGTTTCGGACCAACAATTCGCGGCGCGCATTCTCCTGACGAGCGCGTAAAGATTTCTTCAGTTCAGAAATTTTGGAAGTATTTGCTAGCGATTTTAGAAGATACCCCTGAAAAAGAAGATGCCTAGCGTTTTGGAAGCATAGTATCTTTGGAAGAGAGCAAATAAGAAACTTTAAAGTATAAAAAAAGACCTGTTCAAACAGGTCTTTTTTTTATGAAGTGCATGTTCAGTTATACCTTTTGAAGTACAGCGTCTGCAGTTTTTTTAGGATTCTCTCCATATTGGTTCTCACGTATTTCACTATCTAAACAGCACAAGTAAAGGTTATAAAAAGGTACTAAAGCGTACCATCCGCTTTTGCCAATATCATGCATTCTGCGAACAGAAACAGCAGCTCCTGGAACTATTGTTGCAAAAATATAAAGTGTTGCTAAGAATAGTAATGCCGGTATAGCTAAAGTTGTTGAAAGAACAACAGTACCGTAGGTAAAAAGTAAACTAATCTGAAAGAACATCCAATATTCTTTTCTTCTTGCTCTTCCGTTAAAGTCAGCATATTGTTTTAGTGCTTTCAAATACCAGTTCATGGTTTGGGGCTTTGGTTAAACTGAACTGAGTAAACGCGGTATTAAAGTAGCTAGTATTTTTTTTAGATGAACGGTAAGATGATTTGTTCATTTATCGTTGAACGGTAAAATTTCTAATTAAAGTTAATTCGTATTGTTCGCTTTAATTTCATTACGAACCATGTTGCCAGATTGCGTTAACTCTTCAGTTGTCCAGCCTCCAGTGGTACTTGCACCAGGTTTTAAAGCAGCTGATAGTTCTTCTTTATCAACAATTGACCAATTGCACCAACCAATTCCGTTGCTGTCCATAAAGTCCCACCAAGTAGTTGCTTCCGCAACATCAATAGAGCCATCACCAGATGCTTCTGATACCCCATATTCGGTAACAAAAATTGGAATACCGGCATCTATGGCTTGTTGCGCTATAGCTCTTAATTCTTGTTTATGGGTGGCGGCGTAGTAGTGCAGGGTATACGCTACGTTGGGGTCATCAATTTTATTTCCGATTACTTCATCAACACGTTGTGACCATGTGCGTGTACCACAAATAACAATGTTATCAGGGTCATTGGCACGAATACTTGCTAACACATCTTCATGATATGCTTTTAAAGTTCCAGTCCATGAAACATCTAAAGGCTCGTTATACGGTTCGTAAATAATATTCGGCGTATCTCCGTATTTTTTCGAAACTTCATCAAAGAATGCTTTTGCCTCAGTTAGGTAATCTTCAGCATGATGCGAATGCCAATCTACGATCACATAAATACCTGCTGCAATAGCGGCATCAATGATGGTAAACACTTTTTGTTTTTCTCTAACCGTATTTGTTAGGTAAGCGTCTGCGCCTTCATCGACCCCCATTGCAGCTCTAACTACAGTACAATTCCAGTCTTCTTTTAACCATTGTACAGTTTCGCTTGTATAGTACTCGCCAGCCCATTGGCTCCAGAAAAATGAAACACCTCTAAGTTGAACTTGAGCACCATTCTTATCAACAATCTTAGTACCTTCAATACGCAACTGTCCGTGTGTTCCAACAAAAGAAACAGAAGAGCTAGTGCTGTCGTTCGTGCTATCTTCCTCTTTTGGTGTTTCGTTAGCAACAAAGGCGTCTTGAACAACGGGCTCATCGGATGAAGAACTACAAGAGAATGTTACGGCTAAAAAACAAACGAGTGTTAAATTGATAGCTTGTCTTCTCATAGCACAGAGGATTTTATTGTTTATAATTTAAAAATATAAATTGTCTTTGAAAATACAGAAAATAAAAAATCCCGCGCTATGGCGGGATTGGTATTTTTATTGTGCAAGACCAGTAATTTCAAGGTCGAAAACTAAATCTGCTCCCGGAGGTATCGGGCCACCACCTTGTTCACCATAGCCTAAATGAGAAGGAATGAAAACCCGCACTTTGTCACCTACTTTCATTGATAGAAGCCCTTCACGAAAACCTGATATCAAGGGTGAATCAGTACTATAACTCATTTCGGTTGGAAAATACCCGCCACCTTGTTTTCTGCGTTCGTCGAAGGTGTTGTACTTCGTAGCTATTTCTTCATAGTTACTATCGAATAAGGTACCATCTTCCAAATAACCGGCATACATCACCATAACTTTGGAGCCTAATGCTGGCTTCTTATCTTTAGAATCAACAATGCTTAAAATTTTAAGGCCAGAAGGGTAGGCTTTTGCTTTCGCTTTTCCGTCAGCAAGCCCAGTTGCAAAGGTTGCTTTTACCTTTTTTACAGCTTCAATTTTTTCTTGTTTTTCAGCTTCTACTGCGGCTAGGCGTTCGCCTTCTTTATCAAAATAGTCAGTCATTACCGCAACAGCATCGAATTTTTTAGCTTCTTTTCCATTACGGATAATTACAATGGTATTCATTTTAACTTCCTCCATAGGCTTATTACCGGCAGCTACTGGTACATTGGCAATAGAGTCTAAAACAGACATGCCCATTACAACTTCTCCAAAAACAGAATGCCTATTATCTAACCAAGGTGTCGCTTTGTGCGTAATGAAAAATTGGCTTCCGTTCATATTAGGTCCTCCGTTTGCCATGGAAAGAATTCCCTTTTTATCATGAACCAGTGAATCGTTGAATTCATCCATGAATTTGTAGCCCGGATTTCCTGTACCGTTTGCTAATGGGTCACCTCCTTGAATCATGAAATCTTTCATCACTCTGTGAAATGTAAGTCCGTCATAGAACTTTTTGCCCTTGTGCTCTTCAGCAACAAAAGTGTTAGAGCCTTCTGCTAATGAAATGAAATTAGCAATTGTAACCGGTGTTTTATCATATTCTAGTTTTACAACGATATCACCTTTAGCTGTTTGAATGTCAGCATATAGTCCATCTTCTAAATCAGGGTATTTACTTGATTTGCAGCTTGAAAGTGCTATTGAGAAGCCTAGTAATAGAATACATATTTTTTTCATAGGTGGTATTTTAGATAATTTAATTTTTAAAGACTGTCTTTTGCTTTTTCAATTTTCAAAACAGCTATCGTTGATTTTAAAGGCATGTTAATTCCTATTTTATCGCTATCACCTGGATAGCCATAGCCTAATGAAGATGGAAATAAGAATGTAGCAGTTTCATTTTCTTTAAGCAGTTTTATACTATTGCGTAAACCAGGAAAAAGATCTTGCTTGTCTACTTTGTATTTTAAAATGCCAATATCTTCCATTTTATATATAGTGTCATTCGAAAGGCTTAAAATATTGTAGGTTAGTGTGACCAAATCATCAGGTTGCGGTGTGTATACTGCGGTAGTATTCTTCTTATTATAATGATACCAAGATCCAGTATCACTCTGTATATAGCGCTTAGTCGAATCTATGGCAATGACCTGCTTCATCAGTGCTTCTTCATGAGCAAGTAGCTTTTTGCTGCGTTCTATAGAGGTTTGAATAGAATTTTCGGTCTTTCTTTTTACAGGATGACGTGGTGTTGGACCATCGCAGCTAATTAGCCCAATCAGCAATAGAATGAATATGATATGCTTCATGCGTTTAGTTTATCCTTATAGTTTTCTAATAAAGAAACGAAATATGTAGCGGTTTCCTCTAGAGAAACATCACTTCGTCCTCCAGAAGCATTATCGTGGCCGCCACCGTTAAAATGTTTTCGAGCAAATTGATTCACTGAAAAATCTCCCTCAGAGCGGAAAGAAATTTTAATAATACCCTCCTCTTTGTTTTCAATGAAGATAACAGCGAATCGAATGCCTTCCAAGGTAAGGCCGTAATTTACAAAGCCTTCTGTGTCTCCCTTTTTATAGTTATAGGCATCTAGCTCCTCTTGACTCAAAGTAATGTAGGCCGTTTGATAGGTGTCTAAGATGACCATATTTTTTAGCGCACAGCCCAAGAGATGCAATCTGCTAGGTGAATTGGTATCGTAAATTCTATTATGTATTTCAGTATTTTTTGCGCCTTTATCAATTAAATCAGCGATTACTTGATGTGTTCTACTGGTGGTAGATTGAAATTTGAACGAGCCTGTATCCGTCATAATTCCGGTGTAAATGCAATTCGCCATTTCAGAAGTAATCGTATCGGTATCTCCCAAATATTCTATGAAGTTATATACCATTTCACAGGTAGAACTCATCAATACATCAGAATACGTCACCACCGCATAATCTGAGGGCGCTTGATGATGATCAATCATTATATACTGCGCTTTTGCTGCTTCCAAAATAGGTTCAAGCTGACCGGTTCTTCCGAAATGATTAAAATCTAAAGTAAAAATTAGAGTCGCTTCTTTAATGGCAGAAAGCGCTTGTGTATTTTTAGCTTCAAAGTTTAGAATACGCTCGTTACCGGGCATCCATTTTAAGAATTTTGGATAATCATTAGGAGATACAATAGTTGCATTTTGGCCTCTGTTTTTCAGATAATGCCATAAGGCTAAGGTGGAGCCAATTGCATCCCCATCAGGATTCTTATGAGGTATGATGACAATTTTTTGTGGAACTGAAAGTAGCTTTTCTACTGCTTGAATATTGGCTGAATCCATGCGGGCAAAGATACAATAATATAACAAAGACCTAAACTCTAAATAGCTATTTTTGTTCTATAAACCAATCCAAAAAATGATGCTAAGATTAAGTACAGTTGTGAGTATTTTGTTTCTCTTTGGATGCAAGACTGAAAAAGCATCCGTTGTAGTTCTTAGCGAAAAATCGCATTTTACGATCGCTTTTGGTTCCTGTAATAAGCATGATTCACCGAATTTATTATGGGATGATATTCAAGCTGAAAATCCTGATGTTTGGATATGGGGCGGAGATATTGTTTATGCAGATACTGATGATATGGTAGAATTGCGCAGGGTATACAAAGCGCAAAGCGAAGTAGTTGGGTATAAGCGTTTAAAAAGTAAAGTGCCCGTTATTGGTTCTTGGGATGACCATGATTATGGATTGAATGATGGAGGTGTTGAATTTTCCTCAAAGCGGGAAAGCCAGCAAGAGCTGTTGAACTTTTTAGAGGTTGCAGAAGAGAGTCCTAGAAGAAAACAAGAAGGTGTTTATGCTGCTCATGATTATAATTTGCCGAAAGGAAAAGTAAAGGTTGTTGTTTTAGATACGCGCTATTTTAGAACGTCCTTGACCAAGGACACAGCAACAAAAAAACGCAACAAGCCTAACCCATATGGAGAGGGCTCTGTTTTGGGAGAAACCCAATGGCAATGGCTAGAAACTACACTTTCAAATTCAGATGCTGATTTTAATGTGATCGTAAGTAGTGTTCAGTTTTTATCCAATGAACACGGATTTGAATGTTGGGGTAATTTTCCACACGAAGTAGATAAGTTGAAAGCGATGATAGCAGCTTCAAAAGCGAAAGGAGTTCTGATATTATCAGGCGATAGACACATTTCAGAATTTTCAAAGACCAAAGTTGAAGGATTGACCTATCCATTAATCGATTTCACAAGTAGCGGTTTGACACATGCGTATTCTAAATTTAGCGGTGAACCGAATCCATTTAGAGTTGGGGAAGTAATACATACAGAGAGTTTTGGGGTCTTGGATTTTGATTTCAGTAAAAAACAAGTGGTATTCAAAATGGTGGGTGACGGCGGAACAGTACTTGGAGAGTTAACAGAGTCCTATTAATAGTTGCCGATTATTAAATAATCTGTATTTTTGCAAAAAATTTTGAAAACATGACGACAAATAGAACTTTTACAATGATTAAGCCTGATGCTGTTGAGAACGGACATATTGGCGGAATTTTAGATAAAATCGCATCTGCAGGCTTTAAGGTTGTAGCTATGAAGTATACACAATTAAGTAAAAGGGATGCGCAAGAATTTTATGCGGTTCACAGCGAACGTCCATTTTATGGAGAGTTGGTTGATTTCATGACTAGAGGGCCTATTGTATCTGCCTTATTAGAAAAAGATAATGCTGTTGAAGATTTTCGTGCTTTGATTGGTGCGACTAACCCTGCAGAAGCAGCTGAAGGAACACTGCGTAAGTTGTTTGCTACAAGTATTGGTGAAAACGCTGTTCATGGTTCTGATAGTGATGAGAATGCAGCAATTGAAGGTGCATTTCACTTTTCAGGGAGAGAGATTTACTAGAGTAACAAGGTATACACTACAAAACCCCAGCAAGTTTAACTTGCTGGGGTTTTTACTTTCAAGAAGCGCCGTGTGTCGATCGCAATGAGCCTCTAAAATTGATTCGAAAGGAAGTATGCTAAAATGGGTTTAAAGGAAATGTTAAAAGGCATTCTACTGGTAACTCTTTACAAAAGACACCTTCTGTATTGCGTTTAGTTAAGATTTCTGAAAGTGTGAATAAAAGTGGCACTTTGTAAACCTAGCTCCATTACGTGTAAGTACTTTTAATTAAATTTTAGGACTGTTTTTTTTAGGATTTTAGCGCAAAACCAATTTTTTCACCAATTCCTTACCCAATTCTTCATTCAGCATGGCGATGATTTTTGATTTCCCTAAGCTTAATTCTTCTCGTAATACAGAAGAAGATAGTGAGACAAATAGTGTGTCGTTGCGAAGTTCGACGGCATTGGTGTAGTTGTCGACGCCATTCCCCATTAGCTTTTTCCATGCTTCTTTGGCATTCACCTTATCCATGCCTTTTTCGAGCTTATTGGCCTTAATGAATTCATTTAAAGCCTCGCCCATATTCAGATTGTCGTTTCTTCGCTTTGCCATTATTCGGTTGCGTTAATGGGTTGAAAACGTTTGTAGGTATAGGTCAGCATTTCTTGATTGGTAACAGAAAAATTATCTTTTGAAATAGTGTTGATTTGCTCCTTCCATTCGCTCATTTCATTTTTATAATGGAATTCAAATTGCCCCTTGTTTTCTTCAATGATAAAGAGCTCCGCATCATTTGAAGTTGTATAGCTGCCATCGAACTTGGGTTGCATTTTTTTACGATAACCTTTTAATCCATCTAGTTCAATGTAATCTACCGTCGGGTTTACTGTAAAGTCCTTCGTTTCCCCGTTTGGAAAGGTTACCTGTTCAATTTCCCAATAGCCATTGAGATTTGTGATTGTTTCTTTGGATATTTTTGTGCTACAACCCAAGAATACAAGTAAGGAAATTAAATATACAATTTGCTTCATATTATAGTTTAAAGATTTTATAGGACTGATGAATGTTCTTTATCACGTTTTCTGTCCTTTCAGGATGCGTATCACTAATAAAAATTTGCCCGAAGTTCTCATTGTCGACCAAAGCAATGATATGGCTTACGCGATTTTCATCTAGTTTATCAAAAATATCATCTAACAGTAGAATTGGAGTTGTTTTTGCCACATCTTTTATAAAATGAAATTGAGCAAATTTCAAAGCAATTAAAAAGGACTTCTGCTGTCCTTGACTGCCAAACTTCTTAATCGGGTATTCGGTAATTTTAAAATTTAGATCATCTTTATGAATACCTACGCTTGTATATTGCAAGGCTTTATCTCGATCGATATTTTTTTCTAGTAAACTTAAAAACGGGGTGTCTATTAGCTTTGATTGGTAGCTAAGAGAGACCACTTCAGATTCTCCCGAAATAATTGCATATTGCGCTTTGAAAATTGGAATAAAGGTATCCAAGAATGCAGCTCTTTTTTCATAGATTGGCATTCCGTATTCTACCAATTGTTCATTGTAAACCGCTAGGGTGGTAGCATCAAATGTATGATTAGCCGCAAAATATTTCAAAAGTGCATTTCGCTGTAAAAGAACTTTGTTGTACTTGATAAGGTTTTGGAGGTAGCCCTTGTCTGATTGTGAAATTACACCATCCATAAACTTCCTGCGCGTGTCACTCCCCTCAACAATAAGGTCGCTGTCAGCCGGAGAGATGATTACCAAAGGAAGTAGGCCAATGTGGTCAGACAGGCGTTCGTAGGCTTTTGCGTTTCTCTTTATTATTTTTTTTGCCCCTCGTTTTAGGCTGCAAAGAATCTTTTCTTCACGTTCTCCATTTTCAAATGTTCCATCAATTACGAAGAAATCTGAGTCATGTTTAATATTCTGTGCAGCAACAGGGTTGAAGTAGCTTTTGCCTAAAGAGAGATGATAAATAGCATCTAGCGCATTGGTTTTTCCAATACCATTTGGCCCGACAAAACAGTTGATTTTAGTGTCAAAATCAAAGTCTTTTGCTTCGAAATTTTTGTAATTAATAAGAGATAAATTCTTTAAGAGCATTCCGGGTGCTGAAGTATTTTTGATTCGAGTTGCCTAAGAAGATGCAAATTATCGAAAAATAACGAATAAATACGGCTCAGGATTTCAATAAAAACTTTATTTTTGCTCGACCAATAAAAATTCTGATGGCTACATATAAAAAGCGAGGTTTCAAACCTAAAAATAAAGAGGAACAACAACAGTTAGATGAGCAAGAAAGCACAACTGCTGAGGTATTTAGTACTTTAGACGAGAGTGCATCGCGAAGTGAAGAATGGGTGGCTAAGAACCAAAATTACATACTGGGTATAATCGGTGTAATTGCAGTTAGCGTTTTAGGCTATTTGGCGTACAATCAATTTGTACAAGCGCCAAAAGAGGAAAGTGCTGCAAACGAAATGTATTACCCACAACAATATTTCGACCAGGCGGTTAATAGCTTAACAGAAAAAGATTCCTTATTCAATAAGGCGTTAAATGGAGCTGATGGTAAATATGGTTTCTTAGATATTATTGAAGAATATAACGGTACAAAAGCCGCGAATCTTGCGAATTATTCTGCAGGAATGGCATATTTAAATATGAATCAGTACGATGAAGCTATAGATTATTTAGAGGATTTTTCTTCTGAGGATGCTGTTTTAGGAGCCTTGTCAAAAGGAGGGCTTGGTGATGCGTTTATGCAATTAGGACAGGCTTCTGATGCTTTAGGATATTATGAGCAAGCATTTAATCACAATACAAATGCCTTTACTACACCAAAATTCTTGTTCAAAGCGGGTATTACTGCTCTAGAATTAAATAAAAAGGATAAGGCTTTAGGATACTTTAAAAGAATCAAAGACGAGTTCTCAAAATCTGATGAAGCTCAAAGTATTGATGCTTTTATCGGAATGGCTAAAAGTGGAGAATAATGGCCACGGCAAATAAAAATTTATCGGCTTACGATAAGACAACAATCCCAAACGCGAAAAATCTTCGGTTTGGGATTGTTGTTTCTGAATGGAATTCTGAAATCACAGAGGGTCTCTTTACCGGGGCTTTAGAAGCTTTGCTAGATTGTGGAGCCAAATCAGAAAATATTATCCGTTGGGATGTTCCTGGAAGTTTTGAATTGACCTACGGCTGTAAAAAAATGATACTAGCTGACAAGGTTGATGCTGTTATCGCTATAGGAAGTGTTATTCAAGGTGAAACCAAGCATTTTGATTTTGTTTGTAGCGCAACTGCTCAAGGTATTAAAGATTTGAATGTTCAATTCGATACACCTACTATTTTCTGTGTGCTTACTGACAACACATTGCTTCAGGCTCAAGAGCGCAGTGGAGGTAAGCATGGTAACAAAGGAGCTGAAGCTGCAATCGCAGCAATTAAAATGGCTACCCTCGGAGTTTAAATTCTTGATTCTCTTTCTTTCAGTTCAATTTTAAGCTGTATTTTTCCGTGTAGATATACGCAATATGAAATACAATTTTGATGAAATTATAGACCGCCAAAATACCAATGCAATGAGTTTGGGTGGTTATCGAAACTATCTTTTCGGAGGCAGTGATGCATTTGATTCTGATTATGCTGAAGCGGATTTAATACCCATGTGGATTGCCGATATGGAATTTGCCTCACCTCCAGCAGTAATTCGTGCGGTTAAGGAAAGGGCCGATCATGGTGTTTTTGGATATTCTCAAATCTTCGATCCTAGTTATAAAGAGGCCTTTCTAAACTGGTCAAAACACTATTACGACTGGAAGTTTAACCCTGATCATCTGGTTACTTCACAAGGAGTTATACCTGCCTTATTCAGTTTAGTGAAATATATTTGTGCTTTTGATGAGAAAGTGCTTATCATGACACCTTCCTATGCCTTTTTTAAGTTGGCAACCGAAGGAAGTGGGCGTGAATTGATTACCTCTGACCTTGTTTATACGGATGGTGACTATACGATTGACTTTGAAGATTTTCAAAGAAAAGCAGAAGATGAGAAAGTGACTCTGACTATTTTTTGTAACCCCCATAACCCTACAGGTCGAATTTGGAAGGAAGATGAGCTGCGACGTTTCGGAGAAATATGTTTGGAGAATAATGTGATGATTATTTCAGATGAGATTCATTGTGATCTGCTAAGAACAGAAAATACATTCACACCTTTGTCTAGGCTTTTCCCGCTAAGTGATAAAATAATTACTTGTATGGCGCCAAGTAAAACCTTCAATATGGCAGGTTTTATGATTGCTAATATTATAATTCCTAATCGTGAGTTACTGGCCCTTTGGCAGCGTACGGAAGTTCCAATAGTAAACCCTTTAAGTATTGTTGCGGCACAGGCGGCCTATTCTCATGGGCATGATTGGTTAGAGCAACTACGAAAATATTTAGATGGAAACTTTGAATTTTTAAGGTGTTATTTAGCAGAGCACCTACCCAATGCAATTTTTAAAACCCCTGAGGCTACCTACCTCGCTTGGGTAAACCTAGGTGCCTATTTGCCAGAAGAAGAAGATTTAACTTTGTTTTTTGCAAATAAAGCAGGTGTACTTCTCGAGGGCGATACCATGTTCGTAGCCAATGGTGCTGGTCATATTCGCTTGAATCTAGCTTGCCCAAGAGCCCGTTTAGAGCAAGGCTTAGGTCGTATGGTAAAGGCAATTCAGGCGCTAAAGTCATAGGTGTATTTTAGAAGTAATGAATTTGTGTTAAGATCTGGTATTGTATTTGTACTTAAAATTACAGCTTAAGTTTATTCAAATCTGTTAACAATTTTTGGCAGTAGAACTACAGCATGTTTTTTGATTTTAAGTAACTTTGAACATATGGGATTTTTAAGCAAATTCACGAAATTAAGCAGAAGCAAGGGCTTTGATTATCAACCGCGTTACTATAAAAGTGATAAGGAGGGCAATCCCTTTAAAATTGAATACAAATTTGATCAATTTCGAACTACAGCGGGTTCCAACAGAGGTTTGAAGAATAAAGTTAATAATATTCTTGAAGATTCTAGAAAGCAAAGTGATCGGAAGACACGAATGCGATTGCTTATTATTATAGCTATATTGGTGCTCATATTTCTTTATATTATTGATTTCGATTTTACTATATTCTATTCTAGCTAATGGCAGATATCATCAAACTTCTGCCAGACCATGTTGCCAATCAAATTGCTGCAGGTGAGGTAGTGCAACGACCAGCGTCGGTTGTGAAGGAACTTCTTGAAAATGCAATTGATGCTGGTGCTAGCACCATTATGCTCATTGTACGTGATGGTGGTAAAGCATTGATTCATGTGGTAGATGATGGCATCGGCATGAGCGCTACTGACGCGCGATTGAGTTTCGAACGGCATGCGACTTCAAAAATTCAAAAAGCGGAAGACCTTTTTAATTTAAATACAAAAGGGTTTCGCGGTGAAGCCTTGGCTTCTATAGCAGCGATTGCACATGTTGAAATGCAAACCAAGCCAGAGTGTGATGAGTTGGGTACGGTGCTAAAGATGGAGGGTAGTAAAATTATATCTCAAGAAGTAGGAGCAACTACCAAGGGTACCTCAATGGCAGTTAAAAACCTGTTTTTTAACATTCCAGCACGACGGAATTTCCTAAAATCAAATCATGTAGAATTGCGTCATATTACTGATGAATTCCATAGAGTTGTATTAGCACATCCAACTATCGCTTTTCATTTCCATAACAATGGCAGCGAAATGTTTAATCTTCCAAAAAGTAATCATCGGCAACGTATCGTGAATGTTTTTGGAAGTAAAACGAATCAGAAATTAGTGCCTGTTACGGAGGCAACACAGGTAGTTAAGATTTCAGGTTTCATCAATAAACCTGAATTTGCTAAAAAAAGTAGGGGTGAACAATTTTTCTTTGTAAATCATCGGTTTATCAAGAGTCCGTATTTACATCATGCCGTTGTTTCAGCGTTTGAGGGTGTTATAAAACCAGACACCTATCCGGGGTATTTTTTATACTTGGAAGTTGATCCTGCATCTATAGATATTAATATACACCCCACAAAAACAGAGGTCAAGTTTGATGATGAGCATACGCTTTATGCTATCTTACGTTCTACGATAAAGCATAGTTTAGGACAATTTAATGTTGTGCCTGCTTTAGATTTCGAGCAAGATCAAAACCTTGAGACACCGTATGCCTATAAAGAAAAAGAGGCTCAAGTACCTAGGGTAGCAGTTGATTCTGGCTTTAATCCGTTTCAAGAAGGTAGCAAATCAAAAGGAGTGTCTTCGTATCGAAAAGAAAGTAATACTGGAAGCCAAGCATGGGAAGGTTTATACACAGGCTTAGAATCAGCAATAGGAAAAGAAGTCGCTTTTAGTAGCATGCAATTCGAATCAGAAACCATTACAGGCTCTGTATTTGATGAAGAAAAGGAATCTTTAGAGTCTACAGCGACTACGTTTCAGTTGCGAAGAAAATACATTGTAACTACCATTAAATCAGGCATGATAGTAATTGACCAAAGTCGAGCACATCAGCGCGTTTTGTATGAGAAGTTCCTGAAAAACATAACAATTAAGGGGGCTGTAAGTCAGCAATTACTTTTTCCGTTGTCACTTTCTTTTTCGTCAGCTGACTTGGTAATTTTAGAAGAAATTAAAGAAAGCCTAAATACAATTGGTTTTATTTTTGGTAAGATGGAAAATGAAACCGTAGCGGTAAAAGGCGTTCCAGTGCTAGTTTCAGAAAGCGAAGTTGGCATGGTATTGGATCAATTAATTTCCGATTGTCAAATGGAAGTTTCAGGTGATAGTTTTTCGCAATCAGATCTTCTAGCAAAGACCCTAGCCAAGACACTTTCAGTAAAGACAGGCGAAATTTTGGAAAGCGCTTCGCAAATAGCTTTGGTAAATAATTTATTTGCTTGTAAGGAGTCTTTGGTGAGCCCATTTAATAAACCCGTATATATAACAATTACGGAAAACGATATTGATAGAAAATTTATATAGATGAATAAACTTACAGAAGCTGTTAAACACCTCTTAATCGTAAATGTCTTGTTCTTCATAGCAACATCATTGTACGGTGATATGATGTATGAATGGTTCTCTTTGTGGTTTCCGAAGAATGAAAATTTTCAGTTCTGGCAGTCGGTTTCGCACATGTTCATGCACGGTGGTATTGCGCATATAGGCTTTAATATGTTTGCTTTATGGATGTTTGGTGGCCCAGTTGAGCAGTATTTAGGGAAGAATAAGTTTTTGTTTATTTACTTTTCTGCCGGACTAGGTGCTGCACTTTTTCAGGTGGCTTTTTATTATTTTAACTACCTCCCTGTTTTTACAGAACTGGTCGACTCAGGATTAACCGGAGACGAAATTACTAGGATGTTGACCTCCAATCAAACACTGGGGCAATTGACGCAAAGCCAATTGTATAATTTACAAGAAATATTTCCTATTTATAATGCATCAATGGTAGGTGCTTCTGGTTGTATCATGGGTATTTTAGCAGCTTTCGGATTAATGAATCCCAATGCGGAATTGATGATGATATTTCTGCCTATTCCGATAAAAGCTAAATATTTTATCCCTGGAATTATTCTATTAGATGTGGTTTCTGCGATTACAGGTCAATCCTTTTTTAGTCCGAGCAATACTGCTTATATGGCACATGTAGGCGGAGCTGTTGTTGGGTTTGCAATTATGTGGTACTGGAAAAAAAATTCATTCAATAAAAATCGTTGGAATTAATATGGCAAACGGAGGATTACGATATCAATACGCTCGGTTAAATATTGCTGAGAAGCTTATAGCTATTAATGTAGCTGTATTTATAGTTGTTGGCTTGCTGACGAATTTGGTTTTGCCCTCGTTTGAGGGCTGGTTCGTTTTACCGGCCTCTTTGAATCAATTCTTGGTGCAACCTTGGTCATTGGTTACCTATGGTTTTTTACACAGTGGTATATTTCACCTGCTTTGGAATATGTATGTGCTATATTTTTCAGGACGTATACTATTAAATCTATTTGATAGCAAGCGTTTTATTAATATTTACTTTTTAGGAATTATGCTTGGCGGCATGTTCTTCTTGCTAACTGATGTTTTGTTTTTGCAAAGTAATTCAGTGCTTTTGGGAGCATCGGCAGGCGTGATGGCAGTGCTTATATTTGTTTGTACCTACAATCCAAATCAAGAGATGCGTGTTGTGTTTTTCAATGTAAAATTATGGCAGGTTGGATTATTTGTTGTGCTAGTTGATTTAATTCAAATTAGTAATGGAGGGTCTAATTTTGGCGGGCGAATAGCGCACCTTGGCGGAGCGTTTTTAGGATATATGTACGCACGGCAGCTAATGCAAGGGCGTGATATTGGTGCTGGTTTTTCTAAATTTTTAGATGGCCTAGCCGGGCTCTTTAAACCTAGTGATAAGAAAGCTCCTATGAAAACAGTGTATAAGAATAGAGAAACGACCAAATCAAAGGCAAAACATGACAAGGATAGTCGCCAAAGGCAAATTGATATGATCCTTGATAAAATCAGTAAATCGGGTTACGAAAGTCTTTCGAAAACTGAAAAAGATTTTTTATTTAAAGCAGGTAAAGAAGACTAGAACAAGTGAACGGTTTAAACTTCTTTAGCAAAATTGTCTTTTTTTTAAATGCTATAGCTGCATTGCTTCTGTTGTTGGCTTGCGCAGTGCCTCATATCTCAAACCAAAAATTTGCTTTCCTATCGTTTTTGAGTTTAGCCGTACCGGTATTGGTAGGGGTTAATTTTTTATTTCTACTCTTTTGGGGCTTAAAGAGAAGAAGTCAATTAGGGCTTTCTCTTTTTGTATTAGTATTCGGTTATTTTTCTCTTGGCACTTTTATTAAATTCAATTCTTCTGAAGCAGAAGCTCTAGACGAGGATTTAAGTATTATGAGTTTTAACGTTCGCGTCTTTAATAAATACGGGGAGCTTGACAACCCTAATGTTTTTGAAGATATTAAGGCATTTATTGAAAAAGAGAAGCCTGATGTTGTCTGTTTTCAAGAACCTAATTACACAAGAAAACAGGAATATTTAAAGGAGTATCCATATCAATATCTTGAGTATATGCATATAAATGGGAAGGTGTTATTAGGTATTTTTTCAAAATACCCTATTATTAAATCTGATTTCATCTCTTTTCCCGGAAGTGTGAATAATGGTGCTTATGCTGATATACTTTATAAAAAAGATACTATTCGCATCTATAATGTTCATATGCAGTCATTAGGAGTTACCCCAGGAAATGGCATCATATTGAATTCTCAAAAGGATAAGCTTTTTAAGAAAGTGACGAAACAATTTAAATTGCAACAGCAGCAAGCTAAGATTTTAGAGGAACACATGAATTTAAATGACTACAAGCAAATTTTATGTGGTGACTTTAATAATACACAGTTTTCGAATACCTACAAAACCATGAAAGGCGATAAGCAAGATACGTTTATAGAAAAAGGAATCGGATATGGGCGAACCCTTAAGTTTCATGGCTTACCAGTCCGTATTGACTTTATTTTGGCTGACCCTGAATTTACAGTTAAAAGCCACAAGAATTATGATGTTGAATACTCTGATCACTACCCACTTATGGCCTCATTTAGGCTAAAGTCCGATTAGATAACAATCTGTAAGATCTGCAAGAATATGCAGGAGTAGGGCAATACCAAAAATTCGAGTCTTTTTAAAGAGCAATAGACTAAAATATAGTCCTATAGCCCAATAACTGTGCAAAGGGTGAAAATCAATACTGCAGCGGTTCGGGTCAAAAATAGGAGTTGCCAAAACATGATCTATATCAATCAGAATAGCGGAGAGTAAAATAAGGATTACATTTCCTCTGTTTTTTTTAAAAAAAAGCATCCCAATTATAAGGGGTGCGATAAAGTGAATTCCGTAGTGAAGGCAGAACCTAAGCATCTTGTAATGCTAGCTTTAGGTTTTTAAGGTATGATAATGCATTCGTACCCTCAGTAAATAAAAGGTCTAGAACACTTAGGTTTTCAATGAAGCCATGACGGTCTCCAAAGACTTGAACATATTCAGGCTGTGTAAATTCTAGTTTCTTTTTTGCTTGTACCAGGTAGCGTGCGTCAAAAAGGGTTTTTGATTGCATTTCAAAGCTTTCTGTTTTCAGATTAGGCATATCAATTTGGAGGCAATCAGAAATGATTTCTATCGATTTTAAATTATAATCTAGCAAGTAATCATATGTTTTAGTATACAAAGGAGCAATCTCATCTTCGTAAAACTCAAAATAGGGAGAAGTGCGATAAGCGGTCTGTAGTGCACGCCAATGCTGACGCTGCCACTTATAGTCGTTCTCTACTTTTACATCTTTGTACAGTTGTCTGCCTTGGTTTTTGCCCACATGTTTAATGGGTATATTGAGCATCAGTTTACCGCGGTCAGTACAAATGTAAGCTCGATTTCGATAGGTCTGTTTTTGAAAATTATCACATACTTCCCAGCAGATATCATTTTGAGCGATTACCGCAAAGGTAGCGATGTTAGGTATGTACGCTGGGTGTAGTAGTGTGTTCAATGTATCAATTTGTTAGGCTAGCAATTGTTCGATGCAACAGTGAGCTATTGCTACAAGTATGCATTACTTTTATTTACATATTAAGATTTTTTTTTCTTCTTTCTAAAAAAGTCAAATGCAAACCATGCTGCAAGGGCAACCAAGAAGTATTTGAAATAGGAAACAGGTTCACCTGTACCGTTTACAGTGGTAAAAATACGATCCCATCGGGGTTTCCATTTCCATGGTGGATTCGTTCCTGTACCTTTAGCATTCATGAAATTATCTACGCTCATCCATATGAAAATCGGTGTGCCAACAATATGATTTTCTGGCACATAACCCCATGCGCGACTGTCTTCTGAATGATCTCGGTTATCACCCATCATCCAATAATAATCTTGTTTAAAGGTATAACTGTCAACTACCTGACCGTTTAAGCTGATTTGGTTTCCGCTCACCTTGATCGTGTTGCCTTCATATTTCTCAAGGATTTTTTTGTAAAACGGCAGAACACTAAGGTTTAAGGGCACTGTTTTTCCTTCTTCAGGAATATAAATTGGCCCAAATTGGTCATTACTCCAAGAATAATCTGCGCTTTGCGGAAATATGTTAGCCCCTCGAGCTCCCTTAGGGCTAATAATTCGTACAACAGAATCAATAGTAGCATTCCCTTTCAGTTTTGCGGCCATCTCAAGGGTTAGTGGAGCCATTCTTTCGCGCCCAGTTTCTTCTTTTAGTGATATGCTGAATCGCTTTCTAATAGCTGATGGTATGCCAGTTGCGGGCGTGTAGATCTCTATTTTACCATCCGATCTTCGATTATATCCTTTTACATAATTTTCTAAAGCATCAGCTTGTTGTTGATTCAATACCGATGCAATATATTTTCTTGTCAAATCGCTAACACCAATCTCTGCTAATAGTTTAGAAGATACGCCCTTGTTAGCATAAATATTAAAATCGAATTGTGGTTTAGCCCTATCGGGTAATTCTAGTTGCTTTCCATTGATATAAACAAAACCATCAATCACCTGAAGAGAATCACCTGGTATTCCAACGCATCGTTTTACGTAATTTGATTTTTTATCTATTGGCTTTTCTACACCTTGTTCTTTTCTAAAAAACTGACGCACGGTATCTGCTGGCCAACTAAAAACAACGATTTCTTTTCTTTTAATATCCTTAAATCCGGGCAGTCTAAAGTAGGGTAGCTGCGGCTTATTGACATAAGAAGGTATGTTCACAAAAGGAAGAGTATCATGAACCATAGGTGCAGCGATTGTTGTCATGGGTGTACGGGCACCATAATGAAACTTGCTCACAAACAGCAAATCACCAATACGCAAGGTGCGTTCTAATGATCCAGTAGGAATAACATAGGGTTGAATAAAATAGGTATGCACCAAGGTTGCGGCTACAATGGCAAACACAATAGAGCTAACCCATTCGCCAGCAACACTTCTTGGGTTGAGACTTCTTTCTTTCACATGCTCAAGGTCTAGCGCATAGTTTACATAGTAGATATAAAAACCTAGCGTGAGTATAACGAGCCATGTTTCAAGCAAATTTGTTCGCCCAAAACTACGTATCGTTTCCACCCAAAGAACAGGAAACATCAATAAATTAATGATAGGAATAAACAATAAAATCACCCACCATTTCGGGCGATTGATAATCTGCATTAAAACGATAGCGTTATAAACAGGAATTGCTGCTTCCCAAGCTTTTCTTCCAGCTTTTACGTATAGCTTCCAAGTTCCTAAAAAGTGGATTACTTGAATAATAAGAATAAATAAGAGCCATTGTGTTGCGTTCATGGTAAAATGTATGAGTTAAAAATTCACCTTTATTGGTTGCGAACTTTTAGTTTTTTTTATTTTGCTTACTGCTTACTGCTTACTGCTTACTGCTTACTGCTTACTGCTTACTGCTTACTGCTTACTGCTTACTGCTTACTGCTTACTAGTTCATAATCCTAATACATCTTTCATTGAGAAGACGCCTTCTTTTCCAATAATCCATTCGGCAGCTATAATCGCTCCTAAGGCAAAGCCTTCTCTGTTATGTGCCGTATGCTTTATTTCGACAGCATCTACACTAGCATCATAAACAACGGTATGTGTGCCTGGTGTTGTTCCTATTCGCTTAGAGCTAATCGAAATAGCTTTTTCTGAACCTTCGTCCATTTTCCAAGACTCATAACTTGTATTTTCAATAATACCCTCCGCTAAGGTGATGGCAGTACCACTTGGAGCATCCAATTTTTGTGTGTGGTGTATTTCTTCCATCGAAACCTGATATTGATTCAGGTTTTTCATCATTTTAGCCAAATATGCATTGAGTTCAAAAAATACATTTACGCCTAAACTAAAGTTTGACGCATATATAAAAGCACCTTTTTTAGCTTTACATAAAGCGATAGCCTCATCATAATCTTGAAGCCATCCCGTTGTTCCAGATATAACGGGAACATTATTTTCAATACAACTTGAAATGTTTTTAAAAGCGGCATCTGGCATGCTAAAATCGATAGCAACATCCATAGCTTTAAAATCGATATCAATGGTGTTAACATCAACTTTTGCAACAATAGTATGGCCTCTTTGCTCTGCAAGGTCTGCAATCATCTTGCCCATTTTTCCATAACCAAACAATGCAATATTCATTTCTAAAATTTTACGATTAGCGCCATACCATAATGCGGATTAGTGGTGATCGGATTCACTTCTAAATAGGGTTGAAATTCCATATCGAAGCTTAAATCATCGTCTATATTAAATTGCTTTAAATGCGCGTCTACATTGGCATCAACGATATTAAGGGCGTATAGCAATATCGTGACCAATAAGGTAAGATCACGATCACTCTGGCGATCGTTTTGGAGTCTTTCTAGACGTTGGTCGTCAATCTCTGGGGTAGTTCTAGTCGTTACTTCACCAGGTTCTAATCTTAAGTCATAAAACTCATCATCAGTAAAACCAGCTTTCCGTCTTTTAAAAGCAGTTCTAAGATCTTTGTAATTTGTGTCATAAAAAGTGTACCCATATATTCCTGCCCCAATAGCACCTAATACAATGGGAACTTTCCAATACCGTTTATTGTAAACTTGACCTAAACCTGGTATTACCGCAGAGTAAAAGCCAGCTTTAGCCGGAGCTAATGCATTTAAACTTCGCTTTTTCGTTACTAGCGAATCAATTATGAGTATGCCCTCTTCTTTCAAGTCGACTTGAAGCGAATCTGTTTCTGAAGCATTCGGTTCGTCTTCTTGCCCCCAAGTGAGGAATGCAGAAAGTAAAAACACTAAAGAAAGAATGAAATGCTTACTTGCCAAGGAGTATTTTTTTTATTCGTAGAAACTCTTCTTGAGAATGAAATGGAATGGTTATTTTCCCTTTTCCCTTTTCTGATGCCTGTATCGCCACTTTTAAAGACAGGTGATTGGTGAACTCATCGCTAGCGTGCTTTGCAAAGTCTGGAGTAGCTGTATTTTTTTTCGGAACAGCTGTAGTGACTTTACCATTGTGATACTCTTTAACCAAACGCTCTGTATCTCGAACCGAAAGGTTCTCGCCTACAATCTTCTCGTAAATTGCAATTTGCTCTTCTTTGGTTTCAATGTTTACTAAAGCCCGGCCATGACCCATACTTACAAAGCCATCTCTGATGCCTGTTTGAATAATAGGGTCTAACTTAAGCAGTCGCATGTAGTTGGCGATAGTCGAACGTTTTTTGCCGACGCGATCGCTTAATTTTTCTTGTGTCAATTGTATTTCATCAATCAAGCGCTGATAGGAGAGTGCAATTTCGATGGGGTCTAAATCTTGCCGCTGAATATTTTCAACCAAAGCCATTTCTAGAGACTCTTGGTCGTTCGCTATTCTAATGTAAGCAGGAATGGTCTCTAAACCGTTAAGTTTTGAGGCTCTGTATCTTCGTTCTCCAGATACTAACTGGAATTTATTAAAATCAAGTTTTCGAACGGTAATGGGTTGTATCACCCCTAGTTCACGAATAGATGATGCCAACTCTTGCAGTGCCTCGTCATTGAAGTGCGACCTTGGTTGAAACGGATTCATCTCTATAGAGTCAATGTCCAGCTCAACTATATTGCCTACAACTTTGTCCGCATTCTTATCTGATGCTGATTGAATATCGTTTTCAGGGTCTTTCAATAATGCTGAAAGTCCTCGTCCTAGAGCTTGTTTTCTTGTTGCTTTCGCCATTTATACCAATTCCTTATTTTTCTTAACTACTTCATTTGCCAAATTCAAATAGTTGGCTGCACCCTTGCTACTTGCATCATATTTAATAATACTTTCACCGTAACTAGGTGCTTCGCTTAGGCGCACGTTTCTCTGAATAACTGTATCGAAAACCATATCTTCAAAGTGCTTTCGAACTTCTTCAACCACTTGGTTTGATAAGCGTAATCTCGAATCGTACATCGTTAACAACATGCCTTCAATATCTAAATCGGCATTGTGAATCTTTTGAATGCTTTTTACCGTGTTTAAAAGCTTTCCGAGACCTTCAAGCGCAAAGTACTCGCATTGAATGGGGATAATCACAGAATCTGCAGCGGTTAAGGCATTTAAGGTGATCAGACCTAGCGATGGAGCACAATCAATGAGTATAAAATCGTATTCCTTTTTTAGGTGCGTAATTGCCTTTTTTAGCATGTATTCGCGCTCATCTTTGTCGACCAATTCGATTTCAATAGCTACGAGGTCAATATGTGCTGGAATCAAATCAACATTTGGCGAGGAGGTCGCTATGATAGTTTCGGCAGCGGTTTTCGTATGTTCTAGAAGCTGATAGCTTCCAAATTCGACACCGTCTACATCTATACCCAAGCCCGAAGTGGCATTTGCTTGCGGATCTGCATCAATCAGCAACACCTTTTGTTCGAGTACACCCAAAGCAGCGGCTAAATTCACCGATGTTGTGGTTTTGCCTACTCCTCCCTTTTGATTCGCAATTGCAATAATTTTGCCCATAGGTATGTTCAGTTAGCTCGTAAAAATACAATTATTTACGATGCTATCGGGTGAAATTTGTTAACAGAAAGTGAATTGCTATGGTGTCTAGCGTTAAATTGAGTTAAATTTTTGAGCTTCAGTAAGACAATACCCTGTATCAACTTAAAATGAGTAGCGCAAAGGCCTTGTCTAAAATGCTAGTCTTTCTTTTTTTCTTTCAACTTCAAACTATCTTCATATTCAATAAGATAGATTTCTTCGTTCTTTTTTTTTAAGTAGTATTGTTCTCTAGCAAATTTTTCAAGCTCTTCGGGGTCAGATAGTTTTTCGATAATCTTCTTGTCGTTTTTAATCTGTTCTCTTAGGTATTCTTTTTGCTTTTCTAGATTCTCAATTTCCCCTTTCAGTTCCATATGAATTCGCAGTGAATTGGTGTCGAAGAAAACCATCCAAACCACAAAGGCAGTGAGTATGAGTACATAGATGCTACTAAAAATTGCAGCTAAACGGAACCATTTGTTGTTTTTGAAATCTTTCCACCCCATCGTTTAAACTAGTTTTTCGTTCACAATACTGCGAACTATATCAACAGCAACAGTGTTGTATTTATTATTTGGAATAATGATGTCAGCATATTCTTTTGTAGGTTCAATGAACTGATCGTGCATCGGTTTTAGAATGGTTTGGTACTTTAAAATGGTTTCGTCTAAATCCCAGCCGCGTTCGTTTACATCTCTTTTTAGTCTTCGAATAAGCCGCTCATCAGAATCTGCATGCACAAATATCTTGATATCACACATCTCACGAATCTCTGGATTAGTTAAGATCAAAATACCTTCAACAATTACTACTTTGGTCGGATGGGTAGGAACGGTTTCTTGCTTGCGGTTGCATTCCAAAAAAGAATATACAGGTTGTTGAACCGAATGACCAGCTTTCAATTCTTTTAAATGCTGTGCCAGCAGAGCAAAATCAATAGAATTCGGGTGATCAAAATTAGTCTCGCGCCTTTTAGCTAGGGTTAAATGCGTAAGATCATTATAATAAGAATCTTGCGAAATTACGCCAACTTCTTCATCTGGTAATTCATTGATAATCTGATTGACTACCGTTGTTTTTCCACATCCTGTTCCTCCAGCGATTCCTATAATTAACATGTAATTTTTCTTTGAATACAAAAATAGGAAAGTTTTGTTAGGGTATGCCTTGCAGATTTTTAAAACATGAGAAAGACTTTGCAAGCTTTTATAAATGTCAGTCTGAGCGCAGTTGAATACCTTTTATAGTTAGCAGTGTTTTCGACTGTGCTCTAAATGACAAAAATTAGAAGGAATTATCCATGATTTCCTTAACGACTTCAGGGTTTAAAAGGGTACTGGTATCTCCTAAGTTGGAAGTGTCTTTGCTCGCAATCTTCCTTAAAATACGCCGCATAATTTTACCACTTCTTGTTTTAGGAAGTCCAGAAACAAATTGAATTTTATCTAATTTTGCGATAGGCCCAATTTGCTCTGTAATTTGCTGGTTGATTTCTTTACGGAGGTTGTTTCGGTCTCGAGTTTTTCCAACTTCTTTTAGAATCACATAGCCATATAAAGCATTTCCTTTTACCTCATGGGGGAAGCCTACAATCGCAGATTCGGCTACTGCTGGGTGCTCATTAATAGAATCTTCAATAGGTGCTGTTCCTAAATTATGTCCTGAGACGATAATTACATCATCAACTCTTCCAGTAATTCTGTAATAGCCTACGGCATCTCGTAAAGCGCCATCACCTGTAAAATACATGTTTTTATAGGCAGAGAAATACGTGTCTCGATACCTATCATGATTACCCCAAATGGTTCGCGCAATTGAGGGCCATGGAAATTTGATACACAAACGCCCATCCACTTGATTGCCTTTGATTTCTTTGCCAGCCTCATCCATCAAGGCGGGTTGAATACCTATAAACGGCAAGGTCGCATAGGTGGGGGTGGTTGGAGTAACGTAGGGAATGGGCGTAATCATCATTCCACCCGTTTCTGTCTGCCACCAGGTATCTATAATTGGGCTTTTCTTCTTACCAATATTGTTGTTATACCAGTGCCATGCTTCCTCATTAATAGGCTCTCCGACAGAACCCAAAACCTTTAAGGAGGTCAAATCATGCTGCTCTACAAAATCTAGCTTCTCTTTGGCCAGCGCACGAATTGCAGTTGGTGCGGTATAGAATTGGTTTATTTTATGTTTTTCAATGATCTGCCAAAAACGGCCATAATCAGGGTAGGAGGGAACGCCTTCAAACATAACTGTTGTTGCTCCATTTGCTAATGGTCCGTATACAATATAGGAATGTCCGGTAATCCAACCAATATCCGCAGTACACCAGTAGACATCGTTTTCAGTATATTGAAATGCATTTTTAAAGGTATAGGCGGTGTAAACCATATAGCCTGCTGTGGTATGAACCATGCCTTTTGGTTTTCCTGTAGAACCAGAAGTGTATAAAATAAAAAGAGGATCTTCTGCATCCATTAGTTCAGCATCGCGATCAGCATATGCTTTATCTAAAAGAGGTTGTAGCCAGTGATCTCTTCCATCTTTCATTCCGATATCAGAATTGATACGTTTTACTACCAAAACATTTTCTACTCCGCTGCAATCTTCCAAAGCCTTATCGACAATACCTTTGAGGTCAATTGTTTTAGCGCCGCGATACGAACCATCAGAGCAAATCACCATTTTGCAATCTGAATCATTAATTCTAGTGGAAAGAGCGTTGGCCGAAAAACCTGCAAAAACCACAGAATGTATGGCGCCGATTCTAGCACAAGCCAAAAGGGAAACTGCTAATTCAGGAATCATCGGCAGATAGATACAAACTCTATCTCCTTTTTTTACGCCGTGATCTAATAGTACATTTGCCATGCGACAAACACGCTCATGTAATTCGTGATATGTAATATGCTGCGCTTCTTCTTTTGGGTCATTGGGTTCGAAAAGGATAGCAGTTTTGTCACCTCTAGTAGGTAAATGCCTATCAAGACAGTTTTCAGTAATATTAAGTTTGGCACCTTCAAACCATTTGATTTCGGGCTTTGTGAAATCCCATTCCAACACCTTGTTCCATTTCTTTCGCCAAACAAAATGCTCCTCGGCGATTTCTTCCCAAAATGCTTCCGGATTGCTCACAGATTTGCGATAAACTTGAAAATATTCTTCTAAATGTTTGATATGGTAATTACTCATCTGAACTTTATTTATTTGTTTTGAACAGGTTGTCGCAAAGACAGGCTGTCTTACTTCTTCTCATCTACAATTTCGCTTGCTTATCTCTCTCAAAGAGCCATGCTAATAATAAAATCAATGTTCCGCAGCTTTTGCTGCGCCACTCGGAATTCGAATGTCTTCTACAATATCTTGAACGTTTTTCGGGGGTGGAGGCGTAAACTGCATAACGACAATAGAAACTATAAAATTCACAAGCATTGCTACAGTTCCAAATCCTTCTGGAGAAATACCAAACCACCAAGCTTCTTTTAGTCCGGCTACCGCTTCTTTACCGCCATCAAAAATTCCAAATTTAAATTTGAGCATGTAGAAAAGCATAAGTAAAATACCCACTACCATACCTGTAATGGCACCTTCTTTGTTCATTTTTTTGTAAAAAATTCCGAGTACAATTGCTGGAAAAAATGAAGCAGCGGCTAAACCAAAAGCCAGCGCAACGACTGCTGCTACAAACCCAGGAGGGTCAATGCCGAAATAGCCAGCGATAATAACGGCAACCGTTGCAGCAGCTCTAGCAGCCCAAAGCTCTCCTTTTTCAGAGATATCTGGCTTAACTATTTTTTTGATTAAATCATGCGAAACAGATGCAGATATCACCAACAGCAGACCTGCGGCAGTTGAAAGGGCTGCAGCCAAACTACCAGCGGCTACTAATGCAATTACCCAAGCAGGAAGATTGGCAATTTCAGGGTTTGCCAAGACCATAATATCTCTATCAACCGTAAGCTCATTTAAATTTGCATCGGCCACATATTGGATGATCCCATCTCCATTTTTATCATTAAATTTTATAAGTGCTGTCTTTTCCCAAGTTGAAAACCACTCCGGCATATCTGCATAAGGTTGATTGCTAACCGTGTTAATCATATTGGTTCGAGCAAATACTGCTACGGCAGGCGCTGTGGTGTATAATATGGCTATAAGTAGTAATGCCCACCCCGCTGATTTACGCGCATCTTTAACTCTTTTTACAGTAAAGAAACGCACGATTACATGGGGTAGACCCGCCGTGCCTACCATTAATGCTAATGTAATCGCAAATACATCTACTATCGATTTTGAACCGTCGGTATATTCATTAAAGCCCAGTTCGGTAGAGAGACCGTCTAATTTGTCTAATAAAAATGTTCCAGAACCATCATTTAATGTGCCGCCCATACCCAATTGCGGAATAGGGTTTCCGGTCATTTGAATAGAGATGAAAATAGCGGGTACCATAAAGGCGAAAATTAAAACACAATACTGTGCTACCTGGGTATAGGTTATGCCTTTCATTCCTCCAAGTACGGCATAAAATAAGACGATAATCATGCCTATGATTACTCCAGTATTAATATCAACTTCTAGAAAACGGGAGAAGACTAAGCCTACACCGCGCATTTGCCCAGCGACATAGGTGAAAGAAACTAGTAAAGCACAGATAACCGCAACGATTCGAGCGGTATTTGAATAATATCTGTCGCCAATAAAATCAGGAACGGTAAACTTTCCGAATTTACGCAGATAAGGTGCGAGCAGTAGTGCTAAAAGTACGTAGCCGCCGGTCCATCCCATTAAATATACAGAGCCATCATAGCCTGCAAATGAAATAATACCAGCCATAGAAATAAAAGATGCTGCCGACATCCAGTCTGCGGCTGTAGCCATTCCATTTGCGAGCGGAGAAACACCGCCGCCAGCTACGTAAAATTCTTTGGTTGAACCTGCTCTTGACCATATGGCGATGCCAATATAAAGGGTAAAACTGATTCCGACTAAAATATAGGTCCACGTTTGAACGCTCATAAATATGGTTTTAATTGTAATTCCCGCCCTTCGTCTTCGCTCAGGGTAAATTGTAATGGGAATCTAGTGGTTATTGGTTGTCAGTTGGTTCGTGTTATTCGTCGTAGCCGTACTTCTTATCCAGCTTGTTCATTAATTTTATATAGACAAATATTAAAATAACAAATACATAAATCGAGCCTTGCTGTGCAAACCAAAAGCCGAGTTTGAAGCCTCCAATTTGAATGGTATCTAAGGCTTCCTTAAAAAGGATTCCAGCTCCAAAGGAAACCGCAAACCAAATGGTCAGTAGAATGAAAAGATAGCTTACATTTTCCTTCCAGTAAGCGCTTGCTTTTTGTTGTTTGTCATTCATAGTTGCGTAATTTTTGCAATAGTGTTCTAAGATACTTAATTGTAGCGAAAGCCTGTAAGCTCTTTTTTAGCTTGCAAGTATAGCTGTTCGGCTTTCTTAAGTCGGCCAATCATAGTTTTCTTCGTCTAGATAAGTAACGCCCAGTTCAATTGCTGTTACTTCACCAAACTCTTCATTTAGTGTGATCCAAAATTCATCATTAGAATGACTGATGAAAAAATCATACTCCTCTATTTCCCAATCCGTAATCAAGGAACCGAAAATCAACTTTTTAGCAATATCGATTTTCGTTCCAATTATTTTATGTCCGTTAAAAGTTAAATCAAGGTTATTCGTTCGTAAATAGCCTAGTCGATTTCCTTCATTTAGGTAAAAAGTGAGCCGTAGTTTTAGTTGATTGAATTCGAGTAAAACTTCATCCTCATCATCTTCGTCAATTCTTTTTCGGTTTGGTATACCCAAAATTTCTAGAATGTCTTTTTGAGTCATCCCAAATTTTAGATTCGCTATTCCGATTTTTGGTTTTAGTTGCATTGATTGGCTTTATTATATCAATTAGGTAAATACACTACACCACTAGAAGAATCTCTTTTCGCGCCTGTTACTGATTTCAGTACATTGGTTTCTTGTGCTACACGAAGTGCTCCCATTAAAGCAAAGACCAAAGCCTCTTTAAATTCGATCAGCTCTTTTTTCGTTGCTACAATTTCGGTATCATTATCTAATTTTTCTTGAAGTACTTCAATTAAAAAATGGTTTAAAGCGCCACCTCCAGTAACAAACAAAGAGTTCGATTTTTTAACACTATTTAAGTTCACTTGTTGCCCCACTTTTTCGCAAATATGGTGAATAGCGGTATGTAATAGATTCTCGGTAGTATCATCTGTACTATCAACAATGGGTGCTACTTCTTCCACAAACCACTCATATCCGATTGATTTTGGATGTGGTAGTATATAGTATGTTAACCCGTTTAATCTATCGAGCATAGGTTGATTTATATTTCCGGAACGCGCTAATTCACCTCCCTTATCATAGTCCAAATCAATTTTTCTGGTGATGTAATTTAAAATCATATTAGCCAAACCAATATCATAAGCAATTCGCCTTCCTTTTTGTTCTAATGATATATTACTAATTCCTCCTAGATTCAAACAAAAGTCATACTGTCCGAAAAATAACTGGTCACCAATCGGCACCAGAGGAGCTCCTTGACCGCCTAAGGCGACATCATTGGTTCTAAAATCACAGATGACTTTACAGCCACTTTCATTTGCTAAATGCTGCCCAGAACCGATCTGAAATGTGAGTCCGTGTTTGGGTTGATGATGCGTTGTATGTCCATGACTAGCAATGTAGTCAAGGTCAAGTTTTTTGTCCTTAATAAATTGTTTCGCTTCTTTTCCTAACCATGTGCCGTAGGTATTATGGAATTGTAACAATTCGTTTGCCTTTAGGTAGATGGCGTCTTTTAGCTCCAATTGCATCTCATCAGAATAGGAAAGGCTCTTGGTTTCCACAATCTCAAAAGACCATTCACCTGCATCTTTAGTGATATGACAATAACAGAGGTCTAGGCCATCTAATGATGTTCCTGACATGAGGCCCAGTATTTTGTAAATTTTCATAGGCTCTTAGTTTATGGTAACTGGTAGCATTCCTTTGGCTTCGATTTTTCCTAAAAAATGATCGGTTGCCACATCTTGAAATTCAGCAAAAGTCTGATAGGCAATAACAATAGCTAAAGCTTCATCACTTTTGAAAAGATTCAAAACATAAGGGTTTCCAAAAAGATATAAAACCACATTTTTGGTTTGTATCAATTCGTTTATAAAATCAATTTCCTCTTGAAGCAGGCCAAAGTTATTAGCTGGTTTTACTTGCGGAGGTGTCAACAAAACTAGAATATTTTTCTCTTTTTTAAGCACTATTTTTGTTTCCTGTAAAGCATCTAAAATTTCTTTTGAAGCTTGTTCTAAAGCGGATCGTTTTATGGTTAAGGTAGAGAAATCAGTAGCTCTAAAAGTTGTGATATCTGCTTTGGTGCCTCTTAGTAAAGTCAAACTATTTATGGCAAGTTTACGATTGAGTTGACTGTCCGCTTCAGGTCTTAAATTTGAATTTGATATTTGAGCTTGCAAAGCTTTTTCTTTTAACTTCCATAAGCGTTGAAAACTTTCTTCTATTTGTTCTTCGGATGCCTTATTAAGGATATTCGCAATTCCTTCAGGCACATTTTCAGCGAAGCATAAAACATCATTGCCTGCGTTGAAAGCAAGCCATTCTAATTCTCCTTTAATCGGATAGTTTTTAGATACGGCATGCATGTTTAAAGCATCGGAGATCACAAGGCCGTCGAAGCCCATCTCTTCTCTTAAAACTCCTTTGATAATTTCTTTTGATATACTTGAAGAAATGGTCTTCCCGTTCGCTAAAGAAGGTACAGATAAATGTCCAGCCATTACGGCGTCAACCCCAGATTCAATCAATTTCTGGAACGGATAGAGCTCATTAGCAATTAATTCTTCTTTGGTTTTGTCAATCAATGGAAGTCCCAAATGTGAATCGGTAGCGGTATCACCATGGCCGGGAAAATGTTTGATACTTGTCAGAACACCTTCGCTTTGTGTTCCTTTTATATAGGCTAAGGCTTTCTGTGTTACTTTAATCTTGTCTTCTCCAAACGAGCGATACCCAATAACCGGATTATTGGGGTTGTTATTGATATCAATACAGGGAGCCAAATTCCAATGAATTCCCGCTGCTTTACAATCTCGTGCAATATTTCTTCCTACTTCGAAAATTAAATTATCATGGCCTTGAATCGCTCCTAAGGTAATTGCATACGGGTATTGCGGTGTGTTTTCAATTCGCATGGCCAAGCCCCATTCTGCGTCAATAGCAATCAGTAAAGGATATTTGGAAACACTTTGATAGCGTAGAATTAGGTTTTGAAGCGTTTCAAAACTATCTGCGTTATATATAACTGTTTTTTCACCTTCATAGTTGGTAGCAGCACTTGCGCGACTGTGAAAAAAACAGATGGCACCTATACCGTGGTTTTGTATTAAATTTTCTAAGTTTTGAATTTCTTGCTCGGTATCATTAACAAAGGCTGCGGGCATAAATAGTTGCCCGACTTTCTCAGAAAAGGATAGTACGTTCTTAACACTTTTATAAGCTACTGTTTTATTCATTTTTAAATTTTTGCTTTACCGAAATCAGCTGGGTATTTGAGATATCTCAAAATCACAAATGCAGGAAGGGCAGCCAGTACTACCCATATAAAGAAACCATCGTAGCCTAGCCATTCTTGCATATAACCACTGATTAGACCAGGTAACATCATGCCTAGGGCCATAAAACCAGTAGCTAATGCATAGTGCGATGTTTTAGAATTCCCTTCGGCTACATAAATTAAGTAAACCATAAAGCCTGCAATGCCGAAACCATAGCCGAATTGTTCTACGATAACAGTACCAATTACGGCCCAAGCTTCTGTAGTTTCAGTAACGGCTAACAATGCGTAAAGCGCATTCGGTGCATTGAGTGAGATTAGCATTGGTAGCATCCATTTTTTTAATCCTTGACGTGAGATTAATACGCCACCGAGAATACCTCCGATAGTTAAAAAAATAACACCAATTGTTCCGTAAATGGTGCCAACTTCGGTGGTGCTATACCCTAATCCGCCTACCGATGTTGGATCTAATAGAAATGGAGAAGCCATTTTTACTAATTGCGATTCACCTAATCTGAAGAATAAAATAAACGTTATGGCCAAGCCCATACCTGGTTTGCTAAAAAAGGAGGTAAAAACTTCAAAAAAACCTTTTGGTTTTTCGAGTGCTATAGCTCCTGAACTTTCGAATTTTGGGGTTACAAAGAAATTCGATAGGGTCATCAGCAACATGAGCGATCCTGCGCATATCATGGTGTACGACCAGGCTTTTGTATTATCTCCATATTTATTTTCGAGAAATCCTGCTAGCACAACTAATAGCCCTTGGCCAGTTACACTTGCTAGTTTGTAAAATACCGAGCGCATGCCAACAAAAAACGATTGTTTTTCTTCAGTTAGGCCAATCATGTAATAGCCGTCAGTTGCAATATCATTTGTGGCAGAGGCAAAAGCAACCATCCAAAAACAGGCTAGACTCGCTACGAAAAAGATATTTGTTGGCAATGATAAACCTATCGCTAAAAGTGCTACGGAGGCAAGTAATTGCATTCCTAAAAACCAATTTCGTTTTGTGCTTTTAAGATCTACAAAAGGGCTCCATAGTGGTTTTATAACCCAAGGAATGTATAATAAACTTGTATATAAACCTAAATCAGAATTACTAAAACCTAATCTTTTGTACATTATAACCGAAACGGTAACTACTAATGCATAGGGTAATCCTTGAGCAAAATAGAGACTCGGTACCCAAGCCCAAGCCCATTTGTTTTTTTGAATCATATGATAAGTTCAAGTTTTAAAAAAAAATGATAGGCTAGGATTTTTAGAAAAAATTCAGCCTTTTAGCAGAACATCTTCTGCGCTTCAGATTGCCCACAGCTATCTTTGTTTCACCATTCAAGGAGGCAATCCATTAAATCAATTTTCGTTCTTCGTATTTTGTACTTTATGTTTTGATTTTAAATGTACAATTATCGGTTTAGATTCTCTTCCAAAGAAATCAATAAAAGTCATAGCGATGTATTTTCTTTTCTTGCTTATTTCTGAGGGAAGAATTAGTTCTGTTTTATTTTGAATAGCTAGTTTAGCGATTAGTTTATTAATCGGGTAGCTGTCTTTTTTGTTTTTACCAGAGGGATAAATCATAACATATCGAAATGAATTTAAATTTTTGTGTGTCAGTTTAATAGATTCATTTTCTACACTGCTGATTTTTAGGTCAATTGGATTTCTATTCGTGCGAGAGGCCAACGCCGAAACTGGCGGGAGTGCCGTTTTTTTATAATATTTCCTCTTCAGGTATTTTAATACATCTTCATTATCATTCATTAGACTTTTTGCACTAAAAAAAGCGTTCCCTTGAACCACATTTTTTTCGCGGGCATAATTAATTTGATTTGGAAGTTCTTTTTTGTGATCCCAAGCCTTATCGTTGTTATTTCTAATTTTATATGGGCCGTTACCGATATAGAGATTTGTATTTTCACTTTTGTTAGACCACCAGTCAACAATTTTACGGTGCGAAGCTACAGGAAGCTTCATGCTCCAATATACTTGAGGAATTAAATAGTCTAGCCATCCATTTTTCATCCACAATAAAGGATCTGCATATAAATCATCATAGGTAGTTTGCCCCGCTTTCGTATCGGAACCGTTCGAGTCTGTAGAATTATTTTTCCAAACCCCAAAAGGACTCACACCAAACTGCACCCAAGGTTTTCGAGTTTTGATAATTGCATGACTGTTTTTGATTAGAGAATCAATATTGCTGCGTCGCCAGTCTTCTAGTTTTTGGTTGGGAAGCGCACAGTTATAATAAGAAGTAGTATCATTAAAAACTTCACCTTTTATGGTGTAAGGATAGAAGTAATCATCAAAATGAATCGCATCTACATCGTAATTCGAAACAACCTCGTCGATAACAGAAATCATTTTTTGTTGTACTTCAGGAAGTCCGGGGTCGTAGTAGTATTTCTTTCCGTATTTCAACATCCATTCGGGATGTAAATTGTAATCGTGTGTTGGACTTAGAAGCTCAGTTTTTAAATCAAAGGTTGCTCTATATGGGTTGAGCCAAGCATGAAATTCCATTCCTCGTAGATGCGTCTCGGTAATCATCCAACTCAAAAGTGCTGATTTTGAAGCCGAGATTTCACCTTCTGTTCCGCTGAGAAATCGAGACCACGGTGCATGGCTAGATTCGTAGAAAGCATCACCAGCGGTTCTGATTTGCACTATTGCTGCATTAAAGTTGAGGTCTTGGTAAAAATCGAGTATTTCGAGAAAATCCTTCTTTTGTTTTTCAGTGGAATCGTTTCCATTTTTTGGCCAGTCGATATTTACAACGGTAGCAACCCAGAACCCTCTAAATTCTGTTCTAGGTTGCACGCTAGGTTTGAAAACCGAGCACGAGCTCAAAGTTATAAAGAGCACTAATAATAAAAGTATTCGCAGCATTTATATTTTGACTCAAGCGTTACGATACAAACCTAATCAAACTTATGCCTCACAAAAGCTTCCATTGCAGCATAAGCAGAAAGACCAAGTTTAGTATATCTTTTTGCGGTATCACGATTTCGTTCTTCAGCGCGCATCCAGAATTCTCTAGAATCATCACCCTGAAACATGACACCATCTTTTTGTGATTGATGTGCAAAAATAGCATTGCGCTTTTTTAATACTTGCCCCGGACTCATAGGTACGGCCATCTCGATCTCATTGATATCCCATTCATGCCACGCGCCACGGTATAGCCAAAGCCAACAATCTTTCATATATGGTTCAGATTTTAAGCTTTTCATTGCTTCAAAAACGGCATCAAGACAAACACGGTGTGTACCATGCGGGTCAGCCAAGTCACCAGCAGCAAATATTTGATGCGGTTTTATTTCTTGAATGATATTTACCATTATAGCTGTATCTTCTTCTGAAAGATTATTCTTTTTTATAGTTCCTGTTTCATAGAAGGGTAAATCAAGAAAATGAACCTTAGAGTCTTCTAGGCCCAAATAACGCGTAGCCGCGTAAGACTCCCCGCGTCTAATATTGCCTTTAAGCTGCCTTACTTCAGGGGAATCAAAATTACTTTCCTTCCTAGCTTTTATAGAATCTATTATGATCTGCGCTTCCGCAGAGCTAGAAATCTGTTTTGAAATCTCAGCGTATTTTCTAGCGTCCATATCAGACACAGCAATGTTTCCAGAAGTTTGATAGACTACATGTACTTCATGACCTTGCTCAATTAATCTGTCAAATGTACCTCCCATTGAAATTACATCGTCATCAGGGTGAGGGCTGAAAATAATAACTCGTTTTTTTATTGGTGTTGCTCTTTCAGGTCTATTCGTATCGTCAGCTTTCGGTTTTCCACCTGGCCAGCCTGTAATAGTATGCTGAAGACGATTGAACATCTTAATGTTAAGGTCATAAGAATCTTGGGTCATGAGTAAATCGGCCATCCCATTGTCGTTGTAATCCTTATCCGTCAGGCTCAAAATAGTTTTATCCATTTTGGTGCAAAGCCATACAATTGCCTTTGCTGTGCGCTCCTCAGTCCATTCACAAGGCCCTACTAGCCAAGGGGTTTTGTTTCTTGTTAATTCGCTGCCAGCTCCTGTATCTAATACAAAGGTACAGTTCTTATGGTTTTGAAGATAGGTGGCTGGAACATGTGATGACACCGCTTCTTCAATTGTTTTTTTAATGATATTAGCTTTATTCTGACCCCAGCCGAGAAGCACAATTCGTTTTGCATTTCGAAGGGTAGAAATACCCATTGTAATTGCCCTTCTAGGAACATTATCAATACCTAAAAATGAAGGTGCAGCATCAACTCTTGTAATGTGATCTAAGGTGATAACTCTAGTTCCAGAATTGTAATGTGAACCAGGTTCGTTAAAACCAACATGGCCCGTTCGTCCGATTCCTAGAAGTTGAAAATCAAGCCCTCCGAAATCTTTTATTTTTTTCTCATAGGATAAACAGTAGTCAACTACCGCGTCATTAGGGACTTTACCGTCTGGAATATGAATATTTTCAGGAAGTATATCAATATGATTAAACAAATGCTCATGCATGAAATAGTGGTAACTCTGAGTATTTTCTTTATCCATAGGTAGATACTCATCTAGATTAAAAGTGACTACGTTTTCAAAACTAAGCCCTTCCTCTTGATGCATGCGTACCAATTCTTCGTAAACTCGAATAGGAGATGAACCTGTCGCCAAACCAAGAACACACATTTTGTTTGACAATTGTTTTTTCTTAATAAGATTGGCAATCTCCTCAGCCACTTCAATAGATGCGTCATTTGAGTTTTCAAAAATAACATTGTGAATCTTCTCAAAACGAGTTTCTTCAAATTGTCCTACGGGTTTGTAACGGATGTGAGTTTCACTTCTTGTTGCCATTATGCTGCTGTAATTCGTTAAATTATGAATTGTTTGTAAATGCTTATTATGGCAAAAGTAGGCATTATAATTACAATTTGCTGTTTTTTGCTATATATTTTGCTGTTTTCTGCGTTTATAAAAATATTAATTAATTAAAACAGTAAAAAACGGCATTCTAATAAATTTCCTATCTTTACAGAGTAATTTATTTTGGACGATAAAAAAATCACCCAATTTCGCCCATTCCGCAAAGAGATAATTGGAGACAACCTTTGTTGTATTCTTTAGAATTCAGGAAAAAGAACAAAGATTAGGGCAGTACCTTTATGATATGTTAAAAGAAGAACGACAACAGACGATATTGAACGAGGTAGAACTGCATAATCGCATACTATTAACTGATATTGCAGAAACACTAGATGTATCTATAGATACCGTTCGTAGAGATGTAAAAGAACTAGATGCAGAGCAGAAACTTCGAAAAGTACATGGTGGCGCAATTTCTTTGGGTTTTACAACTAGTAGCACTCGAAATACGAATATTTATGCGCTTGCCGAAAAAACAAAAATTGCTAAAAAAGCATTGTCACTTTTAAAAGAAGGTGCTGTTATTTTTGTAGATGGAGGTACCACTTGCTTGGAATTAGCACGATTGATACCCGTAGATCTTGAATTAACTTGTTTTACGCTTAGTTTACCGGTGGCCATGGAACTAGCTTCAAAACCAAATGTGACTGTTATTTTTATTGGTGGCCAGATTTCTAAGGATGCTCAAATATCTATTGGTGCAAATGCGATTCTTAATCTTTCAGAAATAAAGGTTGACTTCAGCTTTATAGGAACAGGATATGTAGACCCTCAGTATGGCTTAACGGAATTTGATTGGGACATTGTACAGCTAAAAAAAGCCGTAATTAAGGCCGCTAAGAAAACGGTACTTTTGTGTATCTCTGAGAAATTGAATTCGCAACATCGTTATAAAACCTGTGATATTAATGCGATTAATACGATGATTACCGAATTAGTACCAGAAAATGACCTATTAAGAAGCTTTAGAACTCACGACATTCATCTTTTATAACTTTTATGAAGTACCTCAAAATCACTGAAACTCCGTCTAATCATGATAATTTAGAACAATTAGATACCGTTTCTATATTGAATAAGATGAACCAAGAAGATCAAAAGGTGGCGGATGCTTGTGCCTTAGTCATTCCTCAAATTACCAAGCTAGTGGATGCCCTTACTGAGCGTTTTATTGATGGAGGACGTCTTTTTTATATTGGTGCAGGAACTAGCGGAAGACTGGGTGTTTTAGATGCATCTGAAATTCCTCCAACGTTTGGCATGCCGCATGAAAGGGTGGTGGGGATAATTGCAGGAGGAGATACTGCTATTCGAAAAGCTGTTGAAAATGCCGAGGATGATCGTTTGCAGGCATGGAAAGATTTAAAAGTTCATGAAATTAATGCAAATGATGTTGTTGTTGGAATTGCGGCTTCAGGAACCACGCCCTATGTTTTAGGAGGCATTGCAGCAGCTAAAAAGAACGGAATTCTTACCGCTGGAATCACAAATAACCCAGGTTCACCTCTGGCTGAAGCTAGCGATATTCCAATTGCTGTTAATGTGGGTCCAGAATTTGTTACCGGAAGTACGCGTATGAAAAGCGGTACATCTCAAAAACTTGTTTTGAACATGATTTCTACCGCTCTAATGATAAAGATCGGCAGAGTAAAGGGAAACAAAATGGTAAACATGCAGCTAACCAATGACAAGTTAGTAGATCGCGGAACGCGATATGTAATGGAGGGCTTAGGTATAGGCTATGCGAAAGCAGCTGAATTACTTCATGAACATAGATCTGTGAAAAAGGCCATAGAGGCTGGTCGCTAAAGCTGCGGTCAGTTCTAGCACTTCCCTGGCGCTTGCTAGAGGTTGGGTTAAGCACAGGTTTAGAACTAAAATGTACTCCAATTGACATTCAAAGAGGATTAGTTTTTTGGAATCAACTTATAAATCCCCTTTCCTTCTACAGCTACATAAATAAACCCATCAGGGCCTTCTTTTACATCGCGAATACGGCCCATGCCAGCCATGAATTTTTCACGTTTAACAACCTTATTTCCTTTCATTTCAAGACGTTCTAAGTATTGAAATGAGAGCGAACCAACTAATAAGCTTCCGTTCCAATCTAGACCGTATTTGTCTGTTGTTATAAAAGTCATTCCACTAGGTGCAATTGATGGCGTCCAATAATGAATGGGTGGTGTCATGCCTTCCATTTCAGTTTTGTCTGTAATTTTGGTGCCACCATAGTTTATGCCGTAGGTAACTAATGGCCAGCCATAATTTGCACCTTTTTTGATGATATTAATTTCGTCTCCACCTCTAGGGCCGTGCTCATGGTTCCATATTCGGCCTGTTTCTGGATGTTTTGCCAAGCCCTGTGGGTTTCGATGCCCGTAGCTATAAATGGCAGTTTTAGCCCCTTTTTTCCCTATAAACGGATTGTCTATAGGAATGCTTCCGTCGTCGTTAAAACGATAAATTTTTCCTCCATCGCGGCTAATGTTTTGAGGATTCTCATTTCGAGCACCTCTTTCTCCAATAGAAAGAAAAAGATATCCCTGAGTATCAAATACTATGCGTGAGCCGAAATGTTGTCCCTTTGTGGTGTTAGGGCCAGCTTTATATAGTAATTCCTTAGCTACTAGCGAATTACCCTTTAACTTAGCACGCATCAGAGCAGTATGTCCGCCTTTTTCATCCCCTTCAGAGGAAGCATAAGAAATATAAATCCAACCGTTAGTTTTATAATCAGGATGAAGTTCAATGTCTAAAAGCCCACCTTGACCTCTATTATAAACTTCGGGTACATTATCAATTGTGGTTTTTATCTTATTCGAGAAGTGAATTAATTCGCCTGATTTTTCCGTTACTAAAAGCCCTCCATTTGGTAAGAATGCCATTCCCCATGGAATGTGCATTTCATCGATTAATGCTTCAGCTAAAAACGGAATATTTTCGGGTGTAGATACTTGATTTTCAATATTTTGAGCGCAAGAAAAATTAAACAAAATAATGAACAGACAAGAAATAAAGGCACTATTTTTCATAATGGAGCGTTAGAAGTATAATATAAAGTAAACCCTAAGGGGTGAAATTAAACAGAATTTATAAGTTTAAATAATTACAACAAAAGAATATTAGATTCCCAAGTTCTCATATTCTTGCTCAAATTGACTTAACCTATGCTCCCAAAAAACTCACGGCAAATTTTGTACGCTGTACTATTGATAGCTTTATCAGTAGTATGTACATCTGCTGTAGCAAACACCCGAGTATTTAGTTTTATCGCTGAAGTAGCTTCTGTTATAGAAATTTCTGGTGTCAGTTCTAAAGCGAAAGATACTACTCCGCTTGCTAGTGATAATTCAACTTCAAAAAAAGGAAATACGAGAAGTAGTTCAACTGCGACTGCAATGTTTATGACGATTATCCAAGGGGCGGATGAAGAACTTGTTTGCGCTGACGATGGAAGTACTGTTGCTAAATTTAGTCTTTGTGGTGATTCTGATGATCGAATAATTTCCTTGACAGGCGCTCCGTTCGGAAGCGTTCAATGGCAACAAGTTACAAGCGGTTGTACACCTGATATGACTACCTCGTGCCCAAGTGGTTCTTGTAATTATAGTTCAGTTGGTACCGGTCAAACCTTTACGATTGATGCGAGTACTATTCCTGCTGCCACTGGAGCTGAATTTCGTGTTCGAGTTAATGGTTCTGGACCATGGTATTATTTTGAAGTTGCTAAAAGTACGATTACTCAAACCTTTGTGAAAACCGATTTTATCTGCGGAGCAGATGGTAGAATACAAATTACAGGTCTTTCAAGTGCTTATGAGTTTAGCATTGATAACGGCAGTGGTTTTGGACCATGGCAAGGGCCTATTTTCACGAACTTAACACCTGGCTTCTATAATGTTAAGGCAAGGCAGCAAGGCACACCTGGGGCTTGCGAATACCCTTATCCAGCTATTGAAATCGAACAAAAAGACATTATAATAGCGGCAACTTTTGTTGATGCACAATGTTCGGGAGATACTGGAAGTGTTTCTGTAAATGTTAATAATACAGTGCCTGGTCCTTATAAATACACACTATTAGATGCAAGCGGTGTTCCTCAAGAGTTTACGGCTTTCTTACCGGCAGATAATTATACTTTTGCAGCAGTTGGTTTCGGAACGTATATTGTTCAAGTAGAAACACAACAATGCACTGGTGATCCACTCAACGGAATTGACCCCCCAAGACAAGCGCTAGATACAAGTGGAAACGCTATAGTAATTGGTAATGGCTTAGTAGCCCTAGATGCCTCAACAGAGGTAAATAGTAGTTTTGGTTGTTCGACAATAACGAGTGTTGATGTCACCTTAAATACAACAGGAGGATCTGCTCCTTACACCTTTACGGTAAACGGAGGACCTGTACAACCTTCTTTTACAGGAAGCACAACCTATACCGTAACTACAGCTGGAAGTTATGATTTCATTGTCACAGATAGTAATGGTTGCACGATTGCGGCTTCTTCAAATGTTGAAGATTTGGCCCCCCCTTCGGTTAGCGCCAGTGGTTTAGATGGTACTTGTTCAAATGGCGGCGCTCGTATCAATTTTAATGTTGCGAATGCGAATGGATATAACTTGTCTTATCGTGTAAGTATTGCTGACCCTTGGGATACGAATCCATCGATTTCTGTTCCGGCAACTCCGGGAGGAACTACATATACTGGAGTTTCGGTAAGGTACCAACAAGGAGGTTTTGAGTGTACGTTAGACCTTCCAGACATTACAGTTACTAGTGTTGGCGTAATTATTGGCTCCGCAACTAAAATTTCAGATAGAACTTGCGATGGGCTAGGTGGAACTATTGGCGGTCAAATTGATTTTGGAGCGACAAGTGGTGGCTTTGGAAGTGGTTATTTATTTAGTATTGATGGACTCAATTTTAGTGGCACAACTTCATTTGCAAGCCTAGTACCAGGTAGTTATACCCCAATGATAGAAGATGGTGGTGGATGTCGTTTAGAACTGACTCCTATTACGATATTAGATATTGATCCGCCAACAGATATCGATTTCGTTCCAACGAATAGTAACTGTACTGCGAATACAGTGGATTTGCAATTAGTACCAACAAGTAATGCGGCTATAGTCAATTATTCAATTATTAGTCCGGCACCTCAAGACAACGCTGCAAGCGATACATTCATAAGTTTAGATGCTTCACAATCTTATATTTTTCAAATTACAGATGCAAATAATTGTACCTATACGGAAGGATATTCGCCAGCTATAACCAGCTCAATTCGAGCAAGAGTAGAAGCAGGTGGAGATACTCAAGTATGTTCAGGTGCAAGTGATGGTTCAGGAACTTTCCTTATTGATGGGTTTGCAAACTCGTATCAATATCAGATAAATGTAGATCCAGTAGTTACAGGTCAGACCGCTAGTGAAGTAGCAATTACGGGTTTAGCGACAGGAACCTACACAATAACCATTACCGATGAAGATACGGGTTGTACTGATGCTACGAATTTTACGGTTTCAGAACCCACCACACCTTTGGCACTAACTGGTACCGTAACACCAATGTCATGCAACAATGGTAACTTAGGTAGGGTTGTCGCAAATGCAACCGGTGGATGGGGCAACAATAGATATACTTTGGTTTTTCCTGGCGGCGGAACTACCGTGGGCCCTAAGTCGGGTGCTATTTTTGGTAGTCTTTCGGTTACGGGAACGTATACCTTAACTGCAACGGATGCGGAAGGGTGTACCGATACTTTTACATTTGATCTTACGCCTATAGACTCACCAACTATTACCTTAGACACAGTCGCATCTGATTTTTGTTATATTCCAGGAACGGGAGCTACAATGGTGGTAAACTCGACGGCAGGAACTGCAGCTCTTGGAACACACCAGTACAGAATTAATGGTGGTTCCTTACAGGCAAGTGCAACGTTTACGAATTTGAGTCCAGGAAATTATTCTATTGAAGTTGTTGATGCTAATGATTGTAATCATAGCGTCAGTGTAACCGTAAGGCCTCAGTTACGAGTGAATACTAGTATTGAAATGGCCATACCATGTGGTGGTGCTAATGGACAACTACGCGTACAGGTTACCGGAGGTTATTTGACCAATTCTACTCCTAAGTTTTACGAAGTAAGTTCAGATAATGGAGGAAGCTTTACTGCCCCTGTGGCATTTACCTCAAATAATTTTTTATATGACACTTCAGTTGACGGAACATATATTTTTAGAGTTTCAGATAATGAAGGTTGTATTGCAGAGTCAACACCGATTGTTTTAGACCCGGCGGTATCATTACTTCCGGCAGCCACTATTGTTACCCCAGCAAGTTGTGGAGCAACGAATAATGGTATTTTAACTATCGTTCCAAATGCCATGAACGGTGTACCTCCTTATGAGATTAGTTTTGAAGGAAGTGCTTTTGGTACACAAAGTACTTTTTCTAACCTAAACGCAGGTCAAACGTATACTTATATTGTTCGTGATGCTAGAGCTTGTCAGGTTGTCGGTTCTGAACTGATTCCATTAGATGGAACAGCACCGCCTGATGCTACAGTAGTGGCTAATTTAGCTGTTTGTACAGCCACGGTAGTAGAGGGTTCCATAGATGTTACTGGAGTAACTGGAGGAAATGCAGATTTCACCTATATCTTAGAAGATGAGTTTGGAATTGAAATTACAAGAACCGGACCTACTGCTGGTACTACAGCTACTTTTGGTAATTTAGAACCAGGTATTTATACCGTGGTAACTATAGATGCTTTTGGATGTAGAGATATTGATACCGTAACTGTTGTTCAAACTGCGGTGGATGTTGTGCCTGATCCAGTGCCTTTTCCTGTATGTAATATAGCTGGTTTCAGCAATATAGTTACCATAAATGGAGGTATTGGTCCCTTTTTGATTCGTTTAGAAAATGACCCAATAGCTCCTGTTCCACCAAATTTAACAGCAACGCGGCATCAGTTTGATAACTTACAGTTTGGAGTAACATATACTGTTGAGGTTACAGATACAGCAACTGGTTGTGTATACCTAGATGAAATTCCACCAGTTAATGGTCCAACAACTTTAGATGTTACCGCCAGCACAACGCCTGGTTATTGTGATGCGAATCGCTTCGGGCAAATAAGCTATGATGTAATTGGTTTTGCTGCTAGTAGTGATTTGATCATTGAATTATTAAACACAGATACAGGGGTAACTATTATCTTGGAGTCTCCAACTAACGTTTCGCCTACACATTCTGGAACGCATGAAAGCCTACCTGGAAACTATCAAATTATTGTAACTGATCTTACGGATAATTGCACAGATGCAGCAGCGGTAACTATTATTCAAAACTTACCATCAATTGACATATTAGCCTTAACACCGGCTAATTGTACGGCTGACGGTTCTATTACCGTGCAAGGAAATGGCGGCGGAGGCGGCCCATATACCTTTGCATTTATACCAACAACAGTACCACAAACACCAGTAACGCCTGGTGATTTTAGTGCAGTAACAACACATTTTGGTGCGGCGGGTAATTATGATGTTTACGTACAAGATGCCTTAGGTTGTACTTCTTTTGCAATTGCAGAAATTATTCCTTTAGATCCAGCATTACCAGTACCTACGGTTTTTGTTTATAATCAATGTGCTGTAGCCTCACCAACTTTTGATATTGTAGTTAGCGTTCCATCAAGCGTTAACACGCCAAGATTTACCTTGGCTGGTGATTCACAATTTGGCGTATTGAATGGCGGAGGAACGGCTTGGGAATATACCTATACCGTAACTACCCCTGGTAATTATGTAGTAGATGTGATAGATGCAAATGGTTGCATTAGTCAAAATACCGCAGAAGTATTCGAATTTTTATCAGCTTCTGGAGGTTTTTCTACAGAACCTTCGTGTAATGCTGCAGACGGAGTGATTACTATTTTACCAAATGGAGGTAGTAATAATTTTGATTTTGCTTTAACAGGAACCAATTATTTAGGAGCTGCAGTAGCTCTTAATCTTACTAATATTACTGGGAATGGCGTGTTTACCGGAATAACTCCAGGAAGCTATAGTGTTGTTGTAACTGATAGGTTAGTAACAGACGGCGTTGCCAACTGTACTTTCTTAGTTGATAACATTAATTTAGATGCCGCAACGCCCCCAATTATTTTACCAACCATTCCGCAAAATATAAGCTGTAATGGCGCTGATGATGGAAGTATTGATATTGTGCTTCAAGCTGGAACCGATGTTGATTCGCCAATCGACTATCGCCTATTGAATTTTGATACAAGAGCTTTGATTACAAATAATGGTTCAGGTTCTTTCCCAGGTTTGCCCCCGGGGCGATATGAGGTTGAAGTAATTTCTGCTAGAAATTGTATTGATTTATCAGGCTTGTTGGAGATAACCGAACCTGTAGTTTACACAATTACAGCAGCGGCGGCAGATTTTGCCTGTGAAATTGGTGCGAATAGATTTAGCTCTTCCATACTTACAGTGACTATTACAAGTCCGGGTACGGCAGGAAATTACCGCTATAGTATTACCGGTTTTGAGAACTATCAAACTAGCCCTACTTTCGAGATCGTAGATGATGGTAGCGTACAAAATATTACTGTATATGCTATAGATGATAATGGCTGTCAGGCTACGACAAGTGTAGTGCTGAACCCACCTATGGATGTAGTGCCTTCTATTATTCAAATAGACCCTTTGAATTGTAGTGTTCCCGAACGTGTTCGTATCGAAGTTATTGGAACCACAGATTTTACAGTTTCAACGATATCGGCTATTGCTGTCGCTCCAGTGACCAATACTGCCGGTGATAATTTTGTAGATGTATTCTTGCCAGCTTCTGGAGATTATCTTTTTGAAGTTCAAGATAACCTACCTTTCGGATGTGCCTATCCTATGCCTGTGCATACGGTTATTGAGCCTATTCAGCCCACAGTAGTGATTGCAGAAGCAGAATCTATAGGGTGTTTTGGAATTAGTGATGGTGAATTGACAATTGAGGTTACAGATTATACAGGCTTATATTCATATAATGTCTATAGCGGTAGTGACCCACTCAAAACCACAGTTTTAGCAACTGGTAATTTGGATACCGCAAACAATCCAGAAACGATTACAGGTTTGCCTGGGGGTAATTTCTTTGTGGAAATCACTTCAACAGCAACTCCTTTTTGTGCTGCTGAAAGTAATATCACTACTATTCGTACACCAAACGGTGCCTTAGCGGTAACGGCGTCGCCACTTGGTAATGTAAGTTGTAATAATAATACCGGAATAATAGATGCTGTCGGTGTTGGTGGATGGAATACTTCACCATATGAATATCGTTTGCTACAAAGTGCGGATGGTGTTGCCCCTTACAATGAAATAGTGGCTTTTTCAAATAATGAACAATTTACAGGTCTTTCCTTCGGGTTTTATCGTGTTGAAATTCGTGATGTAGAACTATGTACAAATACTTTTGATATTGAATTGGAAGAAGTTCTTCAGATTGATGCAGGTATTCGCGAACCACTTGCTTTACAATGCCCTAATGGCAATAATGCTATACTAGAAGCGTATGACCCAACAACTGGAGATGCAATAACTGCAACAGCTGGTGCAACTGGTGGTTTTGTAGGAGCAGGCTATACGTATCGTTTACTGTACCTAAATAGTAATGATAATACCGATTATACAACGACTAGTGGATTGCAAAATAGCCCAACCTTTATTGGTGCTAGCGGAGGATTCATTAGCGAGGGATGGTATGCTATAGAAGTTACTTCTAGTTTTGATTGTAATTTTGTGAGCGTACCCTACTTTGTAGACCCACCACCGGCAATTGAACCACGACTTGCTCAGACACGCGTGCCTGGTTGTGGAGGAAATGGTCAAATTCGTTTATTTATTGATAATCACGATCCGCTATCAAATTTCGAATACGAATACCGTCAAATACCAACTCCAAACCCCCTTACCGATCCTTGGATTGATATGGGCCTAGGAGTAATAGAGCTATTCTTTGATGTTCCAGGAAGTCCTGCAGGAATAAGTTATCAATATGAAGTGCGTAAAAAAAATACGGCCAATACCTGTTTGCCCGTAAATTCGAACGGAATTACTTTAACAGATGCTTCGGGCATTAATTTGACGCCTAATAATATTACGCCTATTTCATGCTCCTCTGAAATTGATGGCCGTGCTGAGTCGTTTACTATTGGTGGAGTTGGTAACAATCAATTTTACCTCTATCAAGGAGATCCAGTAGATGCTTTTTCTCCAGATGCATCGGCAACTTTAGTGCGCGGCCCTCAAGATTTTGGAACTTTTGAAGGTTTACCAGCGGGCACAAATTATTACATTACGGTAACCAGTGGTATGAATTGCAGTGATATCTCGCTTCCTTTCGATATACTTCTTCCTGAACCAATTATTTTTGACCCAATAGCTACGCCAACAACATGTAATGGTACTGCAGATGGTTCGATTACCATAGCGGTAACCAGTGGAGGTGTAGGTTTGATACAATTTGCTATTGCGCCAAATTTTAACGAATTTTTTAGCGATGTGACAACGCCCGGTGTGTATACATTTGATGAGTTAGCCGTTGGTAGTTACGAGGTGTTAATTCAAGATGAAAATGGATGTTTTGAACGTACCACTGTTGCGGTAGTTGAACCTGACGTGGTAAGCGCTAATGTGGTAGATGTTACCCCAGAAACATGTATTGGTTTTGCAGACGGTACTGCGCAACTAAATGTAGTTGGTGGAACGCCTTTCTTAGATCTATTAACTTCCGCGACCTATTATGAAACGAGATTAATTAGACCAAATTCAGATGGTAGTGAAGTATTTGAACGAAATGATAATTTATTTTTTGATAACCTAATTGGTGGCGAATCATATATTGTGTTTATACGAGACGCCAGTGATTGCCCTGCAGATATAAGTTTTTCGATTGAAATAGGAGTCGACCTAACAGCGAGCCCAGAGGTGGTTTATGGTTGTGAGGGTATTTTTCCAAATAGTACTGCTTCGGTTAATATGCAGGATACTAGTTTAGTACCAGACCTGTTATTTGCATTAGACCCTAGCGACCCAACAGATGCTATTAGCGCCAATGCTGGGCTGGATACTTCCTGGGGTGATTTGCCAGCGGGTGATCATATAGTTTATATTTATCACCAAAATGGATGTACCAATTCAGTTAGCTTTACTATGGAAGCTTACGAGCCATTGACTTTGACTGCTCAGAAAACAGGTCCAAATGAAGTTACTGCATTAGCCGAAGGTGGGTACGGAAATTATGAATATTTCTTTCAAGGAGACTCTACAGGAGCTGAAGCTATTTACACTCAAAATGAAACTGGAATTGTTAATATACAAGTACGCGATGAGGGTGGCTGTGTTGCCGTAGTTGCGATACCTTTTGAATTTACTGGAATGATTGAAATTCCTAATTTCTTTACACCTGATGGAGATAATAATAACGATTTCTGGGCTCCTAATAATCGCGAGTTCTTTCCAAATATCGAAGTAAAAATCTATGACCGTTATGGAAGGGTAGTAGCGATTCTAAATCAAATTGTAATGTGGGATGGAAAATATGAAGGTAATGAACTTCCAACCGGAGATTATTGGTATGTTGTAAATGCGAATGATAAGCTTAAAACTCGTTATGTTGGGCATTTTACCTTATACCGGTAAATAATAGAATTTTGAATTATGAAAGGCATCCAATCGGATGCCTTTTTTGTACCTTGATTTTTTATGTTAGAACTATTGCATCTCCCTTTTTTATTATTTAATTTCAGGTTGTATCGATCTTGGGGCTTTTGAGCTGTGTTTTGAAATACATAATTTATCTAGGAATATAGTCATGTTAAAAAAGGTTTATTTTATTTTATTTTTTCTTTCTCTCCAAGGTTGCGCAGCACAATCAACACCTAATTTGGTTGATGCTGAGATGGAAACCGTGACCACTGAAAATTTAGCGTATTACCTGTATTATCCTATAAATTATGAATCAGAACCTGAAAAAGACTTTCCTATTCTATTATTTCTTCATGGCGGTGGCGATTCTGGCGATAGCCTTGTCTCCATAAAACGTAGCGGTCCTCCTAAAATGATTGTAGAAGGAAAACAATTTCCTTTTTTGATTCTAGCCCCCCAAAACCCACATCAAAAAAAATGGTGGAACACCCGTGCAGTAAACCAATTGTTAGATAGTGTCGTCAAAAATAATCGTATCGATAAGAAGCGTATTTACTTAACTGGCCTAAGCAGGGGAGGAGGGGCAGCTTGGGAGATGGCAGTACAGTACCCAGATAAATTTGCTGCGTTGGCTGTCGTATGTGGAATGACTCCCTTACCCTATGCAGCATGGATTGATAAAGCGATGCCAATCTGGGTTTTTCATGGAGAAGAAGATGAATCTATACCGATTTCAGAATCCGAAACTATGGTAGACCGATTGAAAGGAATGGGCTATGATGTGAAATTTACCAGATACCCTGGAGTAGGTCATAATTCCTGGGTTAAAGCCTACAATACTCAAGACTTATATGATTGGTTTATGGAGCAGGAGCGAATGGATTGATTCAATCCTTACAGCGAAAATTAATAAGAGTTTTTTATTAATTTAACTACGCTGAGATTTTCATAAAGCAATAGCTTTTAGTATTCAAAAAAGGGTTCTTCTTCTTCTTCTTCTTCTTCTTCTTCTTCTTCTTCGTTTTTCTTTGAAAAATATTTTTTAGTATAAACAAAGAGCAAGGCTATTGGTGTGTCGAATTCACTAGAAAAGGCATATAATTAGCGCGAACCTAAGAGATGAACCTTCTAGTAAAAGGTACAGTAATTGGTCACCTTGTAAATATTAGTGCTAGGTCTAGTATTGATGTTTTTCTTGATTAAATTTGTAGCATACTTTATTTTATGAGCAGATTAACTATTCATGTTACCGGACTCTTTTTATTGTTGTTAACTGCGTGCACAATGTCGAAACAAGAACGTGGTGAGCAGTTATATCAAACGAATTGTGCCAGTTGTCATATAGCACCCAGCCCACAAGATTTACCCAAGCATTTATGGAAGGAGTCAGTTCTGCCTGAGATGGCGGCTCGAATGGGAATAAAGGATTCTACCTATAATCCCTATGCAAAAAATACTTTTCCAGAGCAGGAGGCAATGATGAAAACAGGTATCTATAGTGTGAGGCCTGCAATGACAATGGAAGATTGGAAGTTACTCAAAGCCTATGTTATAGAGTCAGCACCTGAAAAGCTTGAAATACTACCCTCAAGATTATTAAACGCGCCATTGGCTCAGTTTGCTGCTAACCCAATTAACTTAGATAGCATTAGCGGCTCTTCTATTACTTTTTTAGATGTTAATTCTGAAAAAGGAATTATTGTTTCTGCAGATCTAAGAGGTAGTGTTTTAGCATATGATTATCGAACAAAGAAAAGAGTTCGTCAAGATAATTTTCAAACCAGCATCACTTCTTACACCGCGAAAGATTCGTTTGATTTTGTAACTATGGTTGGTTACCTGAACCCTTCTGAAATAGCAAGAGGTAAGATTTATAAAGTAAAAAATAAACGAGTAGAAGAAGTTGCAACGAATCTTCATAGACCGGTGCACACGTCTGTTTATGATTTTGATAAAAATGGCGTTGATGAACTTATAGTATCAGAGTTTGGACATCTTACTGGCGCATTGTCTTTATGGAGTGCTGATGAAGCTGATAGCTATAAAAAAAAGGTATTACTCGGTCAACCTGGAATTGTACGTAGCATAATTAAAGACATGAATAATGACGGAGAAGCCGATATTGTTGTCTTAAGCTCTCAAGGTAATGAAGGGGTAACTATTCTTTATCACACAGGGGACTTAAATTTTCGTTCAGAACAGGTGATTCGTTTTAACCCTGTTTACGGTAGCAGTTGGTTCGATTTGGTAGATTATAATAATGACGGCTACGATGATATTATTACGGTTAATGGAGATAATGCTGACAATACTTACGTGAATAAACCGTATCATGGAATGCGTATTCATATCAACAATGGGCAAAACCAATTTGAAGAGAAATATTTTTATCCTTTGTATGGTGCTACGCGATTTGTAGCCAATGATTTTGATAAAGATGGTGATATCGATTTGGGTATTGTCGCTTCTTTTCCAGATTACGAGGAGAGTCCTGAATTTTCATTTGTTTATCTAGAAAATATTGACGCTGAGAACTTCAATTTTAAAGCCTATGGTCTAGAAGAACCATCGCTTGGAAGATGGTTGTTAATCGATTCTGGAGACGTAGATAACGATGGAGATTTGGATATTGTTCTCAGTTCTTTTACCTATTATTTCACTCCGGTGCCCGAAGATTTGTTTAAAAAGTGGTCAGCATCAAACATAGATGTAATGGTGCTAGAAAATAAGCTTCAATAATTTCAAATAGCGATTCGCATGACTTAATCATTTTCGTATTTGAAGTCTAGTTTAAATACTCTTCTGTTTTCGTTTTCTTATTTACTTTTACTAATTGTAGATAGTCACGGTTTTTGGCGAACAAGATATACTCGGTACCTTGAATTTTAATTCGAGCCATATCTTTTACATCACCCGGGGTGAACAAGCCACTCTCTCTACCCGGTATCGATTTGAAATTTCCAAGACCATCTCCTTCTAAGAAAAGTCCTTTACCGGCATCGCTGCGAGGTGTTTCTACTTCAGAAGCATATAAATTACCAGCGATGACTACATCTAAATTAGTATCACCATTAAAATCTTCAACGAGTATTTGATTTATACTAGATATCTGAGCTAGATTTGGAAGTTTATGCATAACGAATTCTCCTTCTTTATTTTCCAAGTAAACGCTTGCAAAAGATTTAACTTGGTAATGCAAAGAGTTCGCTAAGTATTCTTCGGTATAGACATCTTCTAAAGTAGCTGTTGAAAAAGAGGCATAGTTTTCAAATTTTTTCTTAATGCCTGGCATTTGTTGCGAAGAGCACTCCCTTCCTCTTAGTGGGTAAGCCTTGCCGCCATTATAATAACTCAAAACGATATCATTCGTCTTGTTATTATCGAAGTCATTGAAGTAGATATCAAAGCTCTCTGTCTCAGTGGCCTTATACTTATAATTAAGACCTAGATTTCCAACGATAAAATCGATGTCACCATCCTTATCAAAATCTCCCTCATTAATGCTAAACCACCATCCGGTACTTTCTGCTAAATCTAATTTTTCAGTTACATTTTCAAAAGAACCTTTATTGTTTTTAAAAACGCTTATGGGCATCCATTCGCCAACAATAATTAAATCTACCCATCCATCGTTATTATAGTCAGACCATTTGGCATCGGTCACCATACCTAGCTTTTCAAGTCCTGGCGCTATTGTTTTGGTAACATCGATAAATTTAGGAGCCCCTGTCTCGCTGACGTTTTTTAAAATATAACTGTTTGCTGGTAAGGGGTAATTCGCAGGTATTAACCTTCCTCCTACAAATAAGTCTAAATCACCGTCTTTGTCATAGTCAAAACTATGTACCCGTGAACCACTAGTTATCATTTTTGGAAGCGCTTCTTCATCTTTTTTGAATGCTCCTTCACCATTGTTGATGTATAAACGGTCTTGAAGAGCTACTGAATCAGCATCAAATTCGTTTCCTCCGCTAACTACATAAATATCATTATCACCATCGCCGTCTGCATCAAAAAAATGTATGCCGAGATCCTCATGTCCTCGATCTTTAGTTAGGGCTTCTATTTCCTGTTTTGCAAAACCAGAGTTTGTTTGAAAATATATACCTGCTTTATTTTGCAATGAGCCGCCTACCATAAAATCATCTAAGCCGTCTCCGTTTAAATCACCTACAGCTATACTAGGCCCAAACATGGATGTTTGATGTGGTAGTAGAATTTCTTTTTCAAAATCATTATAATTGTTTTCGATATGAAAATGTTCAACTGCAATGGCAGCGTCTTTTTCTGTAATAAAGAGTTTATTTTCAGTTTTAACTGCTGTTTCTACATTCGCTACAGCATTTTTATAGTCGATGGTGATAGTTTTGTTGGGTTCAATATTTGATAGAATTTGAACCTTTCCATCAGGCCATCGCAGCCTAATCGAATCAATCATGTTGGCTTTTCCCAATCCGAAATGCAGCTGAGGTGCAACTGATGATTGAAATCCTCTTGATAAGGTCATCTCTTGAAACTGTGAAGTCTCTTTTGTCTTGACATAGGCTTTTACTCCAATTCCAAATTTGTTTTGATCAGTTCCGTTAAATTTTAAGGTTACATGATTGTTTTTTGTAGCGCTTGTATTTTCAAAAATACTTGCGGTGTTATCGATATTGTTAGTAATGATTTCTAAATCACCATCGTTATCCAAATCGGCATATGCACTTCCATTTGAAAAACCTTTAAAACTGATGCCCCATTTTTCATTAACCTTTTCAAAACTTAAGTCTCCTTTGTTGCGGTAAACAAAATTATCTATTGGTTCAGAGGGTATAGCTAAACTTTTTTGTAATAAGCTATCTGCTTTGTTTTTTGATTTTTCTAGTCTTCCAAAATAGTCTTTGTTGTTTATTTCTCTTCGGGTTCCATTGGCGATAAAAATATCTTTTAAGCCATCGTTATCTAAGTCTGCTATTAAAGGTCCCCAGCTCCAATCTGTCGATGATATGCCAGCGAATCTTGACAAATTACTAAAATTAGGTAAAGAATCATTTAATAAATTACCGTTGTTAATCTGAAGGCTATTTTGCATGTACTGATAGTGAAAGCCTGAATTTACAGTACTCCAAAAAAGACGCGGATCCATACTGGCCATATTGGCTTTGGCTCGCCTATTGTCTTGGGCTGTCATATCTACTTGAAATATATCCAATAGCATATCATTGTTAATGTCTGCTATATCTACCCCCATACCATAAAATGAGGTGTTTTTAGTCACTTCTTTAACACGTTCTGTGAAAGTCCCATCTTGATTGTTGATATAGAATAAATCTGGGGTGCTAAAATCGTTAGATACATAAAGATCAGGCCAACCATCTTGATTGACATCACCTACCGTAGCGCTCAAGGAAAGGCCAAAAGACCGTAAACCACTTTCTTTTGTGACGTCAGTAAAAGTTGCACCATCATTGCGGTATAGCTTATCAGATTCGGAAGTTTTAGGGCTGCTTTTTTTGATTTTATAATACTGATTAGGTGCGTTGAAAGCAGTGGGCGGATAGTTGGCGACATACAAATCTAAATCACCGTCTAAATCATAGTCAAAAAATACAGATTGCACACTATTTCCTGAATCAGCAATACCGTAGGCTGCGGCTTTCTCTGTAAATGTACCATCTTGATTATTGATAAAAAGCTGGTTCTCTCTCGGTTCATATTTACCGCTAACAGAGCAATATATGTCAAGAAATCCATCATTGTTTACATCATTCATGGTAACACCAGTATACCAGCGGGTATCACCGTCACTAGCTGATATTTTTGAGATATCTTCAAACGCTAAATTTCCTTTGTTGAGATACAATTTATTGGGCACCATATTTCCGGTGAAGTACAAGTCAATTAATCCGTCGTTATTGATATCTCCGGTAGCAATACCGCCACCCATGTACATATAGCCATAGGTAAGATAGTTTAAGCTATCATTTTCTGTTAAATTATTTGAAAAATTGACCGCTGAGAACTCGCTTGGTAGCTCTTTAAAAATAAATGAATTTTCTTGAGTTTTCTCGGTACAAGAGGTTAAAAGGAGGGCGTAGGTAAAAAGTGCAATTAGGTACTTCATCAGCTTATCTTTTTCAGTGCTATAAAGATAATAGATTAGCCACTTTATAAACAAAAAAAAACGGAGCATTTAATGCTCCGTTTTAAGAAATACAATACTAAAATTTAATTTACTTACCAGCCTGCGTTCTGTGATAGAACCCCTGCACTAATATCGATAGCTGTTATTGGAATTGGTAATAAATCATGCTTTGCGGTATAAGGTTTAAAATCTTCGACTACACCAGGAATGGTGCGCCCTTCATTTATAATATATGCGTTCATGATTGTTTCAGCATTACCCCATCTTCTCAAATCGAATAAACGGTGACCTTCCATACCTAATTCTAAACGACGTTCATGACGAACAGCTTTTACAGCCGTTGCCTGATCGGCAAAAACAGTATAAGGTTCGATGACATAGTTAGCAGCAGGTGCGTCACCAGCTTCATTTTGAACATAGCTCATGTTTTTAGCTCTGTTACGAACTAAGTTTACCCAAGCCAATGAATTTGCCAAATCGCCTGTTTCAGCGGCAGCTTCAGCCCCCATAAGTAAAACATCTGCAAAACGCATAATGTTATAATTGATACCAGAGAGATTTTGGCCCCAACCACCAGTACCTTGTTGTATACTTTGCTCACTTGCTTGGTATACATTTTTCGCTGGTAAGTAAGGTCCTGAAATATCTTGAGGTTGAGCTCGTATCCATGATTGACCTGGCATAGCTCCATACCCATTATAATCAATACCACGTCGACCAACTGTGTAATCTAATCTAGGATCTAAATTACCAGTATGAGGAGTAAAGGCCGTTTCATCAGTTATTCCAAAATCATTCGCAACATCAGAAGCGTTGAACGTATCTAATAACGGAAGACCATCTGCACCAGTTTGAAATGCATTTACCAAATCTTGACTTGGCTGATAAAATCCACAACAAGAACCAAATGGCCCTGGGTTTGGAAAGTTCAAAACTCCACCAATGTTACCATTCGGCGATTGCGCATCATCAGCTAAAAACTGTATAGCAAATAAAGACTCTGAGCTATTTTCACCAGCAGCACTAAAATTGGATAACAATTCAGCGTTTAAGCTAAAAGGCCCGTTGGTAATAACATCTGTAAAAAGTGTCAATGCAGCTGCCCATTTTGACTGTTGTAAGAGCACCTTACCTAAATACGCCTTTGCAGTCCAAGATTCAGGTCTACCTGCTGATTGACGCACGTCTGGTAAATTGTCTACAGCATATTGAAAATCTGCTTCTATTTGTGCCCAAATTGGCCCAGCATTAGCAATGTTAAATTCTCTATTAGCTGTATTTTCTTCAGTGATGTAAGGTACGTTTCCGTACATACGCTGAAGTTGAAAATTAAAGTGACCTCTTAAAAAGCGAGCTTCACCCAATTTGGCAGATAAATCTACATCACCAGCATTGGCAACGGCAGTAATGGCACTATTTGCACGGTTTACACCAGCAAAAAGAGAGGACCATTGCCCTAATGGGTATCCGTTAGCACTATCGCCATTGTGAATTTCCATTTGATATAAAGGGTCTTGATCATCATCGGTACTACCCTTGTGGGCATCATCAGATAGCGCATCAAGCCACCAGTTATCACCAGTTTGCGCAAAACCATTACCAGAAGCAGCATTTCTTTGTCCATCTAGAACAGAATACGTTGCGATCAATAAAAGTTCAACACCTGCCTCACTGGCAAGAACATCTTCACTTAGAGCTCCAATAGGAGCAATTTCCGTAAAATCATCACTACAAGCTAATAAAGAAGCAAATAGCGTGAAATAATAAATAAATCTTTTTTTCATTTTCTTACAATTTTAAATTAATTCCGAAAGTAAATATTTTTGCTTGTGGGTATACATTGTTATCAATTCCTAAATTCAATTGATTATTACCAATAGCATTAATTTCTGGGTCAAAGCCTGTATACTCTGTAAAAGTCAACAAGTTTGTACCTTGAAGGTAAACACGTAAATTGGTTGCACCAATTTTCTCAGTTACCGTACTTGGCAATGTATAGCCTATTTGAAGGTTCTTTAGTCTTATAAATGAACCGTCTTCAACAAAATAAGTACTTGGCTGTGTTTCATTTTGTCCACCAAGACTTAATGCTGGTAAGGTAGCATTCGTATTTGTAGGAGTCCATGAATCTAAAACTCTAACGCTACGATTACTATTTACAAAAGTAGGAAAGTCGGTATATATTTTATCATAATTATAGATTTCGTTTCCTTGACTTCCATTTAGGAATGCAGAAAGATCGAAACCTTTATAACCAAAATTCAAGTTGATACCATACGTAAAGTCAGGGTGTGGCGATCCAATATAATCACGATCTGCTTCAGCATTAAAAGTACCATCTCCATCGGAATCAGCATAAGTGAATCTACCAGTGTCATCAAATCCAGTTACTTCTAAACCAAAGAAAGAAGAAATAGGCTGCCCCACATCTGTTCTGGTTAGTACCCCTGGTCTGAAACTGTTTCCTGAAAGTTGGCCAGATAAGGACAACACCTCATTTTTATAATGAGAGATATTAGCTGAGATACCATAAGAAAAACCAGATTCGGTTTCGTCTGAATAACCTAAAGCAATATCAAAACCTTTGTTGCTAATATCACCTTGATTTACAAAGTCAGCATTTGCATCTAAGGCAGTAGTAGTAACCCCTCCTGAGTTTGGTGTAATTAAATCAATCGTTTTGATATCGAAATATTCAAATTCTAAGGATAGTTTGTTATCCAATAGGGCTACTTCGAAACCAGCATTAATCGATTCACTTGTTTCCCATCTTAGGTCTGGATTACCAAAAGCACTTAAAATAGCACCTTCCGAGATTGAAGTACCGTTAATAGCGTAGTTCGCTAGGTTCTCATTTCCTGAAAGAATATTTAAATCAGGGTTTGAAACAGGTAAAGTTTGATTACCTAATTGACCCCATGATGCTTTTAACTTAAGCCTGTTGATGATACCGTCTTGAGGAAAGAAATCTTCTTGACTAAGCAACCAACCAGCACTAACAGCCGGAAAAGTTTGGCTTTTATTATCACCTGAAAAACGAGATGAAGTATCATTTCTTAAGGTACCAGTCAAAAAGTATTTGCCTTGGTAGCTGTAACTTGCCGTACCAAAAATAGAGAAAAGTGAATTTGCCCCATCAAAGGTATCACCTAAATTTACAATAGGTGCTCCTGTACCATTGTCTAAAAGGTAAAATTCAGGAGTTTCAAAACGATATCCAGTTCTAGTAACAGAAAGACCTTTAGTGCGTTCACTTAAAGATTCTACACCTGCAAGAGCGTTGATCGTATGATCTCCAAATTCTTTAGTATAGTTTAAGGTATTCGTCCAAGTCCAGTTGAAACCATTGTTACCTCTTTCCGTTAAGGTATTGGTAGATAATGGCTCAATGTGCTCAGGATCCAATGCATTAAAAGTACGACCGTTATAAGCAGTTATATTACCTGCAAGAGTTGTTTTCGCAGTTAAACCATCTGCTAATTTTGCTGATAAATACACATCACCAAAAACTCTAAAGACTTTATTAAAATCATCTTTCCCTCTAATTAGTTGCGCTACTGGGCTTCTAGTATTACTAGTACCTGGTGCAGCTGAACCAGCCAAACGACCTTCGTCATCATAAACTGGAATTAATGGGTTCATTCTCAAAGCATCCTCAACGCGATTACCATTAATGGTATTTGAAAAAGAGGCACTCATATGCTGACCTATAGTAACACTCTTACCAACTTTAAATTCAGTATTTGCTCTAACAACTGCTTGCTTAAAGCCTGTTGATAACTGAATACCATCGCGGTTTAAGTAATTCGCAGAGAAAAAGTACTTACCTGACTCGTTACCATTTGCAACCGAAACGGAAGCACTTTGGGTTGGAGCAGTTCTCATGATCTCATCAAGCCAATCAGTTCCACCCGGTGCTACGGTTGCTGACGCTGGGCTTTTTGTAATTGCAGGGTCATACGAGGTAACATAGGTGTACCCATTAAGTGAACTTGGTACAACTGCACTAGCACCACCGCCATATTGTGCATTACTGTAGCCAACTACACCATCATTAGCAGCACTTTGAAATAACATATCACCATGCTGTTGTGCATTCAAGAGTTCAGGTACATTGCCAGCTTGAGCAAATCCAGAATAAACATCTACTGATACTTGTGCTTTATCCATGTTATACCCACCGCCTTTGGTGGTGATAATAATAACACCATTCGCGGCTCTAGCACCATAAATGGCAGCAGCACCATCTTTTAAAACATTCATTTGATCAATGTCATTCGGGTTAATGCTGTTTAAAACTCCAGCATCATCCGTTTGAACCCCATCAATAATAAATAATGGGTTGGTGTTGTTTGAAGAACCAAAACCACGAATATTTATTTTAGGTGCGGCACCAGGGTTACCGTTGTTTACAACAGTAACACCAGAAACTCTACCTTGTAATGCTTCTGCAGCATTCACAATAGGAGCTTTAACAGCTTCTGAAATATCTACTGAAGCAACAGAACCAGTTAAGTCACCTCTTGTTTGAGTAGAATACCCTAAAACAACTACTTCGTCTAACTGACTAGCGTCTTCAGCAAGAGATAAGTTAATAGTACTTTGACCATTAACGGCAACTTCTTGAGAAGCAAAGCCAATATAGCTAAATACTAAAGTAGCATCGCTATCAGCTGTGATCGTATAATTACCATCAAAATCTGTTTGGGTACCATTAGTGGTTCCCTTAACAAGAACGTTTGCACCCGGTAAGGGTTGACCATCTTCGTCGGTCACCATACCTGTTACTGTTGATTGAGCGATAGTACTCACATCAACATCTGTTAATTTTTTTTCTGGATTTGCCATCGCCATCTGGGCGCCAAGACAAATCAACATCGACAAAAGCCCAATACCAAAAGAAGAAACTTTTCCTTTGGGCTTTACCGAATTGTAATCATGTTTTTGATTCATAATCCTCTTTGTTTGTTAGTTTAAATTAATTTGAATTTTAATTGAGCTTTTCAGTGTTTGAGTTGCCTGAAAAATGTTAAGAAAAACCCAATCAAGCGTGAAAAATAGCAAAATTATAGGAAACGGCATAAGCATTGCTTGATAATTTACTTTTATATAGTGTAGAATTTTGGTGCTATTTTTTTTCGAACTATTCATTTATCCCCCGTAGCTATTGATGATTTGGTAATATTTCGTACGCATTTTTAAATTAGTAATAAAATGTGTTCGATAACAAATAGAGCCTTATTTGTTAGGTTTTAGTGTTTTTTTTACAAAAAAATGAAGGTTCTATAACGTTGGAGTTTCATTAAAAAGCTTCCTTTCTTCTTAGATTGTGCTAGGGCAATATGAGTAGGTGAAGACCGATGAAAATAAATTATTGTGACTGGTGCGCTTTGTTTTTTTGGAGGGAATATCAAGGCGATGTTTCTAAAGTAACCTAGACTTTATGACACAGTGCTACTTGGTGAATATCTTCTAGGTTTTTAAAAAAGAATAGAAATGAATTGCCACCTTCTGTGATATTGAATTTTTTTCGAATTGTCGCCACGCTATCAGGAAAGTTTCTAGTAGTGATATTGGCTTTCTTTATATTAAGGTTCTTGAGGCTCTTTTTGTTATAGCTATTCACGCTTATAATTTGAAAACGCCTTCCAGAAAAATCTATAAGGGCATTAGAAGTGTAGAGATGTGTGTGTTGTTGAAGCTTGTGAAGTCCGTATGCCTTTCCTATCGTTTTAAAAGCGCCAGACTTAAGAATTGAAGCATTGGGCTCGTATAAGTACTTCAGAGGTGCGCTAAATTGCGAGACTATATGTTTCTCGTCATTTAATAAAAAATCGAAATGCTGCTGTCCTGATTTCGTAAAATTAATAGTCCGTATTCTTATTTTTCCAACAGCCCCTTTTTCTAAAACCCAAAGAAGTTCTTTGACATCATTGTTGATCGCTACAATATGAATTTCCTTCACATCACTTAGTTCGCTAATACCCATAGAAATGTCTAAAAGAGGAGCAGTTTTAATTAAGACAGTATCAGATTTACGGAATATAAACGCTAAATTATCCGCTATATTAGGTTCGCAATCTGATAGCTGAAAGACTTTTCCTTTTGTTTTATTCCTTCTGGATGGGTCGATATAAATCCAATCGAATTTTTCATCTGAACCCTTTAAAAAATCAAGTCCATTTTTCGCAAAAGCTTGTATGTTTTTTGCGCTTAGAATTTTAAAATTATGGGATGCTATTTCATGTAAATCCGCATCGATTTCACAGTAAAAAACAGAGGCTATTTTTTTACTAAAATAATAGCTGTCGATACCGAAACCACCAGTGAGGTCTGCCACTGATTTTCCTGCTATAATTTCACTTTTGTATTGAGCTGAAATCTCTGAAGAGGTTTGCTCTATATTTATTTTTTTTGGGTAATAAATTCCAGGTGTTTCAAACCAGGTGGGTAGTTTTTTTTGGCATTTTTTCTTAGACTCAATCTGCTGCGCCAGTTCTTGAGGGGAAACCCCTTGAAAAATAGATTTCTTAAGAAGAACTGACATGATGTCAGTGTTTATATTTTTATCTATAAAACTTTGAACACCAGTATTTAATATTTCTTTATTCAAAGTAAAACTATAAATTTTTGGTCAAAGATTTTACAATCTTATTTTCCGATAAAAACTCCTTTAAAATCACTTTTATTGCGGTGTATCCGGGTACTGCGATGATCATTCCTGTTACTCCAAATAACAATCCACCTATTATGATTACAAGGAAAATTTCGAGTGGATGTGACTTTACGCTGTTAGAGAAAATTAGTGGTTGAGAGAAAAAATTATCGACCAATTGGCCGACGATAAAACCGATCATCACATAGCTTGTTTTTGGTAAAATAACACTGCTAAAATCGGCTCCTAAATTACTGGTCATAGATAATGCTAACATCAATACACCGCCGATAACCGGACCTACATATGGAATCAAATTTAACAGGGCACAAAGGAAGGCAATTACAATAGCATTTTCGATTCCAAAAATGAACAAAACGATAGCGTAAATAACGAATAAAATCAAGATTTGAAACACTAATCCGACAAAATATCTTGAAAGTAAATCCTTGATTTTGTTTATAGATTTTTGTAGACGACTTTCTTTATTGTCCGGTATGAAAACCATTAGGCCGTCTTCGAAAAGTTTACTATCCTTTAGAAAAAAGAAAGCGATAAATAGCACTGAAAATAAGCCAATACTCAAACTGCCCAATATTCCAACTAAGGAATTTAGGAAATTGGGTATGAATCCGAAATCAAAATTTGCTAAGAGTTTTGAGTTTTTAATGCTTTCTTCAATTTCTGCAGAGCTTAGGTCGAAGTATTCAATAATTTGGCGATACAAGTTTTCAAAGTTTCCTTGTAAAGCTTCCATGTTTAAGAGCGAAAGATTTTGCCCTTGTTTGACGAGTAGCGGAATAAAGAGTGCGATAATTCCAGCAATAATACCAATTAACAAAAGCATAGTAACAATAACGGCAACCGTATTGTTGAATTTTAGTTTTCTTCTGAGAAAGAGGACAATAGGCCTACCTATTAGAGATATTACGGCAGCAATAGCGATGTATACTAGTACCGAGCTGATTTGGAATAGAAAATAGCCAAGTAGCAAAATACCCACTATTGCGGCTAATGCTCTTAAAATACCTTCTGAAATAGTTTTGGCGGTCATTTTTTAAATCTTTGTAGTTTATGGATTGGTGTTGCTAGGGTGTTTGTTTAAAACATAAGTTTGTTCACTGGTATCAATTCTTAAAGACGTATGAAATAATGTTTGCTCCCATTTGCAATGCTTTAATACGAATAGGTTCAGGGTCATTATGAACCGTTGGGTCTTCCCATCCGTCACCTAAATCTGATTCGAAAGTAAACAAAAGTACCAGGCGATTGTCATGAAAAATACCTAGTGCTTGTGGCCGTTTGCCGTCGTGTTCATGAATTTTGGGTAATCCTTTAGGGAATTTATATTCTTGAGAGAATATAGGGTGATTGGCTCCAATCTCTTCCAATTCTTTATCAGGGAACACTTTTATGAGTTCTTTTCGAAGGTAAGGTTCCATTCCAAAGTTGTCATCAATGTGAAGAAATCCTCCTGAAAGTAGATAGGTTTTAAGATTCTGGGCTTCTTCTTGAGAAAAAACAACATTGCCATGGCCTGTCATATGCAAGAAGGGGTACTGAAATATTCTGGTGTCATTTACTTCAACGGTTTCAGGCTTTTCATTCAAGTTGGTGTTAATGCTTTCATTACAGAATCGAATCAAATTGGGTAGTGCTGTTGGGTTGGCATACCAGTCACCTCCACCATTATATTTTAGAATAGCGACCTCTTGCCCAAAAGCACAATAGGAACTTAAAAAGCTAATAATGATTAGTACTTGGGTAAGTTGCTTCATAATTCATCGTCTTAAATAACAGAATGCATCAAATTTAATGAATATCAGTATGAAAGATATCTATATTGTTTTAATTGTCTTTGCTAGTCTTGTAATAATGGCCTTCACAGATACCTTAGCTACAGAAAACACCCAAACAGCTAATTCGATTGTAAAGGCTACTTATGAGCCTGTTGTTGTCTTAGAGTTATTTACATCGCAAGGCTGTTCAAGCTGCCCTTCAGCAGATTTGCTTTTACAGAAGGTTAAAAAAGAATTCGCTAATGAAGTTTTTGCACTATCGTATCACATTGATTATTGGAATTATATTGGCTGGAAAGATCCTTTCAGCAAAGCAGCGTTTACAGAAAAACAAAGAGCCTACAATGTTAAGTTTAGCAACCGTACCAACTATACTCCACAGTTGGTGGTAAATGGAAAAGCACATTTTGTTGGCTCAAGTTCTGCCAAAGTCTATGGTAGCATAAATGACTATAAGAAAATGAACGTGTTAAATAATGTTGGCCTAAGCGGAATAGCGGTAGCTGAAACACAGGTTTCATTCAAGTATCAGGTTCGAGGAGATTTAAAGAATAAAGTACTACGAACCTTGCTAGTTATTGATGAACGCACGACAGAAGTAAAAAGCGGCGAGAATAGAAATCGAACGCTTCAAAACAGCAATATTGTTGTGGCCGAAAAGTCATTTTCTCTTGAGCAGTCAAATGGTGTTATAAAGATCTCAGTTCCTGAAATTGTTACAACAAACGATAAATTAAACCTTATTGTTTTGGTAGAAAGTATTGATTACGATATTACGGCTGCAGTTAAGCAAGCCCTGGTGCGCTAAAAGGAAAGAAGCAAGGTTTTGTTTTAATTTCCTTCAGATTTCAGGGCTTTGAGGAGGTTTTTCTTATCCATTATTTATCATATTAACAGTAGTACAAGCAACAATAGCCGCCGTTTCTGTTCTTAATCGATTTCGACCTAAAGAGACCGGTAAGAATCCATTGGTATAGGCTTGTTTGATTTCTGTTGCTGAAAAATCTCCTTCTGGACCGATAAGTATTGTGACGTCTTTGTCTGGGGCGACTCTTCTTTTTAAATCTAATTTTTCTTCATCTTCACAATGTGCAATAAACAAAAGGCCTTCATGCGATTTCGAAATGAATTCCGTATAGGATATTGGCGCATTTAGTTTGGGAAGAAATGTCTGTAAAGATTGCTTCATGGCAGATTGAATGACCTTTTCCATGCGTTCTATTTTAAGCACCTTGCGCTCTGAATTTTCACAGATAATGGGTGTAATCTCATTCACTCCTATTTCAGTAGCTTTTTCAAGGAACCATTCAAATCTGTCATTCATTTTAGTGGGTGCAACGACCAAATGGAACCAGAACATTTTTTGATGGTTTTTATCGGTGTCTACAATTTCTGCGCTACACTTCTTCGCAGCTGCATCAATGATTTTTGCCTCAAATAAATAGCCTTTTCCATTTGTAATATGTAAAAGATCGCCTTCTTTTTTACGTAACACTTTTACGATATGGTTACTTTCTTCTGCACTAAAGGTGAATTGTGTTGCGCTTTGGTCTAAGCGAGGATTGTAGAATAATTGCATTTTAAAAAATATTTAACGGGTGTGATTTGTTTATATAATATAAGTAGATCATGTAAATTAACTTCCGATCACATATCTCGCCTTGGCGGTAACATTTTGTTCCGCAAAGTGGGCTTCTTGGTATTTCAAATATCCTACTATTCCAATCATCGCAGCATTATCGGTACAGTATTCAAATTTAGGAATATAGGTCGTCCAGCCCTGTGATTTCTCTGATTCCTTAAGCGCTTTGCGTATGCCTGAATTAGCAGAAACGCCTCCACCGATGGCAATTCGCTTTACACCAGTTTGTTTTACAGCCATTTTTAATTTGTCCATTAAAATATGAATAATAGTATGCTGAATAGAGGCACAGATGTCATTTAGATTCTCAGAAATAAAATCTGGATTCTTTTTCACTTCTCTTTGGATAAAATATAAGATTCCGGTTTTTAGTCCACTGAAGCTAAAATTCAATCCAGCAACTCTGGGTTTTGTAAACGGAAATGCTTTTGGGTCTCCTAGTTGGGCATATTTATCTACTAAAGGGCCTCCTGGGTAGGGTAGACCAAGAATTTTTGCGCTTTTATCAAAAGCTTCGCCAACGGCATCATCGAGAGATTGGCCTAAGATCTCCATATCAAAATAATTTCTTACCAAAACAATCTGAGTATGACCTCCGCTTATGGTTAGTGCTAAAAACGGGAAGCTTGGTGATTGCATAGTTTCTTCCTCAATAAAATGAGCTAAAATATGCGCTTGCATATGATTAACTTCAATTAAAGGTATGCTTAAGCCTAGGGCTAATGATTTTGCAAATGAAGTGCCAACCAATAAAGAGCCCATAAGTCCAGGCCCTCGAGTAAAAGCTATGGCTGATAACTGTTTTTTATCGATATTTGCTTTTGATAATGCTTGGTGAACAACAGGAACAATGTTTTGCTGGTGAGCTCTTGAGGCAAGTTCGGGCACAACGCCCCCATATTCCTCATGTATTTGTTGTGTTGCAACAACATTGCTCAGCATTTTTTTATTACATAATACCGCTGCAGAGGTATCGTCGCAAGACGATTCTATAGCAAGAATGTAAATTGTTTCATTTCCCATTGGGTTTGGAATAAAAATTGGAGTATCATCAAAAAGCAAAGGTAAAACATAAAAGTCCTATCAAAAAACTGAGGAAAATATTGCTTAGAATTGTATTGGTATTTATACTGATATGTGTGTTGGGTACTTTAATTCTCTCCTTACCAGCGGTGCAAACCCGCTTTGCAAAGGTTGCAACGAATTCTATTAACAAAGAGTTTGGAACGAACATTAGCATAAATAAACTTAAGGTTTCTCTTATTTCATGGAATACTTCTTTAAAAGGAATTTACATCGAAGACTATGAAAAAGATACGCTGTTTTATGTTCATGAGCTCACTACTTCTATTTTAAATATCAAAAACCTAGCAAAGGGAAAACTTGAATTTGGGGATATCGCCATTGATGGACTTGATTTTAAGTTGAAAACCTATAAAGATTCTACAACCACTAATATAGAGGTGTTTATAGATAAACTAGATGATGGAAAGCCACGAAAGCCTGGTGCATCGCCCTTCTACTTTTCTTCATCAGACGTTGAAATTGTCAATAGTACTTTCAAACAATATGATGAGAATCGAGAGACCGAAGAAATGTTGAATTTTAAAAATTTAAATATTTCTGCAGAAAATTTTCTGATTCTTGGTCCTGAAGTTAGCACAGCTATTAAGGCCATGTCCTTTAATAGTCAGCGTGGGCTGCAAGTAGATAAATTTTCTACCAATTTTAAATATACGAAGCAGCAAATGCGATTTGATTCATTGGGTATTAAAACTCCCGAATCTGAATTGAAAGGTGATCTCGTTTTTAATTATGATCGCAAAGACTTTAAAGATTTTCTAAATAAAGTAAATATACAAGCGAATTTTATAGAATCAACCCTTGCTTTCGATGAAATAAATAAGCTATATGATCAATTTGGAACCGCTAAAAAAGTTACTTTTTCATCAAAGATAAATGGTGTTTTGAACAACCTGAACGCGGAGAATTTGTTTGCTCAATCTGACAATACCGGTATTCGTGGCGATTTTAACTTTAAGAACCTCTTCAAGAAAGATAAGTCGTTTATCATGAGCGCGAAAATGAAGAATGTAACCACAAGCTACTATGAACTTCGCTCGCTTCTTCCTAATATTTTAGGAACCTTGCCTTCGTCTTTTCAAAAGCTTGGTCAGTTTACCGTAAGGGGAAATGCTTTGGTTTCCGAAACGTCGATTAATGCAAAAGTCAACTTAAATACAGCCGTTGGTAGTAGTTATGCAGATCTAGAACTCACGAATATTGACAATATCGATAATGCGGAGTATAAGGGTTTCGTTTCTCTGATAGACTTTGATTTGGGCGGGTTTACGCAGCAGAAAAGTTTAGGTAAAACCTCTTTTGATTTTAATGTTGAAGGCAAAGGTTTTTTGCAAGAAAATTTAAATACAGAGATTATTGGGCAAATATATTCTGTAGATTTTAATGGATATAAATATCAGAATGTAAAGGTTTCTGGAATTGTAAAAGATCAATTGTTCGATGGTACATTGGTCGCCAACGATGAAAATTTGAAATTCAACTTCAAGGGCTTGGCTGAATTTGGTTCTGGCGGTAATAATTTTAATTTCATCGCTAGTGTTGACTATGCAGATTTGAAAAAATTAAACTTTATTAACGATAGTATTTCTATTTTTAAAGGAAATGTAAATATGGATATTACAGGGAATTCCCTAGATAATATTGCAGGAGATATTAAGTTTACCAAAACTAATTTTCAGAATCAAAACGATACCTACTACTTCGAAGATTTCAAGGTTTCTTCAACATTTGCCGCTGATTCTACCCGAACTATAAATATAAATTCAACTGATATAATTACAGGATTTCTTAAAGGAAAATTTAAAGTTGAGGAATTGGGTATGCTTTTGCAGAACTCCTTAGGTACTGTTTATACAAATTATCGACCTTTTCAAATATCTAAAGGGCAGACGCTGGCCTTTAATTTTAAGATATATAATAAAATAGTCGACGTATTCTTTCCAGAAATACAGTTTGATCCAAACACCTTTATTAAAGGGAATATTGCTGCCGATGCCGGAGATTTTAAACTCAACTTTAAATCTCCAAGTATTTCTGCATATGGTAATCAAGCCGATAAAATAGAAATGAAAATCGATAATAAGAACCCACTTTTCAACACATTTGTTTCTGTTGGCGACCTTTCAACACCTTATTATGATGTAAAGAATTTCAATTTGATTAACACCACTTTAAAAGACACCTTGTTTTTTAGGGCGGAGTTTAGTGGCGGTAGTGAGTATGATGATAGTTATAATCTTAACTTTTATCATACGTTCAATCAAGAAAATAAATCTGTTATAGGGCTTAAAACTTCAGATATTAGTTTTAAGGGCAATACGTGGGTCTTAAATAAAGAAGGAGACTCGAAGAATAAGGTTATTATAAACCGAACTTTAGATAGTATTTCAATACAAGAGATTGTAATGAATAATGAAGCGCAAGAACAAATTCGCCTTCGCGGTACCCTAGCTGATTCTACTTCTAAAGACCTACAGCTTCAGTTTAAAATAGTTTCCTTAGATAAAATAGCACCAGTTATTGATAGCCTGAATCTTGAAGGAGAGGTTAATGGTACTTTAAATATTTTCCAAAAAGATGGAATATATCTACCCTCATCTAATTTAGGTATTGATGATTTTTCTATAAATGGAATACGTTTAGGTGATTTAACCATGGGAATTGTGGGGAATAAAGACCTCACTGATTACGTCGTCAATACTCAAATAACGGACAATGGTATTGAAAAGTTAGGAATTGTCGGTAATATAAATAATAAAGGAGAGGTGCCTACAGCGCAATTGTTGGCTAATTTTAGAAATTTTGATTTGGAACCATTTAGTCCATTGGGTGAAGGTGTTATTGATAATATTCGCGGTGATGTTAATGGCAGTGTTCGCATCAACGGTGATATAAATAACCCTGAAATTAATGGCCTTCTTACTTTGAACAATGCGGGTATCGCAGTGCCTTATCTCAATGTAGATTATGGTTTTGCTCCTAATTCTAGAGTTCGACTTACCGATCAGACATTTGATTTTGAGGAAATCGCCTTAACTGATGTAGCTGAGCGAACTAGGGCTACTCTAGATGGTACTATAAAACACTCCTTCTTTAAAAATTGGCTGCTTGATTTAAATATAGATACTAATGACGACCGCTTGCTAATTCTTAATACCCAATATGACGAGGAGGAATTATATTACGGTAAAGGCTTCTTAAACGGAACAGGAAGAATTTATGGCCCTACAAAAGCACTTACTATAAAGGTAGAAGGTGAGACCGCCCGCGGTACTTCACTTAATATTCCACTTAGTGATGTAGCCACTTTGGGTGATTATTCTTTTATTAACTTTATTGATAAGAAGAATAGGGTTGCCTTCGAAGAGCAAAGAGTTTTAGATGATATTGAAGGTTTAGAGCTTGAATTTGATTTGGCCATTACTCCAGAAGCGGAAGTTTCAATTGTTACCGACACCAAAACGGGGAGTACGCTAAGAGGTACCGGTGAGGGTATTATTTTAATGCAGATTAATACCCGAGGCAAGTTTTATATGTTTGGAGACTTTGTTGTAGTGACAGGAGAGTACAACCACAAGTTTGGGGGCATAATAGATAAGAAATTCAGAGTAAAACCCGGAGGTACTATCGTCTGGGAGCAAGAGCCCTTAGCAGCAACTTTAAATATGGAGGCAGTATACAACCTCAGTGCTAATCCAGCTCCTCTATTAGATAATTCAGGCTATTCTAGAGGTATCTCGACAGACGTTGTGATTGAGTTGACGGGCGAACTTGAAAGTCCAAATATTGGTTTTAATATAGAATTTCCGGGCACAAACTCTATTATTCAGTCAGAGTTAGAGTACCGCTTGCAAGATCCAACAGTGGAAGAAAGAAATGCCATATTTTTACTTGCTCAGGGTTCTTTTGTGAGTGATGAAAGTGGTATAACACAACAAGCAATTACAGGTAACATAGCGCAATCAGTTTCAAGCATGTTAAATCAATTGTTAAGCTCTAACAATGATAAATTCAATCTTGGTATCGACTATCAACAAGGTGTTCGAAATCAAAGTGCAGGTATTGAAACAGATAGTAGGTTAGGGGTGACCGTTTCTACCCGAATTAGTGACAGAGTATTGATAAATGGGAATGTAGGTGTGCCTGTTGGTGGCGGAACAAGTGAAACTATAGTTGCTGGAGACGTTGAGGTGCAGCTTCTTTTAAATGAAGAAGGCACTTTGAGCGCCAAGTTTTTTAGTAGACAAGGTGATGTGCAAGATTACTTAGCCGATCAAATTGGTTCTACACAGGGTGTTGGACTTTCTTATGAGGTTGATTTTGATAATTTTAAAGAGCTTTGGCGAAAAATCTTTAAGACAGCGAAAGCGGCGCCTAAGAAAGAAGCAGAGAACGAAGCAATTGAACCTAAAATTGAACCTATTGCTATCATGGGTAATGATAGTCTGGTACGTTTCTACACAACAACAAAAGACCGACGTTAGTTTTACTACAAAATTAGATGTATTAGTTGAATTCAAAACAACTTAAGTGTTATCGTGCACACGAAAACGTTTTAGTAGGTTAAATCTATGTAAATAAGGGGGCTTGCAATTCTTTTATCCAAATAAGTTTGTTACTTTCGTTGGCTTAATTTTTTTTATGGATTCAAAAATAAAAAAGATAGGTGTTTTTACTTCCGGAGGTGATTCTCCAGGAATGAATGCTGCTATTCGAGCAGTAGTCAGAACATGTGCCTTTTTGAAAATAGACTGTGTTGGTATTTATCGCGGCTACCAAGGAATGATTGAAGGAGACTTCAAGCCTATGGACGCCCGTAGTGTGAATAATATCATCAACAAAGGGGGCACCATTTTAAAGTCCGCCAGATGCAAAGAATTCCAAACTGCCGAGGGAAGAAAAAAAGCGTACCAACAATTAGTTGCCGAAGGCATTGATGCGTTTGTTGTAATTGGTGGTGATGGAAGTTTTACAGGCGCCATGATTTTTAATAAGGAATATGACTTCCCCGTCATCGGAATTCCAGGTACAATAGACAATGATATTTTTGGCACCTCAAACACCTTAGGTTTTGATACCGCTTGTAATACGGTGGTTGAAGTAATTGATAAAATTAGAGATACAGCAAGTTCACACAATCGACTGTTTTTTGTTGAAGTAATGGGCAGAGACGTTGGCCACATCGCCTTGAATGTAGGGGTTGGTGCTGGCGCAGAAGAGATCTTAATACCCGAAGAGGATTTAGGTCTTGAGCGCTTGTTAGAATCTCTAAAACGAAGTAAAGCTTCTGGTAAATCATCTAGTATTGTAGTGGTTGCAGAAGGTGATAAAATTGGAAAGAGCGTCTTTGAGTTAAAAGAATATGTAGAAGAACACTTACCGGTCTATGATGTCAGGGTTTCTGTTTTAGGTCATATGCAGCGCGGTGGTGCTCCTTCGTGCTTTGACCGTGTTTTGGCCAGTAGAATGGGAGTAAAAGCTGTAGAGACTTTATTGGAAGGTAAAACGAGCTTGATGGTGGGTATTCAAAATAATGAATTGACTTTAACCCCCATAAGCAAGGCCATCAAGGGGCATACAAAAATTGATAGTGAGCTCATTCGAGTTTCAGACATAATGACAACATAATTAAACACAATTAAACACAATAAGAAATGGGAAACCTAAAAATAGGAATTAACGGATTTGGTAGAATAGGTAGATTAGTATTTAGAACAACCGTACAAAGAGGAGATGTTGATGTAGTTGCTATTAATGATCTTTTAGATGTAGAGCATCTTGCATATTTATTAAAGTATGATTCAGTTCATGGTAAATTTGATGGCACTGTAGAGGTGAAAGATGGTCACTTGGTGGTAAACGGAAAAACAGTTCGAATTACAGCAGAAAGAGATCCAAAAAACATTGCATGGGATGCTGTTGATGCAGAAATCGTTGCTGAATGTACTGGAATCTTTACTACTTTAGAAACTGCTCAATATCATATTGATGGTGGTGCTAAAAAAGTTGTTATTTCTGCACCTTCTAAAGATGCTCCAATGTTCGTAATGGGTGTAAACCATAGCGAAGTAAAAGCTTCAGATACCATTGTTTCAAACGCATCTTGTACCACGAATTGTTTGGCGCCTATGGCAAAAGTATTGAATGATGCCTTCGGTATCGAAGAAGCATTAATGACTACGGTGCACGCTACAACTGCAACTCAAATGACTGTTGATGGGCCTTCTAGAAAAGATTGGAGAGGTGGTAGAAGTGCTATGCTGAACATCATTCCTGCATCTACAGGGGCTGCTGTTGCCGTTACCAAAGTGATTCCTGCTTTGAAGGGGAAACTTACGGGTATGGCGTTTAGAGTGCCAACTGCAGATGTTTCTGTAGTGGATTTAACGGTTCGTTTAGAGAAAGAGACTTCATACGAAGAAATTAAAAAAGCTTTTAAAACAGCTTCTGAGGGAAGTTTAAAAGGAATTCTAGGGTACACAGAAGAAAAGTTGGTTTCTCAAGATTTTATTTCTGACCCAAGAACAAGCATTTTTGATGCAGGAGCAGGAATGGAGTTAAACTCAAAATTCTTCAAATTAATTTGCTGGTATGATAATGAAGCAGGATTCTCCAATAAAATGGTTGATCTTACACAGTACGTAGCAAGTTTATAACAAAAAGTTTATATTTATGGTATCCTGAAGATGGGTGATTTTCACTTATTTTCAGGATACTATTTTTAAAAATGACCGTATGATATTAATTGTGGATAGTGGCGCAACTAAGGCTGATTGGATAGCTCTTGATGAAAAAGGAGAACAATTATTTTTAACTCAGACCTTGGGCTTAAGTCCAGAGGTTTTGACAAAAGCGGTTATAGAAGATCGTTTGGCTAATAATTTTGAACTGTCAAAAAACAGAGAGAAAGTAAGCCACCTTCATTTTTATGGTGCTGGTTGTGGAACCGATCGAATGAAAAAGTTTTTAAAAGAAATTTTTTCAGATTATTTTCCAAATGCTAAAGCAGAAGTGAAGGAAGATACCTATGCAGCCATTTTCTCAACAACTAAAATAGGGCATCAAGGTATTGTTTGTATTTTGGGCACAGGCTCTAACTGTAGCTATTATGACGGGCATCAACTTTTTCAAAAAGTCACCTCTTTGGGGTATATTCCGATGGATGATGGTAGTGGTAATTTTTTCGGAAGAAAGTTGATACGAGATTATTACTTCCATAAAATGCCACAAGATTTAGCCATGAAGTTTGCTAAAGGTTATGATTTGGATGCAGATGTAATCAAAGAAAACCTGTACAAGCAGCCTAATCCGAATACCTACTTGGCTACTTTTGCACGATTCTTAGTTGAGAATAAAGAGCATCCGTATTGCAAGGGCGTAATTGATAAAGGCTTTCAGCAGTTTGTAAATAATTACATCATGCAGTTTGAATTAGCGACTAAAGTTCCAATCAACTTCGTAGGAAGCATTGCGCATTACTTAAAAGAAGAATTAATAAACGTTTTAAAGCGAAACGACCTTATTGTAGGGGTTATTCGTCAGAGGCCTATTGAAGGTTTGGTAGAGTTTCATAAAAAGACGATTTAAAAAGCTCAAATTAAAAGTGCGGAGAGCAAATAATAGAGCACATAGTGTAAACAACTAAGGGCTTCGTATCAAGACAAAAGCTGGTGATTAGACCCTGTCATTTTGATGGTGTCTATCGTTCTCTGGCTTGCAAACAAGTTGAAATTTTGCAGCGAAAAATATACAGTACTTTCGTGTTCAAAGGGCAAGGTATTTCAGACCAGTCTATTACAGAACAGCAATCATAGAAATTTCAACATTTACAAATTTCGGTAAATTGGCTACTTCTACCGTTTCACGGGCAGGAGCGGTCTCTTGATTAAAGTAAGCTCCGTAGACCTCATTTACTTCAGAGAATTGATTCATATCGGCTAAAAATATAGAAGACTTTACTACATTCTCAAAGGTCATTCCTGCTTCTGTAAGAATTGCTTTAAGGTTTTCCATAGATTTTTTGGTCTCTGCTTTGATGTCACCTTCTACTAAGTTTCCTGTTGCAGCATCCATAGGGATTTGCCCTGAAATATATAGGGTATTCCCGCTTAAAACAGCTTGATTGTACGGTCCAATAGGAGCAGGTGCATTCGCAGTATTAATTATTTTTTTCATAAAAAGAGTTTTTGTTTTAATTCTTCCAAATGCGGAAACTGTTCAGGGCAACTATCGGTTTTTAGTGTTTACTTCTACAGTAATCTAATTTCTTGGTGGTTGACTTCGATTCTCCCACTTTAAATCTTTAAGAATGCTTGAGCTTATCCCGATAAAGAAATCCCATCGTTTGTATTGCCCAAAGGGAGTCCAATTAAAACGCATATCAAAACTACCTAGTTTTCTTGACAGTTGTAATTGGGTAAGGGTAAAGCCTTTTCCTTTAAAATCATACCCGGTAGAACCACCTACTTTCCAACGTGGTGAGAGCTGAATATTTCCTCGTACCATTAGTGAATGACTGCCAAACTCATTCTGCCTAGCAGAATTATTATAAGTGGCGGAATAGGCTAGATTAAAGTCCCAGGGTATTTTTGTACCATAAACAGGGTTGTCAATATCCTGATCTTTTCGGTTATCCTCTTCATAAATACGTTCACCAAATTCGTCTTGCTTTTCAAAAGGGCTGTTCAGTTCATCTTGGGCAGAATAGTCGTATTGCCCTGCTTCTTCTTTTTTCTCAGCGTCATCGTCGTCCTCTTTCTTACCAAACATTTTACTATCAATTCGATACCCTATGTTGATATTAGCACGTGACAAACGCAGAAGGCTACCGCCATTATCAATATTGAAGGTGTTGAAACGTCTACCATTATTGTCAAGTGCATACGGGTCTAAACCTGCAGAAAAGTTAATAGACATCTTATTGTCTAAGATATTAGTACCCCCGTTTATACTTAAAGGACTCAATCTTAACGAATCTGCTTCAAGATTATAGCCTGAAGAGATATTGAAATTACTCAATATTGGTACTTTTTTTGGTTCAATAATTGAAGAATCCTTGTCCCTTACTTTTGCTTCTAAGGTATTGGCTAATGAAAAACTTAGGCTATTAGATTTGGTCAAACGTGGTGCGCCATTTAAGGTTCCTTCAAACCTGCTAAATTGAACGACATCACCATTTTCACCAATGTATTCATCATAGAATTGGTCAAAAGATGGAGCATAACCATAGCTAATCGAGGGGCGCATTACGTGGCGTATCGCTTGTATTTTTTTATCATCACCTAATCTAAAGGTACCATAAATTGTAGTTCCTATGCTGGCACTGAAATTATAGGTATTGTAGCGATCAAAACCGGCAATAGTATCTCTCACGACTGTGCCTCTTTGTGTTGGGTCTTCAGCTTCCTCGTAGCTTTGGTTGAAAGTTTCTAAAGCCCATACATCTTCATAGTTTCCGCCCATGCTGACACTTAGGTACTTGAGTACTTTAAAGTTGGTGCTTATCGGAATACGGTGCCGAGCACCGAATTTGCTATTTTCAAACATTGCACTGGTTAAGAAATCTTCATCATTGGTGGTTAATGAATTTCTTGCATTGACGTCATACTGCATATTGATATTCTGAATAATACCTTTTTTAATACCATCTCTTTTTACAAAAGGAAAAATACGTTCCATACTTGCTTGAAAGGTGGGTAGGGTCATTTGAATATTGTCTTTACCATCATCTGTTGACCCTGGAGAAGTATCTTGACTATGTGTAGCGGTCAAACTCATATTAATGGATGGGTAGGCCGGAAAAGTCTTTGAGTATGAAATTGAAGATGAGTTGTTATTCCGTAATAAATTTGAACTACTTACTCTACCAAGTGAGTTTTGAAAGAATTGGCTACTACCTAAATTTACGGAGGCTGAAAAGCGTGAATTAGGGCTAGCCTTAGTGTCTTGAGAATGAGATATTCTTATGTTGTAATTTGAACTACTACTAAAGTCACTAAATCCTTTTTGACTCGTGACCAGATTTTGATAGGTAACATTTATGCTTCCGCGATATTTGTATCGTTTTACATAGTTGGAGCGAGACCGGATGCCCCAACTGCCATTGGTATAAAAATCTCCAGTAAGTTCAACATCTAAATTATCTCCAATAGGAAGATAGTATCCCCCATTTTGTAAAAAGTAACCTCGGTTAGGGTCATTACCTATTGAAGGCATTAAAATTCCGGCACTTCTACCTACGCTCAAGGGAAAGTATGCAAAAGGCAAACCAATAGGGGTGGGTACATCTGCAATATATAGGTTACTCAAGCCGGCAATAACTTTTTTGCCAGGTACAAGTTTCGCTTTTCGAATTCGAATATAGTAATCAGGGTTAATGGTATCTTCTGCAGTAGTAATTCTGGCCTCATTCATAAAGTAGACCGAATCATTCTCTTTTTTAGTTATTTCAGCGTACACCTTCATCGCATCGCTTCCTACGACTCCGCCTCCTGCTTGCTGCTCGGTTCTGGAATTGAAAATTAAGGCCTTCTGTGAATCAAAATTAAATCGAATAGAATCAGGAATCACTACTTGGTCTCCTTGTTTAAAGTAGGGCATTTGCGAATACACGCCCAAAGAATCTTTCATGCGACCAGCATAGACCTCATTACGTTCATAATCCATAATAATTACCCCGGCCTTTAACTCCGTATCTTGATAATAGATTTCGGCTTCGTTGTAGAGGTATATTTTATTATCTTTTTTGCTTAAAATAATGGAGTCTTTGGCTTTGTATTGAATTTTGTCTAGTAGAAGGGGAGAATTGCCGTTTGTACTACTTCGCTCGGTAGAATCTCTTAAAATGGAGTCTTTGGCTACCGGTAAAGTGAAAAGAGGGGCAATAATCGTATCCTTCTCTGCTTTTATAGGCAAACTGATTATTTTATCTTCTTGAGCTAGCCCAGAAAACATACCAAACAAAAGGAGGGAGAGGAAAAGTAAATGATGTTTATTTGATTGCAAGGCTATATATCCTATTTTTGTAAAGGTTTGGCTTCACTTTAGGAGTTCAAACTTACATATATTTTTTGTTCCCCTAATAGAGTATTACAATAAATTTAACCATTTTCAGAGCACCGAAACACCGCAATTCTATGAATATGAAAGGTTTTCTTGTTATCCCGTTTTTACTTCTACCACTGCTATTGACTTCTTTTAGCGCTATAAATACGGAGAAAAATAACGATGACCAGTTTGTTGTTGTTCTAGATGCGGGCCATGGTGGGCACGATCCAGGAAACTTAGGAAATGGGTATTTAGAGAAGAATATTGCTCTAAATATTGTTTTGAAAGTGGGTGCTATTTTGGAGAAAAACCCAAATATTAAGGTAATCTACACTAGAAAAGATGATACGTTCATCGATTTGTTTGTTCGCGGTGAAATTGCAAACAAGGCAAATGCAGATTTATTTGTTTCCGTACACTGTGATTCGCATACATCAGATGCTCATGGTGCCGGTACTTTTGTTTTAGGGCTTCATGCGAACAAGCAAAATTTCGATATAGCGAAGAAAGAAAACTCGGTAATCTATCTAGAAGATAATTACGAAACAAGGTATGCAGATTATGATATCAACTCGCCTGAGTCGGTAATCGGACTTACAATCATGCAAGAAGAGTTTTTAGATCAGAGCATTGCTTTAGCAAAAACCATTCAAGATAATTTTACAGAAAAATTGAACCGTAAAGATAGGGCTGTAAAACAAGCAGGTTTTATCGTTTTACATCAAACTTTCATGCCAAGTGTTTTGGTTGAAACCGGCTTTCTTACGAATGACAAGGAAGGGGCCTATTTAAATTCAAAAGAAGGGCAAAAAGAAATGGGCACGGCTATCGCCGATGCTATTCTGTCTTATGAAGTAGGTATGGCGTCTAGTGTTGCTAAGACACCAGAAATGGTTATGATACCTGCGCCAAACCCTGAGAAGGAGGTGGTTTTAAGTGTGCCAAGTGCAGATAAAAGCCAAGTTTTAAATAAAATTGAAGCTGTTGAAGAATTGGCGGAAAATACGGATGCGAATTCAATGGTAAATAAACCAGTAGTAAAAAAGACTTTGGAAGAGAAAATTGCTGCTGCGGAAAAAGAAAAGCCAAAGCTACCTATGGTGGTTAAAGACGAAACCAAAGTTGCAGAAGAGCAGTCAATGGTAGAAAAAGAAGACCTAGGTATAGCAGAAAAACCGAAAGTGATAGCGATTGCCAAAGAAGAACTTGAGAAGCCTGAAACACTTGTGGTTGAAAAGAAGGAAGTGGCTGAAATGCCAAAAATAGTTTCGCAGTCAACAAAACCTGCGGGAGATATTGAGTTTAGAGTTCAGCTAATGGCAAGTTCTAAAAATTTACCTTTGCTATCCACTACGTTCAATGGGCTTAACAAGTTAACTAAGGAACCCGTTAAAAAGTTATACCGATATATGTATGGCAGTACGAATTCGTTTAATGAGGCAAAACTCTTAAAGAAAACTGCTGCGCAGAAAGGCTATCCTGCAGGCTATATAGTTGCCTATAAGGATGGAGTTAGAATTCCTACGGCAGAGGCAATCAAAATGGTTTCAGAATAATAACCATGAACGAATAATTATATCTAATTTTGTTTAAATCCTAAAACCATTCTATTGAAACTATCTAGGGAAATTAAAACGGGACTTATAGTAGTATTAGGCATAATATGTGTCATTTTTGGTTATAGTTTCTTAAAGTCGACCTCTTTTTTCAGTGACGATTTAAAACTATATGCTATTTATGACGATGTTGGCGGCTTGCAGCCAGGTACCGCCGTTTCAATTAATGGTAAAAATGTAGGCGCTGTTAATGCGGTAAAATTCAAAGATGCCTCTGGAAGTTTGTTAGTCACATTTTCTGTGAACAGAGAATTGGCATTTACAAAAAATAGCATTGTTGAATTGTATGATACCGGCCTAATTGGAGGAAAAGGGCTGCGAATAAATCCATCTTTCGAAGGAGAGTCAATAGCTACGGGGGATTACTTGAATACCTCAAGAAAAGCAAGTTTGAGTGAAGTTGCTGATCAGAAGTTATCTCCAATCCTTGAAAAATTTGAATCAGCCTTGACGGATGCAGATTCTGTAATGTTAAACGTTAACGCCGTTTTAGATACCAAGGCCAAAAGAGATTTGCGACAGGCGATAAGTGATCTAAGCACCTTAATGACTGATTTAAAAGACGCTGGAGGCACTTTAAATAGGTTGTTAAGTACGAACGAGAGTAAATTTGATAGGTCGCTTAGCCATGTGGAAGAAATCACTTCAAACTTCGCTAAGCTCTCTGATTCTCTGAACAAAGCTGGTCTCGGGCGCACTTTAGCGAAGCTTGACTTGACCGTTTCAAATTTGAACAAATTAATGACTCAGATTGAAAATGGTAACGGAACCTTAGGTAAGTTGGTGAAAGACGAAGCGTTATATAATAATTTGAATGGTGCTTCGCGTGAACTTGACTTATTACTTCAAGATTTTAGATTAAACCCTAAGCGGTATGTGAATGTCTCGGTTTTTGGAAAAAAACAAAAGGAGTATGAAGTTCCTGAAGAAGATCCCGCGATAAAAACAGAAAACTAATACATGGCGTATATTCCCAATATTATATTTGCACTTCTACTTATAGGAGGCCTTGGTTTCTTTGCTAAAAACGTTTTGAGACTTCGACGAAACATTAATCTTGGAAAAGATGTAGAAGTTTCAGATAATAAGCCACAACGTTGGAAGAATATGGCCAAAATCGCTCTTGGTCAAACCAAAATGGTCGTGCGCCCAATCGCTGGTTTTCTTCACGTTATCGTTTACGTAGGATTTATTGTTATCAATATTGAAGTTTTAGAAATCATAATCGACGGGCTTTTTGGAACACATCGAATTGGATTAAAATTCTTAAATGAAGGGGTCTATGGATTTCTTATAGGTTCTTTTGAAGTGTTAGCGGTATTGGTTTTGGTTTCGGTAATCGTTTTTTGGATTCGTAGGAACGGTATAAAAATTAAACGTTTTTTAAGCAAAGAAATGACCGGGTGGCCCAAGAGTGATGGGAATATTATTTTATATTTCGAGGTGGTTCTAATGTGTTTGTTTTTAGTAATGAATGCCACAGATAGTAGTTTTCAAGCCTTGGACTCAGGTAATCTAATTAGTCAGTACATAGCACCTTTGTTTAGTGGTTTGTCTGAAAGTAGCTTGCATTTGGTTGAACGCAGCGCCTGGTGGGTTCATATTATTGGTATTTTGATATTCCTTAACTACCTCTATTATTCAAAACATCTACATATTTTATTAGCTTTCCCAAACACGTATTACGGAAAGTTGGTGCCTCAGGGGCAATTTAAAAACCTTGATGCAGTAACGCAAGAAGTAAAATTAATGATGGATCCATCTGCAGATCCGTTTGCTGCTCCTGCAGAAGACGCACCTGATCCTGAAAAATTTGGAGCTTCTGATGTTGCTGATTTAAGTTGGGTTCAGCTTTTAAATTCGTATACCTGCACAGAATGCGGTCGTTGTACTAGTGAATGCCCAGCGAATCAAACCGGAAAAATGCTTTCTCCAAGAAAGATTATGATGGATACGCGTGATCGTCTTGAGGAGGTTGGTAAAAATATAGACGCAAATAATGGAATTTTTGTAGATGACGGTAAGCAACTTTTAGGAGATTATATCTCTCATGAAGAATTATGGGCATGTACTTCTTGTAATGCTTGTGTTCAAGCTTGCCCAGTTAGTATTGATCCACTTTCAATTATTATGGATATGCGACAATACTTGGTTATGGAGCAATCTGCGGCCCCTTCTGATTTAAATAATATGATGGGAAATATTGAAAATAATGGTGCTCCTTGGCCCTTTAATCAAATGGATCGTTTGAACTGGTCAGAAGAATCATAGAAAATAAATAATTTATGGAGAATACGTTGAAAGTGCCTACTATGGCTGAGCTTTTCGCAGCTGGACAACAACCTGAAGTTTTATTTTGGGTAGGTTGTGCAGGCAGTTTTGATGATAGAGCAAAAAAAATCACGAAGGCGTTTGTTAAAATTTTAAATAAAGCCAATGTTTCTTTTGCAGTATTAGGTACGGAAGAAAGCTGCTCAGGTGATCCTGCCAAGCGATCAGGAAATGAGTTTCTTTTTCAAATGCAAGCAGTCACCAATATTGAGGTGATGAATGCTTATGAAGTAAAAAAAGTAGTAACAGCTTGCCCACATTGTTTTAATACATTGAAGAATGAGTATCCAGGCTTAGGCGGAAACTATGATGTTGTGCATCATACTCAATTTTTAAAAGAGCTCCTTTCTGAAGGAAGAATTAGCATGGAAGGCGGTCAGTTCAAAGGCAAACGTATCACATTTCATGATCCTTGTTATTTAGGAAGAGCAAATGGGGTTTACGAAGCACCAAGAGATTTGATTCGGAAGTTGGATGCTGAGCTGGTTGAAATGAAAAGTTGTAAAACAAGAGGCCTGTGCTGCGGTGCCGGTGGAGCACAAATGTTCAAAGAACCAGAAAAGGGAGATAAGGATATTAATATCGAACGAACCGAACAAGCCTTAGAAATAAAACCCGAAATTATTGCAGCTGGTTGTCCTTTTTGTAATACAATGATGACCGATGGAGTAAAGAACAAGGAGAAAGAATCTTCTGTTGCAGTAATGGATATTGCAGAACTAATTGCTACCGCCGAGGACTTATAAAAGTCCTAATCTCAATGTTAGAATTTTAATATAGCCCAAATACAAATCATAAGTTTGAACGCGTAGTTTGAACTTGAACCTTAATCGTATGCTAGTAGAATTTGAATCGCTTCCTGAAACTTCAAGAATATGGATATATCAGGCCAATCGTAGTTTTAATGCTACTGAATTGGTAGAATTGAAAGAGGCCTTTGATGCTTTTGTTACGGAATGGACTGCTCATGGACAAGATTTAAAAGCGGGTTTTGAAATGCGCTACAATCGTTTTATTATCTTAGGATTAGATCAATCGCTAACTGCAGCTTCGGGTTGTAGTATTGATGCATCTGTTCATTTTATCCAAGCTTTGGAAAAGAAATATCAAGTTGAATTGCTAGATAAGATGAACGTGTCATATAAGCAAGGAGAGTTTGTAGCCTATAAGTCTCTTTTAGACTTCAAGAAAATGGCCAAACAGAAAGCTGTTTCTGCAAAAACTATAGTTTTCAATAATTTGGTGGCAACAAAGGGCGAATACCAAGAGCATTGGGAAGTTCCAGCTTCAGAGAGTTGGCATAATCGTTTTCTGTAATATTTAAATTCTGAAGCTAGCAGCATAATTGGTATGGGTTTTGAAACTAACGTCATAACATCGTGACGTGAACTTAGATAAAGTGTGTGATAAGTCCGATGAAATGCAATAATTAGAAGTGTTTTTAGTTATTTTGATAGACCAAAAGTATATGCGTTTTTTAAGAGTTCTCCCTTTATTTTTACTAACTATGGTCTGTGTAAACGCACAGCGCAATCCTTTGGTGGTAAAAGACAGTATTTCTCAGCAACGATGGGTTGATGCAAAATACAATTCCATGTCTTTGGAAGAGCGATTTGGACAGCTTTTTATGCTTAGTATTGCTTCCGACCAAAACAAAGCCGCAACTGATAAAATTGAAGCATTAATTAAATCTCAACATATTGGTGGTGTCATTTTCTCAACAGGAGGGCCTGTTAGGCAAGCCAAATTGACAAATGACTATCAAAAATCATCTAAAGTTCCTTTACTTATTGGTATGGATGCGGAATGGGGGCTTTCTATGCGTTTAGATTCCACGTATGCCTTTCCTTATAACATGACTTTAGGCGCTATTTCTGATAATGCCATTGTTGAAAAGGTGGCTAAACAAATTGGAAAACATGCGAAACGATTGGGAGTGCATATTAATTTTGCGCCTGATGTAGATATCAATATCAATCCTAAAAATCCGATTATTGGAAGCCGTTCTTTCGGTGAAGACCGAGAGAATGTGACTGAAAAAGGAGTCGCCTTTGTAAAAGGTATGGAGAGCGCAGGCATACTCTCAAGCGGAAAACATTTTCCTGGCCATGGAGACACGGCTACCGATTCTCATAAGGCCTTACCCGTAATTGGTTTTTCAAGAACTCGATTGGATAGTATCGAATTATATCCATACAAAAAAATAATAGAAGCTGGCGTTAGTAGTATCATGATAGCGCATTTAGAAGTACCTGCCTTAGAACTTAAGGAGGGCTTGCCTTCATCGCTTTCTGAACAGATTATTTCTGGAATTTTAAAAGACGAAATGGGCTTTAAAGGGCTTGTTTTTACAGATGCCCTGAATATGCGTGGCGTCGCCGATACTGGAAAAAATGGAGATGTAGAAGTGAAGGCCTTTCTAGCAGGAAATGATATGTTATTAATGCCTACCGAGGTAACAAAGGCAAAGGAGAAATTAATTAAAGCTTTTAATAAGGGGAAAATTACCGAAAGGCGTTTATCTAGTTCGGTGAAGAAAATATTGATGGCCAAGTATAAAGCAGGCTTGCATAAGTATCGTCCAATAGAGATGAAGAACCTTTATGAGGATTTAAATTCTAGGGCAGATGATTTAGTATACGAAGAAGCCATTGAAAATGCGATTACTGTAGTTAAGAACTCGTATTATTTGATGGCTATAAAAAAACTTGAAAATAAGAAAATCGCTTATGTGAAGTTTGGCGAGGATAACAGTTCTGCTTTTTTAAGTGAGCTGAATAAATATGCGACCGTTACTCAAGTGAATGGAAAAGATATTGCTACCCTAAAGAAGAAGCTAAGTAATTTTAATTTGATTATCATTGGTTTACACAAAAGCAATGCAAGCCCTTGGAAGTCTTATAACTTAAGTAAGCAGGAGAAAGCGTGGTTAGATGCGATTGCTCAAGAGCGCAGTTCTAATGTGATTTTATCGGTTTTTGCTAAACCTTATGCTTTATTAGGTGTATCCTCTTTTAAGCATATTGATGGTGTCGTGGTGGCTCATCAAAACAGCAAGTTAGCACAAGAAAAGACCGCGCAATTAATTTTTGGAGCCTTACCTGCAAAAGGAGTTTTACCAGTCTCTGCACATAAAGAATTTCCGGTAAATTCAACGGTACAATTAAAATCTCTTTTGCGTTTGGGGTATAGTTTTCCGGAGCGCGTAGGGTTTGACGTTTCTAAATTAGCAGAGGTAGATCGATTGGTGCAAGCCGGACTCGATTCTTTAATGTATCCTGGTGCGCAAGTAGTTATTGCTCGTAAAGGAAAAGTCATTTACAATAAAGGTTTTGGAAAACCGACCTATACATCCAAAGAGAAGATAACACCTAATCATATTTACGATTTGGCCTCGGTTACTAAAATATTGGCAACGCTTCCTATGGTAATGAAGATGGAAGAAGAAGGAAAAATAGCACTGAACAATACCTTTTCTGATTTAGTACCTGCATATGCGAATACCGAATTAAAGAATGTTACGGTATTAAAGGCATTATCACATTACGGAAGGCTACCTGCATGGATCGCCTTTTATGTAAGCACTTTGGATGAAAAGCGAAAACCTTCCTCAGAATTTTACCGGAATAAACCATTAAAAGGCTTTTCTACAAAGGTTACAAACAACTTATACTTAACTGATGATTATAGAGATTCTATCTATAATCGTATTGGAAGACAAGATTTAAAGTCAAACAGATATCGCTACAGCGATGTGGCTTATTATGTGATGAAGAAATATATAGAGGATACTAACCGCAGTCGATTAGATACCTTAATTGATGATTTTTTATACAAACCTTTGGGTGCAAATAACACCAGTTTTAACCCATTAGAAAAATTTCCTAAAACAAGAATTGTACCCTCAGAAGAGGATAATTATTACAGATATCAAAGGGTACAAGGATATGTGCATGATATGGGGGCAGCCATGCAAGGTGGAGTAGGAGGCCATGCAGGTCTTTTTAGCAATGCCAATGATGTCGCTAAAATTATGCAGATGTATCTGCAAGGCGGCACCTACGGTGGCGTTCAATTCTTACAAAGTCGAACGGTGAAAAAATTCAATACCTGTTATTTTTGTAATAAAAAAGTAAGAAGAGGTGTTGGCTTTGATAAGCCTCAATTAAAAGAGAAAGGCCCTACTTGTGGTTGTGTTTCAAGAAAGAGCTTTGGCCACAGTGGCTTTACGGGTACCTATACATGGGCAGACCCGGAAAAAGAAATTGTTTACGTTTTTCTATCCAATAGAACATACCCATCTGCTACGAATACTTTACTTATAAAGTCAGGACTACGAACTCGAATTCAGAAAGCGATTTACGATGCCATCGATTAGCGTTTCTCCGTACATAATTCTTAAAATAAATGTAAATAAACAGCTTTAAAGACGACTTAAATCTTGTTTTCACTAAATTTGAGTAATGAAGATAGCTATTGTATGTTACCCCACTTGGGGAGGTAGTGGTGTAGTTGCCACAGAGTTGGGTATCGCCCTAGCGAATAGAGGTCATGAAGTCCATTTTGTAACGTACCGTCAACCAGTTCGTTTAGGCCTTTTGAATAATAGAATTCACTTTCACGAAGTTCACGTACCTGAATACCCTTTGTTTCAATACCAACCCTATGAATTGGCCTTATCTAGTAAATTGGTAGATACGATTAAGTTACACGGAATAGAGTTGTTACATGTGCATTACGCTATACCCCATGCGTATGCAGGCTATATGGCTAAGCAAATGCTAGCGGAGGAGAACATTCATATACCAATGATAACGACGCTTCACGGAACGGATATTACCTTAGTTGGAAAACATCCATTTTATAAGCCTGCGGTTACCTTTAGTATCAATAATTCAGATGTGGTTACTTCAGTTTCAAAGAGTTTAAAAGAACAGACCTTAGAATTGTTTGATATAAAAATCGATATTGAGGTAATACCTAACTTTATAGATAAAACAAAGTATAGTAGTTCGTTTACAGATTGTCAGCGGTCACTTATGGCGAATGATAATGAAAGAATATTAACCCATATTAGTAATTTCAGAAAGGTTAAGCGTATTCCTGACGTCATCCATATTTTTAATAAAGTACAAGAAAAGATATCCGCAAAGTTAATAATGGTTGGGGAAGGTCCTGAAAAAGCAGGGGCAGAAAAGTTATGTGAGCAATTGGGTATTTCAGACAAAGTTATTTTTCTGGGGAATAGTAATGAGATTGATCGCATTTTATGTTTTACTGACTTATTTCTATTGCCTTCGGAAACAGAGAGTTTTGGTTTAGCTGCTTTAGAGGCAATGATTAATAAAGTACCTGTAATATCAACAAATGCAGGAGGCATACCAGAAGTGAACGAGCATGGTATAACCGGGTTTTTAAGCGAAATTGGTGATGTTGATGATATGGCCAAAAATGCATTAAAGATTTTAAGTGATGACCTAAGCTTAGATCAGTTTAAAGCCAATGCGGTAAAGTCAGCGGAAAGGTTTGATATTTTAAATGTGCTTCCTTTATACGAGGCAATTTATGAAAAGGCTTATAAAAGTAGGTTTAATAAAAGCTATAGTTAAGTGAAAAAGTTCTTGATTCTCGTTTCAATAATTTTAATGTCATGCAAGGGCCAAAAAAAGGCAAGTATGGAAATTACCGCTAGCAGCCAATCAGAATTAGATTCCTCATTGGTACTGTTGCTGCAAGATGACTATAGTGGTTTTGTTAGTGCTGAAACAATGCTTATTAGAGACCAGAAGCGACTACAGCGCTTTTATGCGATACTAAATAAAACAAGAAAACCTGGGCTTGCATTGCCAGAGGTTGATTTTTCAAAAGAAATGATTGTGGTGCAATGTAGTGGAGAGCAAAACTACATGGGAATGCCAATACTGTCATTAAGCAGAGAAACTGATACCGAAGTTGTATTAACTGCTACCATAGATAGAAAAGTGAAAGATACTTCTCTGACGGTGCGAACAAATCCGTTTTGCATCTATAAAATGCCTCGAACAGATAAGGAAATAGTTGTCGAAAAAGAGATGAAATAGACTGGTTTTGGGCTTATGCCGAAAATATAGCCCTTTCAAAGCACTTTATTGGCATTTATCATTTTTGAAAATACCTTTGTATTGTAAATAATCCCAAATTTTACACTTATGAAGAATTTTTCACTCATGCTAATGCTTATGGCATTTCTGGCCACGAACTTCACCTTTGCTCAAAGCGAGGATATTAGGCTCACTGCAAAAGATAGTAGTATTCAAAGTTCTTGGGTTTTCGGACTCGGGTATAATTTCGTAGATGATTCTGGCGATACCTTTGGTGATCTGTTGGCAGTAACTGAGCAATGGAATGGCCTTGCTTATCCAAATAGGCTTAGTGCAGGAAGGTATTTTAAATCAGGCTTAGGTATTGAAGCAATCGCTACGTATAATAAGTACAGCGCGGGTAAGATCATAGATGGTCGAATTAATCTTGAAGATTCTGATTACCTCGGTTTAGATGCTCGAGTAAGTTATGACTTAAATAAAATAATAGGAGATACTTCTTGGTTTGACCCTTATCTAGGTCTTGGTTTTGGGTTTACTGATGCTGATAATACGCCTAGAACTACGTACAATGCTGTAATAGGTTTTCGTACTTGGTTTTCAGATCGTTGGGGCTTAGATTTTAGTTCCTCTGGAAAATGGCGAACAGGTGACAAAGGAACGAATCATATTCAGCATGCCGCTGGTGTGGTGTATCAATTCGGAATTGAAAAAGAACTCTCTAAGAGGGGCATTGAAAAGCTTGCTCTCATAGATGCATTAGCGGCAGAGAAACAGCGTGTAAATGATTCTATAGCTGCCTCAGAGCACGAAAAAGATGCGATTGCTCTTGCAGAACGTTTAGCGAAAGAAAAAGAAACAACTCGTTTAGCGATGATTGAAGAAGCGAAGCTTGATGCAGAAAAAAGGCGCAAGCAAGACTTAAGAAGTCAAATTGATATATTAGGCTTTGTATATTTTGATTTAAATTCATCTTATATCAATAAGAAGTCTAAAGAAATTCTTGAAACATTGGCATCGATTTTAGTGGAAAATCCGGAATTGAAACTTAAAGTGACCTCACATACAGATTCTAGGGGCAAAGCCACTTATAATAAATGGTTGTCTGAAAGAAGGGTGCAACGAACTGTAGAATATTTAGTTTCTAGCGGTATCGCAGCTAATAGGCTTGCTTCAGAAGCCTTTGGTGAAGATAATTTACTAAATGATTGCGATGACACCAAATACTGCGCCGAAGATGAACATCAAATTAACCGACGCTCAGAATTTATTATTACCGATTTCTAATACGCTAGTTACAGTGTAGTCAGTTACTTTGGATAGTTGAAATTTTACAAGAGCTGTAATTCTGATATTGCGGAGATGAAATTTTCAGGAAGGTATTTTTCTTCTTGAAACTGATACGCATTGCTGTGGATGTTTAAACCATTGTCAAGCAAACCAATGGTATTCCATCCTCTTTTTTTTGGTGCCAGAAAATCTTTTTTAATGTTATCAGCGATATAATAATTTACGCTACAATTCAGCTTACTTTCAATAGCCATAAAATTATTTTCATCTGGTTTTTCTGACCCAATTTCCTCTGAAATGACAATGTGATCGACGTATTCGGAAAACCCTAAAGCCTTAATTTTATTTCTTTGGGTACGACTTCTACCATCAGTTATAATTCCAATTTTTCCTTCTTTGGCCTTGATTAGCGCCATGAGTTTTAAAACGCCATCAAAAGCCTGTATATTGGGGATATGGTTTCTATAGGAATGAATGAGCTCATCTGTAGTAAGTCCATAGTTATCAGAAATATATTCAAATACGTTTTTTTTATTTCTGTAAAGCGATAGTAAATTAGCGTAAAGAAACTGCCAAGAATCAGGTGCCAACTTTATGGCGATCTCCTTATAAGCAGATTTTAGAAAATCTATTTCATTATAGAGCGTGTCGTCTAAATCAAAAACGATAGCGGTTTGTGAATTAACCTTTATAGTCATGAACAAGAATTTCATCATCATACCGAATCATCAAGAGTTTATCCTCCCAACAATCAAATTGATCAGATAGCGTTTCTTTCAATAGATACTCTTGAATTATCCACTTTGGAAAATTGGCCCCAGCAAGGTAAGACAGCGGGTAACCACCACCAAATCTTGGATTTATTTCAATAGCATAAATTTTTGAAGCATCAGTTTTGTGTTTAAAAAATTGAGCAGTCAAACAACCGACGGCGCCTGGAATATGGTGCAGGTTATTTTTAATATATGCGACCAAACTATTATTTTCTGTTAGCGCTTTATACACTTCGCCATCGCGTACTTCTATTCTTTTCCTTGGAACAGCACATTTTAATAGGTTGCTCTGGTCGTAATAAAGGTCACAGGTGAATTCTTCATAAATGTCATGATCTAAATACTCCAAGAACATTAATTTCTCATTTTCAAAATGATAGCTGGTCAAATCTTCTTCAGTTTTAATCAAATACGTGTCAACGCTTCTACTACCATCATAAGGCTTAATGAACATTGGTAAATGGTAGTCTTTTTTGCTGTACTCTTTGGCAACTGCGACCCCTTTAGATGCAAAGAAACGGTGTATTTCTCTTTTGTTTCGACACTTTTGCACAAAACCGGTGGAAGACACTAAGCTACGGATACCATTTTCGGCTAAAAGACCTTTGTTATTCGCTAGTAAAAGTAATTCGGTATCAATGGTAGGAATAATGAGTGATATGCGCTCTTTTTTGCACTTTGCAATCAATTCATTAATATAATTCGCATCGTCTAAACGCGGAAGACCAAAGTAATCATCGGCAACCTGACATGCCGCTGAAAGCATAGGTTTGGCATCTACTGCGAATACTTTTGCAGTAGGATGCACTTTTTTTAATTCTTTTTGAAATGCTCGAACTAAAGAAACACGCCTGCCAGCCGAGGTTATTAAAATATTCATAATTGGTACGCTAATTTAGAATGCTTTATTTCAGTGAAATTACTTGTATATCAAGTGAATTAAAAACAGCTATGGTTTGCTAATAAACAAATTCTTACTGAATAGGGAAAACGAAATGTTTTTAAAATTATTGAATTCTTTTCCATTTAAGGCTCATAATTTGTAAATATACGCGCATGAGCGAATTAAGCCGCACTAAATTACAAGTTTATAAGAGCAGTAAGAACGTTTTTACTGAAAAATAGCACTCACTTTCAAAGCTGCAGAAAATAATTTTTCATTATTAATAATAGGAAGCAATAAGCGATAGCTAAATTTATTGTAATCTTCACCTATGAATTTTTGTATGGGGTAAACCTCGATCGTTTTAAAGCCTTCAATCATGGTTGAGACCTCGTCTTTAGAAATAGAAAATCGCATGCATTTCACAAATAAAAAGAAGGCAAAAGAATGCTGTCTAACTTCAATACGTTTTAAACAGGCCTTGATTTTAGGGTGATCGTAAGCTTCTAGAGATTTTAGTTGGCTTTCAAATTCGTATACATTTTTTTCATAGTCACCGATGAGGCGTCTGATATGTGCCTTGTTGGTTTTATGCATTATCGAATTCGGGCGTTGGTAATACCTATAGAAATCAAGCGGCACAGAAGCCATTCTTTGCGCAGCTACTAATAATTTAGAAGTAAAATTTGCATCTTCAACCAACCTATCTTTCGGAAATGTGAGCCCCGTTTCTCTTAGAAATTTTGTTCTGGTAAAATACCACCAAGCATTGTTGATGTAGTAGTTGTCGGCAATAAAACTGATACCATCAGTGATCTTTAGATGATCTGTTTTTATGGAATCTAGGTTGGCAGACTTCTTTATGTCTAAACGTCTTGTTTCTATTTCTTTGACACCAAGAAGATCGAGTTGGTATTTTTCTAATAGAGAAAGGATAAGGCCAAAGGTGTTTTTAGCAATATAATCATCGGAGTCAAGAAAATAGATGTATTTTCCTTTTGCCTGTCTTAACCCGGTGTTTCTAGCCTCACTTAGGCCCATATTGGCTTGATTTATAAGCCTGATATGCTCATGCGTATCCGCATAGGTGCCAGCAATTTGGGCACTGTTATCAGTAGCGCCGTCATTAATAACCAATATTTCGTAGTCATTAGTAGAAATATCTTGATCTAGTAGGCTATCTAGACAGTTGGCTATGAATTCTTCAACGTTATATGTAGGTACGATTATCGTTAGCAGCATTCCGTTTGTTACCATTTTTTATTTAATATGAATATGCACTTCTGAGGGAATGATGTGATATTATTGCTTTTGATTTAGAGGGTAAATTCCAAATTCTTCTCTGATTTTTCGGTTCAATGTCCTAAAACTATATTTTCTTAGTTTTCTAAAAATTCCTTTGATGGTTTCTAATTTAAAAATACTACCGGTACTCAAATTTTTCATTTGCCCGCCAGACATATAATGATTTTCACCATTAGCCATGCTGTATATGGCTCCTGCGAAAGGAAGTTTTAGCAACTTGGTGTCATCAGAGAAATCCATTGTTTGATGTACATAAAGCAGGTGGGGTTTTTGTTGAAAAACAGCTTCGATATAACTTGGCTTAATAATGATACAGGTACCGCAAAGTGTGTTAAAATTTTCTTTATTCAAAGAAATTAGTTTGTCACCTTCTCGATAAAAATAGCCTTTATTAATGTACCAACCGATAGTATCCTTGCTTGAATTTTCTTCAACAAATGATACAATTTTATTGGAGATACAGTCATCTGCATCAACGACCATTAGATAGTCAGAATTATATTTTTTAGCGCATTCGACGCCAGCAAGTATTTTCTTGCTTTTGTCTTCTTCTTTCATTCCATCATGCTTTTCTTTAGGAGCCGTTTTTAATTGTGGCACTTCAAAATCAACATACAGATATTCAACATTTGGGTGTTCAAAACGTATTTCTGGTTTTTCATGGCAAACGACTATAACGTTAAAATTTTGTGATATTTGGCTCGTTACCGACTTCAGTGTTCTTTCAAAAAGCTTTGAAAATTGGCTCCATGATCCAGAAACTTTTTCACTTTTAACTGGAATAATAAATGTGATCATATGCTTATTGGTGTTAACAAAACTAAATTAATACAATTTCAGAGAAATTTAGTTTTAGGCTTAAGTAATCGATTAACTGTGTTTATAAAGGGTTGACGACAATTAGCTTCGCTTTTACTATTGTAAAAGTTAAGAGAAACTGCAATGTCTTTTGGTTACGAACCATTGCTACTTCCTATAAAATGTTCCATAGTAGCATGGGTTGCTGATGAAACATCAGCCCCTTTAAAAACTTTTAAAACCGTTAAGAAAAATATTTTAAGATCTAAACCAAATGATAGCTTTTCTACATAGTATACATCGTAGTCAAATTTTTGCTCCCAAGATATGGTGTTGCGGCCGTTTACTTGCGCCCACCCGGTAATACCGGGCTTTACATTATGGCGTTTGTTTTGATCTGTAGTGTATAAGGGAAGATATGCTACCAGAAGCGGTCTGGGGCCAATGAGACTCATATCACCTTTTAAGACATTCCAAAGTTGGGGTAGCTCATCTAAAGAAAATTTTCGAACAAAATTCCCAAAAGCAGTAATACGTTGAGCGTCAGGTAACAATTCTCCCTTCGCATCTTTTTTATCGTTCATAGATTTAAACTTTACAATTTCAAAAATCGCTTCATTTTTTCCAGGTCTTTTTTGAACAAAGAATGCTTTACCATCATTAGCGATAGCTAATACGATAAACACCATCAAAAAGATTGGACTTAATACAGTTAGTATACAAAAAGAGAGAATGATATCCACAACTCTCTTAAAAAAAGATTTATACATCTTGCTGGTTTGACCGATTGTTAGCACTGTTCAAATTAGTTCTTTGTTTTTTTCAAACCGCCTTGGTTGGCCCAATGGTAGTTCTGTTGTATTAAATGATGCTCTGTAGTTTTATTAGCCAGTTATTGGCCTACAAAAGAGCGGAGTTTCACGATCAGCTTTTCTCAATTTCAGTAATAATGGTGCGGTAAGCTTTTTTACTTGATAGTTCTTCCTTCATGTAAGCATAGCCATTTTCTCCCATTTTTAAACGTAAATCAGGGTTGTCCATCAAAAAGAGTAGCTTCTCTTTAAGTGCTTCCGTTTGACTGGCTTCAGCCCAAACACCAACATTTAAATCCTCTAAAATAGCGCCGAAATCGGTATTTTTATCGATAGAGGCTAAAATCGGTGTTTTTGTGTTATAATACG
>CALHGE010000010.1 GCA_938029725.1 uncultured Flavobacteriaceae bacterium
AAAAAACTGGGCGGTTTGGCTGCATGAGTATCTCGAAGAATTCCCAGACATGCAAGATGTACTGCGGTACACATTAACGGCAAACGCACCAGAAACAAAAGACAACGATTTCACTTGGAAAGACTTTCAGACAAGAAATAATAGCGAGCTAGTCGCTATTTTTGGAAACTTTATCAACCGTGTAGTCGTCTTAACAAACAAATATTACGAGGGGCAGGTACCACCTGCAGGGAATTTTTCTGAAGTAGATTTAGAGACCTTAGCCGCCGTAAAACAATTTCCGGCAACTATCGAAAGTTCCATAGAACGCTACCGTTTTCGTGAAGCAGGTCAAGAGCTCATGAACCTCGCTCGTTTAGGAAACAAATACCTAGCTGATGAAGAACCTTGGAAAGTGATCAAACAAGATGAAGAGCGTGTAAAGACTATCATGTTTGTAGCCCTCCAAATCGCAACAGCTCTAGCCGTTTTAAGCGAACCTTTTTTACCCTTTACCTCTAAGAAGCTAAAAGGTATCTTAAAGATAAGTTCAAGTGATTCGTCTTCAGCGAATGGTATTGAGAACGGCTGGGCAGATGTTTCCCAAAAAGAAACTCTACTCCCACCGGCTCACCAAATCAACAAAGCCGAACTGCTTTTCAGAAAAGTAGAAGATTCTGAAATACAAGCACAACTAGACAAACTAGCGGCCACAAAAAAGGCTAATGAAAACGCAAACAAAGAACTTATGCCACAGAAAGACACCATTGCTTTTGATGATTTTACAAAAATAGACATGCGTGTAGGTACTATTGTCGAAGCTGAAAAAATGGCCAAAACTAAAAAATTATTGGTATTAAAAGTGGATACTGGTCTAGATACAAGAACTATTGTTTCGGGTATTGCAGAGAGTTTTACTCCTGAAGAGGTAATTGGCAAAAAAGTTACTGTTTTGATTAATCTTGCGCCACGAGCTTTACGCGGTGTAGATAGTGAAGGCATGATTTTAATGACAGAAAATACTGAAGGTAAATTGGTATTTCTAAACCCTGATGAAGATGGTGTTGGTAATGGTGAGGGGATTAGTTAATATGACGTATTCCGTTTAGTATTGAATTATTTACTCAAAAACTCACCAAATGTATAAGACAATTGTACTTATCTGTTTCTTGTTTTTTACGGTTTTAAGTGGTTATACTCAAAGTCAACTGAGTCAAATAACCACAAAAATAAACTCAAATAGAGGTAACGAAACTATTACAGTAATTGATAATGAAGAAAATATACATGTATTCTTTTTCACTTCAAAACACCTTATTCAGCATAAATATGACAAGTCATTTAAGTTCATTCATAGTAAAGAACATCCTAGTCATTTTATGGAATACAGCAACTACGAAGGTTATTATGTAGATGCGAACAATGACATAAATATCTATTTTTCAGATAGTTGGAAAAAACGTTTTGTTTTATTTTCAATAACTACTAAAGGTGAATTTCTAACCAAACCCTTTTCCTTTGATATCAAATCTGAAAAGCGCATAGAAAATGTGAATGCCCCAAATGCATTTCATGTTTTCACCTATGCTAAAAAAGGATCCATAATCAAAAGATATACGTTAACAAAAGACAAAATTACACCTACTGAATTCGACCTCAATGCTACTAGATTTTATTCAAATCAAACCAAGGAAACTACTTTGGCTAAACTGTTTAAAAGACAAGCGTTTGAAATCATAATAGATGATGTGCCAGCATCTATTGAAATTGCAGCTAAAAAAATCAAATTGTTTCAGAGGAATGATAAATTATTAATAGGACTAAATCATAGAAAGAATGCAACGAGGCTTATCGAATTAAGCTTAAACGATGCTGTTTTTAAAGTTGATCACTTTTTTATTCCGACAAAAACATTTGAAGAGGACCCTACATTTAAATCCAACTCTTTTGTTTACGAAACTCACTTATTTCAAATGATAAGTTCGAAAAATCAACTTTTGTTAACGATGCATGATTTACAAACAAAAGAAAAAATTAAAGAATATTCCATTTCGCGAGATGACTCAGAAATAACTTTTAGCAACTCTCCCATTTACCAAGACGGCAATAGTTTCACTCCAGATGCAACCCGAAATTTAGACCTAACAAAACAATACTTACGCAAGATAACAAGATCTGATGTTGGATTAACTGTTTACAAAAAAGAAGATGTACTTCAGTTAACCATGGGAGGTATCAAAGAGGTCAATACAGGTGGCGGAGCAATGATGATGCCTATGGGTGGTGGTGTACCGATTGGGTCTACAGGCGCGGTAACAGTAAGTTTCACCCCTATGATGGGCGCCTATAACTCATATTCACATTCTAAGTCCGTTTATTTTAGATCGCTATTAGATCCAAAAACATTTAACCATTTACCAGGGCCTACATATAATAATGTATTCGATGAAATTTCAGATTATAGTGCAGATCTTGAAACTTCAACGTTTGGAAAACATATTAGATTAGAAAACATATTCAGGTTTCAAAATCATTTTGTTTACGGGTATTATCACAAGAAAAATAAAATTTACTATCTAGTTAAATTTGAAAAATAAAGTAAACCATTTTCATTTATAGTTAATTTAGTGTAGCAGTTCTTGCTCAATAGCAATCTTAACCAGCCCAACACTATTACGAGCCCCCAGCTTACTGATCAAGTTCATACGATGCGTCTCTACAGTTTTCGGACTCACAAAAAGCTGTTTTGCAATTTCTTGGGTTGTCATTTCTTCGCAGATTGCAGCAAGCACCTCTTTTTCTCTGCGGGTTAATTTGGGTTTTAGGGTATTTCTTTTTTCCGTGCCCAACGATTGATTCAATAATTTCTGTTGAATGTCTTTTTGTAGGTATTGTCCATCAGATAGCACCGTTTCAAAAGCTTCCAATAATTCTTCTTTACCGGTGTTTTTTAAGAGGTAACCATGGGCACCGTTTTGTAGAATCCGTTTTACGAAAATAATTTCGAAAGCCACCAACAGCCAAGGGCTGATGCCTTTAACCAAAGCAGCAAGTGGTTCAGAGAGCAAGGCTGATGTATTTAAGACGAGAAGGGCGAGTAAAACGACGTAAGTTTTCATGGTTCTAATATTTATGGTTATTTACAACTGCAAGATGCTGAACCTAAATAAGATATCCTTCAGGGTATTCCCTGAAATAAAAAACTCAGGGAATACCCTGAGTTAAACATTTGTATAAATTAAAATGGTTCAACTAAATTTACACCGACTAAAAATCGATATTGAATCTGTATGCAACTACTATCCTATTTAACCAAACACACACAACTCTCTGAAAAGAGCATAAAAAACACCGTCGAACTTCTAAATGAAGACTGTACCGTTCCTTTTATATCGCGATATAGAAAAGAAAAAACAGGTAATCTTGATGAAGTTCAAATTGGAAACATTGTACAATTCAAATTACAATTTGAAGCTTTACAGAAACGAAAATCAGCTATTTTAAAGGCGATTGAAGAGCAGCATGCCTTAACTGATGAATTGCGCAACAAAGTGGAGCAGACTCAAGACTTAGTCACCCTTGAAGACATCTACCTCCCTTTCAAGAAAAAAAGAAAAACCAAAGCCGAAACTGCCAGAAAAAACGGATTAGAGCCTCTCGCTAAAATCATCATGGCTCAGAATACTGATGAAATTGAGCATACAGCATCGCAATATGTAAACAACGAAGTTCAAAATGAAGACGATGCCTTAGAAGGTGCTCGGCATATTATTGCTGAATGGCTCAATGAACGTATATCCATTCGAAATCAAATCAGAACCCAATTAGAGCGATCGGCAATGATCACTACAAAAGTTGTCGGCACGAAAAAAGAAGATGAAAAAGCTCAAAAATTCAGAGACTATTTTGATTGGAGTGAAGCCTTAAAAAGATGCCCTTCTCATCGACTCTTGGCCATTCTGCGTGCCGAGAACGAAGGTTTTATTCGCGTAAAGATTGAAATAGATTCGGATCATATTTTATCTAAAATTGAAGATCGAATTATAAAATCAAATAACGCTTGCACTCCGCATATTGAATTAGCGCTTGCAGATGCCTACAAGCGTTTGCTATTTCCATCTTTATCAAATGAACTACTAAAGAATGCAAAAGAAAAAGCTGATGATGGCGCTATCAGCGTTTTTTCAAAAAACCTCAATCAACTATTATTAGGCGCTCCTTTAGGTGAAAAAAGGATATTAGCCATTGACCCCGGTTTCAAATCAGGATGTAAAGTAGTTTGTTTGAATGCGCAAGGAGATTTAGTACATAATGAAAATATATACCCTCATCCGCCACAAAACAAAAGTACCGAAGCGATCAAAAAAATCAGTTCTTTATGCGATGCATATAAAATTGAAGCCATTGCTATTGGTAACGGGACCGCTTCTAGAGAAACTGAACAATTGGTGAAACGTATTCATTTCAAAAACCCGATTGAAGTTTTTGTTGTGAGTGAAGCTGGTGCTTCTATTTATTCCGCTTCAAAAATTGCTCGCGATGAATTTCCAAATTATGATGTTACTGTTCGAGGTTCTGTTTCTATAGGACGTCGCTTGGCTGACCCTTTGGCTGAATTGGTAAAAATTGATGCCAAATCGATTGGTGTAGGGCAGTACCAGCACGATGTTGACCAGACAAAACTACAAACATCTTTAGATCGTGTGGTTGAAAGTTGTGTGAATTCTGTGGGTGTAAATATCAATACGGCTAGTGTACCTTTATTGAGTTATGTCTCAGGAATTGGTCCAAAATTGGCGGAGAATATTGTGGCGTATAGAAATGAAAATGGCGCTTTCGCCGATAGATCAACCATTAAGAAAGTCCCGCGTTTAGGAGGAAAAGCTTTTGAACAAGGTGCTGGTTTTCTTAGGATAAAAGAGGGTAAGAATCCTTTGGATGATTCTGCGGTGCACCCTGAAAGTTACTCCATTGTAAAACAAATGGCGAAGGATAGAAAAATACCACTAACCGATTTAATCGGAAACAAAACTGAACTGCAACAAATAGATTTAAATAAATACTGTACAGAAACGGTTGGTCTACCAACTTTAAAAGACATCACCGAAGAACTAGAAAAACCAGGACTCGATCGTCGTGAAAAAGCCAAAGTATTCACATTCGACCAGAACGTGCGGAGTATATCAGATTTAAGAGATGGGCAATTGCTTCCTGGTATTGTAAACAACATCACAAATTTCGGATGTTTTGTAGATATCGGCATTAAAGAAAGTGGATTGATTCACGTATCTAATCTATCTGATACTTTCGTGAAAGATGTGAACGAACATGTTCATTTAAATCAACAAATCATTGTTAAGGTTTTGTCTATTGATATCCCTAGAAAACGAATTCAATTGAAGCTACATAAGTCCTAAATAGCAGCATAGTTCGCAGCAAATACCTACGCTATATTTAAATACGATGATACATTAAATAACTGATGCAAGCAACTGTGTGAATTTGATATTAAGCAGGTCTAATCAGTTAATTTCTTAAGAAATTACCTATCTTCAAGACTATTCTTTTTTTCATTTTTTAGCTTCAGAAATACTGCCCCTTAGAGATGTAATTTTACGATTGAACCAAAATTCGGTAGCTATGAATTCCCCGAAAACCAGTAAACAGCTCATTGAGCAACTTGAAATGCTTCCTTGGAAAGAGGACAACCAAGAAGAATCACAACATTTAATTCAACTCCTCAAATTAGCGGTACGTAAAGCACAAGTAAATTCTGATTCCTTAGCAGAAAAAATGACTGAAGGTGTTGCCCAATGCCAAATCATTTGTGACTCAGAAGGAGTAGTCTATGATTATAGGTTTATTTCTGTAAATAAGGCCTTTGAAACTCATACTGGTATTCAAGCTGATAAAGCTGTAGGTAAAACTATACTTGAAATTTTTCCAGATGTGGAAAAATTTTGGATTAAATTTTACGGTGATGTAGCGTTAACCCAGAAGTCAAATTCTACCACACACTATAACCACAATACCAAAAGACATTATACTTCTAGTGCCTATTCTTCAACTAAAGGAGAGTTCACCATGTTATTTAAAGATAGTACTGAAAGTATAGAACTTACCGCTGCTAACTTAGAAATAGTAAAAAGTCAAACTCATAATTCTGCTGTATTAAACCATATGCAAGAGGCTTTTGCACATTGTAAAATTATTTGCGATGCTACGGGCGAACCTATTAATTATAGATTTATAAATGTAAACGAAGCTTTTGTAAATCATACTGGCGTTACATCAAAAGATGCAATTGGCAAGACCATTTTAGATATTTTTCCTGATCTTGAGAAGTCTTGGATTACAATCTTCGGGCAAGTAGCCATAACTAGTATACCCTCATCATTTATTAAGTACAATCATAATACCAATCGCTACTACCAAGTAAATGCCTTTTCACCAGCCAAAGGTGAGTTTGCTTCGTTCCGAAGAGATATCACAGATCAAGAAACAAAAAGAATAGAACTCGAAAAAGCCTATCTAAAAGCCGAAGAAAATGATAAGTTGAAATCATCATTTTTAGCAAATATGTCGCATGAGGTTAGAACTCCTATGAACGCTATCTTGGGGTTTTCAAGCCTTTTAGAAGATGATGCAGTTAGTGAAAAAGAAAAAAAAGTTTGCCTCAAACAAATTAAGTCTTCTGGCAACAAACTTTTAACGATCATATCAGATATCGTTGACATCTCAAAAATAGATGCAAAACAACAAAAATTAGTATTTGAAGAATGTGACTTGAACCAACTTTTTGATGAGCTTTATAATCAATATTCTGTATTAAACACAAATGCGGAACTTTCTATAAAAATTGAAAAAGAGCAAAAAGATAGGTTTATCATACTCACTGACGAAACCAGATTAAATCAAATTCTATCGAACTTAATTGACAATGCTTTAAAATACACCCAGAAAGGGGAAGTTACAATTGGGTATCGTTTAAAAGACAATACATTAGAATTTTATATAAAAGATACTGGAATAGGTATAAAAAAAGAAAATCAAAAAATAATTTTCGAACGCTTTGCGCAGGTAAATGATCCGTCTAGTGCTGTAGCATCTGGTACCGGTCTTGGCATACCAATTGCCAAAGGTCTGATCGAATTATTTAAAGGAAAAATATGGTTTACATCAGCACATCAAAAAGGCTCCGATTTTTACTTTAGCATACCCATTAACGTGCAGAAAGAAAGGAAAACAGAAACCACCTTTAATCACACTCTTTTAATAGCTGAAGATGACGATGTCAATTTTCTTTTGTTAGAACTTTGGCTAAACAGGCACTTTAATATTATACGTGCGATTAATGGTGTTGAAGCTGTTCGATTATATAATGAGCATGACTCCATTGACCTCATTTTAATGGATATTCGTATGCCATATATGGATGGAATAGAAGCAACGAAAGAAATTCGAAAAACAGATAGCGCTATTCCTATTATTGCACACACAGCTTACGCCATGAACGAAGAGTCTTTCGCGATTAAAAAAGCAGGTTGCAACCAGGTACTAATTAAGCCCATCACTCGTGAAATGCTATTCGCTGTTTTGGCGACCTATAACATCATCATTTAATATCTTTGCTTGTATTTCGTATACCATGTTGAAAATTGCGAATCACCCTATCTACAGACACCCGTTGCCAGAAGGCCATCGTTTTCCGATGCTGAAATACGAACTGCTTCCCAAACAATTGCTGCATGAAGGAACCTGTGTGCCTGAGAATTTTTTTGAACCTGAAATTCCTAATGATAAATATATTTTAGCTGTTCATGACGCTGAGTATTTTTATGACCTTTTAAATATCAAGATACCACCAAAGGAGGCCAGAAAAATAGGATTTCCGCTTTCCGAAGATTTGGTAGAACGCGAACGTATTATTGCAGACGGAACTATGAAGGCCTGTGAATTTGCTTTCGAACATGGGGTAGGAATGAATATCGCCGGTGGTACACATCATGCTTATACAAATCATGGCGAAGCTTTTTGCATGTTGAACGATCAAGCCATCGGCGCAAGATATCTTCAGTCAAAAAGATTAGCTAAGAAAATACTGATTGTGGATTTAGATGTACATCAAGGAAACGGTACTGCCGAAATCTTTCAAAACGATACTTCTGTTTTTACCTTTTCAATGCATGGTGCTAGTAATTATCCTTTTAAAAAAGAGATTTCTGATTTGGACATTCCTCTCGAAAAAGGGACTAATGATAGCGCTTATTTAGCTATACTAAAAGAAACCCTTCCTAAATTAATTAACAATGAAAAACCTAATTTTATTTTTTATCTCTCTGGTGTTGATGTTATTACAACAGATAAATTAGGAACACTTGGCATGAGCATTCAGGGCTGTAAGCAGCGAGATGAATATGTTTTAGAAACCTGTCATAGCCTTCAAATTCCTGTTCAATGTAGTATGGGAGGGGGCTATTCTCCAGATATTAAAACTATTATTGACGCACATGCGAATACCTTTCGTGCGGCACAACAAATCTACTTCTAAGTTGTTCTACCCTGTAGAAGACCTTTACATTTAATTCAAAACGGTTATTTTTGAAATCACCCTAGTTCTACTTTATGAAAAGACTACTTACTTTAATTGCACTATTCGGGTTTTTATTTACTCAGGGGCAAGATGCACAAATCGATACCGTTGAAACGCGTTGGGATATGTTTACGTATGACGCTGGTAATATGTTCAAAGGTGTCGGTCATTCGTATATTCAACCGCTGCGATGGAAAGGGAAACAGTGGGCTCAATTTGGCGGTCTTGTTGCTGGTACTAGTATCATCTATTTATCAGACGAAGAGACCTCTAGGTTTATGCAAGCAAATAGAGAAGGTGTACCCAAATTTATTCGCCAATATGGAGAGTTCTACGGAAATCCTGAAAATAATTACTTAGTAACTTCTGGGGTATATTTGGTTGGGCTTGCTACAAAAAACGAAAAACTAAGAAGAACTGGGGTGTTATTGATTGCTTCAGCAACCTCCTCAGGGCTACTGCAACAGGTTCTAAAATCTGTTGCGGGCAGAGCGAGACCTATTGCCGAACTAGGAAAAGACACCTTTTCGCCATTTGAAAAAAGCCGTAATTTCCATTCCTTCCCCTCTGGCCATGCCTTAATGGCCTTCACAAATGCATACGCGATTGGCAAACAATTTAAGAATCCGTGGGTAAAAGCAGGAATCTACACCGTTGGCGCCGTACCCGGCATATCTCGCCTCTGGGATGGCCAACATTGGCTAAGTGACGTTGTATTCTCATGGGTGCTTAGTATCGCTACAGTAGAGTGTATTGATCGTTATTTGGATAAAAAATACGCCCAAAAATATAATTCTCAGGCAAAGCAAGTAAGTTGGAATCTCAACTTTGGGCCTGGGACGCTAGGGGTCAGCATGAATTTTTAACGCCAGCACTATTCACATGGCCTAATCTAGTACATACGGCTACTGCGGTAAACCAACTTTTGAATACTAGTATATTTTACGAATCGACAATTGGCATACGATACAGAACATCCTATTTTACACCGCGAAACACAACATCAACCTTTAACGACTCGTTTAGCCCAGCACGTTACTTCGCAAAATATACGTAAATACTGATTACGATTACACAAACGGTAATGCCAACTTGTTTTACATATTTGTAAGGCACAATAGATACTTGCTCTGTATATTCTAATTCGAACGGCTCTTTTCTAGGCATTATCTTACCGATGGTCAACATAATCAGAATATTCACAATAAATAGAACTGCCATGACATGCAGAAAATGCGGATACGCATCTGCTTCAACTAATTTCAATGCTGCTTCGTCTGTCACGCCAGAAGACTTTGCCGCTGCTAAGGCTTTATCTACAAAATGACCTTTTAGCCAAAATTGACTGAAAATATAAAGTATAGATCCTGAGAAAATACCAATCTTCGCAGCAATCGCAGGCACCCTTTTTGTTACATAGCCTACTACTATTATCGTCAAAATCGGAATACTGTAAATACCATTTATTTCCTGTAGATAGTTAAACAAACTTCCTGCGTTAGCAATCATTGGGGCAATGAACATCGCTGCCAATGCTAAACAAATACCAAATATCTTTCCGTATTTAACAACCGTAGTTTCAGTGGCTTCTTTGTTAATGTGTTGTTTGTAAATATCAATACCGAATAAGGTTACTGAACTATTGAGTACACTATTAAAGGAGCTTAATATTGCGCCAAAAAGTACCGCCGCAAAAAAGCCCACAAGATAATCGGGTAAAACCGCTCGCACCAATTCTGGATAGGCGAGATCACTTGATGCCAAACCACCATCAAAATAATGGTAAGCAATCATACCAGGAAGCACTAAAATCAAGGGCCCTAATATTTTCAAGAAAGAAGCTAGCAAGAGTCCTTTTTGGCCTTCAGCTAAATTTTTAGCACCTAAAGCTCGTTGAATAATTTGTTGATTGGTACCCCAATAAAAAAGTTGAACTAGCATCATACCTGTAAAAATAGTAGCAAAGGGTACTTCTTGACCGTGATTTCCGGTAGAATCAAACCGTTCTGGATTGGTCGACATTAAGGTTTCCATTCCATTAAAAACACTGCCATCACCAATAGCCATCAAACCAAAAACAGGAATAAGTAATCCTCCAATCATCAACCCTATTGCATTTATACTATCAGAAACAACAACTGCCTTCAAGCCTCCAAAAACTGCATAAACAGAGCCTATTAAACCTATTCCCCAGATACAAATGACCAATGCGCTAGTCTCAGAAACACCTAAAAGTTCAGGAACATTAAACATACCGCTAATAGCTACAGACCCTGAATAAAGAATAACAGGTAACAAGACCACAACGTAACCGGTCAAGAAAAGACCCGAAGTAATCGTTTTGGTAGTAGTATCAAACCTATCTGCCAAAAATTGCGGTATCGTTGTCAAGCCTCCCTTTAAATATCTTGGCAGTAAAAATATTGCCGTTACCACCATGGCTATAGCCGCTAAAGTTTCCCATGCCATAACTGAAAGTCCGTCTTTATAGGCACTTCCATTTAATCCAACAATTTGCTCTGTAGAAAGGTTAGTTAAAAGCAACGAACCTGCAATTACCCCCGCAGTAAGGCTACGCCCACCCAAAAAATAGCCGTCAGCAGATTTCTCATCTGTTTTTCGTGTTGCATACCAAGCAATTACCGCGACTAATAAAGTGAAACCTACAAATGAAATGATTGAAAACATATTTTAGGGTTTGGTTGTTAGCTTATATTTTAATTTTTAATTTCTCGAATTACTCTACAAGGATTACCAGCGGCAACTACATTTTCAGGAATATCTCTAGTCACTACACTTCCTGAACCAATAACACTATTATTTCCTATCGTTACTCCTGGGTTTATAATGGCGCCGCCGCCAATCCAAACATTATCTCCGATTCGTATTTCTTTTGCAAATTCAATTCCTGAATTACGCGCCTCATATTCAACCGGATGTGTAGCAGTAAAAATTTTAACTGCTGGAGCCAACATTACATTTTTACCTATATACACAGGAGCAGCGTCTAATATAATACATCCAAAATTGGCGTAAGCGTTTTCTCCCCAGAAAATATTACTACCATAATCACAGATAAAAGGATTCTCAATAAAAAATTTCTGCCCGGTTTCTGCAAACAGTTCTTTAAAAAAGTGCTTGCGTTGTCGTTCCTTATCTTCCGGAATTTCGGCAATTCTTCGCAGTATTTCACGTGCTCTCCCTCTTGCTCTAGCTAACTCTTTATCATAAGGATTATAAGGAAGACCTTGTATCATTTTCTCTCTCTCAGTCATTGGAAAAGCATTTATTTCTTATGGTACCATTGAATGAATTCTAGAATGTTATGATCTGGGTCTGCAAAATACACCCATGTTTCTTCATCCTTAATTTCTAAAGGCCCGCGCACAATAGTAAGACCATGGTCATTAATAATTTTCAAGGCAAGCTCCATACTTTCCACTTCTAAACATAAATGTGGACAGAATGGTTTTTTGATGATGGGCTTCTCATACGGAGTAAGTAAATCTTGAATCAATTCTAATCGCGATTCTCCATATTTCAAAAAAGCATATTCTTCCTTTTCTTCTTCATTTGTTCCACGAAAAAGAAACTCAAAGCCCAGCGTGTTTTTATACCATGCTATGGCCTTATCCATATCGGAAACCTGAAACGCAGTATGATCAAAATTATAGGAACTCATTTGATACTTTTTTGGCAGTTAAAATTCCACAAGGTGGAATAGCAATTTCCATAAGTCCTTTGTTAAACTCAAGATTTGAATCAAACACGATCATTCCGCGGCAATCGTAAATATGGCATCTATACATTCCGAAATCGTTTGTATTTCGAATTACGATTTGATCCGCAATTTGACCATTGTGAATATGAATACTATCGTCTGCCTTTTCTAAAGTAGTAACTAGGTCTTCATACAGCCCTATAATGGTCACTCCTTCTTTTGAAACTCGTTGTGTCGGATAATTAGCCAAAGGTTTGGAAGGAACAAAATAGCCATTTAGAAGGGTATCAGCATTTTCATTCCAATACTTTGTGTAAAAGGCAAGCATTTCGACATGGCCAGCAGAGGCATCTTGCAGCATAACCGATACTTGCGGAACGCCAAAAAGTACATTTATAAATTGGAGCGCTGCAATTTCGACTTTTTCATCTTTATGCCAAGTGAGCATATCTGCATGGGCAGCAGTATCTCCACATAACATTTTAATATCTGCTATTCGAATGCGATTCATAACCGCATCGCCCGGGCAATCGAAAGCACGAAACATAGTACCGTATTTTCGCATCGCTGGCCCCGTATATTTTTGACGAAATTCTATAAACACATCGGGTTTAATGGCTCTTAGTTCTGTTATCACATCTGTAAGCAAGCGATCAACAGCCTCATTAATAGAGGCATAGTCGCGCCCATTTTCTTTACCTAAAGGAGTGGATTGATATAAATGAAAATCATCTATAAAGTCTAGTTTGAAGCCGTCAAGATTCCAATCTTTTAAAGCACTGGTATATAAACCAACAAGATGTTGGCGTACTTCAGGATAACGGGGGTCAAAAACAGGCGCCCACCGATGTTCTTCCGTTAAAAATTTCCCTTTAAAATGTTGATATGCTTTTGATTCCTTACCACAAAAAGGAACGGAATACCAAATCGCTGCTTTCATTCCGGTTGCCTGTATGCCTTTAATAAAGCCACGCATATCTGGAAACCTATCGGGTTGCCAATCGCCCGTAAAGTCATAGCCGCGATTCGAATCATTGGTCTGCCAACCGTCATCTATAATAATCACTTCGTAACCAATCGCTTTAGCAAGCTCACACTCCGCAACTAGGGCTTCCTCTTCTAAATTCTGATGAAACTGATACCAAGTAGAATATACCGGCATTTTCGAAATTGCAGGCGCTGAAATGGGTTTCAATTCTTCAAAAGTTTCCCACCATTTAGAAACATCACGAAGACAATCTGAAAAATGTATGGTTCTAAAATCAATACGCAATTCTGCCTTAAAGCGGTCTATTAATTGCTCTTGCTCAGAAAAAAAAGTCATATGACAATAGAAGTAGTTGTCTTCCTCTCGAAGGCGCGCATTCATGCACAAGGTGTTGATCGGGTTAGAACAGGAAAAAGTCATAATATTTTCGTCCTCGTTCCCGAAAAGGCTAATTACAGGAGCATCGATTGAAATTCTAGACTCCATATGTTCAAGCTCCCAATCTGCCTGAATACGCTTAGAAAAATCAGTAGTTGGTTTCCAAATTCCCTTTACGTTTATTCCTGGTATTTTCCATTTGAGTGTAATAGGCTCTGGATACTTAGACCCGCCATTGCTTAGTTCGAAATCATAAACGGATATCCCGTTTTCAGAAAATCGCTTTTTCAATGACACATCTGAAGCCGGGTCGGCCCCTTCAATATGGATCGCTACTGTTTCATTTATCGAAGTATCATTCATTTTTAAACACTTTATGCATTAGCTGGCTGGCTATTAATATCGCCTTGCAATTCCTTAATTACCAATTATGTATACTATAATGTCCAATCCTATGGTACTAAAGCTATAACTCGGGAAAGACACGTAAGCCTTATGAGGCCATGAATTTACTTTTTCAATGGCACTTTAAGCCCTTTTCTCGCTAAGAATAATACGCCTAAAATTCCAATTATAACCAGTAAGTATACCTCCCAATTACTTTCTTTTTTTTGCCCCTCGGTTTCTATCATTGTCACTAGTTGATTTGCAGATTGATTGGTTAGGAATTGAGTTTTACCACCAACCCAAGTGACTTTGATCGAATCTACTTTGATCTCACTTCCTAAACCAAAGTGAGCGATGCTAGAATTTTGAGATAAATGACTTGAGCCTCCACCATCAATTTCGCGTATCATTCGTTGCTTACCAACCACTATTTCTACTCTTGAGCCAATACCACTTTTTTCAGCATCAACACCTACTAATTGGACTTTAAGCCAATTTCCTTTTGAGGCGTCATTGCGGAATAATCTTGTAGTAGATGAAACTGGATATTCAAGAATAGGCGCTTGATTTACAATTAATAAATCCAAATCTCCGTCATTTTCCATATCAAAGACTACCGAGCCTCTACTAACACCATAATCAATGATTCCCATGGCACGAGCCTTTTCAGTAAAGCTTGCATTTTCGTTTTCAAAATAAAAGCCCGGCATCGGTGTGCAATTTGGGTTTAAATCTCCATTGGCAACAAACAAATCTAAATCACCATCATGATCAAAATCTGCAAAATTTGCGCCCCAGCTAATAGCTAAATTATAGGTGCCGGTTTCTTTCGCACGGTCAATAAAAACCTTGTCATCACCCTGATTTTTCATTAACCAATTAAACCTGATATTTGTCACAAAGTAATCAAGCAGGCCATTATTATCATAGTCACCCACTGCTGAGCCCATGGCATTGATTTTTAAATCCATACCCGTCTCCTTACTTACATCTCGAAACGCATCTTTCGGATACAGGTTTTCATATAAAAAATTAGGAACCGCCTTATAACCAAAATCTTGATTGACCAAAAGATCTTGGTCTCCGTCGTTGTCATAATCGGTAAACAAAGCTCCAAAACCAAAGCCTTTGTGACCTAAACCATAGCCTTCATATTCGTCTTCAAAATACTTTCCTCCTTTATTAATCAATAAATAACTCTTAGCAGTCTCATTGGCACTTACAATTGTAGCATCTTTAAGTATACCGAGCTTTCCTTTGAATTCTTGAAAATAATTTCCAATGAATAAATCAGGATAACCGTCTGCGTTGACGTCACCAAAACTTGGTCCGGTACTAAATGAGTTTAAATCATCTAATCCATATTCCTTAGTTACATCTTTAAAAGTGGCGTTTCCGTTATTTAGAAAAAGTAAGTTCTTAGCTCTTGGAATAACTTGAGATCCATCAGTAGTATTAATTGTCGTAATAAAAAGGTCTCGAAAGCCATCACGATTTACATCAGCACTAACAGCACCTTGAGTAACAAAGTTCTGAGAAACAGCAAGGCCAGATTGCTCATAAATATTCTTGAAAGTACCATCGCCATTATTAAGATAGAGCACATCAGGGGCAGTGCCACTAGTAATAAACAAATCTTGAAACCCGTCATTATTCAAGTCAAAAACAGTTGCACCTCCTCCAAATGTTCCTTCGTAAACCAAAAATTGATGCGCTATACCCGCTGCCTCGGTTACATCAACAAAGGGCGTTTGTCCTTTTGAAAAAATCCAAAAGAAGCTAAAAAAAAGTAAAAATCCGGACTGAATTCTCGTCATATCTACGTTATCTTTTCCATTGCAATGCAGTTACATTTTGTGCAATTTTGACACCCTGCTCGAGTCCGACTCGATTATCTTGGGGCGTATGAATACCTCCATAAAATCTTGAATCGGCTGTTTCTTTTGCTGCTTCCCAAAAAGAACTAAAAGACCTTATCACAAAGTCAGTGTCTTTTACTTCATCACGTGCTCTGCCTTCATGTGCTCGATCTGTAAATTGAAATTCTTTTCCGAACGAATTTTCCAAAATAGTAGCTGCTGCTGCTGCCTGTATGGCATGACCAGATGGAAATGATGGAAAGGGCGGATCTGGCCAAAAAGACTCCCATTCCTTATCAATGAATTTCGGAATAAATGTATTTGGTCTTTCTGTAAAAAAATGATATTTCCATTTCCAGCATTTTATAAATGTATCGGCAGTAGCTAAACCCATTTTCGCAAATACTTCGGAACATTGAATCACCGATAACTTTTGTTTTTCCATGGCAAGAATTGCAAAGTAGTACGAATGCCCAGGAGGCGTAAATGTTGCATCTGGATCATCTCCCCACCAAATAGCCGCTTCTTTTTCCTTTTGAGTTAGGTTCAAATCTTTTTCATATACCTGAATAAATTCTTGATAGTACGCAGACCCTGGAACAGTGTCATAAGGTGTAAATTCAGGCAATGGCAAACTGGTATTGCTTTTAAGAAATGTGCGATTCTCGCCCCAATGCGGATGTAACGGATGATGGCTGAAAGATTGTGCAAAAAGGGGTGGCTTCCATGATCCAAGCTTACTCTCATACGTCATTTTTTTATCAAAGTTCTTTAAATAGCCACGATGACCACCATCGGTTTTTGACCATTCAAAAATTGCTTCAGCAATAGATTTTCCAAAAGCAATTGACCTTTCAGCAACAACAACATCCAATTCTGATTTAAATTGATCATAGATAACGGCTTCTAGGGAATCAATTCGCAATTTATTTTCATCTGACGTTTGAACATAAATACTTTTTAAGATGGATGCTTGCGCTGCATTTAATGACAACACCCAATCATAAGAAACTTGAGCATTGGCTTGAGGGAGACTGTCCAATCCATTTAATTGTCCTTGCATCGAAATATTTGAAGGAAAGCCCTGTACTACAGATTCATACATCGCTAGACCAACATAACCAAAACCTCTTGAAGCAAAAGTTGGCGAATTTGCTGGCGTATACTGGGTAATATACAAGCTCATTTTAGCCCACTCCAGGGCAACATCTTGCGCTGTAAGTTTCTTGGTTTCGGTTTGCTCACATCCCAAAAAACAAGCAAGTACAAGCCCTATAATAGCACTTCCATACAGGATCTTCATTTTTTTCATATTATCAAGCACTTAATTTGAGATTTTATATGATTCTATAGGCTTGCCAGCACTACTTATATATAAAATAGTATCGATCAAAACAGAACTTGACACTTCTCCATCGAGTTTTAAACCAGCTTCTGTTTGGGGTACATATTCGAAATTACCCTTGGCGTCTCCGGTCAACAGTGTGCCATAATTGGCATCAAACTTTCCTAAACGCAATTTAAAATGGTGATTGTTACCAAACAAAATCAAATCGGTATTTCCGTCATTATTAAAATCAGCTTGAACAATAGTAGAAACTGGTGAATACTGGGCCTGAACGGGTAAAGAGTTCGACTTATACTTTCCAATACCGCTCAAGAACATACTCGTCTCCATGTGATTCGCAGAAAGTTGATCAGCTGTTGTTAATTCTTCCTCGCTAAATATATCTGTGATAGTAGCATTTGAATAGCTTTTATAGCTTGTGTATTTCGAGCGATATTTTGTCAACTGACCAAACAATTCATCACGTGTCAGGTAAGGGTAACTTTTGCCCTCTATATAAAAACAAAATATGGGATCAACAGAACTATTTGAATCAAAATCGGCATAATACAACTCTGCAGGCTCAACATCTGACACTTGAAATTGGGTATTTGTTCCAACATTTCCTGCTATTAGGTCGGGCTTACCGTCAGCATTAAAATCACCCACTTCAATAGTATTCCACCAGCCTTTATATTCTTTGTCAAAATAAGCAGCCGTTTTGTTTTCGAGTTTTCCGTCAGTCTTAATAAATACTGTTATGGGCATCCATTCGCCGACAACAACTAAATCATTGACTTGGTCATCATTCATATCAACCCAAACTGCATCGGTTACCATGCCAATATTTTCAAGACCTGAAGCATGAGTCTTTGTTTCTTCTGAGAAGTTACCAACGCCATCATTTATCAATATATAGCTCTTGGGTGTTTCAGGGTACCGACCAGGAATCAACCTACTGCCTACAAATAAATCTATAAAGCCATCACCGTTAATATCATCAGCAACTACACAAGAGCTACTTGATTTGAAGTTCGGAAGCGCATTGGTATTCTTTTCAAAACCACCTTTACCGTCTCCTAAATACAATCGATTTTGTAAGCGAATGTCGTTCTGTTCAAAGTTGTGATACCCTCCGCTTGATACATAGATGTCTATGTTTCCATCGGCATTGGCATCAAAAAATACCGCAGCAGTATCGTGACTAGCTTTATCCTCTTCAAAAGTTTTGCTCGACAGCTTATAGAAACCACTGTTCTTTCGTTGTAAAAATACCGCTGCCGATTGCCCTTCGACTCCACCTATAAAAACATCATCGAGACCATCATTATTCAAATCTCCTTGAATCATTTCGGCCCCTGAATGCGATACTTGGGAAATTAATAAAGACTGACGTTTAAAATCATTCACTTTTGATTCTAGAGATTCAAATAATATTTGAGAGGAAACTTCAGTCAGTAAAGGTTCTATCTTCGTTTTGACAGCTCTTTTTAACGAAGCATTATTCTCCTCTAAAACCAATACTTGATTAGATTTGACATTTTGTATATGCTGTTGTTTTCCAGAATTCCATCTTATTATTAACGAGTCTACTTCGCTTGCACTGCCAAGTCCGAAATTAAGAATTGTCGAAACTGATGATAGGTAGCCCCGCATAGGAGACTGCTCTAAAGCTTGTGTTTTTCCATTTTCATAAATAGAAATCTTTGCGCCAATGCCATCGCTATTTAAATCGGCACCTTTTAATTTGATCTGCAAATAGTTTGAATCTCCCTTTTGCGACTCGTTACGATAAATAAAGGCTGGTCTATTGATGTTGTTTACTATTAAATCTAAATCGCCATCATTATCTAAATCGGCATAAGCAGCACCATTACTATTCGCAGGTTGATTTAGTCCGAACGCTTTAGTTTCATCTGAGAAGCTCAGGCCTTCTTGATTATAAAAAAGGTAATTAGAGAGGTTTGAAGAGGGCATTTCTTTTATTATTTCAAGCACATCTTGTCGCTGCAGCCTCCCTTTTGATTTTACATAGCTATCCATGTAGTTAATGAAATCTAGATTGGTATAATCTCTATAATACCCATTGGTAATATACAAGTCTTTCCAACCATCATTGTCGTAATCAGCTAAGAGTGCTGACCAGCTCCAATCGGTGTTTGACACCCCCGCTAATTGACCAATTTCACTATAGGTGCCATCTCCATTATTCAGTTGTAACATGTTGCGCATATACTGGTAATGAAATCCGCTGCGAACATTCAAATCAAACTTTTCGTAATTATCGGGACTTAGCAATAGCTTCTGTCTTTCATTATCTCTCGGAAGCATGTCAAGCGTAAAAATATCTGTTCTACCATCGTTATTGATGTCTGCAATGTCATTGCCCATAGAGAATTTGCTCGTATGACCTATGCTCTCTTTGAGTTGATTTGTAAAAGATCCGTTGGTCGTATTGATATAGAGATAATCTGGAACTGCATAATCGTTTGAGATATAGAAATCTTGCCATCCGTCGTTATTCAAGTCACTAATACCTAAACCTAGTCCGTATGTAAGGGCAGAACCGCTTATTCCTGCGTTTACAGTGACATCTTTAAAGACACCATTCGTTTGCTGATAGAGGCGAACGCCCTGTAAAGGGTCGTCTTTCTTTAGCAATTCAAGCGTGCTCACTTCATTCAAAATAGGCAAGGACTTCGGGTTATGATTTAGTAAGACCATATCCAAATCACCATCACGGTCGTAATCGAAAAAATACCCTTGATTGCTAAAAGCGGGGCTATCTAATCCAAACTCAGCTGCCCTTTCTTCAAAATGTGGGATTCCGTTAGCATCATTTCCTATATTAATAAAAAGCTCGTTCTTACGTTTTTGAGGTGGTAAAGCTCCTGAGTAACATACATACAAATCAAGCTTACCATCACCATTGACATCAGCTGCCGACACACCGGTTTTCCAAGGTCCAGGTCTACCCGCTACTTTAGAAATTACAGTAGCATCCTCAAATTTCATATCACCAGTATTGATATAAAATTTATTCTCTGCCATATTTGAGGTGAAATAGATATCTATTCTTTCGTCTCCATTAAAATCGCCTGTTGCAACACCACCACCGTTATACAGATATTCATATACCAATACATTTGCATTAAGCCCCTCTGTAAGTTTATTTTGAAAGTCAATATTGGTTTCTGCTGGATCTAAAAGGGTAAATAATGGGGGCGCAGTATCTGCTTTTTCTTTAGATGATTCAAGCTTGTCTTTCTTGCACCCCAAAACTACTATCAAACAAAAAGCAACATATTTTAAAAAAGTACGGTTCATAGGATATAAAAATAAAAAATCTATCCCATGAAAGGGATAGATTTTTTTAATCAATACTAGAAGTATTTCGTATTAATACCCTGGATTCTGAACCAAGAGTGCATTACGACTAATTTCATCTCTACTTAAGGGAAGGTAATACATCTTATCATCCCAAGTTCTCGTTTCAGTTTCTGTCATATCTATCACATTATACGAATAATCATAAACCGTTTTATCATGTCTGTACGGTGATAATGGCGTCATTCCTGCTTTTAGAGTAGCTGTTGGTCTAATAACCTTTATGCCTCTACCAAGCGTTTCTTCAGCAATCATCCATCGTCTGGCATCATGATAGCGGTGCTGTTCGTATACCAACTCTACTCTTCTTTCGTTACGATAAATATCTCTAAGTTCAGTTCCTGAAGCTGTAATAGCTGGTAAACCTGCTCTAAATCGAATCTTATTTAACCAACTTACTGCTTCGCCTTCATCACCAGTCTCAATCGAAGCTTCCACATAATTCAAGATCATTTCTGTATATCTTATAAAAGGCCATGGAATCACTTGTGCACTAGATAGGTTATCCGAAACAGCCGGATCTGCATCAATAAACTTTCTTAGGTAGTAACCTGATCTACTTCCATTCCAGTTCTCAATAGGGGAATCTCTTGTATCAATACCCGGTATTGTACCTCCAGCACCGTCATCATAACGACCAGTTTGTATTTGATCGTTCGGATCCATACCAGCAACGTCACTTGGGCGCGGCTTCCAATTAGAGCCATCAAATAAGACGGTTGCATATAACCTTGGGTCTCTTCCTGTATACGGATCAGCTGCATGAGCAGGATTCGACCAATCGAATTTAGATCCATCCATCATTACATAATCATCTACCAACTGTTGAATTGGTGTATTTCCCGCCCAGTTATGGTATCCATTAGGGCCATTATTTACTCCTTGGTGAATGCCTCCTAAGGGCCAGTTATCTTCTTGAGTAAACAGAGGTGAATGCGTTCGTTCAAACAATAATTCAGAAGCTGCTGCTGCATCTCCTACACCACTATTACCTCCCATTGCAATAGAAACATAGGTTTCAGTTGCTTGTTCAGCACTTGCGGGTGCAGCCAAATCTAACCTGTAACCTGAAGTCGCATCTAAAACTGCCTTGGCGGCTGCTTTAGCAGCATTCCAACGCGTCATCTGATCACCTGAGGTATACGCGACTAAATCTAAGTTCGAATAACTACCAAGCATAGCCGAGTTAGCACTAGCTGTAGGCCCATGTCTTAAATCACTCGCCGCATACAAAAGAACTCTTGATTTAAGTGCCATTGCACTTAAATTCGTAGCCCTACCCGCGTTTGTTGGTTTTCCCGCTAATTTTGAAATTGCCACTTCTAAATCTGCTAAAGCAAAATCAACATTTTCAGCATAGGTGTTTCTTGCTGCGGAGAAGTCCTCTCCTAATTCGTAAGGCCTATCAATTATTGGAGCACTACCATAAAAACGTTGCAGTTGGTGGTAGTAGAAGGCTCTTAAAAAATGAGCTTCTCCAATAAGTCTATCCTTAATTGCGGTATCAAAAGTTGCCTCAGGCAGTTGCTGAATGGCAACATTGGCTTGGCGTATAGCTAAAAACAGTTCATCCCATTGCGGAAGTATTCTGTTATTACCTGTACCTGCCGCCGACAAAGTACCTTCAGTTATTACCTCAACTCCTCTTCCAGTGTGAGTGAACATCGTCTCATCAGTGAGAGAACCCAAACCTTCTTCTTCGAAACCACCATATCCTAAATATGAATACACATTGAATACAAAAGCTTCCGATAACGCAGGGTCACCCCATGTCGCATCTGCCGAAATTTTATCTAACGGCTGTGTGTCTAAAAAATCTTTGTTGCAGGATAGTGGCAGCATAGCAACTGCAAGTATCCCAAAAATTAATAATCTTCTTTTTTTCATAACGTTGTATTAAAAAGTTAAACTAAATCCTGCATTCATAATGGTCTGTTGTGGATAAAACTGTCCACTCTGAGAAGTAGACTCAGGATCATAAATATCTTGTGCAGCCCAAGTTAGTAAATTTAAGCCGCTTATATAAACCTTAAAGTTCGACAAACCAAAGGGTTGTATCAAATCTTTTGGAAAATTATATCCCAATTGCACGTTTTTTAAACGTACATAATCTTTACTAAAAAGATTGTAAGTATTGTTTCCAAAACCACCACCTGAATAATACGTATCACCTCTACTTGCCAATCTAGGATGCTCACTACTTGGGTTGTCTATACTCCATCGATTATCAAAACTATACTTTAAGAAATTTCCGATGTCTCCAGACTCTGTTTGAATGCGAAGTTTTGCACCGGTTGCCCCTTGTAAAAGAACAGCCAGATCAAAGTTCTTGTAAGATGCGTTGAATGTAGCTCCAAAGTTGAAGTTTGGCGTAATACTTTGTTTCAAACGAACTTGATCTCTATCATCGATTATACCATCTCCACTAACATCTTTAAATTTCAAATCACCAGGTTGTAATTGAGGCGTTACATTACTGTAGTCTAATGTATTTGCCGCAATTGCAGCTTCATCTATAAAAACCCCATCTGCCTCATACACTAGATACGCTCCAATGGGTTTTCCTTCTTGCAATTGGTACTCTGGAGCACCTGGAATTTCGTCTAAGAAAACTACTTCATTTTGCGAAAATCCTCCATTAATTCCAAAATCATATTTGAACCCATCTATATTGCCAGCAAAATAATTCAAAGAAAATTCAAAACCTTGGTTATTAACTTTTCCAGCATTTACCGGAGGCAAAAGTGTAGAAATACCTGAAGAACCAGGAGTGGAGCCTGTTTCTTGAATCAAAATTTGATCTCTTTTATTCAAAAAGTATTCTAGAGTAAAGCTCAATTTTCCATCCAAAACAATACCATCAAGACCTAGGTTAAAATTATTTGCGCGTTCCCAAGTAAAACTAGGGTTTGCCAATACAGCTTCTTGCAAAGTATTTACTACCTGACCATCTATAGGAAACTGTCCAAATTCGAAATTCGAAAGAAATGCATACTCTTGCAGCTCACCATCATCAATTATCCCATTATTGTTAGAATCAAAAGCAACTTGATCATTACCCATTTGACCATAAGAAGCTCTTAACTTCAAATAATCAATTCCTTTAACATTGAACCAATCTTCTTTATTGATATTCCATCCTACTAAGAAACCTGGAAAGAATCCGAAACGATCTTCTCCCGGAAAAATATAAGAACCATCATAACGCCAAATAAATTCAGCAAGATATTTTTCTTTGTAGTTATATTGTACCCGACCATAATAACCTAACCTTGTTCTATTGTAGGCACTTCCGTTAGTATCTTGACCATCTGTACCACCAGCAAATAATTGATCGACTGCCGGAGAAATATAATTTCTTCTAAAAGCAGAGAAAAACTCTCCTTGAAAACGTTCGCTTGTAATACCCGCCATCAAACCAATGGTATGATCTCCAAAATTACGATCATAGCTCAAAAGTCCTGTAAGGTTAACATTCAATACATTTGATGATGATTGACCTAATCTTGGGTCACTAAAATTAGAGCGAATAGCTCCTGTAGTTACTGGGTTTCCAGTAGCTATATAGTTCTCACGATCTAAGAAAAATAACTCCCATGGAGTTTCCCAACGCTTTTGTCTTTGCTGACTTTGATCAACACCAGTCAATAAAGTAAGTTTTAATCCGTCTACCCAAGGGTTTGTAATTTCAACAGAACCTGTTAATTGCAAGAAATCTGTTGGTCTTCTATCATACCCAGTAGCATTTGTCGTAACAACTACAGGCTGTTGACCGTTTTCGATATCTGGCCCTGGTTGTCCATTCGGCCATATTGCCGCTTCATTAGGTCGACCACGCATCAACATTCTAAATATAGCGCCTGCACCTTCTGTAGGAAATCTACGATCTTCTTTTCGGTAACCAAAGCCAAGCTTTGCGGTTACATACTCGTTTACTTTAATATCGGTATTGATTCTAAAATTATATTGTTGATACCGATTTGCTGAATTCTTATAAATCGCATCTTGATCAGTGTACCCTAAAGAAGTATAATAATTAATCTTCTCACTACCACCACTAACTGAAAGATTATGACGACTCTGTTCTGCCCAATCTCTAAAAGTAGCACCAAACCAATCTGTATCTGGAAACAACCAAGGATCTGTACTATTGGTATGACCTGCAACAGTTTCAGGACTGAAAGCAGCATTTACAACTTCTCCAGAACCTGGAATGGTATAATCACCCCCCGATCGAAACCCATTTTGAGCAGCACTCCATTCACTTACCGGAATGTTACTATTAAAAACAGCTAACTCGTTCATTATTTGAAGATACTCCGCAGCATTTGACATCTCAGGAGTTCGCGTTGGTCTTGTAAAACCAAAATCAGCTCTATACTTTATTACGGGCTTTCCTGGTTTTCCTTGTTTTGTTGTAATAATAATAGCGCCATTTGCTGCTCTAGCTCCATAAATTGCAGCAGAAGCATCTTTCAGCACAGAAATATTAGCGATATCATCAGGATTAATTCGTCCGAGACCACCATCACGATCAGGAATACCGTCAATAACTATTAACGGGTTATTATTTCCTAAGGTATTCTGCCCCCTAATGCTAATATTAGATTCATCATTACCTGGCTCACCACTAGTTTGTATAATAACGACCCCGGGCAATCTTCCCGCTAGCGAGTTAGAAACACTAATTGCTGGAGAACTCTCCAATACAGGCCCCTGAATAGCGGTTACTGCACCAGTTACCGTTGCTTTTTTCTGGGTACCATACCCTACAACGACTACTTCTTCTAAATTAGCGACATCCTCCTCCATCGCCATGTTGATGTTGGTTTGGTTGTTTACTGCCACTTTAACAGTTTTAAAACCAATATAACTAAATTGTAAATTAGTGGTACCATCTGCGACCGTAATGGTATAGTTACCATCAAAATCAGAGTTTACACCATTCGTAGAATCCCCAGTATCAAGAATGGTTACCCCCGGTAAAGGGAGTCCGTCGCCTGCAGCCGTAACAGAACCTGTTATCGTAGTTTGCGATTGTATTGCTGAAATCAGCAAAAAATTAAAGGCTAGAAAAAACGCAAGCCGCATCTGATTAAAATGCCGCTGCTTTGAAATTGGTTGTTTGTTCATAAAGTGTCGGTTGTTTTGATTATACACTAGTAAATTTAACTAAATATTAGGAATTCAATCAAAAATTCATTTAATTTTTCAATTATTCGCATTTCTAAAAAAAAACACTAACTCTTTTGCTCTTCGTAGCTGAAAATAAAAGCCAAGAAAATATAACTATAACTTGGCTTTTCAATATTCAAAATTGTCAAACTAACTTAACAACAAATTAAATACTATGATATTCTATGCTACTCACCAAATGTATAAAAAAAATACATCTTTCCTAATTTCGAATGAGATAAATAACAAATTAAGAAAAAAAAGCTATGAATTTTACCAATACGCACTTCTAGAGCGAATTACGCTTCATTAAATGAAGAGGAACAATCTCTTGGATCGTTTCTTGATTTTTTACAAAATCAGCGGCCCTTCTTGCCATTTCTTTAAAATCACAGGAAATTGTTGTGATTCCGCCAAAAACAATTTCTTTGACCAAGTGGTCATTGTGAGAAAGAATACCCACATCTTTTCCTACCACAAATTCGTAATTACGACAGTCTCTTAATACTTCCCAAAGGTACATGTCATTTACAAAAAAATAGAGTCTTCCTTTTTTGACTGAGCCATCTTTATAATCTCTTTTTGTTCTACCAACGATCTTGTAATCTGTTATAAACCGTAGAAAACCTTTTACAATTCCTTGGGGGTAATCGCTAATATCTGGCAAATACAATATAAACTCTTTGTACTTCCGTATTAACGGTAATAACTCCAAAAGCCTACTATAGGTAGATTCTTCAAACTCTTGAGAAATATATGAATACGCTTCAGGCATCGATAAATACCTGTCAATTATCAGTAATTTTTGCGGATTAATACTTTTTAAAAGTGGCTGAATATAAGGGTCTGGTATCGGCGCCACCACATACATACCATATTTACCAAGGATATTATTGAATACCGTCTCAAAGACCTGAATATTATTGTGATGAAAAAACACATCGATTTGAACCCGCTTCCCTAATTCCTTTCTAAATGCGTTATAAAAATCTTGTTGAAAACGTTGAAAAGAGAATAGTAACAAGGCAATTTTTAAAGTCACCTTCGTATTTTCACTAATAATAAAATAACCCTTGAGCTTTTTTGATTCTACTAAGCCTCGCTGTTTTAAATCCTCATATGCCTTTACAATTGTTTTTCGCGCAAAGCCCAATTCACCGACCATCTGATTGATAGATGGTAGTTGATCACCCACCACTAAAACTCCAGAATCAATAGCCTCTATGACACCATGAACCAATTGCTCATGTTTTGAAAGTGTATTGACAGTACTGAGACTTTTTATCTTATCTACTAAAGACATTTTAAAATTTTAGGAGAACGCATCATATAGGTTTATGAATTCATTGGGTGCGTGAAAATACAAAATAAATGCAGAAGCGCTTTTTAACAAAAGACATACCCGCTCTTGACATTAAAAATTTTATTACTTTTAGTGAGGCACCTAGAATACTAGTCACTTATGAAAACAGTTATCCAACTTATTTTACTCTTATCCATCACTGCTCTAACTGCACAAACCAAGTCATCTGAAACTTTAAATTTTCTAGCCGTAGGTTCAGCTGCACAAGAAGGCGTGTTACTTGAGCGTCTAGAACGAATAGATGCTATGCTCGAAGAGGCGGTAGCATCAAATAAAATTCCGGGTGCCGTGGCGTTAATAGCCAGAAATGGCAAAATCATCTTTCATAATTCATATGGAATGGCAAACCATACAGAGAATTCCAAAATGAAAAAAGATGCTATTTTTAGAATTGCCTCACAAACAAAGGCAATCACCTCAACAGCAGTAATGATGCTTTGGGAAGAAGGTAAATTTCGTTTAGACGACCCAATTTCAAAATACATTCCTGAATTTAAAGAAGCTCAAATTTTAGCAACTTTTAATGCTGCAGATTCAAGTTATACCACAAAACCTGCTGAAAAACAGATTACAATCCGCCACTTGATCACCCATACATCTGGCCTAGGCTATGGCGTAATTGATAGTGACGACCGCCTTAAGAAAATTTACGCAAAGGCAGGAATAACTGATTTATTTACAACAAAAAACATAGGTATTTCCGAAAACATAAAAAAGCTAGCAAAGCTACCGCTGCATCATGAACCAGGTGAGCAATTCACTTACAGTGAGGGGCTTGACGTTTTAGGCTATTTTATTGAAGTTATCTCTGGAATGCCGTTTGATCAATTTTTAAGAAAGCGCATCTTTGAACCCCTACAAATGAACGACACCTGGTTTTACCTTCCTCAAGACAAACATAAAAGATTAGTAGCTGTGCAAGAAAGAAAGGCAGATCGCTGGCAAAAATATCCAGTAACCTTCTATGATACCGACTACCCGATAAAAGGAGCTAAACGTTTTTTCTCTGGTGGAGCTGGCCTCTCAAGCACTGCAAAAGACTATGCTACCTTTCTTCAAATGTACCTGAACAAGGGTAAATTAAACGGCGTTCGCCTTCTAAGCAGAACAACAGTTCAGAGTATTATGGCAAATCAGATAGGCCCTATTTGGGCGGATGGACCAAAACACCACGGACTCGCTTTTGCCGTTGTTAATGAACACGGAGAGGGCTTAGGGGGAGAAGGAAGCGATGGCACTTTTGATTGGGGAGGTTATTTCAATACGCAATATTTTGCTGACCCAAAAGAACAAATCATTGGTATTCTAATGAAACAAACGCAAGGTGCAGTCGATGACCAAACCGGATGGAAATTTCGCCAAATGGTCTTTTCGGCTGTTGATGATTAATATAAAAATCTATCGAAATTGCTACTAAAGAGAAGGTAGTATTGGAAACTAACTGCAAACAAGCAGTCTATCGTAATTCGCGCGCTGCCAAAGCAGCAAAAGCTGTATCGAAGCTGTATCGGAGCTGTATCGGAGCTGATATTAAAAAAAGCTTTTTAGCAATACCCTTGGTTATATTAAATGCAGGTAATATATTTAGCGCCCGCATTTTATTATAATGACTATGCCAAAAACCACAACATTTTACATTCTTATACTATCCATAGCATCTACGGCGTTTTCTTATGCCCAAATGTTTAAAACAGATACAGGCAGTCTTGAAGCGCTTTCAGGGGTGCTGCGGTACAAGGTTATTTTTGAATACTCAGACGAGCTAGAAATACCAAAACACGCCTCTGAAAATATATTTTTAGAACACTATGCCAAAAAGGAAGACAAAAAAGAAAATGGCGCAGGAGCTCTATTCAAAGAACATTGGTTCAGCTACCGCGAAACTCTTTTCGAGCCTAAATTTATTCAAGATTTCAATTTTTTCAATTTAAAAGAAAAACAGATCACCGTAGCTCCTAACATCGTTAATTCAGGGTATACTATGGTTGTACGCACAACCAGTATAGACCCAGGAAGCAGCAATTTCTTTTTCAAAAAAAATGCCTGGCTAAAAGTTTATATTAGAATTTATGAAAAAGGCCATCCAGAAAAAATCTTATATGCCACTGAAGTTATCGAAGTGCATAGTGAAGGTGCAAATTCAGATATTTTCAATAGAATACTATCTGCCTATTCTGAATTAGGTCGTGGATTAGCAAAACATCTTTCTCGAAAAACGTAAAGCAACTGGCTTTATTCTTAAACCCTATTCAATTGCTTGGAAATAGCTAAGGCTACTTGAGCTTGTACTGAACTTCTCTGAGAAGATAGAACCTTATGTTGCTATAAAACTCACAAGCGACCTAGGCTTGAAATAGCACATTACTTGCTCGCGGTATGGATAGGAAATGAAATGTACCGCTTTTCGCGGAGCTAAGTGTCCAACAAATACAAGCCAATTTTAATTTTCCAATAAGGTACTTTTTCTTCAAAGTATTCAAAATAAGCCTTTAACCCTTCCGCTTTAGGCAATTCTATTTTGGCCTTCTCAATTTTTGAAAGTTCTTTAGAAGAAACCAATTCATGAAGATCAATTTCCTCACCTTGGGCGTGCATTTTCATCAAGTGACTGTAAATAGTATTTTCAGTCAGTTCGCGCTTCACAGCAATATCTGTGGGCGAAAGCCCTTCTTTAAAGAACGCCCAAGTTTGTTCATGAGTTGCTACTTTAGGTTTTACAAATGCTACGTGCTCAGCAATTTCCTTTAAAAAGACATCAGCATACTTTTCGAGTTTGGCCTCCCCTACTCCTGAAACTTGTTCAAATTCGGACTTGGTTAATGGTTGCTTGGCTTCCATATCTTTTAAACTGGCATCGCCAAAAACCACATATGCAGGCACACCTTGCTCTTTTGCAATTTGATATCGAAGTATACGTAGTTTTTCGAAGAGCCCCTTTTTTTCAATTTTAGCTCGGGTTTTTCTTTCCGTTTGTTTTTCGACTTGGTTTAGAATAGCCAACTGCACGGTTTCTTTATCGTACAAGACTTTCTTTGCCAGAGGCGTCAAAGCAATACGGCTGTTCTCCCTAAAATTAATTTCTAAAACGCCTTGGTTCAATAATTGTATGACGTACTGCTGTAAATCTTGCCAAGAAACATCCTTTACCGCTCCAAAAGTTTTAATATTTTGGAGTCCTTTTTCAAAAATCTGAGCGTTTTGAGAACCCCGTAGTACATCAATCAAAACACCCATAGGTTCTTGTTCCTTCAAACGAGCTACTGCGGAACATATTTTCTGTGTTAATAAGGTAGCATCAAAATAGGAAGGTGGCGTTTTACAAATATCACAGTTTCCACATCCTTGGGTCACATGTTCTCCAAAATAATTCAACAAGGCTATACGGCGGCAACTTAAAGCTTCCGCATATTGCTGCATCCGCTCTAGTTTAGCATACTGAACTTGAGCGTTTTCACTATCAGCAATAAACTTTCGCAATTGTACGACGTCTGCATAGCTATAAAAAAGTAGCGTGTGGGCAGGTAAGCTATCACGACCACCACGACCAATCTCTTGATAATAACCTTCTAAATTTTTTGGCAGGTTGTAATGTATGACCCAGCGCACATTACTCTTATCTATACCCATACCAAAAGCGATGGTAGCACAGATGATAGGCGTGCGATCATTAATAAAATCTTCTTGTACTTGTGTTCGTTCTTCTGTACTCATACCGGCGTGATAGGCCTTGGCGTCGTAGCCAGCATTGCGAAGCTTATCAGCCAACATTTCGGTATTCTTTCTACTCAAACAGTAAATAATACCACTTTCATCTGAGCGCTGTTGTAGAAAATTAAGAATCTGTTTGATTCGGTCCTGCCCAGGTCTGACATCTAGATATAAATTCGGGCGGTTAAAAGAAGCTAAATGTCGCGAAGCACGTGGAATCGATAGTTGTTCTGCAATATCATCTTGCGTTGCCTTATCTGCAGTAGCGGTCAAAGCAATAACTGGCAGCTCAGGAAATTTAGTTTTTAAACCTCCCAATTGCGTATATGCGGGTCGAAAATCATGACCCCATGAAGAAATACAATGTGCTTCATCTACAGCGAACAGACTAATTTTAATTTCTTCAAAAACCGAATTAAACTGATTGATACTTTCCGGTGCTACGTAGAATAATTTCAATTCTCCGTTCCTTAATTGCTGAAAGATTTCTTGCTGCACTTCAGAAGCTTGCGAACTATTGTAATAGGCCGCGGCAATTCCGTTAGCTTGTAGTACATCTACTTGATCCTTCATCAAAGCAATTAATGGAGAAATTACGATTGCAGTACCCTCCATTGCCAATGCTGGCAATTGAAAACAAAGCGATTTACCACCGCCTGTTGGCATAATGGCCAAGACATCCTTAGCGGACATCAAATCTTTAATCACTTCCAACTGATTTGGTCTGAACGTATCATACCCAAAATGGGTTTTAAGAAGCGGTAAAAGTTGTTGTTTGGGGTCTATTGCAAGCATGGGTCAAAGTTATGGAATGTTGGTTTACTTTTCGATCAAAAAACATATGGAGAGTCACAAATTGTGACCCTCAGGCTTTAGGAGCTAAATTGACTACTTAAGTAATTGTGTTCTAAAAAACATCTTTGCAAACTGCAGTTATCCTATTTCTTACATTAGAAATCATAATTCGACGAAGCAATCTGTTTTCTAAGAACTGAATTCAACAGATTACTTCGTCGCAATAAACTCCTAAACTTATGATATCATCCTCCTCATGGTAAAAGGTCTTGCTGATTTACTTACCTAACATCATAAGTTCATTGCATTTTATCTCTGTAAAATAACGCTTTTCACCTTCTTTGGTTTCATACGAACGATGAGTCAATTTACCCTCAACGGCAACTTGTTTTCCTTTGGTAAGATAGTTTTCTACGATCTCTGCCGTCTTGCCCCAAGCAACGATATTGTGCCATTGGGTGTCCTCTACTTTTTCTCCTTTCGCATTTTTATAGCTATCGGTTGTGGCTATTGAAAATTTAGCAAGCTTGCTACCGCTTTCAAGGTTAATAATTTCTGGGTCTTGACCCAAGTTTCCAATCAATTGTACTGAATTTCTAAGTGCGTTCATACTATTTAATTTTAAAGGTTAACAGTTTATAATACCAAGCCTCCTTGACTTGACACTGCAAACTTAGAATGTACTTTAAATACTATATGTATGTTAAACATTTGTATATGTTTGTATACGAATGTAAATGTTTGAAAATGATTTTAATATTGATTTTTAATGCTTTACATAAATATTACAAACTCACTAAAAACCATTTTATCGTCACAAGAGGGGGCATCTATATACATTATGGGACAAGAAAATAAAGTGATTTATTAAACTCCTAGAGCGAAGTTTTTTTGAAATTCGTTATTATGAGTACAGTTCGTAGCGCTGTATTAAATGACTAAAAAACTTGATAACAATACAAAATGAAAGCAGAAAAAACAAGTCCCTTCAAGCCATTCGAAAGTCAATTAGAACAACAAACGAAGATGGTTAAGCCGCAAAGGGCATTGGTATACTTTGGAAAACATTTATATCCGAAAACATTTTACAAAAAATACTAAGCAAAGGTAACTGATGCCACCTTTTCAATAGCTACCAAGTACGAAAGAGACAAGATACCCGTCTAGGCTATAAAAGGAGTTCTTTAGATAAAAAACAAAGAAAATCATAGTTCAATCTTTTGCAAAAGTGCTTCTCTCAAATTTTTTCAGAAAGGCGATTCAGGTAAAGCAGCCGTATACAATACTTCGTAAGATGTATAGAATTTGGCCTTAAATAGACCACGCGCAGAAACCTCAACATACCTTAAGATGCTAGAGGTCCTATTTTCATAGTTGTTAAGAGCTAAGGGTTTATTTAGGAATATTTTCATACTTTCAAGGCTAAAATTAACTGTTATGTCTTTTCGCTTATTTTCTATTTTTCTTTTCCTAGGATGTACCACACTTCTAGCCCAAGAACCTTTGGTCAATCAAGACCGTCTCGAAAATCGAATTATGGAACTTGCCAAATTCGGCCTCCAAGAAAATGGAGAAACTGAACGTGTGGCTTTTAGTGATGCTGATGTGGCAGCACAAAAATGGCTTTTACAAACTTTGAAAGATTTGGGCTTGGATGTCCGAATCGATTTTGCCGGAAACCTTATCGGAACCCGAAAAGGAACAGATGCAACATTGAAACCGATTTGCTTTGGTTCGCATATTGACCGTGTACCCAATGGAGGCAATTATGATGGTTGTGTTGGTTCCATGGCATCGTTAGAAGTGCTGCAAGTTTTAAATGAGAACAAAATTAAAACCAAGCATCCTTTAGAAATCATCATTTTCTCCAATGAAGAAGGTGGCGTGATGGGCAGTAGGGCCATCGCTGGGCATTTAGGCCAAAGCGCTTTGAGTGTTGTGAATTCTACAGGATATTCTATGGCAGAAGGCATTACACGTCTTGGCGGCGATACCACACGAATTGCTCAAGTAGCCCGTAAAAAAGATGAAATCGCAGCTTTTCTAGAACTACACATCGAACAAGGCGGAACGCTTGAAAAAGAAAATATACAAATCGGAATTGTAGAAGGTATTGTCGGACTAAAATGGTGGGACGTTGAATTTACTGGTTTTGCCAATCACGCTGGCACTACACCAATGAATGCAAGGCAAGATGCACTGCTAGCAGCCGCTAAATTTATTGTTGCCGTAAACGAAATCACCACTAGTTTTGAAGGAGCCCAAGTGGGTACCGTGGGTAAAATTAAGGCGGAACCAGGAGCACCGAATGTGATACCTGGAAAAGTGATTACAAGTTTGGAGATTCGCGACTTATCATCAAAGGTGATTGAAAAAGTCTATGAAGCCATTTCGACAAAAGGGAAAGAAATCGCAAAGGCATCAAATGTTCAAATTGAATTCCACCCTTTAGATACCACTGCTGCCCCTGCCATAATGACTGCTGAAATTCAAGATGAAATTGGCGCAGCCGCAGAAAAACTAGGCCTATCATCTAAAAAAATGCCAAGCGGCGCTGGTCATGACGCTCAAGACATGGCTTTAATTGCTCCGACAGGAATGATATTCGTTCCCAGTAAGGCCGGCATTAGTCATTCGCCCAAAGAATTTACTTCTGCAGCAGACATGGCAAACGGGGCCAATGTACTATTGCATACCATTTTAGCTTTGGACAAAAAACGCTAATAACACTTAAACCCTAAGAAAACAGCAGTCAACTTCCCCCTTTAAATCTGTATATTAGTTACTTCAATACTCTAAGACTACTTGAAAATGAAAAAAGGACTACTTACCTGCGCTTGTTTGCTATTTATTAGCCTAGGATTTTCTCAAACTACGGAAGAAATTGTATCAGCGATACAAAAAGAGGCCAATGAAAATTCACAATTAGAACATTTAGCGCACGAACTTATGGATGTCATTGGCCCGCGTTTGGTCGGCACGCCACAAATGAAAAAAGCCAATGACTGGGCGCTTACTAAATACGCCAAATGGGGTATTTCTGCCGAAAACCAAGAATGGGGTAAATGGCGCGGTTGGGAACGTGGCATCACCCATGTCGATCTGATTTCTCCGCGGGTAGTTTCTTTAAGTGGAATGCAATTGGCTTGGAGCCCTTCTTCCGGCAAAAAAGGCATCACTGCCCATCTAATCACGCTTCCCGAAATTACTGACTCCTTAGCATTTGTGCGATGGCTTCCTAATGTCAAAGGTAAATTTGTGATGGTTTCTATGCATCAACCTACAGGCCGACCCGATTACAATTGGGAAGAATTCGCAACTGAAGAATCCTTAGAAAAGATGAAATTCAACCGTGATGCACAGCAAAAAGCATGGCGTCAAAATATGAACAATACGGGCTATACCAGTCGCAACATCAACAAAGCCCTTGAAGAAGCTGGTGCAGTTGGCATTATACAATCACGATGGTCAAAAGCTTTCGGAGCGAACAAAATCTTTAGTGCAGGCACGAAGACCGTTCCTGCTATCGACTTGTCACTAGAAGATTACGGAATGGTATACCGAATGGTTAAAAGCGGTGCGAACCCTCAAATAAAAGTAGTTTCTGAATCAAAAGAGCTAGGTACAGTTCCTACTTTTAATACGATTGCAACCATTCCTGGTAAAGAACTTCCGAATGAATATGTGATTCTTTCTGCGCATTTCGATTCTTGGGATGGTGCTACCGGAGCAACGGACAATGGTACTGGAACCATTACCATGATGGAAGCTGCTCGTATTCTTAAAAAAGTCTATCCAAATCCGAAACGCACCATTATTATAGGACATTGGGGAAGCGAAGAACAAGGTCTAAATGGTTCTCGTGCCTTTGTAGAGGACCATCCTAAAATTGTAGAAGGACTTCAAGCAGCCTTCAACCAAGACAACGGAACAGGGCGTGTGGTGAATATTTCAGGGCAAGGTTTCTTGCATGCATACGATTATATTGGGCGTTGGCTAGAAGCTGTGCCGCAAGATATTTCAAAACATATCGAAACCAGTTTTCCTGGAAGCCCGGCGCGTGGTGGTTCTGATTACGCCTCTTTTGTGGCAGCAGGAGCACCCGCTTTTTCATTAAGCTCATTAAGTTGGAGCTATTGGAACTATACTTGGCATACCAATTTGGACACCTACGATAAAATTGTTTTTGACGATGTGCGCAACAATGCTATGCTAACGGCAATTATGGCGTATATGGCTAGTGAAGACCCAGAAAAAACTTCACGTGAAAAATCGGTTTTAGGTATCAATCCTAGAACAGGTAAAAAAGGAGAATGGCCAGCTCCACGATCGCCTGAAAGAAACGGCGGTCAGAACTAAAATATAATCACTAAAAAAAACTTCTCGCGAACCGTCTTTTTGAGGAGCTAAAAAAATTAAGCAAATAAAAAGTGGCGTGGCAAACTGTTTATTAACCTCCAGATAGATTAAACAGATTGATTCACCAAAAAAAGGCCCCATAACACCGTATCACTAACAGACCAAAGCAGCTATGAAACTCATAAAACTACTCCTAATCGCATTGCTAGTACTTCCAATAACCCTGCAATCACAAAGAAGAAAAAAGAAAACAGCGACACCTATAATTACTGTTCAAGATTCTATGTTTCACGGACTCAAGTGGCGAAACATTGGGCCGTTTCGGGGTGGGCGCAGTGTTGCCTCATCAGGAGTTGTAGGGCAACCTATGACCTATTATAACGGTACTGTTGGAGGTGGTATTTGGAAAACGACTGATGATGGTCTGAATTGGAAAAACATTTCTGATGGGTTTCTAAAAACAGGTACTGTTGGTTCTATTGCAGTTTCTGAAAGTAACCCCAATATCATAATTGCTGGTATGGGTGAGCATGCCGCTCGTGGCGTAATGACTTCTATGGGTGATGGGGTTTACAAATCAACAGATGCGGGTAAGACTTGGAAGCATATAGGTTTGGATAAAACAAGACATATTTCTGATGTGATTATTCATCCGACAAATCCTGATATCATTTATGTTGCCGCTCAAGGTGCCCAATATGGTGGAAGTTCAGAACGTGGAATTTATCGTTCTTCGGATGGTGGTGCTACATGGGAACGAACACTTTTTGTAAATAACCAAACGGGAGCTTCTGATTTATCTATGGATATGAAAAATCCCTCTATTTTATATGCCGCCATGTGGCAGCATCGTCGCTACCCCTGGATTATGGAATCTGGCGGGGCAGCTTCAGGATTATACAAATCTACAGATAGTGGAAGCACTTGGAAAAAAATGAAAGAAGGTCTTCCAAAAGATTTTGGAAAAGCAGGAATTTCAGTTTCACGAGCCAACAATGAAATCGTTTTTGCGGTTATCGAAGCGGAAGGTAAAAAAGGCGGTGTTTACAAATCAACCGATGCAGGTAAAAAATGGACCCAAGTCAATAAAGACCGTATCAATATTGCACGTTCTTGGTACTATATGGAAATCTTCGCAGATACTCAAAATGAGAATATTGTATATGTTTTGAATGCCCCAGTAACGAAATCAATTGATGGAGGCAAAACCTTTAAACCTTTATCGACTCCGCACGGAGATAATCACCATTTATGGATTGACCCCCATAACAATAAACGTATGATTAACTCTAATGACGGGGGATCTAATATTTCTAATAATGGAGGTATAAGCTGGAGTACACAAACCAATCAAAATACTGCGCAGTTCTACCGTGTGATTACTGATAATTTAGTGCCTTATAATGTTTACGGAGGGCAACAAGATAATTCTACCGTTGCCATTGCCAGCCGCACCAATGATGCTGGTATCGATTGGAAAGATTGGCATCGGGTTGCCGGAGGCGAAAGTGCTTTCTTGGCCTTTGACCCTGATAATCCTGAAATTATTTATGGTGGAACGTACCAAGGAAACCTTGACAAATGGAATTCTAAATCAGGGGAGTCAAAACCGATCAAGGAATATCCTGAATTAGGATTGAGTATCGCCCCAAAAGATGCCAAATACCGCTACAACTGGAATGCACCTGTAATCACATCGCCCCATGACCGAAATACCATCTACCACGCTGGTAATGTTGTTTTTAAATCAACAGATGAAGGACAAAGCTGGGAAGTTGTGAGTCCTGATTTGACCAAAAACGAAACAGAAAAGCATGGCCCAGGCGGCACACCCTATACCAACGAAGCCGCTGGTGGCGAGAATTACAACACCCTCACTTATTTGGTAGAGTCACAGCATGAAAAAGGAGTTCTTTGGGCAGGTAGTGATGATGGCCTTTTGCATATTACTAAAGACGGCGGTCAGAATTGGGCGAACGTAACTCCTCCAAATGTTCCTGATGGCATTATTAATAGTATTGAAGTTTCACCACACGACCCAGCGACAGCCTATGTTGTAGTAATGCGCTACAAATCAATGGATTTAAAGTCGCATATTTTCAAAACTTCTACCTACGGCCAAACCTGGACTAAAATTGTGACCGGTATTTCTGGTGAACACACCTTTACTAGAGTAGTTCGCGAAGACCCAAAACAAAAAGGTTTACTCTACGCCGGTACTGAAACCGGTTTGTTTATTTCTTTGAATGATGGTCAGAATTGGCAAGCGTTTCAGTTAAACCTGCCTATTGTTCCCATCAATGACATGACCTTTCAAGCTAATGATTTAGTAGCCGCCACGGCAGGCCGTTCTTTTTGGATATTAGACGATGTTGCAGCGATTCAAAATATAGCAACTCCAAAAGAAATAGTAAAACTCTTCCAACCTAAAGACACGTATTTAATTAGGGGAGGAAGCAGTGAAAAACCAAGACCCGGTCTAGGATCTAATCCTAAAAGCGGCGTCACTTTTGATTACTACTTGAATAAAAATGCAGATAGTTTAGATTTAAAACTCGAAGTATTTCAAGCTAATAAACTCATAAGAACCTATACGAATAAGAAACCAAAAGGTTTTAAAACATGGCCAGGTGGCCCTTCAAAACCTCAAATACTTCCTTCAAAACAAGGGTATAACCGCTTTACATGGAATTTCGGAAGAGAACATCTTCCATCAATTGACAAGGTTTTTATTTTTGGAGGAGATTCAGGTTCCTCAGTCGGACCAGGACAATATACCCTAAAGCTTTCATTGGACGGAATCATTTCTGAAACCGAGGTGAACGTATTGGCTAATCCTAAAGTTGATGCAAGTACTGCAGACTATGCAGCACAACAAATGCTGTTAAGCGATATCGAAGCTGTTCTCAAGACCATTCACCAATCTGTTAATGACATGCGCTCGGCGAAATCACAATTAGAAGGCTATGCCAAACTATTGAAGCATAACAACGATGCCAAAGAACTTTTAGAAAATGGAGAGTCTTTAGTAAAGCGCATTATTTCTTGGGAAGAAAATCTCATACAATCGAAGCAAAAAACCTTTCAAGATGTAATTAACTACAACAACAAACTCAACGCACAGTTGATACACCTCAAGGGGTATATTGATGCTGCTGAACCCAAAATCACCAAAGGCGCAAACGAACGTTGGGCTGATTTACAAGAAGATTGGGGCGTTTATGAACAAGAAAAAAAAGCAATTATTGAAGAGGAGATGAAAGCGTACAATACAAGCTTTAAAACGCTTGGTCTTCCTGCAATAATAATGCCCAACTAGTTGCCTTGACGCTATTCAAACAAAGCTATAAAATTATTTAATACGCTAGTAAGAGCTGAAGTATTCTGTATCTATTGAACCTGAAACAAACAGATGGTCTCCTGCCTCGCAAAGATGTATTATCACTAATATAAACCAGCAAATTCAATGAGTTTCATTGCAGACAAAACCTTCAAAACTCAAGATTACACCCAAAACCGCCTACCCAAAGGCGAATATGAAAATTGTATTTTCGAAGGCTGTACATTTGAAAATAGTTACTTAGACAACCAAAATTTCATGGAGTGCGAGTTTATCGATTGCAACCTCAGCAATGCGAATCTAGCACACACCATTTTTAAAGAAGTTAGCTTTTCACATTGTAAATTGATGGGGCTCAAGTTTGAAGATTGTAGTAACTTTCTTCTCGATTTTAGTTTTACAAGTTGCATTTTAAATCTTTCTTCTTTCTATGGCTTAACCCTAAAAAATCAATTATTTAACGATTGTAAATTAATAGAAGTAGACTTTACAGAAGCCGATTTAACACTTGCCAATTTTGGAAATAGCGATTTAGACCGCGCAATTTTCTATGAAACCAATTTACAAAAAGCAGATTTTACAAAAACAAAGAACTTCAATATTGACCCTGATAAAAATCGATTGAAAGCTGCAAAATTTTCTAAAGATGCGCTCCTTGGCCTCTTAGTCAAACACAAAATTAAAGTAGCATAATATTCTCTTTAGAGATTTGCATAAGGTCATCACCTCATAAGGCCTGTTGACCCTTTTGACCGCACTAAAGGTGAGATCTAAAGAAACGCGAAAGGTGTTCAACTTTAGTTTATGCTAAGCATAGTCGAAGTACTCAAGCCAGTACAAATCCGTTTACAAATGGATATTTTGTATATTGTCAAGGTATTAAATCCCATGTAAAATGAAAGTATCTTTACTTCTTTTCCTATTTGCTACGCTTTCCTGTATTGGTCAAAACACCTTATCGCTTCAAGAAGGAGCGACTTCACCAAAGGCCACTTTGAGCGAGATTTCTTGGATGGAGGGCCACTGGAAAGGAGAGGCTTTCGGAGGAATTACTGAGGAAATTTGGAGCCCACCACTAGGAGGTTCTATGATGTTCTCCTTCAAATTGGTCGTTGACGGCGTAGTAAACTTTTATGAATTAGGACATATTCGCGAATTAGATGAAACACTTATTTTTGAACTCAAGCACTTTGGGGGTGATTTAAAAGGATGGGAAGAAAAAGAAGAAGTGCAAAGCTTTAAATTAGTCAAAACAACTGAAAATAAACTCTACTTCGAGGGGTTTACGTTTGAAAGAATAAGTGATATTGAAATCAATATTTATGGGCTAATTCATGAAAGTGACAAAGAAGAAGAGCTAAAGTTCAACTATAAAAAACAATGAGCGAAAAGAAAGCATGTGAAGAGTGCGGTAGAGAACTAATCGGCAGAAGCGATAAAAAATTCTGCTCGGATGGGTGCAGAAACGCACATCACAATAAGGTAAATCCGGCAGCCAAAAACCTCATTCGAAATATTAATAATCGGCTACGTAAAAATTACCGAGTGCTAGATAGCTTTAGCCTTAAAGATGGAAAAACAAGAACTACAAAAACACGCTTGCTAGACAAAAATTTTGATTTTGATTTTATCACAAACCTATACACCACCAAAAAAGGCACCACCTATTATTTTGTATACGACCTAGGTTATTTGCCTTTAGACAATGATTATTACATGATTGTAAAACGAGAATAAGAAATCTACTTCCAGTTAGCGCCGCTTAATTTAAGTGCTGCCACTACAATATCTTTTCGGCTAATTTGGCCTACTAGAAGGCCATTTTTCATTACAGGAAGCCTCCGTCGATTATTCTTATGAAATACACCGGCAACATCAAAAATACTCATATCACTCGGAACAGTTTCTACATTCTTTGTCATAAACTTCTCCACACTCTTATCTAAGATAGGCTGATTAAAATAGCGACTCTCTGAAATTTGCTTCATACAATCGGCTTCTGATATGATACCGACTAAAAATCCGCTAGCATCCAAAACGGGGCCACCCGAAATATTATATTTGGTAAATTTTTCCATCACTTCCAAGATCGATTGTTCAGGAGTAAATGTGATCAATTTCTTGGTCATATAATCAGTTACCAATATAGGTGCGTTATACTCTTTATTCGAAACTATTTTGGCTCTAGGGCCTTGAAAACTTTTGATTCCCATAGTATTGCGGTTTTAGGCTGTCGGAGCTGACAGGCGAGGTTATGCCTTGAATATAGGGAAAAAATCAACGCCTTTTACAATTACTCGTTGTACCGCTCTAATAGGCTAGAACCTTTGTAGCGCCAGTTTAAATTTCATCTCAGGCTTTAAAACTAATATGCGCTTAGAATTTTATACTTTTAGACTTTCAACTAAAACAATATGAAAAGCTCGTCATCACTACTTACACTACTTTTAATTGTTCTTGCTATGTATTGGAGTTTCCACTCCCTAATGCCTGTATATAAAAGTAATGCATCTATAGAAAAAACTTCTTTTTCTACTGATAAAGCACTTGAACATGTAAAACAGATTGCTCAAAAACCACACGGCGTAGGCTTTCCAGCACATCAAGAGGTTCGCGAATACATCGTTTCAGAACTCAAAAAGATGGGCCTAGAAACTACTATACAAGAAGGGTATTCAGCTGGAGACTGGGGCAACCTAAGTAAAACCATCAACGTTCTTGCACGAATTAAAGGTTCTGAATCTGGAAAAGCCCTGCTTCTTTTATCGCATTACGACAGCAGTACACATTCTTCCTTTGGTGCTAGTGATGCCGGCAGTGGTGTCGCCACAATTTTGGAGGGAATTCGCGCTTTTTTAGCTAGCAATTCAAGCCCGAAGAATGATATTATCATTTTAATATCTGATGCTGAAGAATTAGGTCTGCTTGGCGCTGATATCTTCGTAAAAGAACACCCATGGAAAAAAGATGTGGGATTGGTTCTTAATTTCGAAGCCCGAGGAAGTGGCGGGCCAAGCTATATGCTCGTAGAAACCAATCGTGGAAACGCTACTTTAATTAAGGAATTTACCAAAGCAAACCCTGATTATCCAGTAGCCAATTCATTGGCATATAGTATTTACAAGATGCTACCTAATGATACAGATTTAACTGTATTTCGAGAAGAAGGGGACATCGAAGGCTTTAATTTTGCCTTTATTGATGATCATTTTGACTATCACACAGCTCAAGACACTTACGCGCGACTAGATAAAAAGACTATGGCGCATCAAGGAAGTTATTTGATGCCCTTGTTACATCATTTTAGTCAAACAGATTTGACGACCATGAAAAGTTTAAATGATTCTATTTATTTCAATGTTCCCTTTTTCAAACTAGTCTCTTACCCCTTTGAATGGATATGGCCTATGTTTGGTTTGGCTATCCTTTGTTTTGTACTGCTACTAATTCATGGATTTCGCAAAAACGTATTGCATCTGATGGAAGTTGGTAAAGGGTTTCTTCCTATGCTTTTAGCATTGACCATCAACGGTGCCGTAGGTTATTTTAGCTGGTCAATTTTAAAATGGATGTACCCTGGCTATAAAGACATGCTACATGGCTTTACCTATAACGGTCATACCTATATTCTTGCCTTTACGCTTTTCTCAGTAGCGGTTTGTTTTTTGATCTACAATCGATTTAAAAAAGTGGCAACGGCAAATTTATTGATTGCTCCTATCTTACTTTGGCTGGTCATTTGTGCAGTAGTTAGTCATTATTTATCAGGAGCGAGCTTTTTTATCATTCCTGTTTTCGCTGTTTTAGCAGCCTTCATGGTGGTACTCAATCAGAAAATGCCTAACCCGTATTTACTCACATTTTTGAGCTTACCTGCTTTGTTCATCTATGCGCCTTTTGTAAAAATGTTTCCTGTCGGGCTTGGCCTTAAAATGATGGCAGCATCTACCCTATTTGTAACCCTAACTTTTCTTCTGCTATTACCGGTTTTTAGTTTCTATCAAAAGAAAAAAACATTGGGGTATTTAGGCTTGATTCTGTTCTTAGGGTGTATGGTTTCTGCGCATTTCAATTCTCGATTCGACAAAGAAAATGCCAAACCTACAAGCCTTTTATATGTTATGAACGCTAATACGAATACAGCACAATGGGGCACTTATGAAAATGTACTTTCCGATTGGACCGCTCAATACTTCGGGTCTGATAAAAAGAAACCTAAACTTACTGAACAAACGATTAGCAGCAAATACAGCTCTGGTTTTACCTATTTTGCTGATGCTCCTACCAAAGAAATTGCACAAATGCAGGTAGAAAAAACGAGAGATACTGTTATAGGAAATAGCAGATTTCTAGACATTTGTATCACGCCTAAGCGTCATGTTAACCGACTTGAAGTCTTTACAAATACAACACTGGAAACCGCCACGATTAACACCATTGAACTCTCAACGTATTATCTTGAAAAAAGAAGAGGCGGAAAATTAATAACGCATTATATAAGCAACAATGAGTATACCGACTTGCAGCTGAGTATTCCAAAAGATTCTGTTCTAGAATTGACCCTGTATGAAGCCTCTAACGACTTGCTGAGCAATCCTCAATTTACGATTCCTCCTAGGCCCGCGCACAATATTCCAATGCCATTCATTCTAAATGATGCTATCTTGGTAACAAAAACTATACGCTTTGAGTAAAATAATTGCTGTTATGGGTTGCGGTTGGCTAGGGCTACCTTTGGCCATTGCTTTGGCTGAAGATGGCTATATAGTTCATGGTAGTACTACATCCGAAGAAAAACACAAGCAACTGAAAGAAGAACATATAACTCCTTTTCAAATTACCTTATCAGAGGATAAAATAAAAGGAGCTATTTCAGATTTTCTACAAGGTGTTGCTATTCTAATTGTCAATATTCCACCAAAATTAAGAGGTGAGCACAAGGAAAGCTATATTAAAAAAATACAATTACTACATCAGGAAGTAAAACTATCAGACATTGAGAAAGTAGTTTTTGTGAGTAGCACATCAGTTTATGGCGATATGGAAGGTGAGCTTACTGAAGAAACCGTACCCCAACCTTCAACTGAATCAGGAAGACAACTGTTGGCTACCGAAAGCATCTTCGCAAACGATATCAATTTACAAACTACCGTAATTCGTTTTGGCGGCTTAATTGGACCCCATAGACATCCTATTACCATGCTCTCAGGAAGGCAAAATTTACCCAATGGAAATGCGCCTATAAATCTGATTCACCGCAACGATTGTATTCGAATTATTAAGTCAGTTATACATAATTCTTGGTGGAAAGAAACCCTAAATGGGGTCTATCCTTATCATCCTTCAAAAGCAAATTACTACGCTTCCGAAGCGATTAAAAGAAATCTACAAGCACCTGATTATAAGCCATGTAATTCTAATAATGGTAAAATAGTGCACTCAGAAATCCTTTTAAATGTTAAAAAATTCGATTTCACTACAACCTTATAGCAGGTCTACACATCAAAAATGTAACGATTCACAACAAAGTCACCATTCTACTGTTAAAGTAAGTTCCTTTTCATCAACCAAACCATAACTTTAATAGATAATTAAAACATTTTTGCCATGGAAAATTCAAATTTAAAAGGGCGAATTCTAATGGAAATGGAATATTTAATTGCCCAAAGTTGTCCTCAGCGAAAAACCAGCCGCAAGTATGAAACATTGCATGTTGCTATTTTAAAAAAACATTACAACGCAACAGATGTTTCAATCGATTATCACAGAAGACGGGTAGAGATGCAGCTTGTAATGGACGATAAAGATTACGACCCAAAAACGGTCAATCTTTATATGCCAACACTACATGTAAATTTGTGGTTCAGAAATCTACACGATTTTTTAAAATCTTGCTTAGATTATGACAACCAAAGCATTGCATTTTATGCAAGTTTACTAAGTTCTGATACCAATAAAAGTTTGCCGTTGCAAACGGTCTAAATAACAAAACCCTCAAACCAATAATAAGAAAGATGCCTTTAATGGGCATCTTTTTTGTTACCTACAGAAGTAACTATAGCTTTTAAGGCTTTTATTAACAGCTTGGTACGAATAAATTTAATAGTTTAGCGCACCAAAAAATAATAAAACCAGAATACGATGAAGAGAGTTATTTTTGTACTAGTTATGTCCTTAAGTTTCTTAGGAACGGCACAATCGAATACCGAATTACAAAAACATTACGAAGCATTTTATAAAGAAATGCGCATACAAGGCGATGTAAGTGGCGTAATCAACGCAATTACACATTTAAACATAATTGCCCCCTCACAAGAGCGACGAGACACTTTAGCCTATATCTACGCAAACAATAACCAACATATGCAGGCTTTGAATACCATAGGTATTGTGAAAAACGAAACAGATTCAGACCTATCAGTTCAGGTAAAAGCAATCTCATTGAAGGCCTTAAACCAACCTAAAAGAGCACTTGAGCACTTTGAAGTTTTATTTTCTAGAAATCAGAATTCATATTTAGCGTATGAATTGGCTGATTTGAAAATTCAAACTGGTGATATTGCAGGAGCAGAAACTAATATTGAATATGGAATGACAAATGTCAAAGAAGACATGAAGCACGCTTTTTACGAAAGACAACAACCCTACGAAGCTTCTCTAAAAGCTGCTTTTTATCACTTGAAAGGACTCATGCAATTCAATAAAGACAAAAATAATATTGATGCTGCAATAGCACTTATTGATGAAGCCTTGAAAATTGACCCAAGTTTTAATTTGGCTAGTTTAAGTAAGCAGGCGCTTACTTCTAGAAAAGAACAGCCCGCTGCAGCTATTAAGAATTAAAGTTTAATAAGCTATTAAAAAAGCGAGCCATGTAGCTCGCTTTTTTTGTTACAAGAGCAGTTATTATTTTTCAACTTCTTCTAAAAGCGTCTTTAAATCTAAAGTGTTACTGGTAATTGAGTTCATTTGATTCAATATCACATTATGTGCTTCAATCATTTCTACGACTGATTTTTTAGAATCAATACTGTAAATTAAATCTCCTTTTGTTTTCAAAACAAAGGTATGGAAGACCTTTTGCCTACTCTTAATTTGAGGCTTGTCGAAAGCTTCAGGATATTTCGATTCTTCTAGCTCTTTTTGTTTCTCAATTAAATCTTCTAAGACTAAACTCAAATCCGCTGTGTTTTCAACACTATACAATGCATCAAAGCTGATTTGTAGTGCATTAAATGCTTCCCAATCCAGCAATATTGCTGCGGTTTTAGCATTTGGAGCAGCTTTTTTCGGCCAGGCCTTCGTTAAAATTTCGAAAGCGGAATTATCTTCTGAAATAGTTTGTTTCTTATCTCCTTTACAAGAAACAAGCAGCATTAAAAAAATGCCTAAAACGAATGTTTTACCCATAAGGCGAATGTACAAATTTTAATAAACGGTATCTTTATACAAGAATTCATTTAACTCGATTTTAATGCAGAAAAATATTCTAATCATTGGTGCTTGTGGTCAAATTGGAACTGAACTCACCTTCACTTTAAGAAAAAAACACGGTAGTGATGTTGTCATTGCTAGTGATATTCGCGAAGGAAACGAACATTTGGTAGGGTCTGGCCCTTTTGAGCTTTTGGATGCTACAGATTATGACGCGCTTGAAGAACTAGTCGCTTATTATGAAATTGACGAGGTGTACCTGATGGCTGCGATGTTGAGCGCTACTGCAGAAAAATTTCCTATGCGTGCTTGGAACCTGAATATGAATTCTCTTTTTAATGTTTTGAATTTGGCGAAAGAAAAGAAGATTTCAAAAATATTTTGGCCCTCAAGTATTGCCGTGTTCGGGCCCAATACACCCAAAGTCCATACCTTGCAAAATACCATTATGGAACCCAGCACTGTTTACGGTATCAGTAAACAATCAGGTGAACGATGGTGCGAATATTATTATAACAAATATGGTGTAGATGTGCGCAGTATACGATACCCTGGCTTAATTAGTTGGAAAACCATGCCTGGTGGTGGCACGACAGACTACGCTGTAGAAATTTATCACAAAGCCCTATCAGATGGTGAATACACAAGCTTTTTAAGTGCTGACACTAAACTCCCTATGATGTTCATGGATGATGCTATTCGTGCTACTTTGGAAGTAATGGAAAGCGATGCTGAAAAAATTAAAATTCGTTCTTCCTACAACCTCGCAGCGATGAGTTTTACACCCTTAGAAATTGCTGAAAGCATTGCCATTCATATACCAAAATTTAAGATAAGTTACCAGCCAGACTCACGTCAAGCGATTGCTGATTCTTGGCCAAGTAGTATTGATGATTCAAAAGCTGAAAAAGATTGGGGCTGGAAAGCAGAATTTGACTTGGAAAGAACTACTTCCGAGATGTTTAAAAACCTGAACACTTAAGTGTTTTAAGTATTCCATAATTGCTATTCTTTTGTTTGACCTAGTTAAGAGAACCAACATTATGAAACCATCTAAATTAACAGTTGCTTTGCTTTTTATAATTTTAGTATGCACTAATGTCTTGGCACAAATTCAGCCTGGAGTTTATATTTCGAATGTCGAGAATAAAACGCACGAGTTGAAAATAAGCAGCCACTATTTCATTCATACCGTGTATGAAAAATCACCTGCTAAATTCATCAAAACTCTTGGGGGTTTTTATACTACCTACCAAGGCAACTTGAAAATAAAATTAGAGTTTAATTCAAATTTTGCAGCAGACTCCATTAATTCTTTGAGCTTAGCTTTTGAAATAGGAAAAGATTACCTGAAGCTCACTGGAGACTCCGAACTATCTTTTAAACAACAAGCCAACAGGCATCAAGATTTAGAGGGCTCATGGCTCTTTGCTACCCGGGGTCCGGATAAAGGTCAAAACCGAAGAGGGGAAACAGATACGAGAAAAACATTAAAGTTTTTAATGGATGATCGATTTCAATGGGTGGCCTATGATACCAAAGACATGACGTTCAAAGGAACTGGTGGCGGAAACTACAGTTCTAAAAACGGCGTCTATGCAGAAAATATCGAATATTTTTCTAGGGATAATAACCGTGTTGGAGCTAGTTTGGAATTCAATTACGAAATCAAACGGGATGACTGGCACCATACCGGAAAGAATAGCAAAGGCAAACCCATGTATGAGATTTGGAAAAGGAGATGAGCTGACTTTTACCAGTTTCTTTCTTTTACAAAATCACCTACGAATGAATTTGGTCTTTCATTCGTAAAGCTCAACGATCATCTCAACTTCAACTGCCATATTACCTGGCAAAGAACCCATTCCTACCGCAGCACGAGCGTGTTTACCTCTTTCTCCAAATACTGCGACCATTAAATCTGAATAGCCATTAATGACTTTAGACTGGTCTGTAAATTCAGGAATCGCATTTACCATTCCATTCACTTTTACAATACGTTTTACTTTATTTAAATTTCCGAGTTCAGATTTCAACACGGCAATTTGATTGATTCCTGCAAGTCGTGCTGCTTCAAAACCCTCTTCAATAGTTAAGTCAGCCCCGAGTTTTCCCACTATGTTCTTGCCATCTGCCTTTTTAGGACCTTTTCCAGCTAAAAACAAAAGCGTACCACTTCTGACCGCATGTACATAATTTGCTACAGGGGTTCCGGGTGTTTTCAATTCAATCCCCAATTCTTTTAATCTAGCCTCTGGATTATAATTGACATCTATTATTTGCACTGGTGCTGACGTTTCGTTCTCCATCTTTTTTTCGACAGATGGATTACAAGAAAACAAAAGGGCAACCAAAATGACCGTAAGGGAGGTTTTCATAGCTAAGGTATTTTAAAAATGAATTTGAATTTAACTAAAATCTGGTGATTATCGAACATTAAGGCTGCCTACCTTAAAGCATAGCTTCGTATTTTTGATAAACCCGCAAGACTTGAGCGAATTAATTATGATAATAGCAAAAAAGTAAGTAAACTTATAGGCTTAAACAACACAGCAACCAAAAAGTTTCACAATACAAACTAACTTTTACAACTTATGGAAACCAATACTCCTTCGAATGCAAACAGACTCTTTTACGGTAGTTGTTTTGCATTGATTACAACAGCATTTTCATTTGCTATAGCCGCTGGTATTTTAGATCAACTCAAAACGGAACTAGAACTCACTGCTGGTCAAGCTGGCCTTATTACTTCAATGTGGTTTTTAGGTTTTCCAATTTCTATGGTCATTGGCGGCCTTATTTATCACAAAGTAGGAGGCAAGGTCATTATGCAGTTCGCGTTTTTTGCGCATGCTATTGGTATTTTGTTGCTAATTTTTTCAGGCAGCTATATGCTATTATTAGTAGCCAACTTGTTAATAGGTTTAGGTAATGGATGTACTGAAGCAGCCTGCAACCCAATGATTGCCGATGCCTATGAAGGCAACCGAATGAGTAAAATGTTGAATCGTTTTCATATGTGGTTTCCCGGAGGAATCGCAGTAGGTAGCTTGCTCTCAAGCTTTATGGCCAGCAACGATATTATGGGTCAAGACCAAGTTTGGTTGCTCTTAATACCTGCGATTATATACGCCTATTTGTTTTTTGGACAATCTTGGCCTAAAGCAAAAGTACAAGAAGCCGCAACTATTGGCGTAAACTTAAAAGCAATAGCAACACCATTGTTTCTCTTTATTGGTGTTTGTATGGCATTAACCGCTATTTCAGAATTTGGCCCGAATCAATGGGTGGGACTAATCTTGGCTAAAAGTGGCGCTCAGCCGATGATAATTCTTGCTCTTACCGCAGGGCTAATGGCAGTCGCTAGATACTTTGGGGGCGATATGGTAGCAAAATTCAATCAAACAGGTGTTTTACTTGGGTCGGCAATTTTAGCCACCATAGGCATCTATTTATTTAGTACTCAAACAGGGGCAATGGCTTATGTAGCCGCCATCGTTTTTGCACTCGGCATAGCTTACTTTTGGCCTAATATGATTGGATTAGTAGCTACTAAGATTCCGAAAAGTGGCGCCTTAGGCATGTCAATTATAGGAGCAATTGGTATGTTTGCAAATTCTATTTTTCAACCTATAATCGGTGGATGGATAGATTCTGACAAGGCGGCAGCAGCGGCAGAAGGATTTACTGGAGATGAATTGGAATTGGTCTCTGGTCAAGCGACCTTAGGTACTATGGTCCTATTTCCAGCTATATTAATCGTTCTTTTCACCTTACTATACTTTTGGTTGAAAAATAGGTCAGCAGATGATGCGTCACCAATAGCTGCGCAATAATTAATATGGCAACCTCACCATGTGTTTCTTAAATAATTGTTAATTAATTTTTTTTTGCTTACTTTAAAGGCTGATAACCAATACCAACCACCATGTCAGTATCTGATAAATTATTTTTTTCAAGAATATCTTTTAGTGTAATAGCTGCTATTGTATTGCTCTTAGGCTATGCTATTTATGTCACTTATTCTAATGAAATTCAAGAGGAGCTTGTTCGGTTTTTTGGTGATTCTTTTGGTCATATAAAAGGGGAGCTAGCTAATCTATAAAATAGGAAAGGTATTATTTGGGGTTCTGAATCTCAATAAGAACTATAAGGATATTAAAAAAGCCATTCAGTTTCCTGAATGGCTTTTATGTATTGAAGCTCCCCCTCTTGGACTCGAACCAAGGACCCTCTGATTAACAGTCAGATGCTCTAACCAACTGAGCTAAGGAGGAAAATCAAACACTTTAATTTCTTAAAGCGGATGCAAAGATAATCGTTTTTTAAAATACCACAAACAAAAAAAAGATGATTTGTTTGAAACAATACCATTATTTTTTTACTCCTATAAAAACTTATTTATAATATTCCAGATATCATTACCGAAAACAACCGCCATTAAGCCCATAACGATTACAAAACCAACGATCTGACCTCTTTCCAACACCTTCTCACTAGGGGCTCTGCCGGATATCATTTCATATAATAAGAACATTACATGACCTCCGTCAAGTGCAGGTATCGGTAATAGGTTTACAAAGGCCAACCATACAGAAAACATAGCAAGAAAATTCCAAAAGAAACCCCAGTTCCAAGTTGCTGGCATCAATTCAACAATACCTATTGGACCTTTTACCTGTTTGTAGCCTTCTGTCTTTTTGTTAAAGATGATTTTAAACTGACGAACTTGATCCGTTAGCACTTTGATCGTTCTATTAAACCCAGCAGGAATAGAAGCGACCAAACCGTAAGAGTCTGTTATCCTTAAATCATCAACATTTGGATAGATACCCGCTTTCTTATCTGCAGAAAGTTTGAGCTCAAATTTTTTGGCTACTCCAGCTCTGTCAATTGATATTGAGATTTTTTCCTCGGCATCAAAAGCCTTCATCAATTCAAGAAACTCACTAAAATAATTAACCGTTTGACCATTTACAGCGGTTATTAAATCTCCTGATTTAATTCCAGCATTAGCGGCCCCTGAATCTTCAACGGTTCTATCAACATAAGGCTTCATTCTATAGGAAAGAAAATTTCTGCCCTGGCTTAACAAATCTTTTTTACCCTCATCTGCTATTGGAAAAGTAAGGGTTTGCCCATCACGATTAACCGTAATTTCATCTCCCAAAAGTATATCCAATGAAGCATCACTAAATTTAGTAGATTTCTTTCCGTCGATGGCCAAGATTTTATCTCCAGTTTCTAATCCTATTTTTTGACCTATTGAATCAACAAGAATACCGTGTTTCAAACTATCGGCAGGAATATAGGTGTCTCCGGTACTAAACAACAGTCCTGAATAAATGATCCATGCCAGAAAAAAGTTAACGGTAACTCCACCTAACATCACAATCAATCTTTGCCAAGCTGGTTTACTTCGAAACTCCCAATCTTTGGGCTCTTCCTTCATTTGATCAGTATCCATGCTTTCATCGATCATACCGGCGATCTTCACATAGCCCCCTAAAGGCAGCCAACCAATACCCCACTCAGTTTCACCAATTTGTTTCTTAAAGAGTGAGAACTTCCAATCAAAAAATAAATAAAATTTTTCAACCTTTATCTTAAACCACTTTGCTGGTAGATAATGGCCAAACTCGTGCAGAACCACAAGTATTGATATAATTAGAACAAAGGTTAATATTTGAATAAGTAATCCCATGTAAATTTTCTAAAATTAAAACGCACAAAAGTACGTCTTTACAAGGTCTTATAAAAAGAAAGTATTTTGGAAAACACTTCTTTAAGAAAGATTTAGCAACAGTATTCCATCGATTTCTTGAACACCTAATAGGTCTGCCGTATCTTTGTTGAAAATTGATATGCACTCGTTCTTCGGCAAATACAAACTTTTTTTAGGGGTATTATTTTGTATCTCAGCTATCATTATTTATCTCTTTTATAATGCATTGCAACCAAAGAGAACACTTCCTATTTATCAGCCTTCAATGGTCAATCCTGAACTTGTTGACGAATCACTACAGTACGTAAAAAAATATCATACTATTGCTGATTTTTCATTGACCAATCAAAACGGTGAAACAATTACTCAAGCAGATTATAAAGACAAGATCTATATCGCCGATTTCTTCTTTACTACCTGCCCTACCATTTGCCCCATTATGACCAAAAACATGGTTGAGATTCAAAAGCGCCTGAAAGATGATGATGTCCTCTTGTTATCACACTCTGTAACTCCAAAGATTGATTCGGTCACTCAACTTAAGAAATATGCTTTGGAAAAAGGAGTAGATGATCGCCTATGGAATTTAGTCACCGGTGACAAGAAACAAATTTACGATCTCGCTAGAAAATCATATATGGCCGTTAAAACTAATGGAGACGGAGGACCCTACGACATGATTCATACAGAAAATTTTATGCTGGTAGATAAAAAACGACAGGTGCGGGGTTTTTACGATGGCACCAAAATGGAAGACATAGAACAATTGATGGAGGATCTAAATATTTTAAAGAAAAGTTACGCCAAGTAAAAACCTGTGGCTTTCTGTCCAAACGTAGAAAGGCTTGCGAATAGAAATAAGAAGTGTAGCGCGAATGATTTAATATGGAAGGACATTATGAACTTCTAAAATCATAAAACTGTTATACCAAAGACTAGATAACCAATTTTTGTTGAAAAAAAGTAGGGTATTCTTGTATGTACTTTGCAAAATGATAAAACTAATGTGAGTAAAGAAAAATTATTAATCAATTTATCTAAAAATCATCCTCAATTTCAAGTTTTTCTCCTACTTTTGCTCCTTACTTATAATCAATCTAAATAAAAATTGGGTTTGACAGTAGCCGATTTACGACGTGGACAAAAAGGAATAATCAAAGAATTTGCTGATGATTTGCTGCCTATTAAACTCCTAGAATTAGGCTGTCTACCCGGTAATCAAGTTGAACTGGTACAAGTTGCTCCTTTCAATGACCCTATTTATATTAATGTGAATGGTTGCCATATTGCTATTCGAAGATCTACCGCACTTCAGATTGAATTAGAAATGATTGAAGACACGACCGCATTATGAGTAAACAGGTCAATGTCGCACTCATAGGAAATCCGAATACTGGTAAAACTTCTGTTTTTAATCAGCTTACCGGACTAAACCAAAAAGTAGGAAACTACCCTGGCATTACTGTTGAAAAAAAAGAGGGTATCTGCAAATTACCAAGAGGCGTTAAAGCACATATTTTAGATCTTCCTGGCACCTATAGCCTCAATACAACTTCGTTGGATGAGAGTGTTGCCGTAGAACTACTTCTCAACAAGAAAGATAAAAATCATCCTGATGTGGCCCTTGTCATTTCAGATGTTGAAAATCTAAAACGTAATCTGCTGCTATTCACTCAGATTAAAGATCTTAAGATTCCAACGATATTGGTGATCAATATGGCCGATAGAATGTCAAGAACTGGCATTTCGGTAGATATTGAGCAGCTAGAGAAAAGACTAGACACAAAAATTGCCTTAGTCAGTACAAGAAAAAATATGGGTATTGAGCACCTGAAAGTGCTCATTGCCGATTATAAAAATCTATCCTCGCAACCGAATGTTGACGCAACGGTAATCGATCCTGCGTATTTTGAACGTTTACAAAATACCTTTCCAAACGAAGATTTATATAAACTTTGGCTGGTCATTACTCAAGATGTTAATTTCATGCCGATTGAGAAGAATATCATCAAAGATGCTTCTTCTTTTTCTACAAAATCAAAGTCTGAACTAAAAAGACTACAACAGAAAGAGACTATACTACGGTATCAATTTATAAACGCAGTTTTAAAAGAAACCTATAAGGTAGATGCTAATGCGGCTAAAGGTTTTCGCGCAAATTTAGACAAGGTATTAACCCACAAAGTCTTTGGTTATCTCATCTTCTTCCTTATTTTACTTGTTATTTTTCAGGCGATATACGAATGGAGTAGTGTTCCTCAAGATTATATTGATGAGTTTTTTGTATCAGCAAGTGAATGGGTTAAAACTACACTGCCCTCTGGTGCTTTTACAAATCTAATTGCTGAAGGAATCTTAACCGGTATTGGCGGCATTGTAATTTTCATTCCGCAAATCGCATTCTTATTTCTGTTTATAGCGCTACTTGAAGAAAGCGGATATATGAGTCGTGTCGTTTTCTTAATGGATCGCTTGATGCGCCCTTTCGGTCTTAGTGGTAAAAGTGTCGTTCCGCTTATTTCAGGTACTGCCTGTGCCATACCCGCTGTAATGGCTACACGAACTATAGAAAACTGGAAAGAACGCTTGATTACGATTTTAGTCACTCCATTTACTACTTGTTCGGCTAGACTGCCCGTTTATCTTATCATCATTTCATTGGTAATTCCTGAAGGCCGATTTATTGGCTTAAGCTACCAAGCACTGACCCTTATGCTATTATATCTTATTGGCTTTGGCGCGGCTATCCTTTCGGCCATGGTGCTGAATAAAATTATGAAAATCAAAAGCCGCTCATTTTTTGTGGTAGAAATGCCTAATTATAAGCTTCCTCTTTTTAAAAATGTTGCCTACACGGTATTAGAAAAAACCAAGAGTTTTGTTTTTGGAGCAGGAAAAATAATCTTGGCGATCTCTATTATTCTATGGTTTTTGGGCTCTAATGGATTTTCAAACGACTTCAAAAATGCCGAGTCTATTGTGCACAATAGAATTGAAACAGAAGGATTTTCTGAATTCAACCAATCTAATATTGAATCTGAATTAGCAGATTACAATAGCGCTTTAAAAGATAGCATTCGTAAAAAAGTTTATCAACTACATACGCCTGCCCTTAGCGATTCTCTTCAAGCTAAAAAAACAGAACTTGAATTATCTGCTGAAAATCAGGAGATTGCTAGCTATAAACTTGAAAATTCATATATCGGCTACGCCGGAAAAGCGATCGAACCCATCGTAAAACCCTTAGGGTACGATTGGAAAATTGGTATCGCAGTTCTCACATCCTTCGCTGCAAGAGAGGTATTTGTTGGAACCTTGGCAACCATATATAGCGTAGGAAGCGATCAAGAAGACACTATTAAACACCGCATGGCCGCAGAGATAGATCCAAAAACAAAAAAGCCCATTTTTAATCTTGCTTCAGGTATTTCACTCTTACTTTTCTACGCATTTGCCATGCAATGCATGAGCACTTTGGCCGTTGTAAAACGTGAAACCAACAGTTGGAAATGGCCCGCAGCTCAATTAGTTTTTATGAGTGTTTTTGCTTATATTGTTGCTTTAATTACGTACCAAATTCTGAAATAATCATGGCTATTTTTCAACATGTTTTAGTCTACATTACCTTGTTTATCGCAGTAGGCTATATTGTGAAAAAATTCTTTCTACCCAAAGCTCTTTTTGTTTCTAAAAAATCAAATTCAAAAGCCTGTGGACAAGGCGATTGTGGATGTCATTAACCTTTTAAGTCCAATTGATTACAAAAAACTTCAACTTCTCAGTAACAATACATCATTTCGTATCGTCTTCCTTATAGCGCAATAGTACATTCCGTTAAAAAAAGGATAAATCCGTATTAAGAAAAACCAAAAACGGATGCTTTGTTCGCTAGCTATCACTTTTTTTGTTTCTCAATACCTGCTCTAACTTCGTATTTATGTCCAAAGTCATACCTCAATTACTCTTACTATTCTTATTCAACACACTAGGGCATGCACAAACCTTGACCTCAGTAATTGTTGATTCAGCTTCCATGAAGCCGATTCCATATGTAACGGTACAATTAAAAAACAAAGGGGTGATCACCAATGAAGAAGGTAGGTTTGCGTTTCAATTAGACCCTACTATTCAACCTACAGATTCTTTGTTAATTTCATGTATTGGCTATGAATCTGTTGCACGACCTTTGAGTCAGTTTACTGAAAAGCAAATTATTCTTGCGGCTAAGGCTATAGATTTGAACCCTGTAATTGTGAGCAACAAAAATTATACTCCAGAAGAAATTTTAGAAATAGTGGAGGAGAATATTTCTAAAAATTATAATCTAGGTCTTGCTAAAAAACGTGTCTTTTTACGCGAAACCTACAGCGGTCAAATAACGAAGACCGACTATCAATTAAAAAAGTCTACCATAGCCGCCTTTAACAAACAATTCATTGATAGCCTAATAAGCCTGGCACCTTCCAACAACACCACCTACTATGAAGCCCTAGGTGATTTATATGGAGGTAGTGATAGTGAGGAGCAAAAACTTGGTCTTATCAAGGCCTCTGAACTATATGATAAAAGTTTGGAATTTGACCTTGAGGAACTTGAAGGAAAAATGAATGAAATTTTAAAGAAAAATATAAAGACCGACTCCTATTTTAAGATTAAATCAGGCCTTTTTGGAACTAAAATTGATGGTGATGAGCTCTTTGAAAAGGAGGTTGACTCATCTGACGTTTCAGCCCTCAATGCTAAACTAGAGGAAGAAAAAAAGAACAAAGAGGATAGAAAAAAATCGATCACCAGATATAAAAGGAATACCATGGGTAATCTTTATGAAAATCTTCCCGTTTTTGAGGATACCGATTATAATGTGCTTTTCAAACCAGGCAGATACGAATTAGCACTTGAAGATTTTACCTATTTAGGCAATGCAGCGGTTTACGTAATCAGTTTCACGCCTAAAAGGTCAGAAGATTTCAAAGGAAAGCTTTACATCAATTCGGATGACTTCGCCCTAATTCGTATGGACTTTCAAAATGTAAAATCGCTTCGAGATTTTAGTCTATTGGGCATTTCAATGAATCAATACTTGACTGAAGGAAAAATTATTTTTACAAAAGAAGAAAACAATGAAAAGTACCATTTAAGCTACTGTGATGTTCGTGAAGGTACCAGCGTAGGATTCAAACGACCCATTAAAATTATTGAGAAGAACAAAAATGTAAGAGGACGTAGAAAACAAAACGAACTATTTATAAAAGTGGATGCTGCTTTTCGTAATATCAGCCGACATGAACTGGTGGTATTTGATGAAACCAATATTACTACTGCGCAATACGAGTCGTTTAAAGAGAAGCATACTGTGCTACCAAAGTATATGCCAAATTACGATCCTGAATTCTGGAAAGGCCATGATATCATAGAGCCTAATCAAGCGATCAAAGAATTCACTTCGATTGGAGCGAGTGACGAATAAAAGCAAAAGACCACATATTTACTATCATAAAATCGCATCAATTCAGTTTGTTGCGATTTTTTTCTGCTTTGATGTAACCTTTTGTAATTTCAAGACTATATACCTATGAAGACCAACAAAAGAAATACTTTTTGGAAAAGTTGACCGACGAAATCTTAATGGCAAAAGTAGCAAATGGAAACTTAGATGTTCTCAAGGTTCTTTTTGAACGACACCATAAACACGTCTTTAACTTTCTTCATAAGATGAGTGGAGATCGCATGTTAAGTGAAGATATAACACAGGAAGTTTTTTATAAATTAATGAAGTATGGAGCCTCTTATAATAACGGAAAGTTCGTGTCTTGGCTCTTCACTATCGCGAGAAATAGTTTAAACACGCATTTTAGAAGAGTTTCAAATACTACTGAAAACATTGAAACTATTCATCATAAAATACTTTTAGAAGAAGAGCAAGAAAAAGATTATTCAGATTTGTACTTCGCCATCAACAAGTTAGATGCTTCCGATCGAGAATTGGTGATCTTAAGTCGATTTCAAGAAATCAAATACGATGATCTGGCTGAAATTATTGGAAGCACTCCTGGAGCGGTAAAAACCAAAGTGAGTAGAGCATTAAAAAAATTAAAGACCATTTATTTACAAAATTCATAGCGATGGAGAAGAATCATATTGTAGAACTACTACCAGAATATCTAGACCATCTTTTGAACGAAGCGCAAAAGAAAACTATAGAAACACATCTAAAGACTTGTAATTCATGTTCGCAGGAACTGAATGCCTTAAAAGCCTTATGGAGCGCTTTTGAATCAGAAAAAGAAATTAGCCCATCAGAAAAATTGAAAGCTAATTTCTTCGAGCAAATCAAATTAGAGAAGAAAAACAGTCCAAAAGTAGTTTCTATGTCTAGCACAGCTTTTCAAAAAAATAGGAACTGGACAAACTTTTTTCTAAAAATTGCAGCAAGTGTAGTTTTATTAGTTGGTGTGTATTTCTTCGGAAAACAACAGCAAGGGCAAATATCAAGTAAAGAGATTGCGCAACTAACGAATGAATCGCAAGCTTTCAAACAGACGGCTATGCTATCTTTAATGGGAAACAAATCGGCGAGCAAGCGCATACAAGGTGTACACTTCATTGAAGAATTCAACGAGCCAGATGAAGCTATTGTACGTGCCCTAGCCGATCGCATGTTAAACGATGAAAATACTAACGTACGAAGAACTGCTGTTGAAGTGCTGAGTGAATTTACAAGCTCTGAAATTGTAAAAAACAGCTTTATCAAGGCATTAAAAATGGAAAAAGATCCAGGAATTCAAATCACGCTTATTCAAGTGTTGGGTAAAATACAAGAAAAAAAAGCAGCGGCATCTATGCAATATTTACTAGAGCAAGATGACACACAACCCTATGTAAAAGAAGAACTCGAGTTAGTATTACCAAATATTATTTAGAAATCTGTGCTGCGCGTAGTCGAAGCATCAAAAAACGAAAAATCATGAAATCAATTGGAATAACCTTTTTAGCACTACAACTTTGTTTGACCTTAACCGCACAAGAAGATTACACGCAATCATTGGCCGGAATCGAATGGGTCAAGGTTGAATCAAAAGCTGAAATCATTCTAAAAACGCATAATGAAAAACAAATGCGAATTAAAGGAAAAAGCACCTCTAAAATTCCGCAGAAAGCAAACGGGCTGAAGCTTGTTGGTTCAGGTGGCCCTGATAATACAGATGTTGGGTTCTATGTCGTAAAAGAAGGCAACAACCTCATCGTAAGGAACCTTAGAAAATGGAACAACGGCAGCGCTGAAATTTACTTGCCTGCAAATCAAAATATCGCAGTTACTACCAATGGTACTGGCCAGAGTGATATTAGAATATATGGATTTAAGGGCGAAATCGAAGCCAATGCTCGGCTAAACGGCGGTATCAAAATTGAAAATGTTAGTGGGCCCGTTACCGCAAACTCATTGAATGGGGGCATTGATATTTCCTTTACAGCGATACATCAAAGTTCTCCTATCACGGTATATTCTACCAATGGCGCATTGGATATCAAATTACCTGGAAATACACCAGCGAACCTGTCTTTAGGCTCAGTAAATGGAGAGATCTACACTAATTTCGAATTGAAATTTCCAGTAAAAGATGATTTAAAGTCGATTTCTGTGCATAAAGTTAAGCAAGCCATTAATGGCGGTGGTGTAAGCCTCCAACTAAAAACTACAAACGGAAATATCTATTTGAGAAAAGAATAAGCAATCCATACTGAAATTAACATGCCCTCCGTTAGGCGGGTTCAACACAAAAAAACAAACCGTCATGAAAAATTTAGCAATTCTCGCCTTGTTATGCCTCATCAGCAGTACAGCAAAAGCCCAGAAAATTATCGAAAAGAACATCGATTATAATAATCAATTTATAGATGTTGAAGTAAAATTTGCCTCGCAAATTGAAGTTAAAACCTGGAACAAGTCAAGCGTTTATTTTAAAGCCAATATTAGAACCGAAGACGATAAATTTCAAGACCGTTACGAATTAGATATCGAAGCAGGGTCTCATACCATTTCCATAGCTTCAAAAGCTGAACCGGTTTTTAAGGCGTTTCATGATGAATGGAATAAAGAAAATACTGATAAAAAGAAAAGACATTATAATACAGGAGATCTGTACGAATTCAATTATGTCATATACATTCCAAAAAATGCTAGTTTCAAAATTAGCAGCATTAATGGTGATTTAAAATCTGAGGTGATTGAAGGCAAATTTGAAGCGGACCTTATCAATGGTGATATTGCTATTGTAAAGTATTCAGGAACCCTAGACTTAAGCACCATAAACGGCGAAATCGATTTAAAGGTAAGCAATGCGAATTTAGTCGCCGAAACCATACATGGAGCTATTTATGCAGATGAAAAACTAAAATTTACTTCCACTGACCGTCATGTGGGACAAAAAATAAGTGGTTCTCTTGGAAAAGCTTCCAATCAATTGCGGCTGAATACTATTAACGGTAATATGTATTTGAGGTTGTAAGAGGTCTTTATAATTTAACTCTATTTGTTAAAAAAAGATTAAAATTCGACCTTACTGTAACTACTTACTTTTTACGGCGTCTTTATAGCACATCAATCAAAAATCAAAAACATGAAGACCAACCTAATAACGGTTTGCGCAATCCTTTTTGCGCAAACCCTATTTTTTGCACAAGATTCTACCGATGTAGTAATTCAAAGAAGCTATACTACTAAATTTCTTGACACAACGACATCACCTGTGATAGATGGCCTTCTAGATGACATCGCCTGGGATATTGTCGCATGGGAAGGTGACTTTATGGAGCAAAGACCTGATGAAAATACGCAGCCTGACCATCAAACTAAGTTCAAGATTGTATACGATCAAAAGTACCTATATGTAGGAATTAGGGCCTATGATAGTGATCCTGATAAAATAGAAATGCGCCTTTCAAGACGCGATGGGTTTCAAGGAGATTGGGTCGGTCTTTTTATCGACAGCTATCATGACAAGCGCTCTGCATTCGGTTTTATAACCACGGCTGCGGGTGTTAAAGCAGATCTATTTCAATCAAATAATGGAGGCAATGAAGATGAAAACTGGAACCCGATCTGGTATACGAAGTCAAATACTGATAAAGAAGGGTATACCGTTGAAATGAAAATTCCCTTAAGCCAATTAAAATTTGGAAAATCTGGAGAGCAAGTTTGGGGTCTTCAAGTCTCGCGCCAATACTTTCGTGCAGAAGAACGCTCAACTTGGCAGCGCATCAAACAAGACACTCCTGGTTTTGTAAGTGAATTTGGTTTACTTAAGGGGTTGATAAACCTTGAACCTCAAAAACAATTAGAAATTCAACCCTATACGGTGGCAAAATATGAAACCTATGAAGCTGAGGTCGGAAACCCTTTTCGAGACGGCAATGATGGTCAGTTAACCGGAGGATTAGATGCCAAAATAGGAATCACCAATGACCTAACCTTAGACCTAACCGTAAATCCAGATTTCGGTCAGGTGGAGGCTGACCCCTCCGCTATTGCTTTAGACGGCTTTCAAATATTCTTTCGAGAGCAGCGGCCTTTCTTTGTAGAAAACAAAAATATTTTTGATTACAATGTTAGCCAGTCTGAAGCTGGCAATACCTTCGGGTTTGATAATATTTTCTATTCGCGAAGAATAGGAAGGAGTCCGCAAGGGTTTCCTGCTACAGAAAACGGTGAATTTGTAGATCAGCCTGAAAACACGGCTATTTTAGGAGCGGCCAAATTTAGTGGTAAAACCAAAAACGGATGGTCTATCGGAGTTTTAGAAAGTGTTACCGCCAAGAAATATGCGACCATTGATACGAATGGTGAGCGCCGAAGAGAAGTAGTTGAGCCTTTAACTAATTATTTTGTTGGTCGCCTTCAAAAAGATTTCAACGATAGAAATACTTTTGTAGGTGGAATTTTTACGGCAACCAACAGAGATAAACTTACTCCAGAGCTAGAGTTCTTACATGAATCAGCCTACACGGGTGGTTTTGATTTTAAACACCAATGGAATGAACGTGATTGGTATGTTGGTGGAAATATTATTTTCAGTCATGTCGCCGGCAGTACAGAAGCTATCTCAAACACCCAGCAATCAATTGCTCATTTATTTCAACGCGAAGGTGCTAATCACGTCTCTGTCGATGATACTAAGACCTCACTAACAGGCTCAGGTGGTAATCTACAACTCGGAAAGGTTGGTAATGGAAATTGGAAATTTGAAACTGGCGCCACATGGAGGTCTCCTGAATTGGAATTAAACGATATTGGATTCCAACGTCAAGCTGATGATATTAGACATTATACGTGGATTGGCTATCAAACTCTAAAACCCACCGAAACTTTTAGAAGAGTCGGCATTAATTATAACCACTGGAGTGTTTGGGATTTTGGCGGCAACCACAATAGCCTTCGTTTCAACACCAATAGCTGGCAAAACTGGGATAATAACTGGTTTACTAATATTGGTTTCAACTATGCTCCAAAACAGTATTCTAATTTTGCCTTACGGGGTGGGCCTCGGTTGCGTCAAGCATCTGAAATTGGGTTCTTTAATGGGTATAATACAGACAGAAGAAAGAAGGTTCGGTTTAACGTCTTTCACAGAGGGCAAAAGGGAGCGGATAACTCGTACAATTCGTACAACATTGATTTTGGCGTAACTTATCAACCCTTTAATGCATTGAGTATTTCGGCAAACCCTGAATATGGCATTAACATGGATAAGCTGCAATACATTGACAATATCGATCTAAACGGAGAAACGACATACCTTACAGGTACTGTAAATCAAAGAACCCTAAGCATGTCTTTGCGATTGAATTATACGATCAATCCGAATTTGACTATTCAGTATTGGGGGCAGCCCTTTATTTCAAGAGGTAGGTATTCTGAGTTCAAGGAAGTAATTAATCCTATGGGTGAGACCTTCAATGAACGCATCTCAGTATTTTCTAAAAATCAAATTTCGGTTACAGATGGTGTCTATTCTGTGGATAAAAATTTAGATAATATAAGCGATTTTAGTTTTGATGATCCTGATTTTTCATTCGTGCAGTTTCGATCAAACCTAGTTGTTCGTTGGGAATATATTCCCGGATCAGAAATATTCTTGGTTTGGTCTCAAGATTTAGCACAATCAGGAAACCCTCAAAATGCGCTCTTTGATGATTTGGGAAACAATATCTTCAATGACGAAAAACCTCAGAATATCTTTTTGATAAAGGCTACCTATCGGTTTGTTTTATAGAAATCAAACAATATTTTGAACAAAGGAATACAATAACAAGCTCCATCCTATGACCAAAAGCAAGCCTCCGAGCGGTGTTATTGGGCCTAAGAATTTTAGTTTCTTGCCTTTAGATGCACTGAGTACCAATCCATAAATACTAAAAGAGAAAAGAAAAGTTCCAAATATAAAACAGTAAATCATATACTTTTCTAAGGAGGTGGTGAGGTTCAGATTGAAACCAAGCATCAGTAATACAATGGCGTGGTACATTTGATACTTTACACCTGTCTCAAAACTTTTTAGCTGCTCTTCAGAAAAGGTTTTTTTTAGTGCATGAGCACCAAAGGCTCCAAAAACAACAGCCAATAAACCATAAAGAGCACCGATAAAATGAGCGAGAAGAACCATAGTTGAAATTTAAGATCGAAGATAGCGATTACTTGAGCTTTCTAGAAGTTGATTACATGCGTATTGCTAGAAAATAGACGCTATTACTTCTTACGCCAACTAAAACAGTGAATGAATAAATTTGGTTAGTTACTTGACGAGACCTATTGTTTGAGTTACCGAATCACAATTTAAACCGCTAAAGCACAAAGACTTAATAAGGTCTTAAGCGGGCTTATTTCAGCGGAATTTTTATTTCGACATCTGAGGTCATTTCAAAAGAGCATTCTTCAAAACTTGGTGGCCCGAAGGTTTTTAATTTTCCTTTTGAAAAACCCAAGTCTTCCTTAGGTATACCAAATATATTTTTGTCAAGTTCTCTATCTCCGTTTTCATCGTGAAATAGCGAAACTGCATAAGTGCCAGAAGGTAAGTCTTTAAGCTTTATTAATGTGTCACCTTCTTCCACCTCAGCAAAAACACCGGTAAACATTTTTCCGTCTTCGAGCCAGGTTTCTGAGCTATTGTAAACCCCCAAAGCGATAAGACCTTTCGAAGATTTCAAGTCAGTTATTTTCACCGTAAGCGTGTGTTGCGTAAAGCCAAAAAGCGGTAACATCAAGAGTATGTATTGTATCCTTTTCATTTTCCATTTTTTTCGAAAAACTTCCATGTATCAGTCCAGCGGCGAACCCTTTAATTTTTTTTGAAGCAAGTCAAAAAGTTGAACGGTTTCCAATGAATCTTTTAGGTTCAAATATAGCTGGGATCTATCTTGACGCACCAAACGAATTTTCTGTTGTTCAAAATTATCAACAAAAACGTACACCTTTCTATCGGTGAGCGTATCCTTGAATTCTTGATATACCCCTTTTCCCTTTTCAAATGCTGAAAAACCGTTGAGACGAACCATTGGGGGAATTTTTTCAACCCACTCCACCTTGTCTAAATCAGCATACTTCAATTCGTGATAATAAATGCCTGATAGAATAGTCATATTACCTGGCTCTATACGCGTCCAATTTTTATAGTGAGCTGCAAAAGCACAAAAGCATATAAGAATCGTTACTACAATCAAAATATTCCAAAACCAATGTATTTTTTTTTGCCCCATAGTGTGTCGAGTATTAGTAACACAAATACCTATATCAAATATAGGTTTTAACACTGTAATGATAACGTGTACTTTGCATCAACTATTGTCAATAGTATTCAATAAAAATAGCCCTTCGTAATTTGAACTTCTTTTAATAGATTATGTTCTATATTTAACTAGCTAAATTCATGTCATCCTATGAAAAAATTCGCCCTAGTCATTGTTCTACTTCTTTCGTTTTCAGTATTCGCTCAAAAGCAAATATTGACCCATACAGATTATGCCCTGTGGAATTCTATTCAAGGTTCAACCTTAGCACCAAATGGAAAACATGTCTTGTATTCTCTGGAAAAAGGAGAAAAGGATAATTTTCTTAAAATAAAGAGTATTGACGGCGCTATGGTTTTTGAACATGAACGAAGTTCGAAAGGAATGTTTAGCTTCGATTCAAAGCATGTATTCTTTAGCATAACTGCCTGGAAAGATAGTATTACTGCTATGAAAAGCAGAAAAGTTAAGAAGAAAGACTTGCCTAAAGACTCCTTGGCAATACTAAACTTAAATACTAAGAAACTTACAAAAATCGCGGCCATCAAATCTTATAAAATTCCAAAAGAATGGTCGGGTTATATCGCATACGAATTGGAAGAGATCAAGAAGAACGATAAGTCAAAAGATACCTTAGCTAAAAAGAAAAAGAAGTCTAAAAAGGTTGGAAAGCAAAATGGCTATCATGTTGTACTGCGAAATCTCGAAACCAACAAAGAGGATACCCTAAAGTTTGTCACTCATTTTACTTTTGCCAAGAAAGGCAAGTCATTCGCTTACAGTAGCTCAGGAGGTGATTTCGAAAGTGAAGCAGGTGTATTTGTAATAGATCTTGAATACGGAAAAATCAAAAATATTCACACTGCCAAGAAAGCCAAATACTTTCAACTTGAATTGAGTGAATCGGGCAAAAACTTAGGTTTTGTGGTCGATACCGATACCACTAAAATTCAAATCAGACCAAATGAGCTATTTCACTGGAAAGAAGGTTCTTCGAAAGCGGAAAAACTTATGGATGCTGAGAAAGCCCCTAAAGGATATTTGGTTTCTTCAGATGGTAAAATCAGCTTCTCAAAAGATGCCTCCAAATTATTCTTTGGCTTACGCCAACCCCCTATTATTAAAGACACCACTTTAACCAAAGAAGATATTGTAAATGTGGAGGTATGGACCTACAATGAACCACGGTTGTATACTGTTCAAGAAATAGACTTAAAAAAAGACAGCGTACGTTCCTATCAAACTGCGATTCACTTGCAGACCAACAAATTGATACAATTGGCAACTATTAATTATCCACGCAGTGAGCTTGGCGATGAGGGCAACTCTATCTACGCTTTGGCAAATACATCTACCCCTTATGAATTGAAAAGTCAATGGACAGGATACAAAGATTATGACTATCGTGTCGTGAATACCTTGACAGGGGAGACACAAACCCTTCTGAAAAAATCAGAGGGACTACGTTTGAGTCCAAAAGCGAAATTTGCCTTTGGATATAGTAGAAAGGACAGTACTTGGGTTGCTTATGATGTCATTTCTGGCTCTCGTAAAGCGTTGACAAAAGAAAAGATTTTTTATAGCGAGCGGCATGATTATCCCGATTACCCATATTCGTATGGGGCGGCAGGATTTACCAAAGATGATAGGTCTATTGTGCTCTATGACCGTTACGATTTATGGGAATTCGATCCAACATCTGGAGAAGGAAATCGATTAACCAAAGGGCGAGAAACCAAAACCAGATATCGTTATGTCAAGCTTGATAAAGAAGAGCGTTTCTTAAATTCAGAGGAAGCTTGGTTGCTCACCACTTTTAATGAGACAACAAAAAATTCTGGTTTTGCAAATTACAATCTAAAGAATGATAAGTTAACTCCTTTAATTTCTGGCCCCTATCGCTTTGCAAACGCAAAAAAGGCAAAACTGAGCAATCAATTGTTATTCACAAAAGAGTCTTTCCGAGTATTCCCCGATATACATACTTCAGATTTTAACTTTAAAAAACTCACTAGAATAAGTGATGCTAATCCTCAGCAAGCATCTTACAACTGGGGTACCAATGAATTGATGACCTGGACTTCCTTAGATGGAAAAGAGCTTACCGGAATGCTTGTTAAGCCTGAGAATTTTGATCCAAATAAAAAATACCCTTTACTGGTAAACTTTTATGAACGCAGTTCTGACGGGCTTCATCGTCATAGAGCTCCAAGAGCTGAAAGGTCTACGATTAACTATAGTTTTTATACAAGTCGCGGTTATGTGATTTTCAATCCTGATATACAGTATCGCGTTGGTTATCCTGGAGAAAGTGCTTACAATTGTGTGATTCCAGGAGTTACTTCGCTAATAGAAAAAGGCTTTATTGATAGGGATAATATCGGGGTTCAGGGCCATAGCTGGGGGGGCTATCAGATCGCCTATCTCGTTACGCGAACCGATATTTTTAAAGCGGCTGAAGCCGGAGCACCCGTACCAAATATGATTAGCGCTTATGGCGCCATTAGATGGTGGACAGGACTAAGCCGGCAATTTCAATATGAGCATACTCAAAGTAGAATTGGAGGTACACCATGGGAATACCCTGCCCGATATATTGAAAATTCGCCCATCTTCAATATTGATAAAATCAATACACCCTTACTGATTATGCATAATGATGCTGACGGGCATGTACCTTGGTATCAAGGAATTGAGTTTTTTGTAAGCTTAAGAAGGTTGGGTAAACCCTCTTGGTTTTTAAATTATAATGGAGAACCACACTGGCCTTTGAAATTACAGAATAGAACAGATTTCAGCATTCGAATGGCACAATTCTTTGACTATTATTTGAAAGGAGACGCAAAGCCTGTATGGATGGAACGAGGTGTACCCGCCATGGAAAAAGGAATCAATCAAGGTTATGAACTACTAAATTCAGATGAGAAGTAATCGCCTCAATAGAATTAAATCCGTTGCTCTTTGAGCGCCTATAAATAACAATTGTTGATAAAAAACGTAGTCAGCTATTGCAAGATTAGTTCGTGCTATTTAATGGCTCTGGGCCTAACTTAAGCCAACATCTAAAGTCATCATCACGATAAACCCCCCTATAAAGCCCATAACGGCAATATCAGAATGCTTGTCTTGCTGTGTCTCTGGAATAACCTCTTCTACCACTACGAAAATCATTGCACCTGCTGCAAAAGCAAGGGCATACGGTAAAATAGGCTGAAACGTAATCACCGCCCATGCTCCAATAACTGCTGCAATTGGCTCAACCAATGCTGAAGCCTGGCCATACATAAAGCTTCTTCTTCTTGATAATCCTTGCCTTCGTAAGGGCATAGAGACTGCAAAACCTTCTGGAAAATTCTGTAAGCCAATACCTAAGGCAAGGGCAACTGCCCCTCCAATTGTCGCACCATCAAAACCCGCAGCAACGCCACCAAACAATACACCCACAGCCAAACCTTCTGGAATGTTATGCAGTGTAATCGCTAAGGTTAAGAGCGTAGTTTTATGCCAAGGTGTTTTAATACCTTCCGCTTCTCCTTCCTTAAAGTTTATATGTAAATGAGGCAACACTTTGTCTAAGCCGAAAAGAAAAAGAGCTCCTAAAAAAAAGCCTGCCGCAGCCGGAATAACCTTTACAAAACCTTCTCCAGGGCTCATTTCAATGCCCGGTGCCAAGAGGCTCCAAAAACTTGCAGCCACCATAACACCGCCTGTAAAGCCCAGCATACCATCCATCACAGAACGCTTTGGATTCTTAAATAAAAATACCAAAGCCGCACCAGCAGCTGTCAAACCCCAAGTGAAAAGCGTAGCATAGAATGCCGCCAAAATAGGGTTTATGGATTCAAAATAATCTGTAATCTGTTGCATACTTCAATATTAATTCGTCGTTATTTCTGTTTTCTTATTTGGAATATAAGCCGGTAATCTCCTCCTACATCATAGTTTAATTGCCATTTTGGTTTTTTCCCAAAGTAAGGTAATACCCTTTTTTCAAAGAAACACCCAAGTTATCTTGTCTAAAATCGCTTCCGCCAGGTGTTGGAATAAAAACATCTCCAATCAAAGTAACTTGTGGCCAAATTCCCTTTTCAGCAATAATATCAGCTCCAATACCTAATTTGCAAAGGCGTATAAGCTCTTTGCACTCCATTCGGCTAGCGTTCATTAACCCGAAGCCCTTCTTGTTAAAAATCTATTCCCAAACGCATTTCAACATTATCAGTAAGCCCATATAATACTAAGAGCGATCCAACTGTATGATTGCTATTTTTTTCATTATTTTACTTCAAAAATTCATAGGACGAAGCTATTTTAATCTGTGCTGCACGGTTTGGCGACTCGGTTACATCTTGTACTCTACCAACACTCGAAACGAGAAACAGCACCAACCAGAATAAAAATAAATCAGTGGTATAAAAATTATGCGGTAATTTTAAGATAAAGGTTCGAAGCAATCTGATTGGATATATGAATTTTAGATTCTTTTATTCGAATATATAAAGAACCATCGAATTCTTCTTTCTCCAACACCAAAATTGTATCTCCGAGCGCTATCTTATTCTTATCCAGAAATTTAAGGAATGGTGGTGAGGAGTCTTTTACTCCGACACATATGCCACTAGTACCCATAGGCACCTCGTTCAATGATTTCTTAATTGTCTTTTTAAATTCTCCTTTTTTAGAAGGAATAGGGTCACCGTGAGGATCAACTTGTGGATAACCCAAATGCTTATCTAATTGATCTATTAACTTTTCACTCTTGATGTGTTCTAATTGTTCGGCAACCTCATGCACCTCATCCCAAGAAAAGTCTAGTTTCTCAACTAAAAACACCTCCCATAGACGGTGTTTTCGAACCAAAGAAAGGGCTATTTTTTGTCCATATCCAGTAAGGCTAACACCTTTATAAGGTTTGTAATTGACCACGCCTTTATCTGAAAGTTTCTTTACCATATCGGTAACAGAGGAAGGTTTGGTGTCCATCTGTTCAGCTACCGCATTGGTAGAAACTGTCAAATTTTCGCCTTTGCCCAGATGGTAAATTGCCTTAATATAATCTTCTTCAGAAAGTGTCATTCTAAATTAACTTTAAACAAAAATACATTTTTATATGTAAAAACTAATATTTAGTTTTGTCTAAATATTAGTTTTTTATACTAAAAAAATAAAATTTGATGAGGGAAAAAATGTTCTGGGTTATAGCAGTTCTATTCCATTTTAGCATGTATTCACTAGTTGCGCAAGACGGAGAAATTTATGGTATTATTTCAGATGACTTTTCCATGATTGCATTCGCAAACGTCTATTTAGAGGGAACAACATTGGGCACTTCATCTGATGAAAATGGAGCTTATGTGCTAAAAAACATCCCAAAAGGGAAATATCAACTAAGGGCTACTGTTCTTGGCTACCGAAACTTTTCAAAAACCATTACTATTGGTAAAAGCGAAAGGCGTAAGATTTCTATTTTTATGGAAACTTCTTCTGAGCAATTGGAGGAAACAGTAGTGACAGGAACTCTAAAAGCAGTGCGGCGTTCTGAAAGTCCAGTTCCTGTGGAAGTCTATAGCCCTACTTTTTTAAAAAAGAATCCAACTGCCAGTATTTTTGAGGCACTACAAAACGTAAATGGAGTTCGTCCGCAAATCAATTGTAACGTTTGTAATACCGGTGATATTCATATCAATGGATTGGAAGGACCTTATACTTTGGTTTTAATTGATGGAATGCCTATTGTCAGTGGCTTAGGAACAGTATATGGCTTATCAGGAATTCCAAATTCACTTATCGAACAAATTGAAATTGTCAAAGGGCCTGCCTCGAGTCTTTATGGAAGCGAAGCAGTAGGTGGCCTAATTAATATCATTACAAAAAACACATTAGAGGCTCCTGACTTTTCAGTAGATTCTTTCCTGACAGGTTGGGGTGAATACAATTTAGACATCGGAGGCAAAATTAATTTTGGCAGTAAAACCGATTTGCTTTTGGGTGTCAACTATTTCAATTACGATGAGTTGGTTGATAACAACGGTGATAATTTTACCGATTTGACACTTCAAGACCGTATTTCTGTCTTCCAAAAATGGAATTTCCAACGTAAAGAAAATCGAATTCTTTCTTTGGCAGGACGTTTCTTTTATGAAGAACGTTGGGGAGGTGAATTACAATGGACACCGGAGTTTCGAGGCGGTGATGAAATCTATGGTGAAAGTATTTATACCAAACGTTGGGAGGTGTTGGGCAAATACCAACTTCCTATGAAAGAAAAATTACTAGTATCATTCTCTTATAATGACCATGCCCAAAATTCAGTTTATGGAGACATTCCGTATATAGCCGATCAACGCATTGGTTTCACCCAATTAACTTGGGATAAAAAAGCAGGTAATCATGATTTACTTATAGGCAGTGCATTACGATATAACTTTTACGATGATAATACCACCGCTACTGTGAAGGCAGATGAAGTGACCATTCCAAGCCTATTTGTACAAGATGAAATCAGTCTGGCAAAAAAGCATTCCTTGTTACTTGGTCTTCGGTATGATTATGATAGCAGACACGGTTCAATTTATACCCCGCGTGCGGCATATCGTTGGAAAATGAATAATAATGACATTCTTCGATTGAATGCTGGCACCGGGTTTAGAGTCGTGAACTTGTTCACCGAAGAGCATGCTGCCCTTACTGGAGCGCGTGATGTCATTGTAACTGAAGAACTATCACCTGAACGCTCATTTAATGTAAATGTTAATTACTTAAAAAAGATATATGCTGACAATGGCACTTTTGCAAGTATTGATGCTTCCCTTTTTTATACCAATTTCAGCAATGCCATTTTACCTGATTATGACACCAACCCCAATCAAATTATATATGACAATTTAAATGGAAAATCAATTTCACAAGGAGTGAGCGCAAATATTGATGTGGTTTTTCCTTCGGGATTTAGATTCCTACTTGGCGGAACTTTTCAAGATGTAAAACAAATCGAAAATGGCGTTTCAACCCGTCAAATATTAACCGAAAGTTATACCGGAACTTGGAACGCAGGATACGACTTCAAAAACCTTAAACTAACTGTCGATTACACCGGAAATCTGTATGGCCCAATGCGTTTGCCAACCTTAGGTGAAAATGACCCCAGAAGTGATTTCTCGCCAGTATGGAGCATTCAAAATATTCAATTTACTTATAAAGGACTTGCTGATTTCGAGTTCTACGCGGGTATTAAAAATCTATTGAACTGGACACCAAATCGCGGCAACCCTTTCATTATAGCACGCGCCAACGATCCTTTTGATAAGAATGTAGTTTTTGATACTAGAGGCGCTGTAATAGCCACACCAGAAAACCCTAATGCCCTTACTTTTGATCCATCATATGTTTATGGTCCCAATCAAGGTATTCGCAGTTTCTTCGGGCTTCGATATCGATTGAACTGATTTTAATAGCTATTTTTGAATGAGTTGCAGTCTATATGTTGAAAAAATATTCTCGTTACGATTACATAATTATTGGCGCCGGTGCAGCAGGGCTTATGCTTGCAGATGCAATGATTAGAGATGATTTTTTCTCTAACAAGTCTATCTTGCTTCTAGATAAAGACACCAAACAAACCAACGACCGCACTTGGTGTTTTTGGGAAAAAGGAGAAGGGCAATTCGATGCTATCGTACACAAGAAATGGAATCATGTGTATTTCGCAGGAAAACAATTCTCAAGTCGTTTTAATATAAATCCGTATGCCTACAAAATGGTTCGCGGCATAGACTTTTATGAGTCCATTTTAGTACGGATTGAAAACGCTCCTAATATCGCTTTTAAACAAGTTCAAGTCACTGATGTGGTAGACAACGGAGAAATTGTAGTGGTATCTACCGCAGAAGAAACCTTTACAGGTCATAAAGCATTTAATAGTATTTTCGACTATAAGATGGCAACGCATCAAAATAAGTACCCAGTCTTGCAACAGCATTTTATAGGGTGGTTTGTGAAAACTCAAAACCCTATTTTTGATGTGGATCAAGCCACTTATATGGATTTTTCTATCGCACAAAAAGGAAACACGCGCTTTATGTATGTGCTACCAACTTCAGAGAATGAAGCACTTGTAGAGTACACACTATTTTCTAAAGATTTACTTCAGAAACAAGAATATGAAACCGCTATCAAAGACTATTTAGATATTAATTTGGGCTGTAAAGACTACGAAATCTTGGAGACTGAAATGGGAAGTATTCCGATGACTAGCTATAATTTCGATGAGAATGATTCACCCCATATTTACCATATTGGCACTGCAGGCGGCTGGGCCAAACCAAGTACGGGTTACACGTTCATGAGTACGACTAAGAAAGTACCCAAGCTTATTGCGCATATAAAAACAGGCAAGCCTTTAAACAGTTTAAGTTTCAAAACTAAATTCTGGTATTATGACCTTCTATTTTTAGATGTACTATCTCACAATAATGCAATGGGCTTCCATATTTTCGAGAGCCTTTTTAAAAATAGGAAGCCGCAACAGATATTTAAGTTTCTTGACGAAGAAACCAGTCTACTCGAGGACCTTGGTAATATCTGGGCTAGCCCGAAAATTCCGTTTACTAAGGCATTATTACGCAGACTATTTTAAACTTTTCTGCGCATTAGATTTTCACCAAACAAATGCAACAAATCTTTCTTATCGCTAGATATTTTTAATTGGTCTAAAACATCGAATGCCTTTGCTGTGTAGTTTTCTATTTCCTTTTGTATTAATGTAGCTGACCCACTGTCGACAAAAATAGTCTTGATTGTTTTTATCTTATCTGAAGGGTCTTTCGGTTGAATGGAAAATAAATCAGAAAGTTCTTTTTTCTGATGCGCTGTTCCATTTTCAATAGCTTTAAGATATAAAAAGGTTTTTTTATTCTCAATAATATCTCCACCTACTTGCTTCCCAAAAGTTTTAGGGTCTCCAAAAGCATCTAAATAATCATCTTGTAGCTGAAAAGCAATGCCCAAATTTCGACCAAATTCATACATGCTATTCTGGTCTTCTATAGAAGCCTTCGCAACTATACCGCCCATCTTAAGTGCCGCAGCTACCAGAACTGCTGTCTTATACTCAATCATTTTGAGGTATTCTGCTTGAGTTACATCATCACGCGTTTCAAAATCAACGTCATATTGTTGCCCTTCACAAACTTCTATCGCCGTTTTACTAAACAGTTTTGCTAAACTTCTAAAAGTCTCCCCTTCATAGTTTTCGAACAATTGATATGCGCTGATAAGCATGGCATCACCCGATAGTATTCCTGTATTTAAATCCCACTTTTCATGCACGGTTTCCTCTCCTCTTCGCAAAGGAGCGTCATCCATAATATCATCATGAACCAAAGAAAAATTATGAAATACTTCTATTGCTAATGCCGCATCCAAAGCTTTTTTATAGTCCATACCAAAAACTTCAGTAGCCATAAGAACCAATACTGGTCGCAACCGCTTACCGCCCAACTTTAAGATATAGGTAATCGGCTCATAAAGATTAATTGGGTCTTTAGTTTTTGTTTTAGACTCTAAATACGAAATGAATTCATCTCGATAATGTTCAATGGAATGCATGTAGCAAATTTTCTTCAAAAATACGTCAAATCAAAACAACGACCTTCATCATACGGCTATGTTAAAAAAATATTAAACCTAGGAAACTTTTAATGTTTTTAAAGTTTCCTGACCTATATTTGCACGCCGTTAAATTATGAAAGAAAAAATACTAGAAAAAGCAACAGATATGTTCTTGAACTATGGTTTCAAGAGTGTAACTATGGATGATATTGCCAATAAAATGGGGATTTCTAAAAAAACAATTTATACCCATTTTGCAAACAAAACAAAGCTAGTAGAGGATAGTACCATGCATATGTTTGATATCATATCGAACGGTATTGATCAGATCTGTGACCTGCAAAAGAACCCGATTGAAGAGCTTTATGAGATTAAAAAATTCGTCATGATCAATTTAAAGAACGAAAAATCTTCTCCACAATATCAATTGCAAAAATATTATCCGAAGGTTCATGATGTACTGCGAGATAAACACTTTGAAATAATGCAAGATTGCGTTATTAAGAATATTGAAAAGGGTATTGAATTAAGTATATATAGAGCGAATTTGAATATTGAATTTGTTTCTAGAATATATTTTTCTGGGGTTCATAGCATAAAAGATCAACAATTTTTTCCTTTGAAACAGTTTCCTATTGCCACCTTGATGGATGACTATTTAGAGTATCATCTTCGGGGAATTGTAACACCAACAGGCAGAAAAATACTAAATAAAATCATCAATTCAAATCAAGAGTAGCATGCGTAAACATATTTTAACCTTCCTATTTTTACTTAGCCTAAGTATCGGTTTTTCTCAGAAGGAAGCAACCAAAACCTATAGTTTCACTTTACAAGAAGCTATTGAATTTGCTCTTGAGAATAATTATAGTGCACTTAATGCGGATCGTGATTTAATAGATGCCAAAAAACAAAAATGGGAAACCATAGCAACTGGTCTTCCTCAAATCACGGGTGGTATTAGTTATCAGAACCAATTAAAACAACCTGTCTCCTTAATACCCGCAGAATTTGCAGGTGGAGAACCAGGCAATTTTGTACCGATAGTCTTTGGGCAAGCACAATCAGCAAACGCCACAGCCACTTTAAAACAGCAAATTTTTGATGGGTCTTATATCGTAGGGGTTCAAGCAACAAAAGCATTCTTAAGCTATAGCCAGAATACTAAAGAAAAAACTGATCTAGAGGTTATTAAAGCAGTAACCGAAGCATATGGCAATGTACTTCTTGCTGAAGAAAGTGTCTCCATTTTTGAAAAAAACAAAACTAATCTAGAAAAAAATCTTTTTGAGACCACTAAAATCTACGAAAATGGTTTAGGAGATGAGGAGAGTGTAGAACAATTACAGATCACCTTATCATCAGTTGACAATCAATTAAAAAATGCGATTCGACTCAAAGGTATTACCTTACAAATGCTGAATTTAGTTATGGGTATTGCTATTGATATCCCCACTAAATTAGAGGAGAATTTGGATGATTTAGCACAAAATCAAGTCGATTTCGGCCTATTAGAAAGCGAGTTCAACCTAGAAAACAATGTAGACTTCAAATTAGCAACCAATTTAAACCAACAACGCTATTACGAATGGAAATTGGCCAAAAGTCGTGCCCTTCCTACCTTAAATTCTTTTATAAACTACGGCACTTCTGGTTTTGCCGATAACTTTAACTTTTTTAATAGCGACCAACAATGGTTCGATTCTTCGGTACTTGGTTTAGACTTAAGCATTCCCATTTTCAGTTCAGGTAAAAGAAGTGCCGGAACCGCTAGAGCAAAAATTGCATTTGAAAAGGCAAAAACTCAACTAACTGAAGCGGAAGAACAAATTCGCTTACAATTAGAAAGCTCCAAGAGCAACTACATCCTTGCAATCGAACAGTATGACACTGCCAAAAATAACCTCAACCTTGCCGAACGCATTGAGAACAAGAATCAAATCAAATATGCTGAAGGTTTAGTAAGCAGTTTTGAGCTTCGTCAGGCGCAAACACAGCTATATGATGCACAACAAAACTATTTGCAAAGTATGGTGGAGGTCATCAATAAAAAGGCGGAATTAGAAACAATACTGAACAACAAATCCTAAGAAAATAACATCAACCTACCTGCCATAAATCAGGTCTTAATACTATTCATATGAAAAACGTAATCTACATCCTTATCGTAGCCTTTGCTTTATCATCGTGTGGCGATGATAAAGTCTCATCGATCGAAGATCTTATCATCCAAGGAGACTTAGAGGCTATACGCACTAAAAAAAGCGAATTATCAGAACAGCAAAAATCACTGGATGCTCAGTTGAAAAAATTGGATTCTGCCATCTCGACTTTTAAAGGAAATGAAAAATTACCTTTAGTTACTACCATTATTGCAAAAGCTGAAACATTTCAACATTTTTTGGAGCTACAAGGTGATGTGAAAACCAAGCAAAATGTACTGATCTATCCTGAAATGGCAGGTGTTTTGCAACGGGTTTATGTAAAGAAAGGACAAAGGGTCAGCAAAGGCCAACTTCTGGCAAGCATTGATGACGGCGGAATGAGTAGTCAAGTTGCCCAATTGAAGACGCAAGCTGAACTAGCCAAAACTACATACGAGCGTCAAAAGCGTTTATGGGAACAAAAAATAGGCTCTGAAATTCAATTTCTTCAAGCGAAATCTAGTTATCAAGCCACAGAAAATGCGGTAAACCAAGCACAAAGTCAATTGGGAAAATCAACGATTAGAGCACCATTTTCAGGTATTATCGATGATGTGATTAAAGACCAAGGCACGGTAGTTTCTCCTGGACCAGGTGCTGAAGTATTTCGCATTGTCAACCTTTCAAATATGTATATCAGCGTTGATGTACCTGAAAGTTATTTAGGAGGAATTGAAAAAGGAAAAGCAGCTATCGTGTACTTTCCGGTACTAGGAGACACGGTGCTATCAGAAATTCGACAGACAGGTAATTTTATCAACCCGAGTAACAGAGTATTCTCAGCAGAGATTCCGGTTTCAAATAAAAAAGGAAACATTAAACCCAATCTTTCTGCAAAGGTTAGCCTTAATGATTATACCAGTGAAAATGCCATAACCATTCCGCAAAGCATCATTTCTGAAAATGCTGACGGTGAACAATATGTATATATCGCCACAAAATCTGAAGGAGAAAATACGGCTGTAGTTAATCGAAAGGTGATTATTACCGGAAAAACACAAGCAAGTATGGTTGAAGTATTATCAGGTGTTTCAGACGGCGACCAATTGGTTAAAGAGGGTGCTCGAAGCGTAAAAGATGGTCAAAATGTTGAAATTCTAAAAAATAAGACCGATGAGCAGTAAACAGAAAAATAATGCCGACAAAGAATTTAAACCAGCATCATGGGCTATAGATAATGCATCTGTTGTTTATGTGATGATTGCTATTTTCTTATGGTTAGGTTTTCAATCGTACCAAGCCATGCCTCGGGAAGATTTTCCTGAAATAATTCAAAATATCGTCTATGTAAGTACGCCTTACCCTGGTAATACGGCAGAAGATGTGGAACGGTTAATTACCGACCCATTAGAAGACAAATTAAAAAACATAAGTAATGTTGTAAAAGTCACTTCTACTTCGCAAGAAGATTATTCCATTATTACTATCGAATTTGATGAACGACTCTCGCTAGATCAAGCGAAACAAAAGGTGAAAGATGAAGTAGACGGAGAGAAAGCTAGTGAAGATTGGCCTACATTCAATAACGCAAAGTTAGAACCGAATGTTTTTGACCTAAACTTATCAGAGTCTTTCCCAATCATGAATGTGAATTTTACAGGAGATTATCCTGTAGAAAAGTTGAAAGAATTTGCAGAATATATGCAAGATGAAATTGAAGATCTGCAATCTATTAAGGAAGTAGGTATTCGAGGGGCACAAGATAAAGAGGTAGAAATAGCTGTCGATGTTTATAAGATGATGGCAGCCAAAATAAGCTTTCAAGATATTATTGGTGCTATTTCTAATGGTAATACCACGATGTCGGCAGGTAATCTTAAGTCTGGCGATCAACGGAGAACAATTCGGGTTTTAGGCGAAATCAAAAACCCTAAAGAACTAGAGAATTTTGTTGTAAAGTCAGAGAACGGAGCAGCAGTATATCTTAAAGATGTTGCAAAAGTAACTTTCACTGAAAAAGAAAAAACCACATTCGCTCGCGAATATGGCGAAAGTGTAGTTATGCTAGATATCAAAAAACGTTCTGGAAGTAACATGATAGACGCTACTACCAAAATTCGAGAATTGGTAAAAGAGGCTAAAGACAACTACTTTCCTAAAGATTTAAATATTACCATAGCGAACGATTCATCAGGCAGAACCTTGAATCAGGTAGATGATTTGGTCAATAATATCATTTTCGGAATCATCCTAGTAGTTACGGTACTTATGTTCTTTTTAGGATTCCGAAATGCCCTATTCGTTGGTTTTGCCATACCCATGTCGATGTTTATCTCGTTTATGGTCTTATCTCTCCTAGGATATACCTTGAACACCATGATTCTCTTCGGAATGATTATGGGGCTTGGTATGCTTGTAGACAACGGTATTGTGGTGGTTGAAAATGTGTACCGACTCATGAGCGAAGGCATGTCTAGAACAGAAGCCGCAAAAAAAGGAATCGGTGAAATTGCTTACCCTATAATCATATCAACACTTACTACCGTTGCTGCCTTTGTTCCGCTTGCATTTTGGCCAGGTATTTTTGGACAGTTTATGAAATATTTTCCGATCACACTTTCAGTGGTATTAGGGTCTTCATTATTCGTAGCGATTTTTATGAACTCGATGTTGGTATCTCAGTTTATGGATATTGATGAGAAAGAACTCAGTAAAAAAGCACTTTTTCGTATTAGTGCAATCCTAGGTAGTTTTGGGTTATTTATATTATTTTTTGGTGGAGCAATGCGCGGTCTTGGTTCAGTTATGCTGCTTACCGCTCTTCTATTCTGGGTTTATAAATACGTGATTAAAAAAACGGCAACTAGTTTTCAAAACAAGGCTATGGTCCGTTTTGAAAACTGGTATGAGCGAAGAATCAAACATGCCTTACGAGGTGGAAATGTATATTGGTATTTCGGAATAACTACCTTGTTACTCCTCGCTGTATTTATGCTTTTCGGAATGTCAATAGGAAGCGGACGAACCAAAATAGAGTTCTTCCCAGACAATAAACCCAATGAGATCTATGCGTATATAGAATACCCAGAGGGCACCTCCATTGAAAAGACTAATGAGCTTACTAAAATCATAGAAAAAAGGGTTTACGCTGTAGCTAATAATCCAAAATATACCGACGGCGAGCATAATTATTTAATAGAATCTGCGGTATCTCAGGTAGGAGAAGGAGCCGGAAACCCACAAACCAGCAGTGGATCTTCGGCAGAAATGCCCCATAGAGGTAAGGTTACTGTTTCTATGAAAGAATATAAATATCGTGAAGGTCGTGACACAGAACAACTGCGCGGTGAAATTCAAGAAGCCCTTACAGGTGTTTATCCAGGAGTAGGTATCTCTGTTGAAAAAGAAGCGAACGGGCCACCAGCAGGCTACCCAATAAACATTGAACTCGAAGGAAAAGATTACACAGAACTAATTGCCTCCGCAGAAGATGTTCGAAACTTTATCAATACCAAGAATATTGATGGTATTGAAGAATTAAAGATTGACGTTAATAAAGGAAAACCTTCTATGCAAGTTATCGTTGATCGCGAAAAAGCGGGTGAACTGGGTGTCTCGGTTGGTCAAGTTGGTCAACAATTACGGCGTTCGTTATTTGGTGAAAAAGCTGGCATTTACAAAGTAGATGGTGAAGATTATGATATTAATGTTCGTTTTAATGAAGACATACGCTATAATAAAAGTGCGCTATTTAATCAGAATATCACCTTTAGAGATCCTGCCTCAGGAAAAATTAAAGAAGTTCCAGTTTCCGCGGTTGCTTCGCAGCGCAACTCATCAGGGTTTAGCTCTATAAAGCATAAAAACAAGAAAAGGGTGGTGACCATATACTCACAATTAAAGCCAGGGTTTAGTGATGCTGGCGTAATTGTTGCGGAAATTCAAAAAGAAATGGCATTCTACAAAGGTCTTCCCGATGATATCAAATTAGATTTCACCGGTCAGATTGAAGAGCAAAACAAACAGATGGTGTTTTTGGTTGGTGCTTTTTTCGGTGGTTTGGCTTTGATCATGCTGATCTTGATATTCCAATTTGGTGGCATCTCGAAACCTTTAATTATTATGATTGCCATTTTCTTGAGTTTTATCGGTGTTTTCGGCGGATTGATGATCACCGGGTGGTCTTTCGTAATTATGATGACTATGATGGGTATTATATCCTTAGCGGGTATTGTAGTAAACAACGGCGTTGTGCTGCTTGATTACACCCAAATTCTAATAGATCGTAGAAAAGTAACATTAGATTTAAATGACAAAGATTTGCTTCCAATGAAAGATGCAACCGAGGTCATTATCAAAAGTGGTAAAGCAAGATTAAGACCCGTTATTCTTACTGCTATCACCACGGTACTAGGATTGATTCCGTTAGCTATCGGTTTGAACATTGATTTCTTCTCTCTCTTTACAGAATTTGATCCAAAAATTTATATGGGTGGTGACAATGTGGTTTTCTGGGGACCATTAGCATGGACCGTTATCTTCGGGTTAATTGTAGCAACCTTCTTGACCTTAATTATTGTACCGGTGCTATTTAATATTACCTATCGTATAAAGACCAGCGTAAGAAGTTGGAAAAAATCAGCCCCACAATTAGGTGAAAAGCTGTTGATTGAAAATTAATCCAAAAACGGGTACGTTAAATTAATTTTAAATAAAATTAGATTGTTAAGAGCTTGAATATGTATTCAAGCTCTTTTTTTATGCTGTTCTGTAAGCGCTTCTTTTTTGTTTTTGATCATCAATAAAAGATGCGATACTTAAGCCAATCATGAAGCCACCAATACACACAACTAAAAACTCTCCTAAATCAAAATAGGTTTCTACATTCCACCGAAAATAACATACAAAACAAACCCCCATTAATACAATGCACCAATAGGTAAATTGACGTTTTATAGTAGTCTGATAATTGGTTTTAGTTCTTGGTAGTTTACGAATAAAAAGAAGAATAGAAATCGCCCCTAAAGCAGTAAATCCATATTGAAATATATCGTACAGCGGTATAAAGTTTATGGTCGTTCTTAAAACGGGTAGTACACCAACAAAATAGCCATCATCATGAGTAAACGCATCCCATGCGATATGGCTCATATTACCCACAAGAATCGAGTACAAGACCTTTATGTAATTTGATTTAAAAAAAGTAATAAAATCGAAACTGCTAAAAGGCTTAAATCGACACCTAAAATATAGTGGCAGGTTTGATATCATGGCATCTCGAATGCAAAGATGATAAAAGAAAATAAAAGCTAGTGCTATAGGTATATTAAACCAAAACATGCCAGCAATGGTATGCCCGTGTATTCCCTGGCCACTTAAACGCATGAAAAATTCAAAATCAGGAACCATACTTCCCATGATTAAACCAGAAGCTGAGAAAATCTGTAGCCTTAGTAAGGGCAATATGATTGCCGGATGTGAAGCGGTAAAGGGCATAGGTAGACTAAAAATTTAAAAGACAATTTGCCTATGGCTTAATAGCCAAATGTAAGAACAAGCTGCTAAGTTTATTTAACGTGTATTGCCCTACTTTTAGTATCTGTTTATTACAATTACTTTACGCCTACAACTTGAAATTAAAAAGATCTCCTTTTTAGAAAATTGTTTTTCTTGAAGCCTTAATGCGCCATTTTACTCCAATCAACTATCAGCTTAATTATTGATCTGAATACCTAGTACACTAATAAATACTTCTTAAATTTGTGACTTTAAATATACCCTATGTACCGAAGTCATAATTGTGGAGAATTACGCGAGTCTAATATCAGTCAAAAAGTTACCCTTTCAGGCTGGGTACATAAAACCCGAGACAAAGGTTTCGTAGCTTGGGTAGACCTTCGTGACCGTTATGGCATTACACAATTGGTTTTTGACGAAGATCGTACCTCCGCTACATTATTAGAGCAAGCTAGAAGTTTAGGCCGTGAGTTTGTAGTTCAGATCAATGGCGAAGTAATTGAAAGAGCGTCAAAAAATCCAAATATCGCTACGGGTACCATAGAGGTTCTGGTGGAAGAAGTTATTGTTTTAAATGAATCTAAAACGCCCCCATTTACTATTGAAAATGAGACTGATGGTGGTGAAGATATTCGGATGAAGTATCGGTATTTAGATATCCGAAGAAACCCTGTAAAAGACAACCTGATCTTTCGAAGCAAAGTTTCGATGGAAGTGCGAAAATATCTTTCTGATGAAGGTTTTATAGAAGTTGAAACTCCATATTTAATCAAATCTACGCCCGAAGGCGCTCGTGATTTTGTAGTACCAAGTCGTATGAATGAAGGGCAGTTTTATGCCCTTCCACAATCACCTCAAACCTTTAAGCAATTGCTAATGGTAGGTGGCTTAGATAAATATTTTCAGATCGTAAAATGTTTCAGAGATGAAGATTTACGTGCAGACAGGCAGCCTGAATTCACACAGATAGATTGTGAAATGGCCTTTGTAGAACAAGAAGATATTCTAAAGGCTTTTGAAGGCTTAACAAAACATTTATTAAAAGAAATCAAGGGGGTTGACATCGAATCTTTTCCAAGAATGACTTATGATGAAGCCATGAAACGGTATGGAAATGACAAACCTGACATTCGCTTTGGAATGGAATTCGGTGAGCTGAATGACCTTGCACAACACAAAGATTTCAATGTGTTTAATTCTGCAGAATTAGTAGTTGGCATCGCTATACCAGGAGGAAATTCATATACTAGAAAAGAAATTGATAAACTTACTGATTGGGTAAAACGCCCGCAAGTTGGCGCTTTAGGAATGGTCTATTCAAGATGCAATGATGACGGTAGCTTTAAGTCATCAGTAGACAAATTCTATGACCAAGAAGATTTAGCCAAATGGGCTGAAGTAACTGGCGCCAAAGCAGGTGATTTAATCTGTGTACTTTCAGGCGACAAAAATAAAGTAAGAGCACAACTAAGTGCCTTACGCATGGAATTAGCAACCCGATTAGGTCTTAGAAAGCCAGAAGAGTTCGCACCATTATGGGTGATAGATTTCCCGCTCTTAGAATTAGATGAAGAAACCGGACATTATCACGCCATGCATCATCCGTTTACTTCACCAAAACCAGGGCAACTAGCATTGTTAGATTCTGACCCAGGTGCTGTACGGGCCAACGCCTATGATTTGGTATTGAACGGAAATGAAATTGGCGGAGGTTCTATTCGTATTCATGATAGAGATACTCAAGCTACAATGTTTAAGCATTTAGGGTTTAGCCCCGAAGAAGCCAAAGCACAATTCGGTTTTCTTATGGATGCCTTTCAATACGGCGCACCACCACACGGGGGTATCGCTTTTGGTTTAGATCGCTTGGTAGCCATTCTTGGAGGACAAGAAACCATTCGTGATTTTATCGCCTTCCCTAAAAATAATAGTGGACGTGATGTGATGATTGATGCCCCTGCCCCTATTGATGATGCACAATTGAAAGAACTTAGTCTAAAATTAGACCTATAAATTATAACAGTTATCACAATTAAAAATCCTGCTTTAGGCAGGATTTTTTGATTAGCTTTAATTCATGAAGATACTTCTTCTTGGGGCCACAGGTAGAACAGGAAAGCACATTGTAAATTATGCGCTTAGTTTAGAGTATAAAGTAAATTGCCTTGTTCGATATCCAGAAAAGTTAGTGGCTCAAGATGGATTAACTATTTTTAAAGGAAATCCCATCAATAAAACTGATTTAGAAAAAGCCCTTCAAGGTTGTTCTTCAATTATAAGTGTTTTAAATATATCAAGAACTTCAGACTTTCCTTGGTCAAAATTAAGAACTCCTAAAAATTACCTTTCAGAGGTAATGAAAAATGTTATTGAGCAAACCAAAAACGCAACTATATCACGAATTGTAATTTGCTCTGCTTGGGGCCTAATAGAAACGAGAAAAGACATTCCATTTTGGTTTCGATGGACTATTGATTACAGCAACATCAAACACGCTTATATAGATCATGAAAAACAAGAACAGTTATTAGAAAACTCAAGCCTAGATTATACGATTATCAGACCGACGGGGCTCTTAAATGGAAATAAAAACCATAAGGTAAAAGAAAGTTATGATAATATACCTAAACCGAGTTTGACGATTAACCGAAAAACTCTTGCTAAATTTATGGTTGATTCAATTGAAAATGACACCTTAATTAAATCAAAACTAACACTTTCAAAAGCATGAAGAAATGGTTGTAAATTGGAAGAAAGCAGGAAGAATTATATGTATTTCTTTGGGCATAATTGCACTAACTCTAGGAGCACTTTACACATATGCTTGGTATACTTTTAATAAAAAATATGTTCCTTCAGAGAGAGAATATAAAACTCGTGTAGCATATATTGATTTACAAAAAGCTTTATTTACTGATGGTTTTGCTGTTTGTGATAGCACAGACATTATAGATTATTACAACACTGCAAAAGGAGATTCTAATAGTAGAAGAACGCAGTACAGTTCTAATAAAAATGGTTTGCGAAATGAGGTTTTGTCTAAATATGTCAATAAAAATTACGATGATGCTGGCTATTTGAATTTTAGATTCATTGTGAATTGTAAAGGGGAAGCTGGAGCCTATGTAATTCATGAAAATGATTTAGACTTAAAATCTAAAAAATTTAATGCCGATTTAGTAAATCAACTTTTAAATATTACTGTTTCATTAAAAAAGTGGAAACCAAACTTTTTGCGGGGTAATGAACGAGATTCATATATGTATATCTCATATCGAATAGAAAATGGAGAGATCACTGAAATACTGCCTTAGTTTAATCTTATTAGTTCTTTTTATTTCATGTCAAACAAGAAATGAAAAAGTTCAAGATGCTTATGACTTCGGATTTAAATTTTACCAAGGTTCACCAAGGCATATGAATGCGTTTGCTTATGCTTTAGAATTAGATTCTACAAAAGCAGAGACCTATAGAGAACTTTCTGTCACTTACTTAAAAAGAGGGCTTCCTCATAAATGGATGAATTGGTATAACGGCGCTGTAAAACATGACCCGGAAACTTGGCAGCCCTGGCGTGGTTACCTCTATCTATGGTTCTATCGTGACTACAAAAAAGCTATTGCTGATTTTGATGCCTCCGATACACTTACCCCGTATATCGACCACCCACAGGGACATAGTGTAGATTTCTGGCGGGGCATTGCGTATTTAGGTCTTAAAGATTATGATAATTCAATTGCTTATTGGGACAAGCACATTGCCAAAGAAACCGAAGAAAGCGGTGAAGATTGGGTTGAATTAGAAGCTTTCTTATATCGTGGTATTGCCTATTACGAATCAGGAAATTCTGAAAAAGCATTGGAGAATTTCGATAAAGTTATTCAGTACTTTAAGCAATCGGCTGACGCAAAATACTATAAAGCCATGATTTTCAAAGTCACTGACAGAACTAAGGAGGCAACTCTGCTGCTTGAAGACGCCATCGTAGATTTCAATGGTGGTTTTTACAATAACCGACCCTATGTTGAAAGCCTACGCCAAATTTATATGGAAGATTTAGAAGGTTTGAAAAAATCCCTTGTGGAGTAAGAGGAAAAGTTACACCTTCATTTTTATTACTTTTAGAAAAGCAAACTCATTATATGCCAACCACAATACAAAAACTCTTTACAAAATTCTTAAAGTGGCGGTATAAAAATATCTCCAATAAGACTTTTACGCATATTTTGGCTGTAGCTGTTGGACTTTTAGCTGGTTTAGCTTCAGTAACGCTTAAAAACCTTACCTTTTTCATACAATCATCTGTAGCGAATGGCATTGCCTTTTCAAGCAACCAGCTATATTTCATTTTGCCGATAATCGGACTTGCTTTGGTATTTCTCTACGTCAAGTTTGTGCATAAAGAAAAACTAGAACATGCGGTTTCCTCCATCTTATTCGCCTTAAGCAAAAAGAAAGGTATTATCGATTTGAAAAAAATCTACACCCCTTTAATAACTGCTCCCCTTACCGTTGGTTTCGGGGGGTCTGTTGGGCTTTTAGGACCAGCTGTTTCCTCAGGTTCTGCAATAAGTTCAAATCTAGGACGGGTACTTCATTTGAATTCTAAAACACGTTCTTTACTCATTGCCTGTGCCTCTGCTGGTGCTGTGGCTTCTATATTTCAATCACCTATTGCCGCCATTATATTTGCTGTCGAAATCTTTAGTATCGATTTCGCCATGCTCTCTGTAATGCCACTTTTATTAGCCTCTGTTTCCGGGGTCCTCACCTCCTATTTTTTTCTGGGTAATGAGGTGCTTTTTGATTTTAGACTTACTGATAATTTTGAAGTAAAAGACACCTTATTCTATATTTTATTAGGTGTTGGAACTGCAGTTGCCTCGATCTATTTCACCAAAATGTACTTCCGAATTTTGAAATTATTCGAACCCTTGAAGAGTCCGAAATACAAACTGCTGGTTGGCGGCCTAGCCATAGGAATCATGCTTTATTTTATACCCCCTTTATATGGCGAGGGCTTTAGTTTCATTAGTGATTTACTAGACGGAAATCACCTATCGGCTCTCGGATCTACTCCATTTGATGACTACCTAAGCAATATTTGGGTGGTAATTGCGCTCTTATTTGGTATCACGGTGTTCAAGGCAATTGCCATGACCACAACCTTTGCAGCAGGCGGAGCAGGTGGAATTTTCATACCCACTATGGTAATGGGAAGTGCTTTAGGAAACGTCGTCGCAAAAGTTATCAATAATTTAGGCTTAGGTTTTGCAGTATCAGAAAGTAATTTCACCCTAATCGGAATGGCCGGATTAATTGCAGGTGTGCTACATGCCCCTTTAACGGCAATATTCTTAATTGCAGAAATAACAGGTGGTTATGAGTTATTTGTGCCTTTAATGATAACAGCTGCTATATCTTATCTCATCACAAAAAACACTTTAGACTATACTATTTACACAAGAAAATTAGCTGAAGAGGGCGCTTTATTAACGCATGATAAAGATGAAAACGTATTAACGGTCATGCAGCTAGATGACGTAATAGAACAAGATTTTAAAACGGTAACACCAAGTATGTTTTTAGGAGAAATGCTGCATGAAGCGGTTTCTCAATCTACGCGAAATATTTTTCCAGTAATAGATGAAAATGAGGCTTTAGTGGGCATTGTTTTATTAGATGACATACGAGAGTTTATGTTTGAGACCAACTTATACAGAACCACAACCGTTTCAACATTTATGCATTCGGCTCCTGAATATATTTTTCATGGAAGCGACAGCATGCAGCAGGTCATGAAAAAATTTCAAGATAGCAGCGCATGGAACCTACCCGTTATTAAGGACGGCAAGTATTATGGCTTTGTTTCAAAATCAAAACTATTAACTGCCTATCGCAGAGAATTGATTAATTTTACGCAGTAATTTAAAGCCTAAAGAAAAGAGACTAATCTATTCTCGCTATTCTATTTTCAAAATGAGATACCTTATACTTCTTATTACAATTATATCTTCAGCATTGATTATTTATGGCTTCAATTTAGAAGACACCCAAGAAGCACTTGCCAACAAATATATTGGTTCAGGAACCTTGGCTCTTTTCTTTATCGCCATGCCCCTTTTTCTTTATAAAGAAAGCAAAGGCAAAAAGTTTAAAGACTATATGCTTACCGATGAGAGTGTTCGAAAAATGCAAGGTAGAGAACCTAAGAAGACAGAAGAATCTTAATTTAGATTCCGTTTTTGGACAAAAAATCTCTTGAGCAGTTCAGAAGCTTCATCTTTTAAAACACCGCTTACAATTTTAGTCTTTGGATGTAATTTTGCGCCCATCGCACCACAACCCCTTTTCTGATCCTCTGCAGCATAAACTATTTTAGAAATTTGGCTCCAAAATAAGGCTCCAGCGCACATTTGGCAAGGCTCTAAAGTAACGTACATCGTACAATCTTTAAGGTATTTGCCGCCGAGAAAATTCGCTGCTGCCGTAATCGCCTGCATTTCAGCATGAGCAGTAACATCATTCAATTGCTCTGTAAGGTTATGCGCCCGGGCAATGATACGGTCTTGAACCACTACAATAGCACCAATAGGCACTTCTCCCTTTTCAAAAGCAACCTCAGCCTCTTGCAAGGCTTTTTTCATAAAATACGTATCGTCGTAGGGTAAAACCATAGCTGTAAAAATACAACTTTAAGCTAATCTGTAGCACCCTGCAAAACCGAATTTACCTTACATTTGTGTCTTGTTATGGCATTTATAGAAAACATAAATTCTCCTTTCGACCTTCGAAATCTTGAAAAAAGCGACCTACCCAAGCTCGCCCAAGAACTTCGCGAATTTATCATCGATATTGTCGCTACTAAAGAGGGACATTTAGGAGCAAGTCTCGGTGTAGTGGAATTGACCATTGCTTTGCACTATATTTTTGACACTCCGAATGATAAAATCATATGGGATGTCGGCCATCAAGCTTACGGGCATAAAATTTTAACTGGAAGAAAAAAAATTTTCGAATCAAACCGTCAACTTGGAGGTATAAGTGGTTTTCCAAATAGGAGTGAAAGTGAGTATGATGATTTCGGAACAGGACATAGCTCTACTTCTATCTCTGCTATTTTAGGAATGGCCATCGCTTCTAAAATAAAAGGGACCTATAACAAACAACATATCGCTGTGATTGGCGATGCCTCAATAGCTAGCGGCATGGCCTTCGAAGGCCTTAATCACATGGGTGTAACCGATGCAAACGTATTAGTCATACTCAATGATAATGCTATTGGAATAGATCCTAGTGTAGGTGCCCTTAAAAAATATTTGACCAACGTAAAAAAGGGAATCGCCAAAGACGAGAATATTTTCGAATGTCTGAATTTTGATTATACCGGCCCTGTAAATGGCCACGATCTCAGCGCTTTACTAACCGAATTAGAACGTCTAAAATCTGTTTCAGGACCTAAACTTTTACATGTAATTACAACCAAAGGCAAAGGTTTAAAACAAGCAGAAGAAAATCAAGTCACCTACCACGCACCAGGTAAATTTAACAAAGTGACCGGTGACCTAATAAAAACCTCTTCCGAAAATTTACCTTCCAAATATCAAGATGTCTTTGGGCATACTATAGTCGAGCTGGCAAAAGAAAATGACAAAATTGTAGGCATTACTCCTGCTATGCCAACGGGTAGCTCTTTGAAGTTTATGATGCAAGAAATTCCAGACAGAGCCTTTGATGTTGGTATTGCAGAACAGCATGCAGTTACGATGGCAGCAGGCATGGCGGCTGAAGGTTTGGTGCCTTTTTGCAATATTTATTCTACTTTCTTGCAACGCGCCTACGACCAAGTAATTCATGATGTTGCCCTTCAAAATTTACCGGTTATCTTCTGTTTAGATCGCGCAGGCTTGGTGGGTCAAGATGGTGCAACTCATCATGGGGTTTATGATATTGCCTATTTACGTTGCATTCCAAATCTCATCATTTTCGCTCCAATGAATGAAATCGAACTGCGAAACATTATGTATACAGCCCAGCTAGGGCTGAAAAACCCTATTGCTATCCGATATCCGAGAGGTAGAGGTGTTCTAAAGAAATGGCAAACTCCTTTTAAGAAAATCAAAATCGGAACATCCGAAGAACTGAAAAAAGGTGCGAAAATTGCTATATTATCGATAGGACATATAGGGAATATGGTAGCCGAACTACTTGAAGAAATGCATCCTTCGAAGGAAATAGGTCATTACAATATGCGCTTTATCAAACCCTTAGATAAAAACCAATTGGAGCGCGTTTTCAGCAACTATAAGCAAATCATCACCATCGAAGACGGATGTAAAACAGGTGGGTTTGGCAGTGCAATCCTTGAATTTGCAAACACCATGAAATTCAAAAACGATATTCATATTTTCGGTATCGATGATACATTTATTGAGCATGGCAGCGTTTCTGAATTACACGAAATAGCCCATATAGATAAATTATCAATTGAAACTTTTATAAACAGCCTAGTGCATGCGCAATAGAAAGTTCAGTTCCTTTATTTTTATTTTTGTTCTTGTTTTAGGTATAAAAGCAGTCTCTGCCCAAGACACTATTCCAGTAATTTCTCAATCCGATTCTACGGTAATAGACACCATAGTTATTCGTTCTCCTCTATTTAAAGTACGTTATATTCCTAGGGGAGTGAATTTGGTAAATCCTAAAATTTCTTATCAGAATACAAAACCACTTAACACTCGTTTTAAGCGTTTCAGGGTTCCTTCTTTTTGGGAAAAAATCAACAAAATAGGGCTAAACTTAAGTGAAGTTGCCTTTGTAAACTGGAATGCCGGTGGAAACAGTTCAATCTCCGGAATTATAAACGGTAATTTTGAACGCAACTTCAAGTTTCGATATATACAATGGCAGAATATTCTAGAACTACGTTATGGCGCAAATGTTCAAGAAGATCAAAAGCCCCGAAAAACTGACGATGCTATACGCTTTAGTTCAGCAGTCAGTTTTCGTAGAGATACCATAAGTAACTGGTACTATTCGGCAAAGGCAAATTTCAATACCCAGTTTTATAGTGGATTTAAATACCCTGATAGAGAAAACCCAATTTCTCGGTTTATGGCACCTGGGTATTTCTTTTTTGGTGCAGGAACCTCTTATATTCCTGAAGGAAAAAAAATTAACCTGTATATATCTCCTGTGACCTTGAAATCTACTTTTGTGCTGGATCAAGACTTGGCGAATAATGGTGCTTTTGGAGTCCAAAAAGCTATTTTAAATACCGACGGAAATATACTTCAAGAAGGGGAGACGAAATTTATAGAATTGGGTTTTTTAATCAACCATACTTGGGAAACTACCGTCGCCAAAAACGTTGAAATGAAACAACGCTTAAGCCTTTACAGTGATTATCTGTCAAGTTTCGGAAATGTTGACATTGATTGGGAACTTAATTTTAATCTTATCGTAAATAAATATATCAACGCTAATATAGGCACACACCTGATTTATGATGATGATATTTTATTTGATGAGGTAAAAAATGCAAACGGAATCGTAACTGACCGCGGGGTACAACGCATTCAGTTCAAACAGTTACTAGGCGTTGGCGTTGCCTATGACTTTTAAGTAAAGACGCAGGTTTTCATTGCCTCAACCCAAAAATCACAAACATTTAATTGGTTATTACCCAAGCCCTATAGGCTTTAACTAAACACTTTTTAACCACTGCCTAATGCGCTCTTTAAGTTAAAGCTGTTTCCCCATAATTTTATTATGAATGTGCACTGCAGCACTATCAGAAAGGCTAGCGACATAACAACAAGAATTCAAAAGAATTTGGTAGATAGAAATATCAGTCCGGCTATAGAATTCAGGAAGCGTTCGCAACATCAAAGCGTCATAATTGGAAGCTTTTTCTGCTTTCTCACGAACTAAAGCGGTGATATATACATCTAGAATATCAGAAATAATTTTATACCCAGCGATTTCCTTTTCTACTACTTCTTGCGATTGATAAATTTTTTCAACACTTAAAGAAATGATATCAGAAATCTGGGCTTTATACTTACTTTTATCCAGTAAGGAAACAGCAAAAGTGCCCTCTAAAATAGCTTCCTCATTACTAATAAATACTTCAATAGCATCTTGAATTAAGGTATTTATCGCCAAAGCGCGCAAATAACTTAATCGGTCTTCTTTATATTTAAGAGAATTATATTTCTTCGTATTGATACTGTCTTTTACCAATTTAATTAAATACTCCAAGGCATAATCTTCGGAAATTAACCCGAGGTTTATACCGTCTTCAAAATCAATAATTGTGTAACAAATATCATCTGCGGCTTCTACCAAATAAGTCAAAGGGTGTCTTGAAAAACTGATATCCTTTCCTTCGCGAGTTTGAATCAGCCCAAGTTCATTGGCTACTTCTTGAAAGCTATCTTTTTCCGATTGAAAGAAACCGAATTTTTTATCTGAAATATGATTCGTTGGTTTTTTAGGAAGCGATTCTTTTGGGTATTTCATAAAAGCACCCAATGTTGCATAACTCAATCTCAAGCCCCCATCAACCCCTTCTCTAGTCTCGGTGAGTAGTTTAAATCCGTTAGCATTTCCTTCAAAATCGATAATATCTTGCCATTCCTTTTCAGATACCAGCGATTGGTATTGTTGTCCATTTCCTGTTGCAAAATATTCACCAATTGCCTTTTCTCCGCTATGCCCGAAAGGCGGGTTACCAATATCATGCGCTAAAGCTGCTGCTGCAACAATTGCTCCAAAATCATTGAAACGATAGCCATGAACTTCTTGTAAATGTGGATGTTTCTCTAAAAGCTTTTTTCCCGCAATTCGCCCCAAACTTCGGCCAACTACCGACACCTCCAAACTGTGTGTCAAACGAGTATGCACAAAGTCAGTTTTTGAAAGTGGTATCACCTGAGTCTTATCTTGTAAGCTTCGAAAAGCAGAAGAAAAAATGATACGGTCGTAGTCAACTTCAAAACCTAAACGAATTTCATCTTGTTCTTTTCGAAGTCTTTTATGGGTGTCGCCAAAGCGCTTTAGAGAGAGTAATTGTTCCCAGTTCATTTTTAAATAGATGTTTGTTTGCAAATATATTCTCTCTCCTTCAAAAAGGTCGAAAACGCTTTTTTAAGCAGTTTCGGGCGAGGCCTGCAAGATACAGATTTTAGAAGTGCTCGATAGCACATTTCGGTTCTCGTAATCACCGTCAAAAGGTGTTTTAGCGAGTAGTTCTTCTATGTAATTTATATCGAACCTAAGGGAAATGGGAAAGAGGGCAAATTAGCGCAAGACCAATGGAACTAAGACCTGTCCAATATCACTTAACCTTTAGGTAATGTAGTAACGTTTAGATAACCCTTTTACAATACATCTTTAACATACAGGTAACTCGATTTTTACAAGTGGCTTGTTTATTTGCAGCGGTATTTAAAACAAACATTGTAAAACAAAAATGAAAAAATTATTGATTGGCTTGCTATTGCTGGCCACCGCGCATATAACTGCTCAAGAAACAGGTAACATTGCTGGAACCGTGACTGATAAAAGTCTAAATAACGAAGTGCTGCCTTTTGCCAATATTCTAATCGCAGGCACGACCAAAGGTATTTCTACTGATTTTGATGGCCTGTATGAACTCAACGACATTGAAGCGGGAACCTATAAAGTAGTTTTTAGCTTCTTAGGTTTGGAAACCCAGACGATTGAAATCATCGTAGAAGTAGGTAAAACAACAAAACTCGATGTAGCATTGGACTCCGCTGGCGGAGTTGAACTCGAAGAATTTGTTGGTATGGGTACTACTAAAAAAGAGTCGGAAGCAGCATTATTGTTAGACCAAAAAAATGCAATCATTGTGAAAGAAAGTATTGGAGCACAAGAACTAGCATTTAAAGGAATAAGTGATGCAGCAGGCGCTGTGAACAAAATTTCAGGCGTTTCGAAACAAGAAGGAGGAGGCAATGTATATGTTAGGGGTCTAGGAGATAGATACCTAAACACAACATATAACGGACTTCCAGTACCTTCAAATAACATTGAAAAAAAGAACATTGACTTAAATCTATTTTCTTCCGATGTTATTCAAAACGTTAGTGTTAGTAAAACGCATGCTGCTAATTTTTACGGAGATTTCGCTGCAGGTAACGTTGATATTACCTCTAAAGAACACACTGGAGACTTTTTTCTTGATATCGACCTTGGAACCACGGCAAATACAAATGCTATCGGTTCAGATTTTGTAAAAAGTGAAGGTACAGGCTATTTCGGTTTTTATAACCGATACCGGAACAATCCATACGCCGTCCTATTATCACATGGAGTTGACGCGATTTCCTCAAAGGAAACAACAGGTATTTCCGGCAGTATGGCCAGCGGTAAATCTTGGAACATTGGCGAAGCATCTCGACTTAGCGTTTTCGCCACAGCTTCTTTTGGAAACACATTTGAATTTCGCGAAGGGCCCGCAGTTGACTACACTACTGTAGAAAAAAAGCGCTTCCCAAATTCAGAAGAATACGAATACGGAAGAAATACCACCGCGATGGCGAACATTGTATATCGTATAAATGATAAGCATAAGATAAAATTCAATTCACTATTTATCAACGATGCAACTGATCAAGCTTCCTACTTCGGAACAAAAGGTTTAGGTACTAATCGTGATGCTATTCTTGATACAGATCGTGGTTTTTATCAATCTAATATTCAATTCAATCAAGATATGATTTTTGTGAATCAACTTCTTGGGTCAAGCACTTTGAATGAAAAATTCAAACTTGACTGGGGCATAGGTTACAATAATGTACTGGCACGTCAACCAGATCGTAAGCGTATTTCAGTTGAGCGTTATGACCTTGAATTGGACAATGATGAGAACACAAATGCTTCTTTCTTTAGTAACATTGCTTATGACAATCAGCGTTATTTTCAGGATATTAAGGATAACGAATTGAATGTCAAAATCAATCTTTCGTACAATGTCTCAGGAATACTAGATCTTAATTTTGGTTATAACGGCCGTACAAAACAAAGAACGTTTGAAAATATCCGTTATGGCTATGACTTCATTGCGCCTAATACTCCGGTTGGTGATGTTAGAGATTTAAATGATGTTTTTTCGCAACAAAACCTTGGAACCGTATTCAATACGGTCGTATTTAATGGTCTAGATCCCCAAAACGGATTAGGCAATGTAAACCTGCCTGGACAGTTAGAAAACACTTACGAAGGAAATCTAGATGTTCATGCTTTTTACATCGATGGTGTATACAAATTCAATGAGAAATTATCTGTTGTTCCTGGTTTGCGGATAGAACAATTCAATCAAGATATTACCTATGAAGTGATTAACCTGCCTGCTACAGATCCTGGTGAGCGAGCTGCAAGTGAATTCTTCCTGCTACCTAGTCTTAACGTGAAATACGCCTTGAATGAAGATAAAAATCTTCGCTTTTCATTTAGTAGTACAGTATCAAATCCTGAATTTAAAGAGGTTGCCCCTTTTGTTTATGAAGATGTAACCCAACGTATTGGTGGTAATCCTGATTTATTAAATGATCCTTCTTTCTCCAGAATCTATAATCTTGATTTAAAGTACGAGTGGTTTATAACGCGTAGTGAACTTTTATCTGTTGCAGCCTTTGCCAAAGCCATTAATGACCCTGTTAACTTGGTTGTCGCCAATGATGCAACAGGAACGCAACGATTCTTTAGAACAGGAAATCAGGCACAAGTACTAGGGGTAGAAATTGAGTTAAGAAAAGCTTTGATTACCGATGAAAATGAGCAAAGTGTTCTATCCACAGGAATCAATGCAACTTATACTTATACCCAACAAGATCTTAAAGATAGCAATGGCATCTTCTCTACTACTTTCGATAGAGCATCAGATCAGCTGCAAGGTGCATCACCGTTTTTGTTAAATACGGATGTAAGCTATCGCCCCACATTCGGAAACTACAAACCTGTTGGTAATTTGGTTTTCTCCTATTTCTCAGACCGTATTGATGCTTTGGGGTCAGGACAGTTAGGAAACATCATTGAGAAAGGTGTTCCTACGCTTGATTTTATTTTGAAAAACAATATCACTGAAAAAATAGAATTAAATGCAAGTTTCAAAAACCTTTTGAATCCACAAATTGAGCGTGTTCGCGAAGTTGATGGTGGAGATGTCGCCCTTTCAAGCTATAAAAGAGGTTTAAATATCGGCTTTCAACTCAAATACAAATTTTAATATAAACCCAATAATTATTTAATCCACAGTTATGAAAACAAGTACCTTTCTTTTCAGTTTTTTTACTATCGCAATCTTATTAGTTGGTTGTGCTGCTGATGATACCGCAACGGTCATCATAGAAAACCCAAATAGTGGAACGCCTACCGATCCTAACGACCCGAGTAACCTTGAAATTGGAGGAACACTTAGTGAAGATCTAAGCTTAGATGCCGACACTGAATATAATCTGACTAGTGCTTTAATAGTACCCGATGGAATTACACTAACCGTAAATCCTGGTGTTATCGTCTCTGCGATTTCGGGGGCAGATGTGTATATCGCGGTAATGCAAGGTGGAAAAATAATGGCTGAAGGAACATCTAGTAAACCAATAGTTTTCACCTCCGGTGCTTCAACGCCGAACGCCGGTGATTGGGGTGGTCTTATCCTTTTAGGAAAAGCACCTATCAATTCCGTTACAGGGGGAGAAGCGACCTCTACCTCTGAAATCGGAGGATTACCTTATGGCGGAAGTGTAACAGATGATAATTCAGGAATTTTGAAATATCTACGTGTTGAATATTCAGGTGGGGCTGCTGACGCATCCTCAGAAAATAATGGATTTTCCTTTTATGGTGTTGGTAGTGGAACTACTATTGAATACATTCAGGCTTTTGAAGGTAAAGATGACGGAGTGGAGTTTTTTGGAGGAACTGTAAACGCATCTTTTGTATCGGTAATTGGAGCTCAAGATGATTCTGTTGATTGGACAGAAGGTTTTACCGGAACCTTAACCAATGTATATGTGGAGCATAGACAAGCACATGACAAAGGGATTGAAGGTGATGGTTTTAATACAGACATAGGAAACAACTCTGACCCATTGTTTTGGTCCGCCCCGAGCATCAACAACATAACTATTAACGGCAATGGTTCTTCAAATGAGAATGAAGCAATAAGACTACGTGCGGGTACAAGAGCTCTTTTCAATAACGTACTAATATCAGGTTTTGCTGAAGGCTTTGATTTGGATAGTGATGGTACTAATAGTCCAACTGGTCAAGGAGTTCTTGATGGTGACACCGGTGCTAGCGATATTACTTTAGAAGATGTCACGCTGAATCTTAAAAATGACACAGGAGAAACATTTGGAGAGGCAGAATTCTTCTCTGGAATCGGTAACGGAACAGGTGCGGACTATAATTCATGGAACAGCGGATGGACACGCAATTAGAATAACTTATGTTTGATTGGGCTACAGGAAACTAGAGCTCTAATTAAATACCACTGAAAGCCCTGCTATAAAGCGGGGTTTTCTTTTTTTTGCAAATAGTAGTGCGCTCTTAATAGTCAAATATGGATCAATAACTTAACCATTTTATTACGCATAATTAATATCTAATTAACCCTAATTTTACATTGTCAACTTTACTTTGTATCATATTAATTTTGGTAATGAAACACATTTTTTTAGTTTGTACATTTTTGTTTACAACTATGCTGCTTTCACAGCATCAAGGCACTATTAAAGGTACTGTTACCGATCAAGCTATGAACAATGAGCCGCTGCTGTTTGCTAATATTCAGCTAAAAGGTTCTGAGTTTAGTTATCAGACAAATTTTCATGGAAACTTTGAGATTTCAGATATCGAAGCAGGTGAATATACTTTAGTTATAAGCTATGCAGGTTATAACACCGCAGAATTGGTCATAATTGTGGCAGAAAATCAGGTTTCCAAGATAGAAACAGACTTAGAACCGATGCAAATTAGTTTTGACGATGTCTTAGGAATGGATACGGCTTCTAAAGAAGAAAGTAGAAAATAATAATTTTATACCTTAAAATTAGATATTAAAAAAGCGACCTGTTCTTACAGGTCGCTTTTTTAATATTAGAAATCGTAAAACCTAATTACGACTTACTATTCCTTCTGTATTTTTTGTTTCGCTTACACCGGCAATGGCATTATTACTATATTCTACTTCTTTAAGAATATCGTTTGCCCAGAACAACCATTTTCCGGTCTTAGTTCCATTTTCGTATGAACCGACTGTGATGGTTTCACCTTTTTCATTGAAGCTTGCCCATTCACCATGTAGTTGTTTTTCTAAATTGAAAGTTCCTTTTTGACTTACTTCCCCATTCGCATGATAATACGTTGCTGCTATTAAATTTGTTTCTTTATTCAATTTCATTTCTGGTTTCGCCTGTGCAAAAGAGGCTGCAGAAATAAAGAGTAACGCGATAATTAAAATTATTTTCTTCATAAGAATAGATCTATAGGTTTCAATACTGAGGTAAAAATATGATAAAATTCACATTAAAGCAACATTTACATAACATTAACTTTACATAGAAAACGAGATGTATTGATTTTTAGTATGTTATAAAAAATGCTATTTTGAAAAATTAAAGATTAGTTAATGTAAGCGTTACCATAAGATGACATCCATCAGCGATCTTAGCAGTAGTCTTAAGACGAAAGTGATTTCATGATACCTATTAGTTTTTGTCGACTAGTTTTTTTGAAATCCTACAGCTACCTTTGGCCAAGGTAGCTTTTTTTATACCAAAAATTTGTCGCAATTCAGCGCGCTCACTTACGACACCAAAGCAAATACTTTTTTCATTTTAAAAATGCTGCTTCAGAGAATTGATTTGATTGCTTGTTCATAACCTCCAATTTATTCTTCAAAACATAACATTAGCGAAACATTAATTTAACATTGGTAGCAGTTATTTGTACCCGACAAAAACTAATACTTAAATGAAATTCAGACATTTAGTCCTTGGGCTATCCATCTTCGTTTCCTCTTTAGCCTATGGGCAAGAGCCAAACGCACCAGCATTCGGAAAAGGACTTTTTAATTTAGTAGGCAAGGATAGTACGTGGACCATGAAAATTGGCACCCGTATGCAATTCCTAACTACTGCCACTTGGGATGAAGGTACCGATGAAGGTCTAGTAAACCCACAACAAAGCTTCTTAGTGCGCAGAGCACGATTAAAATTCAACGGTTTTGCTTTCTCACCAAAACTGAAATATAAAATGGAGCTGGGCTTATCGAATAGAGATATTTCTGGGGCTTCAGAATTCACTAGCAATGCGCCAAGATATATTTTGGATGCCGTGGTAATGTGGAATTTCTATGAAAATTTTGAATTATGGATGGGGCAAACCAAACTACCCGGAAACATTGAACGTGTTATCTCTTCTGGAAACTTACAACAAGTAGATCGTTCTTTGCTGAACAGCAGATTTAACATTGATCGTGATCTTGGTATTCAACTACGCCATCATTTTAAGTTATCAAACAATTTCTTAGTGCGAGAAAAATTAGCTATTTCTATGGGCGAAGGTAGAAACGTCACCACTGGTAATTTAGGCGGCCTACAACAGACAGCACGTATAGAGCTTCTTCCATTTGGAGCTTTCAAAAGCAAAGGTGATTACAGCGGAAGTGATTTAAAAAGAGAAGAAAAACCAAAACTACTGATAGCCGCCACGTATGACACCAACAAAGACGCAGTAAAGAATAGAAGTAATCAAGGTTCTTATATGGTCAATGACATCGGCTTTTATCAGACCGATATTAATACCATTTTCTTGGATGCGATGTTTAAGTACAACGGATTTTCTTTTATGGCAGAATATGCCAATAGAACTGCCGATGACCCTATTGCTAAAAACTCTGATGGCAGCCTAACCGGAGATGAAGTACAAGTAGGAAGCGGCCTAAATCTTCAAACGGGCTACTTATTTAAAACAAATTGGGAAGTTTCTGGTCGGTATACCAACATCAATTTAGATGAGGCTATTACGGGCAAAAATCCTGAAAGCCAATATACATTGGGACTATCAAAATTTCTTGCTGGGCATAAGTTAAAAGTCCAAACAGATTTGAGTTACTTAAATTTAGATGCAGGCACAAATAAACTTATGTATCGTCTACAAGTAGACATTCATTTCTAAGCTAAAAAATAACCTTAAGATAACATAGCCGGTCGGAAGACTATCGATATTTGCGAACTTATAACTACCAAAAATTATGGATAATATTTACTTGTTAATCGTTATTGCTTTAGGCGTTTTAGCTGTTGCTGATTTAGTTGTTGGCGTCAGTAATGATGCGGTCAACTTTCTGAACTCTGCGATTGGCTCAAAGGCCATACCTTTTAAAACCATCATGATTGTAGCCAGTTTGGGTATTATTTGTGGTACCGTATTTTCAAGCGGTCTTATGGAAGTTGCCCGAAAGGGAATATTTAACCCTAGTGAATTTTACTTTGATGAAATCATGTTCATTTTTATGGCCGTGATGATTACCGATATCTTACTACTAGACTTCTTCAATACCTTAGGAATGCCCACATCAACCACGGTATCTATTGTATTCAACTTGCTTGGAGCAGCCGTTGCTATGGCATTGATAAAAATTGTAGCAGATAATGGCAACCTTTCAGATGTAGTCAATTATATAAATACAACAAAAGCGACCGAAATTATACTAGGTATTTTGTTGTCAGTAGTCGTAGCTTTTAGCATTGGAGCCCTTGTGCAATGGATTTCAAGGCTCTTGTTATCTTATAATTTTGAAAAAAAAGCCACTTGGGCAGGAGCATTATTTGGAGGTGTAGCCCTTTCTGCAATCACCTATTTCATATTGATGAAGGGAATAAAAGGAACACCGTATGCAGGTGAAAGTTTTGACATTATTGGTGGCGTTAAGATTAAAGATTTTCTAGAAAATCAATGGATGGCCATTGTGACGGCAAACTTTGTGCTCTGGTCTTTCCTATCTTATATTTTAATGAGTTTTGCAAATGTTAACATCTATAAACTAATTATCGGAGTTGGCACCTTTGCACTTGCTCTAGCTTTCGCAGGAAACGATTTGGTAAACTTTATTGGTGTTCCGATAGCAGCATGGCAATCTTATTTGGAATGGGAAAGCTCTGGAATACCGGCAACGGAATTCAGTATGGAGTTTCTCTCTAAAAAAGTACCTACACCTACGCTTCTATTGTTTTTGTCAGGTATAATTATGGTAGCGACCTTATGGTTTTCCAAGAAAGCAAGGTATGTTGCGGATACTGAAATCAACCTTTCTCGTGAAGGAGAAGCCAATGAGCGCTTTCAGCCTAACTTTCTTTCTAGAGGCTTAGTACGAGGGTCTGTTTTAGTTTCAAATTGGTTTAACACCCTACTTCCTAAGTCATTAAAATCAACCATCGATAAGCAATTTGACAAACCCGTAATCGCTCTTTCTAAAGATAAGGTGCATCAGCTTCCGGCTTTTGATATGGTACGGGCTGCAGTTAACCTAATGGTGGCCGGCATACTTATTTCTATTGCAACATCCTACAAATTACCCTTATCTACTACCTATGTGACTTTTATGGTTGCGATGGGTACTTCACTAGCAGATAGAGCTTGGGGCGCAGAGAGTGCGGTATATCGTGTAGCTGGCGTGCTTAATGTAATCGGCGGATGGTTTGGAACGGCAATAATTGCTTTTATTGCCGCAGGTACCGTTTTAACCATTATTAATTTTGGAAAGGGAGCGGCAATCGCCATATTATTATTTACCGCGGTATTATTACTGGCCAGAAACTATATCGCTTATAACAAAAAAGCGAAAGAGCAAAAAGCAGAAGACAGTTTAAACCGAGCTGAAAGCAGTTCCATTCAAGGAGTTATTGAAGAAAGTGCTGGTAATATTGCAAATGTTGTAAAGCGCACAAATAAACTATACACTAACAGCATCAATGGTCTGGCGGTGCAAGACTTAGCTCAGCTGAAAAAGAATAAAAAAGGTGTAGTAAAACTATCTGATGAAATAGACGACCTACGCGACAATATATTTTACTTCATTAAAAACCTTGATGATGCGAGTGTTGGAGCGAGTAACTTTTATATAAATATTCTTGGGTATTTACAAGATATGGCACAGTCACTAGAGTACATAACCAAGATTAGCCATAAGCACATCAATAATAACCACAAGAAACTTAAATACAACCAGATCAAAGAGCTAAAAGAGATAGATCAAGAACTTGAAACGATCTTGAATGATACTCAAAAAGCCTTTGACAATAGATCGTTTGAAGAAATAGGAGATGTTTTGAAAAACAAACAACGCTTATTTGATATGGTTTCAGATAAAATTCAAACGCAAGTTTCTAGAACAAGAACTGAAGAGTCTAGTCCAAAAAACACGACACTTTACTTCTCTATACTATTGGAGACAAAAGACCTTATGACGGCTACTATGAATCTTTTAGAGCAATATCATACAGCACATGATAGCTCTATTACACCTGCCACTATTGAGCAGCCCAAAGAAGAATAGTATTTCTTCATAATCAAGAATTATAAGTACCTTAGACCTAGTAAAAATAAACTATGATGAGGTACTTTTTTTTATGCTTAGCAATTCTGATTTCTTTGGCTTCTTCTGCTCAAGAACTGACAGGTACGCAGCTTCTTGAAAAGGCAATTAAGTATCACGATTCGGAAAAATCTTGGGACTCATTTAGAGGAAATTTAGGGGTCACTATGAACACCCCTGATGGCAAAGAACGCATAAGCGACCTTGTTATAAATCTTCCTCAAGAGTACTTTGAGTTGCGCTCATCAAAGGATGGCGCCAAGCTAAAGCAGACTTTAAGCAAAGGAGAATGTGAGCTCAAACTCAACGGAAGCACCACCATATCTGAAGAAGATCTAAAAACACACCGTCTTAGCTGTGAGCGCGCAAATATGTATAAAAATTATTATACATACCTCTATGGATTACCCATGAAATTAAAAGACCCAGGTACGCTAATAGACCCTAAAACTCAGAAGAAAACTTTCAAAGGCAAAACATACCTTGTTTTAAAAGTCACTTATGAAAAAGAAGTGGGCGAAGATATTTGGTATTTTTATTTTGACCCAAAAACCTTCGCCATGGAGGTGTATCAATTCTTTCATGATGAATCGAAAAATGATGGAGAATATATTCTCTTATCGGAAGAAGTAGAAGTGTCAGGCATCAAAATGCCAAAAAATCGCGCTTGGTATTACAATAAAGGTGATACCTATCTGGGTACTGATATTTTGACCAAAGCATTATCACTCTAGAAACTAAAAAATATATATTTCTACTTCTGGCGAATGAAGTAGTATCAGTTGGAAGCTTTCCGTTCATCGAAAAATTTATACCTATTTATTAAATAGTACGTTATGAGAGCTAACAAAATGCCTCTAATATGCGTTCTTTTATATATCTAATACCCTTCGCAGTTGCTATTTTATTATTAAATTCTTGTAGTAAAGAAACCGCATTTTTATCTGAAGAAGAACAACAAGAACAGGAGCAATTCAACCTATCTGCTCGGTCGTCAGCAAAGCAATTATATGAAGACTATTATGTAGTCTCAAAAAGCAGCTCAGCAGAGATTGCATGGTCTGGCAATGAAGCTTCATGCGATTCTGGCGACATACCGAAAGCTACTATGGATAAGGTTTTTATGCGTCTTTCATATTTTAGAAAAGCTGTCGGTTTACATAACATTATTTCAGAAAACGAAACCAAAAGCGAAAAAGCGCAGGATGCTGCTCTAATGATGAAATCTAATGGAACTTTAGATCATTTTCCCCCTATTAGTTGGTCGTGTTACTCTGAAGCAGGCAAAGAAGCTGCCGGAAACTCACTGCTTACACAGGTTAAAAATGCTGAAGCCATTGACTCCTATATTAGAGATCAAGGAAGCGCTAACGGCCCGGTCGGACATAGAAGATGGCTCCTTTGGCCTAAACTACAAGAAATTGGCGTGGGCAATACTGATACTACCAATGCTATTTGGGTATTAGGGAATGCCGGTACACCTCCTGCTGATACGCCTGAATTCATTTCATGGCCTCCAAAAGGGTACACGCCAAAGCAGTTAACCTATCAGAGATGGTCATTTTCAATAGCGGGAGCAGATTTTACCAATGCTTCGATTGCTATGAAAGATGAAAATGATCAAGAAATTACAGTAGTAATAGAAGAACTAGATATTCAATTCGGAGACCGAACTATTGTTTGGGCACCTTCAATAAATACAAATGATTTAACCAAAGACACTTCATATACTATTAGCATAAATGATGTTGGTTTTGATGGTCAAATAAAAGATTATGAGTATGAGGTAACGCTATTTGATGTGAATCAAGACTAATATATTCATACAGCGAAAATTCACTTACCGAGTAAATAATTCTATTCAACGACCTTGCTAATTTTAGGCTATTTCAAATCCTGCTTTTAAACGTGCAATAGTATATTGCCTAGCTTAAAGGTGAACATGAGCACAACGACCAAAAGAAATAGCATAACTACCCTTGAAATCGGAAGGTTTGACTACTATTCGAACATGGGTTTTGCTGATGCTAAAGAGGGTGTTTAGAAGATCAAGCTTAGTGCTTTATTTGGCCGACTAATTTCAAGGTGATCCGATATAGATTCTCCTTTTCCATTTTAGACTTCAACCAGGCATAAAAACTCATTACAAAAATATCTTCTTGTTCCTTTCCCAACCATTCAAATGAGTTCTCAACTTCAGCCTTAAACTCTTCCTTTACAACCTGTTCGGGGTTTTCATAATAACGACTTATCAATTTTACAAAAGTTAAAACCCGTTTTTCACCCCTATCTTGAAGTTGTTTTGAGAATTTGCGTTTAAACTGCTGCAAACGCACAAGCACGAGATCTAGTCTATCCAATTCCGTAAGCAGAAGAATTTCAATAAGGTTCTTTTTTACTACCCAAACCCATCCCATTTTTTTCTCATACCAAGTATCGCTGTGGCGAAGTTTTTTAATGATTTGATACGCTTCCGAAAATTCACCTTGTTGAAAAAGACACATGGCTATGAGCAGTTGCACATCCAAAGAAGTTTCTTTAAAATCTGTCAGCAATTCAATTGCCTCTTTAGGTCGGCCTGTATAGTTATAATTCAGCGCCTTCATTGTAGCTAATCTTTCGGCAAATCTCTTGTAATACGATTTATTATCTTTCTCCATTTCAACTTGCAACTCCTTTGTAAACTTCATTGACGCCGCGAATTTTTTATTTCTGAACTGGGTAACTGCCAATAAATTAAGAATACTTAAATGGTAATACCGATGCTTATCTTTAAGGTTGCTTTTTTGGCCAACAAGGTCATACATCTCAAACATAAACGGAGCAATAGAATAGTAATCGCTTTGTAATTTCGCTCCAGCTGCCGTTAACTCCATCAATTGAAATAGCGACTTATAGGTAAGGGTTTCATTTACTTCAATATGGAATTCTGCAAATGTATTTTGAACAATAGCTGCTATCGAGGTATGCGCGCTATCTTTTAATCTTGATTTTATAACTGCATAAGCTCTATTCAATTGAAAATCTTGCTGAAACAACTTCATGTTCGTTTCAGAAGTATGAATGATTTCTTCAAGCTTCCAAGTCGCATTCAAGTGCGCGTATTGAATCTTGGTATGATAAATTTCATTTAGAATAGAATATAAATCTAGAGGAATTGCCATTTCTTCGGCATTTTTCAAGATCTTAAAAGCAAGCTTGTATAGCTTTTTTTCAAAGAAAATACGACTTGCTAAAATCAACTTAAGTATGGTCAATTCTTCAGATGTCTCCCCAGCAAAACTTTTGCTGCCAACAAAATCAATCAAACTATCTTGGAGCCTTTTACAAAGGGCATGAAAAGAATTTCGCGCTGGTTTTCCATACAGTTGTATATCCAAATCCGTGTTCTTTCCCGAATCAATGAGCTTGAAAAGCTTTTCGTTTTTAGTATCCGTTCTACGGTTCCTTCGCCTTAGTTGAAGTAAAAACTCTTGCTTCTCATCCTTAGTTAAAGTGCCTAAAATAGCAGTTATTCCTGTCATTAAAACATAAGTTATTACAGTCTATATCTCAATAAATATAGGTCTTATAATGTTTCTAATACTTATTTAATCATAAGTTTAATTATAAATTCGTGTTTCACGCATTCGTATTCACCCTCATCTTTGCCTTAAATAATAGAATTATATAAATCAAATACTTATGAAAAATTCAGTTTTTAATGAAAATTCAGAAATTAAAAAAATTGAAGAATTTAGTGGTAGACCTACCTCCGCATTCGTATCCGCATCTTGGATGGCAGTTTTAATCGGAATGGTGTCTTATTGTATTGGCCTCTGGAATGCGCATATGCAATTGAATGAAAAGGGATACTACTTTACCATTCTTCTCTTCGGACTCTTCTCTGTGGTCTCTGTACAGAAAAGCGTTCGAGATAGACAAGAAGGCATTCAAGTAAGTGACGCGTACTATGGTATTAGCTGGTTTACGACCATAGCTTCCATTAGCCTTTTGGTAATAGGATTATGGAACGCAGATCTTGAACTCAGTGAAAAAGGCTTTTACGCAATGTCATTTCTCTTAAGCTTATTTGCAGCAATTGCAGTTCAGAAAAATACGAGAGACATTCAGTTTTTAGATTCGTTAGAAGACCAATAAAATATAACTACTATAACAAGCCTGTTCATTAAATTGAATAGGTTTGTTCAATTTAATCGCTACGAAAACAGAGCAGGCAATTACACTCTTAAATATCCGTTATCTAATACATATTTTGGTATGAACTCAAAACTTGAAACACAACTTGCCGAACTTTTAGAGGCCAATATAATCAGCGCTGATATCGTCCAAAAAATTACGCTTTTTTATCATACGAAAGAAGAAGACAAACCCAATCGTCTCTTTGTCATTTTCGGAATATTAGGCGCTTTACTTACTGGTCTAGGCCTCATTCTTATCATTGCACACAATTGGGATGACATGCCGCGAAGCACAAAGACGGTTCTTGCATTCTTTCCATTAATACTAGGGCAAATAGCTTGTGCTTACAGTCATATTAAAAAGAAAAGCACAGCTTGGGTCGAATCTTCGGCCACCTTTTTAATACTGGCGGTTGGAGCAGCAATTTCATTGGTTAGTCAGATTTATAATATTCCAGGTAATTTGAGTAATTTCTTATTCGTTTGGATTGCTATAACAGCGCCTTTGATGTATCTATTAGGCTCAAAAGTAGCCCTTGTCATTCACCTTATTCTTTCTACATGGTATGCCTCTTATTTAGGATATTCTTATAAAGGCCCAATTCCTTGGTGGTATCTACTTCAGTTTGCATGGGCAATTCCATTTTACATCACACTACTAAAAAAGCAGCCCAAAAGTAATATGACAGGGGTACTTAATTGGTTGATACCTTTAAGTGCTGCCATTGCAATAGGAACTTTTACAAATGGAGACACGCTCGTGTGTATGATGTACTTAGGGTTCTTTGGGTTCCTTTATAACATTGGTCAGGTCTCCGTATTCAAAAAGCAAAAGCTTAGAAGAAACGGGCCTGCAATTATCGGCTCATTAGGAAGTAGCTTTCTGTTGACTATACTAAGTTTTGAATGGTTTTGGAAAGATGCGCCTCTAGAATCTTACCCCCTTGCAGAATTACTAATGACCGTGGCGCTTTTTCTTGCAGGAGCTGCCGTCTTAATCTATTTGTATTTAAAAAAACAAATCAAAAGTTTCAACCTATTTCAATATGCCTTTATCATTATTGGCGCACTATACCTAACTAAGAGCTTTGGCTACGTTCACGGAATCATTCTGACCAATATTTTGGTGGCCACCTTAGGGCTTTTTGCCATTCGGATCGGTATTAACAAGAATAGCTATGGCATCTTAAACTATGGCTTATTGCTTATTACAGTATTGATAATTTGTCGATTTTTCGACACAAATCTTGATTTTGTCTTTCGGGGAATACTATTTATTGCTGTGGGAGCCGGATTCTTTTTCACCAACTATCTTTTACTGAAAAAACAAGGCAAAAATGCTATAAATTCAAACACAAAAAGTCATGAGTAAATTCATATATAGTACCCTACTATTCCTTTTGTTTGCGGTTCAGTTGTTTGTACCTGCACAAATGGTGTACCAACAAGAAGATGCCCTTGATACAGGCACGCCATACAAGTTTAAAACCCAGCCGCTTGACCCAAGTGATCCATTTCGCGGCAAATTCATTGTTTTGAATTATGAAATAGATTCCTTTGAAACAGAAGAGAATTGGGACCTTTACAATGGGCCTATTTATGTGTACTTAAAAACCGATACTGAAGGTTTTGCAGCAGTAAAAACAGTGCGTAAAACCAAAATAAACACTTCAGACGATTACATCATAGTGGAGAGCAAACACAACTATGGCAAAACCATTAATTTTGACCTCCCTTTTAATCGTTTCTATATGAATGAAAACAAGGCATATGACGCTGAGATATCTGTGCGAAAAGCACAAATTGACACCACAAAAATCTGCTATGGATTAGTCTTTGTTAAAGATGGTGCTGCTGTTTTGGAGAATGTATTTATTGATGACTTACCCATTCAAGAATTCGTTAAAGAATATCAACAAAAAATGGAGTAATGCTCCTATGAAAAATGAACCTTATCGATAAAAGTTCATTTCATCCATATATTTCCATACGGCATCGGGCAACAAGGTTCTAATATTCTTACCAGCTGCGTGATTTTTACGAATAAAAGTGGATGAAACTTCCATAATAGGCGCGCTTACGAAATGTATCTTTGGGTGGTCTTTGAATTGATGCTCCATAACTCCAGCTGAAATTCTGGGGTACACATAGAGCTCGTAGTTCTCTAAAATGGTTTCATAGTTCTTCCATTTGTGAAAACTCTTCAAATTATCCTCTCCCATAATCAGGCAAAAATTAGCATCCTGGCCCTGCGTTTCATCTAAATGCACTAGAGTATGTATCGTATAGTTAGGCTGAGGCAAATCAAATTCTATTTTGCTTGGTTTTAGCTTTTGATAGTCTTCCGTAGCTTCCAAAACCATTTGATAACGGTGGTGATTATCAAGTAAAGTTTTCTTTGTTTTAAAAGGACTCTGAGGAGTGACCACAAACCAAACCTCATCTAAATCAGAGAATTCCACCATATGATTAGCGATAACCATATGCCCAATGTGAATAGGGTTAAATGTTCCGAAGTATAAGCCTATTTTTTTCATTGGTAGGAATTTTATTGTCATTCCTGCGAAGGCAGCAAACTATTTCTTTTTTGTAGCTCCAACAAATTCAGCAACCAATTCATGCGCTTCATTTAGGGCTATAGCTAAATCGTAATTCTTTATAATTTCATCAAACTGAGGTGCTGTTGCCAGTTCTACTGAAGCTTTAGCAATGCGCATATTAATCTTGTCATCGCTTTCCGTACTCCGTTTTTTTAGTCTGATTTTTAATTCATCAATACTAGGTGGTTTTACAAAGACCGCTAAGGTTTCTTTAGGAAATTTTTTCTTTATCCGCAGTCCACCCGCAACGTCAATATCAAAAATTACATTTTTACCTTCTGCCCAAAGGCGCTCTACTTCACTGTTAAGCGTACCGTAAAAGTTATCGCGATATACTTCTTCCCATTCTAAAAAATCATCATTCTTGATGTGTTGCTTAAATTCGGGTACTTTTATGAAGTAGTAATGTTCCCCATCTTTTTCTTCCCCTCTCGAAAGCCTCGAGGTTGCAGAAACCGAAAAAGCTAAATTTAGTTCGGGTTGTTTTAAGAGATGTCGAACAATCGTAGTTTTTCCACTTCCGGAAGGCGCAGAAAATATAATAAGCTTTCCTCCCTTCATAAAAGTTCAAGTGTCAAGTTCAAATTCAAAGGCATTCGTATTGTATTTAGTATTCTTAAAGTATGCTTCCTACTTCTGCAAATTGCTTAATCTTTAGAGCACGTTCAACATTTGCTCCTTAATCTTCTCTAACTCATCTTTCATTTGTACTACTAACTGCTGCATAGGGGCATAATTCGCCTTTGAGCCAATAGTATTTATCTCACGACCGATTTCTTGAGAAATAAATGCTAATTTTTTTCCATTAGAATCATCTGATCTTAAGGTCTTCGAAAAATAATCAAGGTGGTTTGTTAAGCGAACCTTCTCTTCTGTAATATCATACTTTTCCAAATAATAAATCAATTCTTGCTCAAAACGATTCGCATCAACATCTGCTTTGATCTCAGCAACTGCTTTGTCTAAACGTTCGCGCACATCTTTCTGCCTATCAGGGTCAATTTCAACCACTTTGCGAAGCAATTCTTCAAGTGTTTTGATGCGGTCCATGAAATCTTTCTCTAGCACACTTCCTTCTTCAGAACGAAATATATTTATTTCAGAAAGGGCTTCCTTTAACGCTAGCTGAATGCTATTATATTCCTCTTCATCAATGTCTTCACGTTCGGTCTTCATGGTGTCAGGCATACGCAGTGCCATTTCTAGTAAGCGCAAATCATCTCCATCAGCAATTGCACCCAATTGCTTCATATAAATCTTAACGACTTCCTCATTGATTTTAGCAGAAGCTTCAACTCCTGTAGTTTCTACATATAATCCAAAATCAACTTTGCCGCGTATCAAAGAACTAGCAATAAGTTTTCGAAGCTCAAGCTCTTTTGCACGATACGAAGAAGGCATTCTTGCATTCAAGTCCAAACTTTTACTGTTTAGAGATTTTAATTCAACAGTAATTTTTTTGGATGGAAGCTGAATTACATGCTTCCCAAAACCGGTCATGGATTGAATCATATGGTGATTTTAAATTTTGGCAAAGGTAGCTATTTTAGGTTTTGAATTTAGAGTTTCCTTTTTCGTTGAGATTTGTCTTGAGTCGTTTCTTTCGTCCCTAAAAACCTCTGCTGCCTTTGAATAAAACAAGTGCCAAAAAAAATATACTTTTGAAAATGCAACTACTGCACAAAACACCAAGTTGAGCGTTCTATAATTGAGAAGACACCTCGCCCTTGGGTATTGGTATAATCTGAAACGTATACATTAGCTAAAATTGGTTTTCTGCAATCCCATATCGGCAATCAATTTTTTTTGACAGCAGCTATATTGTAGTGTCAAAGTAATAATTGCTACATGAAAAAACATAGGTGAAACACCCAGCTACAGACCCATCTTATAGTTCCCTCAGCCAAATATTACGATAGCTTACACGGCTATTATCTCCATGATCTTGAAGCATTAAAGGTCCTTTACCATGAGGCGGATTTTTAGGCCAACCGATATACGGTGTAGTGCCTTTTAACTCCGCATGGTCTTGGATCAAAACGCCGTTATGAATAACAGTAAGTGTACCTGATTTGATTTTACTACCGTTTGAATTAAATTCTGGCGCATGATAAATAATATCGTATGTGTTCCATTCACCTGAAGCAACAGAGGCCATAGCTAGGGGTGCATGTTGTTTGTAGACAGATCCTACTTGACCATTCACATAAGTGTCATTGTTGTTGTTGTCTAAAACCTGAACCTCGTAAATTCCATTTATAAAAACCCCGCTATTGGCCCGATTTTGCCCCGCTCTTTGTACCTCAGCTGGGGAACTCCATTCAATATGCAGCTGTACATCACCAAATTCTTGTTTGGTTCTTATGTTTCCAGTTTTATCAGCTACCATCATACTTGCGTCTTTGTTCAGATGCCATTTTGCGGTGGTGCTGTCTTGAACATGCATCCAGTCATCCAAAGAACTACCATCAAAAAGAACAATCGCATCACTAGGAATCTCACCATTCAAAGCAGCACCAACAATCGGCACTTTGGGTGCGTAATACTCTGTTCCTTCGGGCTCAGTTGGCTCTGGCTTGTTATATTCTTCATGAATGATTACGGCATCTTTGATTTCCACTTCACTTTCTTGTGCCCCTTCATTACAAGACACTAGCGCTGACAACACTAGTATTCCAAGGATAATTATATTTCTCATTCTTTTTTAAATTGGTTTAGGCTCCTCAAAGAGCATACCTCTAGGCCTTTGACTGCGCCCAAACTGATATTTATCTTCTCTTTGGTCTTTCCTCTTGACTCTCTGTTCTCTTTGGCCTTAGCTCATGAAACTCTCTTAACCCGTCTCTTTTTACAGCTCCTTTATTTTAATATTACGAAAAGCAACAACATCACCATGATCTTGAACCCCAATTTTTCCAGTAGTATACTTGGCAAAATATTCCCAATCAGCAAATTTTGATTTGGAAACCATCTCTCCCCATTCTGGGTTGTTTACCGAAAAACGAACAACTTCAATAGCATTAAGTACTACCATACCGGTATTTGTTTTATGATTTATGGTGATTTCACATAAATTCCATTCTCCAATTGGTTTGGTTACATCCGCTGAAGGTGAAACCATATCATACAAAGCACCCGCTTGGTGACTGGTACCATTTTTACCATCAGGATGCTTATCATTATCAAGCACTTGTATCTCAGCACCTGTCTCATAGGGCTGCTCTAATTCATCGAGTTCTTTTACGCCCCAAAAAATACCGCTATTGCCTGCTTCTGATATGCGCCACTCTATGGATAGTACAAAGTCTGTATAGTCATCATCTGAAACCAAATTATAACTTTCTCCATTTTTTTGATCTTTTGGAGGATAAAAAACCATCGCAGCATCTTCAATCTTCCAATTATCAGAAACCCCTTCTTGAGCATATTCGTGCCATCCATCAAATGAAGTACCATCAAAAAGTACATTCCATTCTCCTTTCGGCGTTTCCATTTCAGTATTTGCCATCACTTCTGCAGCACTTTCCGATGCCTCTTTTGTTTTTTCTTTACATGCTATCGCCATAAAGACAGATAGTGCAACTAGTATCAGGTTTTTCATAGTGCTATGTATTGTGATTGCTTAAAAATAGATTAAAATTCAAGGCAGCGAACTTTTTGCTGTGAACAACGCGTTAACGGTGCTCGGCGTTTTATAAACCTAATATCTTTTTCAACATTTCTTTGTCTACATCTCCCCCAGCGAAATCATCGAAGGTTTTCTCAGTGGCTTCAATAATATGTTTTTTAATAAAAGGAGCCCCTTCAAGAGCACCTTGCTCTGGGCTTTTCATACAGCATTCCCACTCCATTACCGCCCAAACATCACAACCGTATTGGGTAAGTTTCGAAAAAATACCGCTAAAATCAACTTGACCATCGCCTAAAGATCTAAATCTACCGGCTCTATCTATCCAATCAGAATATCCTCCATAAACACCTTGCTTACCTGTAGGGTTAAATTCAGCATCTTTTACATGAAATGCTTTTATAAATTCATGATAATGATCTATAAAAGTTAAGTAATCTAGGTGCTGCAACACATAATGACTCGGGTCATACAGCATTTGTACTCTTTTGTGATTATTGGTTGCCTTTAAAAAGCGCTCAAAAGAAACCCCATCATGCAAATCTTCCCCAGGGTGAATTTCATAACAAACATCAACACCCTGCTCGTCAAAGTGATTTAAAATAGGCAACCATCTTTTCGCTAATTCATCAAAACCCATTTCTACGAGTCCGTTTGGGCGCTGAGGCCAAGGGTACATCGTATGCCATAATAATGCCCCTGAAAAAGTAGGATGCGCATTAATGCCCAATCTTCGACTAGCTGTACCTGCCTTTTTCACCGTTTCTATAGCCCATGCTGTTCTTGCTTTAGGGTTGTTTTTTACAGCATCTGGCGCAAAACCATCAAACATAATATCATAGGCAGGGTGCACTGCCACCAACTGTCCTTGAAGGTGTGTCGAGAGTTCGGTGATTTCCAAACCGTACGAATTTACTTTTCCTTTCAACTCATCACAATAGGTTTGACTTTCTGCTGCTTTATCCAAATCGATAAGAAAGCTTTCCCAAGTTGGAATTTGTATCCCTTTATACCCCAAATCTGATGCCCATTTACACATCCCATCTAAAGAGTTGAACGGAGCTTTACTATCTACAAATTGCGCCAAAAATACTGCTGGTCCTTTTATTGTTTTCATTTTATCGTGTGCTAGAAGTTATGGAAATCGCTTATTTCTTACTTTTTAGGAATTTAATCTTATATTTAAAGTGAAATTATTTTCGTAATTTTTCTTTCCTAGTGAAGTTATAAATATAGGGAATACCATCAAAAAACCATGAGAAATCTATTATGAGTCAAGACGAACAATATGATGCCATTGTCGTTGGCACAGGTATAAGTGGTGGTTGGGCCGCTAAGGAATTATGCGAGAATGACCTAAAGACTTTAGTGCTTGAACGCGGCCCAATGGTCGAGCACATTAAGGACTACAAAACCATGAACGATGATCCTTGGGATTATCCTTTAAAAGGGGAGCTATCACTAGAGGATAAGAAAAAATACAAGGTGCAATCAAGGCTAAACTGGGCTCCCAAAGAAGATGTGAAGCACTTTTTTGTGAATGATTTGGAACATCCTTATGTTGAAACCAAACGTTTTGATTGGATTCGTGGTTATCAAGTTGGCGGACGTTCCTTAACATGGGGTCGTCAAAGTTACCGCTGGAGCGATATTGATTTTGAAGCCAATAAAAAAGAGGGCGTTAGTATTGACTGGCCCGTTCGCTATAATGACCTATCACCATGGTATGACAAGGTAGAAGAATACATCGGGGTAAGTGGTGAAGCATTAGGTTTGGCAGTATTGCCAGATGGAAAGTTTCAACCCGCTATGAATTTGAATTGTGTTGAAGAAGAATTCAAAAAAAGCACCGCCGAAAAATTTGATGATGGCCGCTTGGTTACGATTGGCAGAACGGCACATATTACAGACCCAGAAGCCAGTTTTGAAGGCCGTGGAACATGTCAAAATAGAGACCGCTGTTGGAGGGGTTGCCCATTCGGAGGATATTTTAGTAGTAACTCTTCTACATTACCGGCTGCTGAACGTACCGGAAACATGACGCTTCGACCAAATTCTATTGTGCATGAAATCATGTACGATGCTACTACAAAGCAAGCAACCGGAGTGCGCGTTATCGATACCGAAACACATGAAAAATTAGAATTTAAAGCTAAAGTGGTATTTCTTTGTGCATCCGCCATGGCTTCTGTTGGTATTTTGCTGCAATCGAAATCAGAACGCTTCCCCAATGGCATGGGTAACGATTCAGATGCCTTAGGTCGAGGTATAATGGATCATCATTATAAATTAGGAGCTACAGGAAAAGTAGATGGTTTTTTAGATAAGTATTACAAAGGAAAGCGTGCCAACGGGTTTTATATTCCACGATTTGTAAATCTGAGTAACAAGACGAATCGCGAAGGCTACTTGCGTGGTTTTGGTTATCAAGGCACCGCAAGTCGCCAAGACTGGTCAGAATCTATCGCCGAAATGGGCTTTGGAAAAGGTTTAAAAGAAGAAATTCTTAAACCTGGAAAATGGCAAATTGGCGTTACTGGTTTCGGTGAATTTCTGCCGTATGATGACAATCGAGTGACCTTAAGTAAGACCAAAAAAGACAAATGGGGCCTGCCTCAATTGGCATTTGATGTAGAATTTAAAGAGAACGAGTTAAATATGCGTAAAGACATCAAAAAAGAGATCGTAGCCATGTTCAAAGCAGCTGGTTTTAAAGATGTACAGCCCTACGAAGAAGCATCTGGACCTGGTCTCGGAATTCATGAAATGGGAGGAGCTCGTATGGGTCATAATCCAAAGACCTCTATTTTAAATAAAAACAATCAAATACATGAGGTGTCTAATGTTTACGTAACTGATGGTGCTTTTATGACCTCGTCAAGTTGCGTCAACCCCTCTTTAACCTATATGGCATTTACAGCTAGGGCAGCTAATCATGCGGCAGAACAATTTAAAGCAGGTAAATTCTCTTAAAGAACCAACTAACAATATTAACCAAATACCATACGTTAACATTCCATGGACAACGCTTCGGCCAATAATATGTGGGGAGATTATTTAAAAAATCACCTCGAGGATGTCTTTCATGAGGCACCAAAGACTATACATTTCTACGATAACGAACAAGCTGCCAACACAGGTGCCAAACAAGTTCAAAAAGGCACTAAAAAAGCAACTTCAAATTCTTTGCTAGGACTTCAATATAGAAAAGAAAGATTGCCTAAAATCGGTGATTTTACAGTGATCACTACTTGGGAAGGTGAGGCGAAATGCATCGTTGAAACGATCAAAGTAACGCTTAAACCATACTTTAGTATTACTGAAGAATATGCTGGGCAAGAAGGTCATAAATCATTGAAGCATTGGAAAGAAGTTCATTGGGATTATTATAACCGTGAACTTGCTGAATTTGAACGTCTACCTCGCGAGAGTATGATTGTAGTCTGTCAAGAATTTATAAAAGTTTTTGAACGATAAGTCAAGTTCAACTGCGCTCATTCACGGTTTCAACCGTATAAAAAAATACCTGCTAAGCATATCATCTTAGCAGGTATTTTTATGAATTAACCTCTTTGGTTGCCTAGAACCGAAATTACTTTATCATCTTCACCCAAGTATTTTTTTTCTTATTAGACGCTACCGTAGCTTCGATAAAGTTCATGCCTCGGACACCATCTTCCATGGTAGGAAACTCACCATCGTTATATCTTTTTCCTCTGATTGCCTTTGCAACTCCTAGGTAGATATTTGCCATAGAATCAAAAATACCTTCTGGGTGACCCGCAGGAAGTTTTGTACCCTCTAAAGATAGTTTTGAATTATAGGCGTGACCTGGCTTGTAAATCTGTGTTGGTTCTGAGTCGCTCATCTTATACAAAAAGTTGGGTTTCTCCTGTTCCCATCTAAGCGCTCCTTTTGAGCCATAAATAGCAATCGCCAATCCGTTTTCTTCACCTGTAGCCACTTGACTGCTACGAATGACTCCTTTTACATGCTCATCAAAACGAATTAAAACAGTTCCATCTACGTCCATCTTATTATCTGTATAGAGATAATTGAAATCAGACAACAAAGACTTTACTTTGAGTCCGGTGGTATACTCTACCATATTAAAAGCATGCACACCGATATCACCCATACAAGAACTAATTCCTGCTTTTTTTGGGTCTAAGCGCCAAACTGTAGAGCGTTTTTTCTTATCATGAATGATCTCGTTAATCCATCCTTGGTAGTAGCGTGCGTCTACTTTATGAATTTTTCCTATCGCTCCTGCTTTTATCATTTCACGCATTTGACGCACCATTGGGTAGCCTGTGTATGTATGTGTAAGTGCGAAAACAGTTCCGGCCTTAGTATGTGCTTTCTGAAGAATTTTTGCTTCAGCCAAAGTGGTTGTCATTGGTTTTTCACAAATTACATGAAAACCATTATCCAATAATTTTTTAGCCATTGGAAAATGCAAAAAATTAGGTGTCAAAATAGAACAAACCTGAATTCGCTCGCTCTCCGGAAGTTTTAATTCCTCTTCAATCAGTGTATCAAAATCAGGATAGATACGCTGTAAAGGAATATCAATTTCTCTTGCAAAAGCTTTATTAGTTTTGAAATCTGGATTGAAGCACCCACCTACAATATCATAGTTATCGTTTATATGAGATGCAACCCTGTGTAGCACTCCAATTAAAGAATCTCCTCCTCCTCCTAATACTCCTAATCTTATTTTCTTCGGCATTCAACTAAAATATAAATGTTATGTTTTTGCTTTAAATAGTAGTGATGAATCAGTTTTGATTAGCGTTTATAAAAAACATAATCTAACTGAAGTGGTTCGAGTCCGTTCTGCCTAAAATCAGTAGCAATTTGAGCTCTATGATGTGTTGAGTGGTTGATAATATGAAATAAAATATCTTGTATGGTGTTGGTAAACAATCTACCCTCAGCGTTGTCATTATCTATTCTTTTTTCAAAATCGTCGCTATTAGTCGTAATTTCAAATGAACTTCGCTGATTTTCATAGTGAATATCACCCCAGTCTTTAATTTCATGAATTTGAAATAACTCGTATTCCGCTTCTTTCTTAGACAACTTAGCATTCCATCTATGATGGGTGTTAAGAATATGACTAAAAAGTGCAATACTCTTTTCAGGAGTATTATCTACTGCAGCGCAAGTTTCGATAAGTTTTTTATTACAATAAAAATTGTAATCCAATAATTGATTGAAAAATACTTTCACGTATTAAGGTATATTTAGTTGGCTACTAATTTAGTTCATTTGCTACTTTGAGCATTAAATCTTTAGTCGCCTTGATTCCTAATTCTTCATTTAAAACACTTCCTTCATATTCGACACCAATAAAACCTGTATATCCGGCATCCTTTACGATTTGAAGTAGTTTCTTATAGTCTATGTTTATTGCATTTCCTTCATCGTCAAAATCATTCGATTTTGCACTTACTGCTTTTGCAAATGGCATTAACTCTGCAACCCCTTTGTATTTATCGTAGTCCTCACTGCAACTTCTATCTTCGTTTCGTATGATGCAGAAGTTACCAAAGTCAGGCAGCGATCCGCAATTCTCTAAATTAACAGCTTTCATAACTTCAGCATGTAAAGCTCCATTTGATGATAGGCCACCATGATTCTCTACAAGGATATTAATATTTTTCGTTTTTGCATAGGTCGATAGTTTTGTAAGTCCATCTATCGCGCTTGCCTTCCACTCTTCAGGCACCATGCTTCCATTTAGATTTACACGTATTGAATGACATCCCATAGCCGCAGCTGCGTCTACCCATTTCTTATGTTTTTCTACAGTTTCATTACGTTCTTTCTCATCATTAACAGCCAAATTACCTTGGCCGTCAATCATGATCAAAACATTTTGCATACCATGTTTCTTCGCCTCTGCATTTGATTTTTCGACAAAAGCAGCCATTGCCTCTTCAGAATAATTAGCTTCAGAGAGTTCAGGATTATAGAGTTGGCTTACATATTCTAATCCTGTAAAACCCCAACTCTTTGCTTTTTCGGCGAATGTATAGGGGTCCACTCCGTCTTCAAGTATCATTTTATGAATAGACCATTGTGCTAATGATAATTTAAAGAAAGGTTCTACAGCTACTTCCATTGGGCTTGTAGTCTCCGTATTTTCAGCCTCTGTTTTCTTATTCTCTTTACAAGCGTACATCCCAAAAAGAGAAACAACAATTGCTATTTGCAACATCGTACGGAATAATTTTCTTTGTTTCATTAGTCTTCGTTTTATCAAAATTATAGTTGGATTAAATTTTTATCATTCTAAATGCTAACTACTATATATCAAGCTGTTATCTTTTTATTTGTGAATTTTGAATTTTGCCCTGTTACGAATCTCGCAACAAATTATAACAAAACACCTATTATATCTAATAAGAATAGTTTTTAAAAGTAGAAAATTAATTTTTAATTTAATAAATTTAGGAACTAAACAATTCAGTAAATGGGTAAATTCTATTACAACGAAGAACAAGAATCGTATGATGCGATTGTTGTAGGTACGGGAATCAGCGGAGGCTGGGCCGCCAAAGAATTATGCGAGAACGGTTTGAAAACATTGGTTTTGGAGCGTGGGCGTATGGTAAAACATCGTGACGACTACGAAACGGCAAATATGGACCCTTGGGATTTTCCAAACGCGGGTCAGCCTACCCAAGCGACGATTGCAAAACAAGAGAAACAAAGCAGAACTGGCTACACCACTAAAGCGGCAAGCGATATGTGGTTTGTCAATGACTTAGAACACCCGTATAATGAAACCAAGCGTTTTGATTGGATGCGCGGCTATCATCTTGGAGGTCGCTCTTTAACATGGGGTCGTCATAGCTACCGTTGGAGTGATATCGACTTTAAAGCAAATTTAAACGACGGACATGGCGTAGATTGGCCAGTACGCTATAAGGATATTGCACCTTGGTATGATAAAGTAGAATCTTATATAGGAGTTACTGGAGAAAAACTAGACCTTCCACAATTACCAGACGGGCAATTCGAGCCTATGATGGAATTGAACTGCGCTGAGCAACATGTACGTGAAAAAGTAGCTGAAAATTTTGATGGACGCGTAATAACTGCTGGCCGCGTCGCACATATTAATAGTGATAAACAATTTGATGGTGACGGAAGATCGCGCTGTCAATACAGAAATCGCTGTATTCGCGGATGCCCTTTTGGAGCATACTTCAGTAGCTTATCTTCTACATTACCAGCGGCAGAAGCAACTGGCAATATGACACTGCGACCTGATTCTATCGTACACGAAGTGATGTATGACCCTGATACAAAAAAAGCTACCGGTGTTAAAGTAATAGACCGGGTTACCAAAGAGGTATTCGAGTTCAAAGCCAAAGTAATTTTCTTGTGTGCTTCAGCAATTGCTTCTACCTCAATTTTAATGCAGTCGAAATCAGATCGCTTCCCTAACGGAATGGGTAATGATTCTGATCAACTAGGTCGAAATATAATGGATCACCATTTGGGTGTTGGTGCTGCAGGAAAAATTGATGGTTTTGAAGATAAATATTTCAAGGGTAGAAAACCGAATGGCATCTATCTTCCGCGCTTTAGAAATTTAGGTGGCGATACGAATAGAAAAGATTATATACGCGGTTTCGGATACCAAGGAGGCGGAAAAAGAGGGAACTGGGAAGACACCATTGCCGAATTATCTCATGGCAAAGGTTTAAAAGAAGCCATTCTTCAGCCAGGAGGTTGGACTTTTGGAATGGGTGGTTTTGGAGAGGTGCTACCTTATCAAGATAACCGTTTTACCTTAGACAATGATCAATTGGATAAATGGGGGCTACCTACAGCAACGTTCGATGCCGAATTCAAAGAAAACGAATGGAACATGCGTAAAGACATGAAAGAATCTGCCGTTGATATGCTTACTAAGGCGGGTCTTCGAGATGTCGAGCCCTATGATCGACCTGGCGCACTCGGTTTAGGTATTCATGAAATGGGTACAGCTCGTATGGGTCGCAATAGAAAAACATCTGTACTTGACGGCAATAACGCCTTGCACGATGTGCCCAACGTTTACGTAACTGATGGTTCATTTATGACCTCCGCAAGTTGCGTTAACCCATCATTGACCTACATGGCGTTTACCGCTAGAGCTGCTAACCATGCGGCAAAAGAACTTAAAAAAGGAAACATATAATGGATAGAAGAAAAGCACTCAAAAATATGGGGCTAGCTATGGGTTACACCGTGGCAACTCCAACACTTATCAGCATCATGCAAAGCTGCAAAAGTGAAGCTGTAATGGAATGGACCCCGGATTTCTTCACCAAAGATCACGGAACAGTACTTACCAAATTGGTAGATATTATTCTTCCTAAAACAGATACACCTTCAGCTTCAGAAGTACAAGTGAATCTTTTTATTGATCGGTTTATTAACGAAGTATTCGACAAAGAGCAGCAAGTTTTTCTAAAAATGCTTACGAATCGCTTTATGGAAAAGGCGCTAACAGATTCTGGTGAAGAAAAAGTAACTGATATTCGTGAAGAACAGTTAGAAAAAACCTTAGCCACTGTTTTAAAAATCACCAAAGAAGAGGAAACTAAAAATGAAGAAGCTGTTGAAGCCTATACGGCTGCTGTGGCTGAAGGCAAAGAGCCCGTACTTGACGATGCAGTCGCTAGCCATGCATTTGCTAGCAACTTGAGAAATATGACTATCATGGGCTATAAAACGTCTGAATATGTTGGTGAAGAAGTTCTCAGTTATTTACCTGTACCTGGCCCATATGTTGCCTGTGGTGATCTAGAAGAACTAACTGGCGGAAAAGCCTGGTCTCTTTAAAATTTTTCTAATAAAAAAAGGGCTTCCAACTAGAAGTCCTTTTTTTTATTTAGTAATGCTTCACAAATTGACTTTAGGGCATTTCAATTCTAAGCTAGCTATTTTGAGGTTATTTTGTTGAATTCTTAAAAAGACAAACACCGTTTAACGACAACAAAAACGGTAGTTCATCGGATAAATTCAATTCAAAATGTAGTTCATCGAAAAAATTGACCCTTTTCGATATACTACACAATAGCTATATAAGAATTCACTTACATGAGCCGTTGTTAGTACATGAACTTGACCCCATATCTTTACGCAGTCGTATCCTACTTCATTTTAATGTTGATTTCTAAGATGGCCTATTCGTACTTTACTGGCCAAAGAAAAATAGAAAAAACTGAAAAGGCAATTAGAATTCATTGGAACTTTAATCTCATTCATTTGAGACAAGCAATAATGAGCGTGTGGCTTTAACTACAGCGTGTTAAAAGCTTCGCCGAAAATGCTTTTTCAATACTTTTATTGTCTAAAATTGGTTGTTTAGCCTAGTGTTTCTGCTATTTAACGAATTTTTAAGTGTTAATTTGTAATTTAAGAAATCTTTTTACGTTAAATTACCGTAGATAACTTCATACAGATTAAAGGCATGGACAAGTATTACATCATATTACTAATTTACGTAGTGGCTTACGCTTTTTCAAGAGTCGTAAGGCCCTATGTAGAAAAATAAGAAATTATCGTATTTCATGTGTGCATCTTAATCTTATTAGGATGTATTTTTTTGCTTTTTTTTTAAATCCCTATACACCACTATCTTTTATTACAGCATAGAAAAACCCAATACTATCTCAAATAGATCGTATTGGGTTTTTTAATTATAGCCTGTATAACCAATTCTCACCTTCGTGTGAGAATTGAACTAAAACATTCTATTTAAGATCCACACATTAAGCAATCATCATCTGCTTGCCCTTCTTTAGCACGTGCGATCATTTCCTTCATTTCGGCCGCTGACATCGGCTGAATATCAGTTTCTGTTTGCGTAGCTACCACTGGTGTAGTTTCTACCTGCATAGCGCTTGCTTCGGCTGCTGAAGACACAGGCGTAGCTGCCAATACTTCTGCCTCTGCTGCAACACTTGTTGGAATTTCCTTTTTCTTAGTGTTATCTAATGTGAATTTAATCGCATCTACTGCTGCCTTAGTACGCAGGTAATACATTCCTGTTTTCAGGCCGCTCTTCCATGCGTAGAAGTGCATCGACGTTAGCTTTGAATAGTTCGCGTTTTCCATAAACAAATTCAATGACTGACTTTGATCTATGAAATATCCTCTTTGTCTTGACATATCAATAATGTCTTTCATACTCAATTCCCAAACTGTCTTATACAGCTCTCTAATATCTGCCGGAATGGTTTCGATATGCTGAATAGATCCATTAGCGCGCATCAATTCTTGCTTCATATTCTCATCCCACAAGCCTAAACCTACTAAGTCTTCTAAAAGATGCTTGTTCACTACAATAAATTCCCCAGAAAGGACTCTTCTCGTATAGATGTTAGAAGTGTATGGCTCAAAACATTCGTTGTTTCCAAGAATTTGAGAAGTAGATGCTGTCGGCATAGGCGCAACTAGTAAAGAGTTACGCACGCCATTCTTCACAACTTCTTTACGAAGCTTACCCCAATCCCATCGACCAGATAAATCCTCGTCGTTAATATTCCAAAGGTTATGCTGAAAATCTCCTTGAGAAATAGGTGAACCTTCAAATGTAGAATAGGCTCCTTCTTCTATGGCCAATTCCATAGAAGCAGTAACGGCCGCGAAATATAAAGTTTCGAATATCTCTTGATTTAACTTACGAGCCCCGTCACTAGTAAACGGTAAGCGTAGCATAATAAATGCATCGGCCAAACCTTGCACTCCTAAACCAATCGGCCTATGACGCATATTTGAGTTCTCAGCCTCTATTACTGGGTAGTAATTTCTATCAATTACCTTATTTAGATTTCTAGTAACGCGTTTGGTTACCTTGAACAATTCTTTATGATCAAACGCACCATTCTTAATGAACATTGGCAAAGCAATCGACGCTAGATTACACACTGCAATTTCATCAGGAGAAGTATATTCCATAATCTCAGTACATAAATTCGATGAACGAATCGTTCCTAAGTTTTTCTGGTTACTCTTACGGTTAGCTGCATCTTTATACAACATGTAAGGTGTACCGGTCTCGATTTGAGATTCTAATATCTTTTCCCAAAGTTCACGCGCTTTTACCGTCTTACGACCTTTGCCTTGTGCTTCGTATCCTAAATATAGTTTCTCAAATTCTTCACTATGGCAGGTAAAGAGACCTGGGCACTCACTCGGACACATTAAAGTCCAATTTTCATTGCCCTCCACTCTTTTCATGAATAAATCTGAAATCCACATGGCATAAAACAAATCACGCGCGCGCATTTCTTCTTTCCCGTGGTTCTTTTTCAAGTCTAAGAACTCATAAATATCAGCATGCCAAGGTTCCATATAAATCGCAAAGCTTCCCTTGCGTTTTCCACCACCTTGATCTACATATCTTGCCGTATCATTAAATACTTGAAGCATTGGAACGATTCCGTTTGATGTTCCGTTAGTACCTGCTATATAGGATCCCGTAGCTCGAACATTATGAATAGAAAGTCCAATACCCCCAGCCGATTGAGAAATCTTAGCTGTATTCTTCAGAGTATCATATATGCCTTCAATACTATCGTCTTTCATGGCTAATAAAAAGCAAGAAGACATTTGTGGCTTTGGTGTACCTGAGTTGAATAGTGTTGGTGTAGCATGTGTAAAATACTTCTTAGACATCAACTCATAAGTCTCAATAGCCGAGTCTAAATCGTTTAGGTGTATACCAATAGAAACACGCATCAACATATGCTGTGGACGTTCAGCAATTTGTCCGTTCAATTTCAAAAGATAGGAACGTTCTAAAGTTTTAAAACCGAAATAATCGTAGCCAAAATCACGGTTATAAATAATAGTAGAATCTAATTTCTCTGCATTCTCTGAAATAACCTGAAACACTTCATCAGAAAGCAGGGGTGATTTCTTCCCATTTCTTGGATTTACATAGAGGTACAGATCTTCCATCGTTTCGGAGAAAGACTTCTTTGTATTCTTATGTAAGTTTGAAACAGAAATACGAGCCGCCAACTTTGCATAGTCAGGATGTGTAGTAGTCATTGTCGCTGCAATCTCTGCCGCTAGGTTATCTAATTCAGAAGTAGTAACCCCGTCATACAAACCTTCGATAACGCGCATTGCGACTTTTAGTGGATCTACCAGCCCGTTAAGGCCGTAGCATAATTTTCGTACTCGAGCTGTGATCTTGTCAAACATAATCAGCTCTTTTCTTCCGTCTCTTTTTACTACATACATGTGGCTACTGTTGTTTTTTACTGGTTAATACTGGTGGTCATTAAAGCCTACAGGATTCAAAAATCTAGCAGGCAAGAAGTAGGTCGTTATTATATTTGAGGGTAAACTCACAAGAATACTTCTTTTAAAAAGCGGCCCTTGTAGTTTAGGTAACTTATCTAGAAATCAGCGTCAAAGCTGATTTTTTGAGCGTCTTCATCTTTATTCATTACACCTGCTTTCTGGTATTCCGCTACTCTTTTTTCAAAGAAGTTAGTCTTTCCTTGCAGGGAAATCATATCCATAAAATCAAACGGATTGGTTGCATTATAAACCTTCTCACATTCCAATTCAACTAAAAGTCTATCCGTTACAAATTCAAGATATTGGGTCATTAATTTAGCATTCATCCCAATCAAACTTGCAGGAAGCGATTCTGTAATAAATTCTCTCTCTATGTTTAAAGCATCTACTAAGATCGCCGTAATACGCTCTTTTGGAACTTTGTTTATTAAGTGTTTATTATGCAAGTGTACTGCATAATCACAGTGCATACCTTCATCTCTAGAAATTAACTCATTGGAGAAGGTCAAGCCCGGTAAAAGCCCTCTTTTCTTTAACCAAAAAATAGAACAAAATGCTCCTGAGAAGAAGATACCTTCTACAGCAGCAAAAGCAATTAAACGCTCGGCAAAACTTGGAGAATCTATCCATGCCAATGCCCAATCTGCTTTTTTCTTAATTGCTGGAAAATTTTCAATTGCTTTAAAAAGCATGTTCTTCTCTTTCTCATCTTTAACGTAGGTGTCAATTAAAAGTGAGTAGGTTTCTGAGTGGATGTTCTCCATCATAATCTGAAAGCCGTAGAAAAATTTCGCTTCCGCATACTGAACTTCACTAACAAAGTTCTCTGCTAAGTTTTCGTTTACAATACCATCAGAGGCCGCAAAAAACGCAAGAATATGTTTGATGAAATAACGTTCATCATCATTCAATTTATTATTCCAATCATTTAAATCCTCACTGAGGTCAATCTCTTCCGCTGTCCAGAAACAAGCCTCACATTTCTTGTACCAATCCCATAAGTCATCATGTTTTATTGGGAAAATTACAAATCGGTCTTCGTTTGCTTCCAAAATAGGCTCTATGGCTGTGGACATATTCTTACAAATTTAAAAAGTTAGTGTGATGCGCTAAAAATTACCCCTGTGTTGGGCTTACAAAGATGTAAAATAAAGAGGGATATTTTCGGACTGTTTCAAAGATTCCATCACAAAGTTTTTAACATCGTATGTTGAAATCTAGGCTCGCATCTGATGTACGTTACGCTTACCGAAGAATTGAATTTTACTTAAAATTCACAATACTGTTGAACAAAAAAAATAAACCAAAAAGTATGTTTTAAATATACTTTTTGGTTTGAAAATAGTTTACTCAGAAAAGCTAGTTTTTCATGTTGTAATGTATTAGTGATCTTAAGCAACAAACCTCGCGCTGTAGCAATAGGCTAGCTATGAACATTGAAAGCATCTACCGCCCTCTTATATTCTGAATTTCTTGAGCCACTACCGCTAGCACTAAAACCAGAAGCAAGTGACACTACAAAGTAGCAAGTTGCGATTACCTGTACCGAAATACTTTGTAAGCAGCCTAAACATTAACAGCACTCTATTACGCCCTACAAACCAGACAAAATCAAATTACTATTTGTTTTTGGACCTGAAAGACCCGCAAATTCGTACGAAATAAAACAACGTTAGACCGCTAGCGAGTTTCAATAGAATGCTTTACGAATTACAAGGTGCTATTTCCGTTTCTTTTTCTATTGTATTTCGCTAGCCCTGCTACCTGATTTAATTTTCAAAACAAACTATTACAATTCAACCACAAAAACATAAGGGTAACCAAAATCTATTGAATAGGCCTTAATCAAATCTCTGAACCACCTCGTACCGAAATATCCTAAAAGCAAAAAGAAATCAATACCCAATAATAGAAAGGGGTTAATTTCTTTTAAAAAGGCAGGCAAGACTTCCACAAATAACACGCTTGCATTCAATAACAATACTGCGACAATAATCAATGCTGTTTTCATGAATACATAATTATTAGATTAGCGTGCTATGTTCGTGAAAAATTCAAAATTTAACAGCCTTTAGTTCAGAAGTCTATTTTCCTTCGATTCTACGCTTAGAAAGCCATTAAAAAAACAAGAATAACCAAGATTAATACTTGCTAACAAACGATGTGCTAACGAGAGAATCTAAAAAATGGGGAAGAATGAAATTACTAGGGTATTGGTTAATTTCAAGAGAAAAAATAAGGGCAACCATCGTCATTCATTGGTCTTATAGCCGTATACAAGTGGCTCTGAACATTATGCAAATTGCATGGTCTTAGAATTTATATTGACAACACTTCACATACAAGATCTTTTCTATTAGAGAAAATCTAGTTCTACTAAGAATACCGAAAAAACCAAATGTCATCTATAGAAACACTACGCGGAAATTGTTGCTTTGTTTGAAAATTAATTATGAATACCACCAAACCGCACGGCCCTTCCAATGTATTAAAATAAATACTTGCTACAGTAGTGTTGATTTAGGTAGTTCCCCCGAAACCTATAATCAAACAAATCACCAAAAGCCAACAAGTTGGTTAGGTGTACAATATGCAACAATTCATTAGACGGGTCTGTTACTAGAACAGCAACACGTTTTTTACAACGCATTCCCTAAAGCCGCACCTTATGGAATGGCAGTTTCATAAAATCATTTTAAGCTTTTCTTTCATAGCACGTTTGTGCAGTATGATAGTCAGAAGCTCTATGCGAAACAGTTGGCAGCTCAAGAAATATCGTTGATGCAAACTATTTCGCCCCAAAGACTTTCAAAAAAACCAAACTCATTTCATATTTCTATATAAAAAATTATACTATAATTTGAAAAACCACCTAGCTATCGCATTACTTTATAACTATAAAATCTCCATTTATTCCAACCCGCTTTCCCAGTGAATTGGTCATTTGAATACTAATATTTCCTCTTACCGTTCTATCGTCTAAATAGTCAATCTTAATTTTACCGCTTTTAGCGAAAAGAGGTGATTCGCCTAAGGCAGCAATATTTGCAAAACCAAATACACCATCAAAATAATTCAGAAGACCTTCTTGATTTCTTAAAACTTCATAAGTACCTGTAGGCAACATGTCAGCGGTATTTTCTTTTGAAATCAAAAATTCCATAGAATGAGACTCAATATTATCCGTGTTATCTAACCTTAACCTGAGTGTAGAAAAAGAAATTCCTCTGGAAGTGGTTACAATAGAGGTGTCAAAATCGATGCCTCCACAAAAGTTGTCGTTTACACTGCCTGATATCTGCATGCTATAATCTCCTTCTTCATTAATTTTCGAAGATGTTAGCTTTTCAAGCTTCGCCCCTGACATAAAAAGTACTGGCACAAGAACCCAAAGAACTAACTTAGTTAGTTTAGTGAAGAATCTCGACCTTTGTATTTTAGTTGATTTTTTGATTTTGTAGGGCTTCATTTTTTTTAAATATGGTCAGATACCTCTTCAGTTGTTAGTTGCTTTTCAATACCACTCTGGTTCTTAGCAATTTTATCGTTTATTAGCATTTCTTGAGAGTTATCAGCAAGAACTGCTAACAACAGCATCAAAACAAAAAGGACAAACATTGCAAAACACCTTTTCTTTATAATAGATTTAATTCTTACGTCGGCATCAAAAAACCTTCAGAGGAAACTCAATCAAGTCATAAATTCTCAGTCTAAAATATACTACGCCACTCAAGTCAAAAACAGCTAATGTATCAATGGTACTGTTTTGCGTATGAACTGCAAATAGTTATATTTTGCTACAGTTTAGGAGGTACTAAAACATATAAAATTTTTAAATTTTGTAAGAAAAAAGAATTCGTTTAGTAGTCTAAGTAATTTTTAGAAGTTTTTTTACCACTTATACTTGAATCTCCTCCATTGATACATCTTTTATAGAATACCCCTAGCTTCAGTTTATTTTTGAGTAACTTTCTCTAATACGAATTACTATGATTGAAGCGGTACTAGTAGATGATGAAATAAAGGCGCTACAAAGTTTATCTTGGGAGTTGACGAATTTTAGTGATGAAATTAACGTGACCGCCTCGTTTACAGACCCATTAGAGGCGCTTGAACACCTTGAAAAAAATCCACCAGATTGTCTTTTTCTAGATATTGAAATGCCTACTATGGATGGCTTTCAGTTCATTCAAAAAATAAAAAATAAAGATTTTCCAGTAGTCATTACTACGGCCTACAACCAATACGCAATAAAAGCCCTTAAAAACGAAGCTATAGACTACCTCTTAAAGCCCATTGACACTGATGATTTAAAAGATACTATAGTAAAAATCAAAAAGTACAATGCGAAGAACTTTTCATTTGATCGTTTAGAAAAATTACTACTTAATTTTAATTCAACTGCAGTCCATAAAAAAATAACCTTTAACACTGACGGCAAGCTTATTTTCTTAGAAAGTGATGAAATTATATATGCAGAATCTGATGGAAATTACAGCACAATTTACCTTACAGATGGTCAAAAAATTGTGCTGACAAAAAAATTAAAGGAAGTAAACGATCTTTTGCCTGATAACACGTTTTTTAGAATTCATAACTCTTATATCATAAACCTCTCCAAGATAAAGGAGTTTCTAAAAACTGACGGATACGTGATTTTAAAACCCAATCACAAAATACCAGTCTCTAGGCAAAAGAAATCTGATTTTCTTGATATGTTGTAAATTTCCGCATGCAGTATCAAATCCTACATAATGTCAAAGGCATCTCGGTTTCTATTTTAAATAGGGCAAATTTCTTTGTTTTAATGATATCTCTTTTGATAGGAGTAACTGGGTATTCGCAATCGATACCAGAAGATTTCAGAGCATCAATCGATAGTCTTATAAAGCAAGCACCCCGTACCTATAATGAAATCGATATCGTACTGAATAGAAATGATTCTGTATTGATGCAATATTTCACTAATAGAGCTATCGATAAAAATTATCTAGACGGGCAAGCCTATGCCTTCAATCATCTCGGAAGGAAATATCGAAATACTTCACAATTTTCAAAAGCACTTGAGCTGCATCAACGTGCTCTCGAAATTGCCATCGAGGCAGACAATTTAGAATTTAGAGTTTATGCCCTCAATATGCTGGGCGCCGTTTATAAAAAGTCTGATGCGCTACTTGCTTCTGTGGACTATTTTCAAAGGGCTCTGACATTTGCTGAAACTGATAAAAATCCGAATATCGGTCTTAAAAGAAGCATGAAAGTTTCCCTCAATGGTATTGGCAGCATCTATAAAACTCTCAAACAATATGATATAGCTATTGAAAAATTCGCCAAAGCTTTGATTCTAGACGAGCAAATGAATAATAAACTTGGGCTTGCCGTTAACTATTTCAACATAGGAGAATGTCAAGAATCTAAAGGTGAACTTGAAGAAGCACTTCAAAGTTATCAAACATCACTTTCTTTTAACACAGAAATAAATTCAAAGCAAGGCAAAATTCTTTGTGATTACAGTATTGCTCACGTTTATGTACATATGGGCAGAACTAATGAGGCCCATAATATGCTTCAAAACGCACTTTCGAAGGCAAAAGAACTTGGAGATAAGAGCATTATTTCTTCGGTAGAAATAAATTTAGGGTGGACTTTACTAAAATTAAAGCAATTCAAACAATCAAAAAAACATTTGGTCGATGGTCTATTAATTGCACAGAATGTTAAACTTCCTAGCCAGCAGGCTGAAGCAAATAAGTTTTTATCTGAACTTGCGATTGCTCAAAAAGATTTCAAAAGTGCTCTAGATTATTACATTAAATGGCAAACCACCTCTAACGACATTTCAAACGTTCGAAATTTGCAATACGTCATACATTATGAAACCCAAAAGAGCCAAAACGAGTTAAAAAAACTGCAAGAAGAGAGAGACACGGCAAACCAAAAACTTAGAAAGAAAAATACCACCTTACTAATTAGCGCCATTGTTTTGGCCTTGATAGTCGGTATTTTTTATATTCTATACCGCCAATATCAACTGAAAAATGAAAAAAAGCTCCTTACCCTTGAGCAAACTATGCTCCGAAGCCAAATGAACCCGCATTTCTTATTCAATTCTCTGAATTCGATAAAGCTCTACATTATCAATAACGAACAGAAAAATGCCGTTCACTACCTTAATAAATTTTCAAAACTAGTTCGTAAAATATTAGAATCTTCCTCTTTACGAGAAATACCCTTGGCCGAAGAACTTGAAACCGTTGAATTGTACATGAATATTGAAAACATCCGTTTTTCGAATGAAATTGATTTTCAGATAGAGCTTAGTGATGATGTTGATCCGCATACCGTTAAAATACCTTTTTTAATTTTACAGCCATTTTTAGAAAATGCCCTCTGGCACGGACTTTCTTCTATAAAAGGTGAGAAGAAAATACTATTAAACATAAGCCAGGCTGAAGATAAAGACTACCTTCAGATTAGCATCACCGATAATGGAATAGGCAGAATTGCATCTGAAGAGATTAAACAAAACAAAGTACTCAAACGAAAATCTCTTGGTATTGATATTACGAAAGAACGTTTGACAAACTTCTCAAAAGATTATCTAAACTCCTTTAATCTACAAATTATTGATTTATATAAAGAAAATGGAATGTCAAAAGGCACGAAAGTACTATTGCACATCCCCGTTAATTAAGATGGTCAACGGCTATTTGTTCTAATTCTTTGTACCACTTTTTTCCAAACTTGCGAATTAAAGCCTCCTTCAAAAACTTATAAATCGGAACTTTTAACTCTTCTCCCAACGCACATGCAGGATCGCATATTTCCCATTTGTGATAATTAACCGCAGTAAGCTCAGTGTATTCTGTCACCCTTACCGGATATAGATGGCATGAAACAGGCTTTTTCCATTTGGTTATTCCTTGGTTGTAAGCTTCTTCTAAACCACATTTTGCCGTCTTGTTTTCTGAGAAAATGACATAGGCACATTCGCTTCCGTTTATTAGTGGAGTTTCCCATTCACCATCTTCTCCTTTTACAAAAGCCCCCTGTTCTTCTATGGCTGCAATTCCTTCTGGGCGTAAAAGAGGTTTTACATCTGCATAAATATCAACCAGAATCTCAGTTTCTTTATCTTCTAAGGGAGCCCCAGCATTACCATCAACACAACATTGGCCTTTACAAGCAGTCAAGTTGCAAACAAAATCATTTTCTATAATTTCTTCAGATACAATCGTTTTTCCCAGCTGAAACATACACTTATTTTAAGCTTTCAAAGATACATTTTATACCAATGTCGCTACCTACTATTTTTTTCATTCGAAACTATTTAAACTATTTTTTTAAACGTAAATTTGCGGCAAATTTGTAAATAATGTCAATAGGCTTAAATTTTGATTTCAGACAAATTGCTACTTCTAGCATGATTCTCTTTGCAGTTATCGATATTGTGGGAAGCATTCCTATAATAATTGGCTTGCGCAATAAGGTAGGTCATATTCAATCTGAAAAAGCATCAATTGTTGCTGCCATTATGATGATTGCCTTTCTTTTTGTTGGAGAAGAAATTTTAAATCTAATTGGTATCGATGTCAACTCTTTCGCTGTTGCAGGGGCATTTATAATTTTCTTTTTGGCTATCGAAATGATTTTGGGCATAACACTTTATAAAGATGATGCGCCAGAAAGTGCTTCAATAGTACCTATTGCTTTTCCATTAATCGCTGGTGCCGGAACGATGACTTCATTATTATCTTTACGCGCTGAATACCAGGTTGAGAACATTATTGTCGCCATAGTAATTAACATTATTTTTGTTTACTTTGTACTAAAGTTATCCAAGCGTATCGAAAAAATTCTAGGCAAAACAGGCATAAGTATCATTCGAAAAGTATTTGGAGTAATACTCTTAGCCATTGCCGTAAAGCTATTTGCTACCAACATCAATCAACTTTTTTAACCTATTAAACCAGAGATTCATATGAACAAAACATTTATCATAATTTTGATCGTACTCGCAGTTGCACTTATAGCTTATAATGTGACTTTGGTAAACTTTGAGAACCTTTTTGAGGGGAATAGTATTATCGCGCTTATTGGAATCGCAGCCTCTTTATGCGCTATTGTTTTACTATTGATATTTATTACTTCGAAAAAAATACAGAAGAAGGTAAATAAAGACTAAGCCATTTAGTTTGTAGACTCAATAGCTTCTGTTTCCGCTTGTTTAACTATAGGGTTATCGAGCTCTAGAACTCGTTGTAGCATAGCATCTGCTTGACCCTTAATTTTCGCATGTGCATTTGCTCCGTATAACTGTTCCGCCAAAGCTGCTTTCAAATATAATTTCAAGCTATCTTCAAAATCATAGTAGCGCATCTTTAAATTGCTGCTAACCGCATAGTCAACAAAGCGCTCAAAAAGAATATCATCGACTCTAAAATTAGCAATAAACTCTTCTTGATCATAGTCGTTATAGCGGGCTCTATCTTCATCTAGATGTTCGAAAATAAAGAAAGAAATAAACCCCACACTATCCATACTCTCAACTGCCTCTTCCTCGTTGGTTCCAATCGGCACAAACTCGTCGGGCATAATACCGCCCCCACCATAAACCACCTTTCCCTTTGGCGTTTTGAATTTTAGTGAATCAGCAACTTTTATACTATCTACAGAAGTTAATTCTCCGCTATGATAGCGATCGGTAAATCTTTGGTAATAATCTTTATTGCCTTTTTTATAAGAGCGCTGAATACTGCGCCCAGTTGGCGTATAATATCTTGAAACGGTTAGCCGAACAGCTGAACCATCACCCAATTCCATTTCACGTTGCACAAGGCCCTTACCAAAAGAGCGACGCCCCACAATAGTTCCTAAGTCATTATCTTGAAGTGCTCCTGCAATAATTTCACTTGCAGATGCAGAGCGTTCATTGATTAAGACATAAATCTCCTTATCTTCAAAACTACCCTTGTCAGTGGCATAAATATTATTAATTTTCCCTTTTTTGTTTTTGGTAAAAAGAATCAATTTCCCATCTTTTAAAAACTCATCAGCCATCTGTTCTGCAACGCCCAAATATCCTCCTGGATTATCTCTTAAATCTAAAGTTAATTTTTGCGCTCCTTTTTTTTGCAAAGCTTTGAGCGCTATTTTGAATTCCTTAAAAGTAGATTCAGCAAAACGAGTTACTTTGATGTACCCCATATCATCTGACATCATGAAATACGACGCTACACTTTTAATTGGAACGAGATCACGTTTCACATTTACGGTAAACGTTCGATCTTCTTTTTTTCGATATACTTTGAGTTTAACTGCAGTACCTCTCTTTCCTTTTAGTTTTTCGACGATGCGTTCGCTGGGCAATTTTTTGCCATAAAGCGTATCGTTATCTGCCATTAAAATACGGTCGCCAGGCTGAATACCTTTTATAAAACTCGGGCCATCTTTTATTGTACGAATGACTGATATGGTATCTCGATACGGATAAAAGTTGATGCCGATACCCACAAAATCTCCTTTCATACTCTCCGATACTTCGGTCATATCTTCTTTGGGAATATATACAGAATGTGGGTCGAGTTTTTCTAGAATATTGTTTACTGTGATATCAACGATACTATCTGTATTAATTTCGTCTACATATTCATAATCAATATAGTCAATGAGTCGATTTAGCTTGTCCTTCTTAGAATTGGTGGTGAATAGCTTTTCAGGAGAATCGTTGAAGTCGAGTTTACCTCCCACAAAAACCCCAAGCGCTAGGGCAGCAGCAAGAATAGTAGACCATAAGTAATTGCTCTTTTTCTCCATTTTTTAAGACGAGAAACCGATTAAACAGTCTCTATATTTGGTAAATGTTCTAATTCAACGCCTGCTTTATGTAAAAATTTCAAACCTGAATCATCTTTGTATGCATCTTTGTAAACAACACGTTTTATACCAGATTGGTGTATTAGCTTACTACACTCTCTGCAGGGCGATAAGGTAATGTACAATGTAGAGCCCTCACATGATTGCGTAGAGGAGGCAACTTTCGAAATTGCATTTGCCTCAGCATGTAATACATACCATTTTGTGTAGCCCTCATCATCTTCACAAAAATTCTCAAACCCAGAGGGAGTACCATTGTATCCATCAGAAATTATCATGCGATTCTTAACGATAATAGCGCCAACTTGTTTCCGTTCACAATAGGATAATTCACCCCATTCTTGTGCCATACGTAGATAGGCCTTATCATATTTCTCTTGCTTCGCTTTCTTCATGTATATAACGGAATAACAGGCGTCTAAGATATGTGCTTTACAAAATTTCTACAACCTTAATAGGTTAAATTTAACTTAAGCTTACCACGGGAACGCAGCAATTAACATCGGTATTGTGATGAGAATGATTAAAATGGACCCAATTGTCACAAATAGCTGAGATTTCATTTTTAAAAGGGAAAGAAATAGATAGGAAAAACCCAATACAACAAAAACAATCAAAACTTGAGCTATTTCTATTCCGGAAGCAAAACCTAATAACGACACCCACTTTTCTTCCTCTTCAGCCATTAGCATATTGAAGTAATTGCTGAAACCAAACCCATGAATGAGTCCAAAAAAAGTGGTTGCAAAAACAGCTAAGCCAAGGCCTCTATTTTCTTCGCTAGACTTTATATAAATCAGATTAAATATTGCGGTACACAAAATGGTAACAGGAATCAGAATTTCTATTAAGAGCGCCTCTACCATTAAAATTTTATAAACAGAAAGAAACAACGAAAAGCAGTGAGCAATCGTAAATACGCTTGCAAAAAGCACTACTTTTTTCCAACTCTTAAACGTAAACGGAAGCGCCAGTGCAATCAAAAAAAGAACATGATCATACGCTGCAAAATCAAGGACGTGATTCAGACCTAGTTTAATGTAGAAGATGAATTCTTGCATATTTTTATATGTGTTGACTAGAAACTACTATTGATTATTTAGAATAACACCCTTTATTCAATAACTACAATCTCTTTTCTCTATGCTATAGCTCTTAGCCCCAACACCAGCAACTAGACCTGCTACCAACTCCTTATAACCCTCTTTCTTTCTGAATGGTTTCATAAGCCTTCTGAACTTCTTTGAATTTCTCCTCAGCTCCTTTTTTTATAGCCTCATTCTCGGTGTTTACGCGATCAGGGTGATACCTCTTCGCCATCGTTCGGTAAGCCTTCTTTAGTTGATCATCAGTAGCTGTCTTTTCAATCTCTAAAATCTTATATGCAGTATCAGCAGACTTTACAAACATCGCCTTGATACTCTCAAAATCGCGAGAAGCGACGCGTAAATACCCAGCTATCTCATTTATTTTATTGATTTCTGAAGAACTGACCGACCCATCTGCCTGCGCAATACCAAACAAGAAGTGTAGCAATTGCAACCGCACTTCATAGCGTGTTCGCTGATTCAAAAAAGTACAAATACGCTGCGCTGAAATCTCGTGCTTCTTATTTACTTCGTTAAACGTTCTAAAAATTGCGTTGGCTTTTTCCTTACCATAGGTCTGCACGAAATACTGCCGCACATAGTCCATTTCCGATTGACTTACTGTTCCGTCTGCTTTTATCACTATAGAACACAAGGAAAGAAGATGCAATTCAAAATCCGCTGGAGAAACTTTTTGGCGAGTCATATCTCTTAAAACATTTGGCCCACTCGCTTCACTCTTACTAAAACCATCAATACCACTGCCGAGAAAAAAGCCCAAAATTGCACCGGGATATCGAAATAAATAGAACCCTATGACCGCAGCCACCCATTTAAACATATGAAATCTGATTTTGCCCAAAGATAGGAAAAGGGAAGAAGCCTCCTTATGAAAAGTTAAGGTGTGCGAACAAAATGCGACAAAACCCGTATCTTTGAAATCTGAATTAAAAATATTAGCATATGTATCCTGCAGAATTAGTAAAACCAATGAGAGATGACTTAGCAAACGCTGGGTTTGAAGAATTATATACGGCCGAAGCTGTCGCAAACGCTATCAATAAAGAAGGCACTACGCTTGTCGTAGTAAATTCAGTTTGTGGATGTGCTGCTGCTAACGCAAGACCAGCTGCCAAAATGAGTTTGCAAAATGAAAAGAGACCTAATCACGCGGTCACTGTTTTCGCAGGAGTTGATAAAGACGCTGTTGATGCCGCTCGAAATCTAATGATTCCTTTTCCTCCTTCTTCGCCAAGTATGGCTTTGTTTAAAGACGGTGAGTTGGTTCATATGATTGAACGTCATCACATTGAAGGTAGACCTGCTGAATTAATTGCAGAGAACTTAACAGCAGCTTACAACGAGTTCTGTTAGTCTGCTTTTAGGAAAACAGATAAAACAATATCAAAACCGCTTCTATATGAAGCGGTTTTTTATTTTTGTACCATGCAGAAACTATTGGCATATCCGTTATCCGTTTTGTATTTGATATTTTTTGGATTGACCTTGTTGGTATTTCATCCTATTCAAATGGTTTGCCATATTGTATTCGGATACAATGCCCATCGCATGAGTGTCGCTTTACTTAACTTTTGTTTGATGCGTTGCACGCATATTTTAGGAACCACCTATAGTTTTAATTATCCACATGATATTCCAACAGATAGACCAACAATACTAGTTCTTAATCATCAGAGTATGCATGATATTCCACCTATAATTTGGTTCATGCGTAAATTGCATCCGAAGTTTGTTAGCAAGAAAGAGTTGGGCCATGGTATTCCAAGTGTGTCTTACAATCTTAGACATGGGGGTTCTGCTTTAATTGATAGAAAAGACAGTAAACAAGCACTTGTAGAAATATCCAAACTAGGCAAGTATATTGAAAAACACCATAGAGGAGCTGTTATTTTTCCGGAGGGAACACGAAGTAGAACCGGTCATCCAAAGCCCTTCAAAACAACGGGACTCAAACTTTTAATGAAAAATTCACCCTCAGCATTAATCATTCCTATTAGTATCAATACTTCTTGGAGAATGTTGAAATACGGTAAATTTCCAAACGGAATTGGCAACCGTATCACATTTGATGTACATGAACCTATTCCTGTTGAAGGAAATTTAGATGAACTCATCGCTAAGACGGAAGCCATAATAATTTCAGGAATAACTTCATTCTAATGACAAACAAAGAAATTATAAGCGCTAGTATCGTTTTTGTAAAAGAAACGCTAAAAGGAGCAGAAGGAGGTCACGATTGGTTTCATATACAACGCGTATTAAATAACAGCTTGTTGATTTCAAATGATGAAGAAGTTGACAGCTTGGTGGTTAGCTTAGGCGCACTATTACATGATATTGCAGATGCTAAATTCTACAATGGTGATGAAACTGTAGGCCCTAAACTGGCGACTGATTTTTTAACTTCAATTGCTGTTGACCAAAAAGTAATTGACCATGTAGTTCAGATTATTGAGAATATTTCATTCAAGTCGAGCTTGGAAAAGAACGCAAACCCATTTAATTCTCTAGAATTTCAAGTAGTGCAAGATGCTGACCGACTTGATGCTATTGGGGCTATAGGCATTGCACGTGCTTTCAATTATGGAGGATTCAAAAATAGAGAACTCCATAACCCCGATATCGCTCCAGACATGAATATGACCAAGGAGGAGTATAAAAAATCTACGGCACCCACCATCAATCATTTTCATGAGAAGCTATTGCTGCTGAAGGAAAAAATGAACACAGAAACAGGTAAAAGATTAGCAGAAGATAGGCATCAATATATGTTGGCCTTTCTAGCTCAATTTGATCAAGAGTGGAACGGACGCGTATAGCACTGTTTCCGAAGACCATGTTATAAAATCATAGCTCATCACTAATACCCTTCTTTCAGTTTTTTCCTTATCTTCCTAGCGCTTAACTCAATCTACACGCAAGATGCAAAGAAGAAAGTTTATCAAAAAATCGGCAGCTGTCTCAGCAGCATTCTCAATCGTACCTAGTTTTGTACTAGGTAAAAGCCATGTTCCTCCGAGTGACACCCTATATGTTGGTGCTTTTGGGGTTGGAGGTCGCGGGGGTGGAGTGATGAACGGAATGGATGCAACAAAAAAGGTAAAGTACGTCGCGCTTTGCGATGTAGATTACCGTATGGCTGCGGATGCGTTTAAAAAATATCCCAAGGCAAAAAGATATAAAGATTTTAGAAAGGTCTATGATAATCACCTAAACGAAATTGACGCTATCATGGTCGCCACACCTGACCACATGCATGCCTCTATAGCATTACCATTTATGCGTGCAAAAAAACACGCTTATGTAGAAAAACCTTTGACGCATAATATCAACGAAGCGCGTTTGATGACCCAAGTAGCGAAGGAAAACGGTATTGTCACCCAAATGGGAAACCAAGGGGCGTCTAGTGATGGAAGTCGCGAAGCAAAAGAATGGATAGCATCAGGGGTTATCGGAAAAGTATACAAAGTGGACTGCTGGACCAACCGTCCTGTTTGGCCACAAGGTGTTCCGCTACCTACGGAAAAACAGCCTATTCCTGAAGGTTTAGATTGGGATCTATGGCTCGGTAAGGCTGAAATGCGTGATTATAATGCTGCCTATTTACCTTTTAAATGGAGAGGTTTCTGGGACTTCGGAACCGGAGCTCTTGGAGACATGGGTTGCCATATTATGGAAACTCCCTTCAGCGTTTTAGACCTTGGCTACCCTACAGAAGCTGAAGCAAGTTGCACCACCAATTGGGTGAACGATTTTGTAGAAGCAGATTATAGCGCTTCTTGCCCGTCATCTTCATTGGTTCGGCTTAAATTCAACACAAAAGAACACGGTGATATTGCCGTAAACTGGTACGACGGTGGTATTATGCCCGATTTGCCTGACGAGCTTAAAGATGGCGAAACCATTGGAGCTGGTGGTGGCGGCTCTATCATTTATGGCACTCGTGGCATTCTGGTTTGCGATGTGTACTCTAGAAACGCACGTTTGCTTCCTTCAGAAACGATGAAATTATTAAACCCTCCAAAACCCTATTTGAAACGCATCGATAGCGATACCGATGGGCACCAAAATAATTTTGTAGAAGGCTGTTTAAATGGTACCGAAACCTCTTCAGATTTCAAACGTTCTGGTCCGTTAACGGAAGCTGTTTTGATGGGTAATTTAGCCATTAAGGCATTTCAATACAAGACGTTCAAAGCAGGCAAAAAAGCTGGAGACTGGGATCCTTTTGAGTACCCAGGAAGACGCAAAATTCTTTGGGATGGCGCAAACATGAAAGTCACCAATTGGGATATGGCCAATGAATGGGTAAAAGGTTCTTATCGAAAGGGTTGGGAATTAGGTTAAGCTAATTAGTGGCATGACACACCAGAAGCCTCGGATTGAGTTTGTTTTTGAGTTCTAATTTTACAAAAAAATGCAGCGACATATTAAAACAATAGACGCTGCTCATTCTTAAAAAAATAGGTATAGCATAGCTCTATTAGATTTTTATAATAGGGCTCTTATCTTCTGAGGTGATTCTATTTAACCATTTGCCTTTTACTTGGAAGGCGAAATAGAAGCTCCCGTAAATCCAACACGAACCAGTTGCTTTTTAGTGCCGCGCTTCGCATAGAATAAAAGCTGGTCGTTCGCAAGATCACGAAGTGGCCGTGAAACCATGATAGGTAAGCGCACGTCTTTATCATCGATTAACTTTTTATGCGATAAGTTTCCTGAAGCATCCATCTTGATCACAAATAAGTTTGGATTTCTACTATAGCCCTGTTTGAATCTGATACGTTCTTTACTAAGCTTCTGAGGGTTCTCACCAGAATTGATAAAGAAATACATTTCCTCTCCATCACCGTAGGTGGAATAAGAAGCGTAAGAAGCATCGCCTTGGGTAACCTCTGTTTTATTAATATTTCTTGCCCATTCCATATCCCCGTTAGCAGTCAACTTTGCGCAAACAATATCATTATAGTGGAATTTATCTACTTCTCTACCCGTACCGCTTTCCTTTCCGCTCGTCACAAAATACTCCTCAGCACTAAAAATTATATTGTTCTGCGGAGTAATATGTACATCTTTAAAAATCAAATTCTTAATTTGAGCATCTACCTCACGCCCAAACTTGTCCTCCATAAACTGACTAGAAAACGGATTATACTTTTTAGAATTAATAGCCAAATTCTTCGGGTTCAATTTGAAGTGTACGAGTCCGTTATAGCGTTTATCTTTTCTATCGGCGTAAAAACCTAACACCACTAAATCAGTTCCGAGTAGCAGCGGCTTTAGCGATTCAGGGTATCTACCTGCATCAGCAAATTCTTGAATTTGATGACCTTCATTAGTTACCCGAACCAATTCATATTGAAAACGTCTATCTTTTGCCTCGAACCGTTTTTGCTTAAAAAAGGCTTTCCCCATAAAGTATACGGTCTTCAAATCTTTGGAGACTTCGATATTTTCAAAAGCGTAGTTCTTCTCTTGTGACTGCGAGGTAAAGTCATATTCTATTTGCTTCTTCAAATCTGTTCCGAAAACGTACATGCTGTACTTTTCATCTTTGCCTTGGCGGTGCTGAACCGTTATTCCGAAGGCTGTTTTTTCTTTATTAAAATGAACAGCAGTTGAAAAACCATTCCCAAACTTGCGATTATATTTGTTTACCGCTAGTGGATTTGCAACTTCCTTAGACGGAAAAGAAAGTAAGATTCTTTCCGTGAAATTAAACGCTCCAATGGGACTATGATGAATCACATACTGATATGCTAATCTTTCATCATCATATTTTAATTCTAACAAATACAATTGTCCGTTTTTGATAAAACCATCTACCATATATTGGCCAGCGTACTTGTTATTGTAATCCTCAATCAGGTTTAGATCAGCATCATATAACTCAATAAAATGACCTTTAGGCCTTAGTGGCATTCCACCATAGTAGGTGCGTACAATAACGGTATGATTGGTATCATCCGCATCAATACTAAGCATTGTAGAAAATTTATACCTATCGGAATAATTTTCTCCAAGGCTGTATTTTACAGGAATTTCCTGAGCTTTTACAAAAGATAAGGCCGCAAGAAAAAGAAGCAGGCACATGCTTTTTCTGAGTATCATAAGTAGGTTTTTAGGGATATACTATTTGCCTGGGAAATCAGCTTTTCGCTTTTCTAAAAAGGCGCTTGTACCTTCCTCAAAATCCGCAGTTCCAAAACATTCACCAAAGGCTTTAATTTCGGTAGCATATCCATTACTATCATGTTTAAAACCAGCATTTACTGCTTTTATTGCATGGCCTATCGCAACAGGCGAATTATTCGATATTCTGCTTCCTAATTTTTTACAAAAGTCAAGCAACTCCTCTTGAGGAACTACATGATTTACGAGACCGGTTTCGTGCGCTCGCTTTGCATCAATCATTCCGGCGGTCATAATCATTTCCATGGCAATACCTTTGCCAACCAATTGCGGCAAACGCTGTGTGCCTCCATAACCAGGAATAACCCCCAAAGAGACCTCCGGAAGCCCCATACGGGCGTTATCACTAGCTACTCTAAAGTGACAAGCCATGGCTAATTCTAATCCACCGCCTAAGGCAAAGCCATTTACTGCCGCGATTACTGGGGTAGAGAGGCCCTCAACAAAATCAAACAGAAGCTTTTGTCCTTTTGCAGCCAATTTACCCCCTTCCTTTATCGAAAAGTTGGCAAATTCAGAAATATCTGCACCGGCGACAAAAGCCTTTTCTCCGCTTCCCGTTAAGATAATGGCTTTGATATTTTTATCTTTGTTTAAGGCTTTAAAAGCATCATGCACTTCGTAAATAGTGTCTTTATTTAATGCATTTAACTTGTTTGGGCGATTGATAGTAACCGTTGCTATCGCAGTTTCTTTCTCAACTAAAATGTTCTCGTATTTCATATTTTTCTTGATTAAATTGACCACATTCCTTCACTAACAGGAACAACTTGGCCACCTACTTTTAGTATATATTGATTTTTACTAACTGCTCCATCCAGAAACAAAATAGATTTTCGACCCATTTCATAGCCCTGTTCAACTATTGCCGCTTGCGATGAATTATCATATTTTAAAAGATACGCCAAAAAGCAACCGTTGGCACTTCCGGTTGCCGCATCTTCCCAAACGGTATTTCCTTCTAAAACAAACATACGCGTATGATAGTCGTTTTGCTTTTCTACAGTTTCTCGAGTGACAAAAAATAAAGAGCTTGTCAGGCCCCTAGCGTTGTTGCTTTTGAATAGTTTCTCTTGCTTCAAAAATTGCTCAAGCTTTTCGAAATTCAACCTTAGATTTCCAATAGTTTCTAAATCTTTTATGAAAATTATCAAATACGGCAAGCCTGTATTTATGTCTTGAATAGGCATCGAAGCATCAAAATAGTCTAAAGGAATATCCAAAGCATCCGATATCAACTTTGAATTAAAAAGCGCTCCAAATTCAGGCTGGACTTGCTGCATGGTAAAGCGGCTTTCTTCAAGATTATTAGGGCTGCTTATGGCCACCGGAATATCGCCTTTTTTGAGTCGAAGAACGATCTCATTCTTGGGTTTTTTGTTAAAATGTTTGGCAAGAATATAAGTCGTTCCTAAAGTAGGATGACCCGCAAAAGGTACTTCATATTCGGTTGTAAAAATGCGAACACCATAGCTTGCGTCAGCTTCGATACTTCGTATAAAAGTACTTTCGGCAAAGTTAATTTCACGCGTAATTTGCAACATTTGCTCAGAGGACAGCTGCTTCTCAAGATCGACAAAAACAGCCAGTTGATTGCCTGCGTACTTTTCTTTGGCAAAAACATCGACGATGTAGAATTTGATTTTTGTCATTTTAGTCTTCGTTTGTCCATATGATCATTTCTAGATATGCAAAGCCTGAGAGAGGCTTTATCTCAACCGTTCAAGTGGGGCATCACAATTCTTAATAGGCTATGGCCTTTCTCTAGGTACACGAACTGTAAAAACGGTTCCTTTTTCTGGTTGAGAACTAAAATCAATAGTTCCTTTGTAGGTTTCCACGATATTTTTCACCATTCCTAAACCGAGCCCCATTCCACTTGATTTGGTAGTGAATTTAGGTTCAAATATTTTGTCCGAATTCTCGTCTTTAATACCTATTCCGTTATCTGCGACCGCTAGTTTTACATACACACCTTCACTTGAAACCGAAACCAAAATACGCGGTGAAACTACATCAGGTAAAGCTTGAATTGCATTTTTGACCAGATTCGTTACCACGCGAATCAATTGCGTTCGGTCTAGTTTAGCAATGATTTCTTCCTCATCAGAAATAAAGTGTATGTAGTCTTCCGTAAAAATATCAAGTGCCAATTTTACGATTTCAACCACATTTAACGTTTCGTTCTGTTGGGCTGGCATTTGGGCAAAATTTGAGAATGCAGAAGCGATATTACTCATCGTGTCAATCTGCTGTATCAAGGTTTTCGAATACTCAGCAACCTTAGCCTCTATATCTGGGTCTTCTGGATCAAACTTACGTTCAAAACTCTGAACACTCAAGCGCATTGGTGTCAGCGGATTCTTGATTTCATGCGCCACCTGCTTTGCCATTTCACGCCAGGCCTGCTCTCTTTCGCTACGCGCTAATTTTGCAGCACTTTGCTCCAATTCATCAATCATTCCATTATACGAATCCACCAGTTTTCCTATTTCAGAACTCGGGTCTTCTATAAAAATCTTCTCGTTGCGTTTGGTTAAATCCGTTTTATGCATCATATCAGAAACCGTCTCCAAAGACCTGGTAATGTACTTTGAAATGAAATATGCAAAGCCAATAGCCAGCAGCAATAATAAGACACATACCGTACCTAAACGGATCAAAAATTCCTTTAACTCCTTGTCATAAAACGTATTATCCTCAAAATAAGGTAGATTTAATATACCAATTGGTTTGAATCGCTTATCGTTTATATAGGTATACGAAGCTTGGTATTGATCTCCTGCGGTAGAGTTATGCTCTACATAACGCTTTTCAGCACTGGCCCCCAAATTATTCAAAACCTCAGCATCCAGGCAATTGGAACTCCTTTCAATTTCAAATTTTGGGCGAGAACTTTTTATCAATTGCCCCTCCAAGTCATAAATATTAAACGGAGCGGATAATACATCAGAAATCTGGTAAATATCATCCTTGAAAATAAGTCCAAGATATTCTGTAGTCTGTGGGTAGGTAGTTTTCTTCAGCGTAAAGTTTACACTTTGCTTGACTTGTTCCTCCTTTTTTCCCAAACGCACTCTGTGATAATCATTCGTTTGCTCACGGTACTGATAGAAGGTAACACCTGCAATTAAAACTGATGAAATCATCACCAATAAGATCATGGTGACAAAAATGCGGGTTCTAAGCGAAAGTTTTTTAAACAAGTTTTGGTGTTTGAACTCAAAGGTAGCAAATATCACACCATTTTTCAGTGTTCAGTTGGCAGTCGAAATATGTTGTTTTTCTTTCCGAAAAAACAACTACTAGTTACTACCGCATGCTGCCTACTATTTACGCTTTTGGGTTTTTATTCCGAATACGTTTATAGAGTCGTATGCCGAGCATCAATACAATGCCAAGAACGATAATACCCACCACACCAAAAATCCAGTTGATTGCGCTTTTTAAAACCACTAAGAAAATGACAGCAAAAAGAATTAGGGTAGCGCCTTCATTCCAAATTCGCATATAATTCGTGCTGTACTTTACTTCATCACGTTGCAGTTCTTTATAAATAAAATGGTTTCTAATATGGTATACCCACAACAATAAAACGAAGCCCAATTTTACTTTCATCCAAGATTGTAGCATTAAGCCAGGATTTAAAATCAGCAGAATGCCGGCGAAAAGCGTACATAAAATGGCGGATGGCCATGAAATAATATTCCATAGTCGTTTAGACATCAACTGCAATTGCTGGGTTAATATTTCTCGCTCGGGAGACGATTTTTCTGAAGCTTCAATATGGTAAATGAACAATCTAGGAATATAAAATAGGCCTGCAAACCAAGTCACCACAAATATGAGATGGAGTGATTTTATGTAGTTGTAGTATTCCATTTCGTTAGTAGCAGTTAGCAATTAGCAGTTAGCAGTTAGCAGTTAGCAGTTAGCAGTTAGCAGTTAGCAGTTAGCAGTTAGCAGTTAGCAGTTAGCAGTTAGCAGTTAGCAGTTAGCAGTTAGCAGTTAGCAGTTAGCAGTTAGCAGTTAGCAGTTA
>CALHGE010000011.1 GCA_938029725.1 uncultured Flavobacteriaceae bacterium
CTCCCCCTGAAACCGAACTGTTTAAAAGTAGAATAATAATCTTAATTTTAAACAGTATGAGAAAGAGTAAATTTTCACCCACGCAGATTGCAAAGATTTTAAAGGAGTTCGACAACGGGAAAAGTGTTGAACAGATTAGCCACAAACAATGAGATAGTGCTAAAAATTTCAAGGCTATTAGTTTAAACCCTTCCCTTTCTTAAAACATCTAGCTTTATACATAACAAAAAACCTGAGAAGCTAGCTTCTGAGGTTTAATAATGGTATTCTATAAAAACTGTCAAGCTATTTTAGAACGTCTCACAGGAATCATTTTTTTTCAAAACATACTGTTTAATTGACCTACCAAGGAGTAAATCTTTAGACTCAACACAAGGCCTACTATTTAAAGAATTCTTGATTGCTAGTTGTCAGTAAAATTGACTGACGCCATGCTTTTCTGTTTTATCAAATGATTATTGATCGTAGTGCAAAATCCATTAAGACACGTATTCATACCCTAAATCAACGAATGGTAATATGGCCTGTGAGATAAGTCATCACTTTTAATCAAGGAAATATTTAATTCTACTGAGTATTTTTTCAGAAGAAAAAGGTTTTACAAGATAATCATCGCCTCCTTTCAAGTAACCCTTCATTCTGTCGCCACCCTCTCCTTTTGCTGTAATAAATATAATTTTGGTCTCACAAAGGCTTTTATTTTTTCTTATTTCTGTAGCAAATACGAGGCCATCTACAAAGGGCATCATAATATCAAGTAGTATAAGATCTGGGAGAAAGCTTATCGCGGTTTTTAATCCGCTTTTCCCATTCAACGCTTTCATAACTTCATAACCCTTGGAAATTAATAGATTCTCAAGAGCCATCACAATTGATGGGTCATCATCTACAATTAATATTTTTTTAGTTGTCATAATATATTTGTTGAAGGTATGTTTATGAATAATCTTGTATATTGAGAAGGCTTGCTTTTGGCGTATATAGTTCCCTTATGCTTTTCTATTATTTTCTTTGAAATCGAAAGACCCAGACCACTGCCATCGGGTTTTATTCCTTTATTCACATCTTTTACTTGTGCAAATGTTTGGAATATTCTATCAATGTCTTTATTCTTAATACCTATGCCATTGTCCTGAACCATTATTTGGATAACTTCTTTTTCTATAACAGTGATTTTAATTTCTTTTTTTTCTTTTCTATCGTCTCTAAATTTAATAGCATTTGTTATAATATTAATGAAAACACGTTCTAAATGAATCCTATCCGCATTAATGATAATATCCTTCTTGGCAGGTGTAAAATTAATCGTCATACTCGCGTTCTGGACAATAGGAAGCATACTCTTGATTACATTTTGCACGATTAAATTTACAGGGTAATTTTGAAAATCCCAGTTTAATGCTCCCAAATCTAATTTTTCTTGTAGCAGTGTATCTTCTATTAAGCTGGATAATCTGTCACTTTCCTGAACAATGGTTTTTAAAAATTCATCTTTTTTATCTTTATAAACTTCGGGCTGATTGTACAACATCGCTGATAGCAGCCTTATTGATGTTATAGGGGTTCTTAGCTCATGAGAAATGGTGAGGATGAACTCATCTTTTAATACATCTATCTCCTTTAATTTTTCGTTTGATAAAAGTAGCTTCTCTTGTACCTTTTTAAGTTCATCAGACTTTATTAAAAGCTCCTTACTTTGTGATACGGCCTCCTTGGTTTCTTCGAGAATTCCTAATATTTCCTTTTTGTCCAAAGGAGCCTCGTTTAATAATTTAGAAATGATAATTCTTGCTGAAATATTTCCAATACTATCTGATAAACTAGTTTCCATATGATCAACAAAATGGATGTCTACAATATCATTGTGATGATACTTTTTTTGATTTTTGATGTTGTATTCTTCTATGGCTTTTTTTGTCTTATCAAATCCTAAAAACCGAATCACCAATTCATGAATTTGATGAAAATAAACATCTTCATATTTATTTCTAAACCTAACAGCATTAAACTCCATTTTAGGGGTAATAAAGATATTTGCTTGTTGTATTTCAAGGCCACTTCTTACAGTAAAAAGTGATATTAGGGTATAAAAGAATAAATTGAAAGATATACTCCAGAAGAATCCGTGCGAAATCTTGTTAAGACCCTCTAATCCAAATAAAGCATAGGGCTTCAACAACTCAATATCAAAAGCTCCTTGATGAATTAATTCAATATCGCCTAAAAAACCACTTCTAATTAGTGTCGGCAATAAAAGTGTATAAAACCAAATTACAAATCCAACCAACATACCAATAATAGTGCCTAGGCCAGTAGCTTTTTTCCAAAAAAGACCTCCAAAAAAAGAGGGGGCAAGTTGAGCGATACCTACAAAAGAAATAAGTCCTACTTCTACAAGCGGATAATCCTCCCCTATTAAAATCATGTAAAAATAGGATGAGAATAAAACAATCGGAATACTTATTCTTCTACAAAAGAGGATTACTTTTTGAACCTTGGTCGTTTTAAAGAGTTTGAGATAATTAACAACAATAGGAATCAAAATGTTCTTTGATAACATGGTAGAAATAGCGATGGTCTCAACAATAATCATGCCTGTTGCCGCTGCCAAACCACCAAGAAAAACAATGGTTGCCAATAAATTGTTTCCGGTTGACATCGGAAAATGCAATACATAACTATCAGCAGCAAGAGTGGTATTGCTAAAATAAATCTTACCAGCTACCGCAATGGGAATTACAAAAATAGTTATTGCCAATAGGTACAATGGAAAAATCCAAGACGCATTATCTACATGGTCTTCATCGGTGTTTTCTATTGCAATAAGATGAAATTGTCTTGGCAGTAAGGTAAATACCAAAAATGATAATACTATTAGCATGAACCAATCCCAATACCCGCCTTCTAAACTGTCCTCTATATTATTGAGCGAATCCAATAAACCTTTGGTTTTTGCTTGTGAAAAAATATCAGCGAATCCATCGAAAACAAAATAGATAATGTAAATACCTACTAGCAAAAAGGCTATCAATTTAAAAATGGCTTCAAAAGCTATTACAGAAACCATTCCCTTATTTTGTTCTAAAGAAGTATTCCTTGTACCGAACAAAATAATGAAGATGGACATTAAAACAGCAATTACAAAAGCCGTTTGCGTATTTACACTTTCAGGTGAGGTATTGTCTATCAATATATCAAAAGTGATGGATATGGCTCTTAATTGAATAGAGATATAAGGTATAATGAACAAAAAAGTCATTATAGTAATAATGTTTCCAATTAATTGGTTCTTACCATATCTGGTGGCAATAAAATCTGAGATGCTAGTGATTTTTTCACGCTTGCAAATTCGAATTATTTTTTTGAATAGAACGATCCATAAGGGGCTTAATAAAATAGGACCCAGGTAAGTAGCCAAGAAACTTATGCCAGAAGTAGAGGCTTTACCCACACTGCCATAAAAAGTCCACACTGTACAATAGGTGGTTAATGAGAGTGCGTAAATTAAAGAGTTTTGAGTAAATGTATTTTTTTTATTCTTCCTATCACCTGAATATGCAATACCGAACAGAACGACCAAGTAGAAAATACAAATTCCTATGATTAACCAAGTGGGTAGCATCTATCTAGGTTTTTTTGTTGCTATTATGGTACAGATTATCAAGATTAGCCAAAGCAGGTAAGAATAAAAATAGGTAAAGGGTATAAACTCAAAAATAAGCTTGTTATTCACTATGCCCATAAACGGGAAGTTGAAAAGTAAAATAAAAAATATGCTTATGCTTAGCAACCGGGCTTTAGTAGTGCTTTTCATTTGCTATTACTCTTAAAAGGTTAGGCGCCCTTATGGCACATAAAATATAATCTATTCAAGCATATTGTTGTAATAATTAAAAACTTGCTATTATATAAATATTTACATATTCAAATGTACACATTTATCTCTTATTCAAATTCTTAATGTTGTACATTTGATACGAACTATAGCTTAGCCCTTATGAAATTTGCTCTTACTGATTTTCAAATTTTAGATAAGAGTGCGGAAACTTTAAAAGTATTGGCGCACCCCATTAGATTAGCTATTATCGATATATTACTTCAAAATGAAAAGCTTTCGGTAACGGATATTTATGAGATTCTAGAGATTGAACAATCAGTTGCCTCGTATCACCTTAAAAACCTGAGAATGGTCAATATTGTTTCTTCAAATAGAACAGGAACAAAAATTTTCTACACTATTACGAATAAGGAAATACAAGAAATTTTCAAAAACATCACTAATCTAAATTCTTAGTCGACTATGTTTTTCTGTTTTAGCAGTAAAAAAGTTCTTCTAGATCTATCTTCTTTCTATAAAAGCATCGATTTAATGCTTGATTGGGTATTAAAAAGTTAAAATTAAATCCTTCAAACAACTGTAAACACTATAATTTTGGGATTTATGTATATTTTTAATTTAAATAAATATTCATATATGTAAATAATTACATATTTATATATATATTTACAAAAGTATTAACATATAAATAACGCAACGATTATGAAAAACAAGCCGCAGTTATTTCTTCTAGTATTGTTTTTTGGACTTTTCAGTTTAAACACTAGTGCTCAGGAGGAAGAAAAAAAAGAAGAAAAAAAACCCCTCTCATTTAAACCCTTAAAATTCAACATTACTGAAGATGGGTCACAATGGGTTAGATTCATCTTATGGAATCAAGTGCAATTAAACTCCAACAACTTGGATGGCGACGATAATTTCAAAATGACCCCGAACATAAGAAGGTCACGTCTACTTGTATTAGGTCAGGTTACCCCGAAGATATTCACCTACATGCATCTAGGCGTGAACAATGTCAATTCTGGAAGATTAGGTCGAATCGATGGCAGCGATCAAACTCAAACCTTCATTCACGATGCAGCCCTAGAATATAAATTTTCAAATGCTCTTACTATTGGTGGTGGTTTGCACTATTGGAGAGGACTTACTAGGCTTTCTAGCTGGGCAGGTTTGTCATCAATGACCTTTGATATTCCCAATCCTTTAGTACACGACGGTACAATTGGGGCAACTGACCAATTCGCTAGACACGTTGGTATTTATGCCAAAGGAAAGCTTGGAAATCTTGATTACCGTTTATCTCTAGACGACCCAAGTACAACTGGTTTTAGAGAAAACCCTGTAAATACAACTACTGATAATGCAGTTTATGGGGCTTGGGATTACCACGATAGTGGACGTTCTATGTTCTCTGGAAACTTAAAATACAACCTAATTGGTTCAGAAGGTAATTTACTTCCTTATGTTGTAGGTACTTATCTTGGTAAGAAAAAAACACTAGCCGCAAGTTTTGGATGGGTACTGCATCCTAATAGTACGTTATTACTTAAGGATGCTGCCAATCCAATTTTGGATACGGATGACAGTGCTGCCATAGTTGCCAAAACTGATACTGGTAATGCAACACACCTTTCTTTTGATATTAATTATGATACTCCTCTAGGAGAAAATGGAGGGGCTCTTACAACGTATGCAGCCTATATAAATTATGATTTTGGTGAGAATGGTGGTAGTTCTGCAGGTGCAACAGGTAACGCAATTTATACTCAGATAGGCTATTTAATTCCTAAAACCAAACTACAGCCGTATCTCGCATACCAAGATAGAAACTGGGATGACACTACCGTATTAGGTTCTCAATCAGCCGGAAATACTCTTAATTTAGGAATGAACTATTATGTAGCCGGGCATAATTTAAAGTTAACTTTAGAGTATTTGAAAAACAGCTTTGATAATGGAGTTGATAATAGTCAGATTCGTTTTCAGGCGCATATACACCTGTAAAGCTTAATCGGTAACTCATATAAATACAAACATTAGACCACTATACTATGGATAGAACTATAGATTTAATAGACAAATTCAACGAAAAGGTTGGTAATGCCGTAAGCTGGCTTACAGTTTTAATGGTCATTACAATTAGTTTAGATGTTGTTTTTAGATATATTTTAAAGTTCTCTTTTATATGGATTACCGAACTCGAAATTTATTTTTTCGGAATGTTATTCTTATTGGGCTCGGGGTATACTTTTAAACATGAGCAGCATGTGCGGGTAGATGTGTTTTATGCCAAATTATCAAAAAAAGGACGGGCTGTAATAAATCTTATTGGAGGAGTATTGTTTTTACTTCCATGGTGTGTTATTGTTTTAATGTCATCTTGGCAATATGCTTACCGTTCTTTTCTATTTAAAGAAACATCACCTCAACCTGGTGGCCTTCCTGCACTTTATATTTTGAAATTCTGTCTCTTTCTTGGCTTTTTCTTTTTGCTTGTGCAGGGAGTATCTAGCATTTTGAAATCAGTCCGAACCATTTTTTTAAGCAAAAAGCAATAGTATGGAGGTATTGGCCATCGTTTTATTCGCAGTAATTTTTATTCTGATTCTAAAAGGCTACCCTGTTGCCTTTACCCTTGGCGGATTATCCGTGATTTTCGCCATTGGTATATCTATTTTCAGACCTGATGTTTTTTCAATATCAGATTTCAACATTCTTCCATCTAGAATTATGGGAACTGTAAATAACTATGTACTGATGGCAGTACCTCTATTCATTTTCATGGGAATAATGTTAGAAAAATCAGGGCTTGCTCAAAGTCTTTTAGAAACCATGGCTATGATGTTCGGCTCTATGAATGGGGGTCTAGCGATTTCTGTTATTATTGTAGGTACGTTATTGGCTGCATCAACCGGAATTGTTGGTGCAACAGTTGTCACCATGGGCATGATTAGCTTACCTACTATGCTAGAAAGAGGATACAAACCAGAGCTTGCCACCGGAGTAATAGCATCTTCGGGTACATTAGGTCAAATTATTCCACCTTCGATTGTACTAGTGCTTTTAGCAGATACCATTAATAGCTCTTCTAGAGGTTCTGAATCTGTAGATGTTGGCTCCCTTTTTTCTGCAGCAATGCTACCTGGTCTTATTCTTGTAGTACTCTATATAATATATGTATTAATATATGCGGCCATTAGAAAAGATTCAGCACCGAGTATTCCTAAAGAAGAGATCAAAGCATTTCGAGGTGATAATTTTATAGCTAAGATTATTAAGGTCTTGGTGTTACCCATTCTATTGATTGTTTTGGTATTGGGTTCAATTTTCACAGGTATAGCATCACCAACAGAAGCCTCTGCAATTGGAGCATTAGGAGCCACTATTCTTACTATAATACAAGGAAAGTTCAGTTTAAAAATAGGAAAAGAGGTTGCCAGATCAACTACTAGGCTCACAACAATGGTATTCTTTATTTTGTTAGGAGCTACGACGTTTACATTGGTTTTCAGAACCTTGGGTGGTGATGATTATTTACAACAGTTAATTTTAGAATCTCAATTAACACCAACGATGTTCTTGTTGTTGGTTATGTTGGTGATTTTTGTTGCAGGGTTCTTCATAGATTTTATTGAGATTGTTTTTATTATTGTGCCAGTAGTGACTCCAATTTTTAATGTATTCGATATGAATATGTTATGGGTAGGAATTTTAATGGCGCTAAACTTGCAAACCTCGTTCTTGACCCCACCATTTGGTTTTGCTCTTTTCTATTTAAAAGGGGTAGCACCACCCCAAATAAAAACGGCGCACATTTACCGAGGCATCGTACCATTTATTTTAATACAACTTTTTGTTGTTGCATTGGTGGTATTTTACCCTGAAATAATTTTTCTTTCAAAATAGTTAATAACTAAAATATAGTAAAATGAAAAAATTCATAAATAAAATTTTAATAGCAACGCTACTAGTTCTCTTTCTGGCTTGTGGAGATAAAACGGCAAACGTAAGTGATGAGGCCGGTGCTTCGGTTCAGCCAATAGAAACTTACAACTGGAAAATGACAACAACATGGCCACCAAACTTTCCGGTTTTAGGAGAAGTAGCAAATAAATATGCCGAATGGGTAGAGGATATGTCTGATGGACAACTCAAGATTAAGGTGTATGGTGGTGGAGAGCTAGTTCCATCTTTAGAAGCGTTTGACGCGGTTTCTAATGGAACTGTAGAAATGGGTTCAGGAGCAGCTTATTACTGGGCTGGTAAAACACCAGCAGCGCAATTTTTTGCTGCTGTACCTTTTGGTATGAACAGTCAACAAGTTACCTCATGGCTAGAATCAGGTGGCGGAATGGAACTTTGGAGAAAGACCTATGCTAAGTTTAACCTAATACCATATATGGGAGGTAACACAGGTGTTCAAATGGGAGGTTGGTTTAACAAAGAAATCAATTCGGTTAATGATTTTAAAGGATTAAAAATGAGAATGCCTGGTATTGCAGGTAAAGTGTTAGAAAAAGCTGGCGGTACTGCCGTTTTAGTTGCTGGTGGTGAAATCTACACGAGTTTAGAAAGAGGTGTAATTGACGCTACAGAATGGATAGGACCATACCACGATCACAAAATGGGTTTCCATAAAATTGCAAAATACTACTATACTCCAGGATGGCATGAGCCAGGAACACAGTTAGAATTTTTCGTTAACAAAGATAAGCATGACGCGCTACCAAAACATTTGCAAGCAGTACTTGATGCAGCATCAAAAAGAGCGCAAGTATGGGTATTGTCTGAGTTTGACAATCAAAACGGTATTTTCTTAGATAAGTTAAAAGGAGAAGGCGTAGAAATTAGAGAATTTTCTAAAGAAACCTTAGATGTATTAAGAGGTTACACAAAAACGGCAGTGCAAGAAATGGTTGGTAATGACCCGCTTTCCAAAGAAGTCTATGAAAGTTATTCTGCCTACCAAACAAGAGTTTCAAAGTGGTCTAAATTGACCGAGCAAGCGTATTATAATAAAATTCAGAAATAAGTAATTTTTTGTTTAGTTGGTTTCTTAATTGTATGGCTGTCGGATGACTTGACAGCCATACTTTTTAGTAATAATTAAACTCAATAATTTTTCTTAATGATTCCAATTAAATTTAGGTGACTACCACCTGATTCAGTACATTATTTTCAAACTTCCCGGAAATCACAAATAGCATATTCTTCTTACCGAGGTAAAACTTCCATTCTTAATAAGAAAATCAATAAATATTCATGGAACAACATATAGAAATAGTGTTGAATCAGTATTCAGCAACAGTAATGCAGTTGGAAGATGAAAATTATAATATACTAATTGACAGGCCAAAAAACAAAGGTAGCTCTGGTCAAGGTCTTATGGGAGGCCAGCATCTCTTAGTGGGTATTGGAGGATGCTTCTGTAGCACACTTTTCGCAAGTGCTCAATCTAGAGGCGTACGAATTTACGGTCTTAGAACAGAAGTAATCGCTACGGTAGGTAATGCCCCAAAAAAAATTAAAAATATATCCCTTAATATCTCTTATAGCTATTGTAGTCAACCAGAAGAATTTACAAAACTTATTAAGATTGCCGAAAACGGTTGTATATCGATCAATACCCTTAAAAGCAAGGTCTCATTTGACTTTAATTTGATATAATAAAAAAGAGTGATTCTCAATTAATTTAATGCCATGAAAAACGAAACCATATTTATTCGAAATTTAGATAAACTTTCTCTAAAAGATTTATCAGAAGTTGGAGGTAAAAGTGCATCCCTAGGCGAGATGATTCAAAATCTAAAGTCGCAAAATATAAACGTACCAAGTGGTTTTGCAGTAACAGTAGAAGCTTTTGATGCTTTTATCAAAGAAAACCAGCTAAAAGAAAAAATCAATTCTCAATTAAAAGAATTAGATGTTTCCGATATCATTAGTTTACGTAAAGCGGGGTCGCAGACTAGAAAACTGATTTCAAATGGTAAATTTCCAGTAACTCTTGAGAAAGCTATACTAGAAGCATATTATAGGTTATCAGCGAATTATGGCCAAGAAGCTACTGATGTAGCAGTTCGATCTTCTGCTACTGCAGAAGATTTACCTGATGCGTCCTTTGCAGGCCAACAATCAACCTATTTAAATATTCGTGGAGGCGAAATGATACTAACCGCAATACGGAGTTGTTTTGCGTCTTTGTATACCGACCGGGCGATATCCTACCGATCATCAAGAGGCTTTGATCACTTTTTGGTTAAATTATCAGTTTGTGTACAGAAAATGGTACGCTCAGATTTAGGGGTTTCTGGTGTTGCTTTTTCACTCGATACGGAAAGCGGGTTCAAAGATATTGTACTTATTAACGGTGCTTACGGTTTAGGAGAGTTAGTTGTAGGAGGAGAAATATCTCCTGACGAGTTTATAGTGTTCAAGCCTACCTTAAAAAAAGGATTTAAAGCTATTATCGATAAAAAATTAGGCAAAAAAACCCATAAAATGATTTATGGTAACAAACCGTTTGAAACTGTAAAACAAGTTCCTGTAGATATAAAAAAACAGCACTCGTTTTGCCTTACAGATGATCAGATTATTCAGCTTGCGCAATGGGTACAGAAAATAGAAGATTACTATACTTCATTGCGAGGCTCTTGGTGCCCAATGGACATTGAATGGGCCATAGACGGCCTTTCAAACGAGCTATATATTGTACAAGCTAGGCCAGAAACCATTCATTCACAATTAGAAGAAGATAATACTATTAAGGAATATCGTATTGAACAACCTGAACAGCTTAAAGATAAGCTTATACTTGAAGGAGTAGCTGTTGGTGATAAAATAGGAATGGGTAACGTACGAAAAATACTAACCCTTGACGGACGTGATGGCAGCTCTGATGAGACAGATTTTAAAGAAGGTGAAGTTTTGGTAACCGAGATGACTGATCCTGATTGGGAACCGCTAATGAAAAAAGCATCTGCAGTTATTACAGAAAAAGGAGGACGAACTTGTCATGCGGCCATTGTAGCAAGAGAAATTGGTGTTCCTGCTATTGTAGGGGCTGCCGGCGCAACGGGTTTATTAAAGAATAAACAAAAAGTATCAATTAGCTGCGCTGAAGGAAACGTGGGAAAAATTTACGATGGCACCATAAAATATACGCTAAAAGAAACTGCATTCAGTGAGTTTCCAAAAACGCAGATGCCTATTATGATGAATATCGGTTCTCCTGAACTGGCATTTCAATATCGTAAAATACCTAATAATGGTGTTGGTCTAGCAAGAGAAGAATTTATTATTAATAATCATATTAAGGTTCATCCTTTGGCTTTGTTAAATCATAAACAACTTAACGATTCCGAACTTTCGGATAAGATTTCTAACTTAATGAGAGGCTATGATACAGAAGAAGAATATTTTATAAATAAACTCGCACAAGGTATTGCTAAAATAGCTTCGGCTTTTTATCCAAATAGGGTAATTACTAGGCTATCAGACTTTAAGTCAAATGAGTATTACAACCTACTTGGGGGAAAATACTTTGAACCAAAGGAAGAAAACCCAATGATTGGTTGGAGAGGCGCATCTAGGTACTATTCAGAAACTTTTAAAAAAGCCTTTGTAATGGAGTGCAAAGCGTTGGTAAAAGTTAGACAAGAACATGGCTTAGAGAACACAACAATTATGATTCCTTTTTGTCGAACACCTGGTGAGCTTAAAAAAGTATTGGAAATAATGGAAGATAACGGCCTCAAAAGAGGCGAAAAGGGGTTGGAAATCTATTTAATGGCCGAGTTGCCTTCCAACGTATTATTGGCTGAAGAATTTGCACCAATGATTGATGGTTTTTCAATTGGCTCTAACGATTTAACGCAATTGACCTTAGGGTTAGACCGAGATTCTAACCTAGTTGCACATCTTTATGACGAGCGGAATGAGGCCGTAAAATCGATGATAAAAATGTTGATTAAAGCTGCTAACAAACACAAGGTTAAAGTTGGAATCTGTGGACAGGGACCTTCTGATTTTCCTGATTTTTCTAAGTTTTTAATGAAAGAAGGAATAGACACGATTTCAGTCACACCAGATTCTATGCTAAAAACATTAAAAGTCATTAAAAATCTTGAGAATGATCAACTGTAATGGTTTTCTACTGTTAATTGGATGAGCCGGTCAAAGTGAACCACGTGCGCCGGACGAAAGTGAGCATAGCAAACTAAGTGCTCAAAATCGATTCCTTTGTAGTTAAATTTACTGTTTATTTTTTAGTTTTTTACGCATTGATTCTCCTTTGATATTGATTCTGTGAGCTGTGTGTACCAGTCTATCTAATATTGCATCCGCAATAGTCTGTTCACCTATAATTTCATGCCATGCCTCTACGGGTAGCTGAGAAGCTATTATAGTTGACTTTTTTCCATGTCTGTCTTCTATGATTTCCATAAAGGAGTGTCTATTGATGTTGTCCAAGCCTTTTAAGCCAAAGTCGTCAAGTATGAGTAGATCTTGCTTTTCTAGTCTGTTTGGAAAGGACGGACATAGTATACCACCCCCGCCGGATTAAAGTGAGCATAGCAATATTTATTGCAAACCCTTTTATAGCATAGTCTGAAACGATTTTTTAAGTGGTTCAAAAAAATCTGTTTTCAGTGGTTCACTTTGACCGTTTTTTGCAAAATAGGGCTATATCGACGGGTGGTTTACGTTATTGGAACGATGGTCGTGATGTGCCTGATGTGACCGTTACGCTTTATGATTACCCAAAAACTGAAACACATGCAGCCTTCAATGCCGCTTTTCGCGTAAATTTTATTGCAGGTGGAAATGGCGATGGTAGCTTTAAACTAACAGGTACCGAAGGGTCTATGGAAATCGGTCAAAATTCGGTTAAATTAACACGTTCAAAATTAGGAATGACTCCAGGAGACTACTCTATGGTCGCTTACACGGAAGCCACTCAGCAAAAAATTAGAGAAGCTTATGCTGCTCAAAATTTGGAAACCAGAGCTTCTTCGCTGAATATTGGCGAGACCACTTGGGAAGCGCCAAAAGACTATAAAGGCGGCCATTATGACCATTTTTATAATTTCTTTCAAGCCATCCGTGGAAAAGGAAAAATCATACAAAATCCCACTTTCGGATTACGAGCAGCTGGCGCTGCACTATTGGCTAATGAAAGTTATTATAAGAAACAACCTGTGAATTGGGACCCAACAGCGATGAAGCTCTTATAGATATTCTAACAATCAATTTTCATATCAAATTCAAACTGCTATTTTTGCGATCTAAAGAGAAAACACATGACCTTACTTTTAATGGCTGCTGGTAGCGGAAGTCGCTATGGAAAACTAAAACAATTCGATGATTTAGGCCCTGCTGGGGAATTTCTTATGGAATTTGCCATGTATGACGCCATAAAAAATGACTTTGATCACATCGTAGTCATTACTAAAAAAGAAAATGTTGATTTCCTAAAGAATCATTTAATTGGCCGTTTACCTGAAACGATAACATTAGATGTGCTTGCACAAGAAAAAACAGACCTGCCTGAGGGTGTTTCTTTCGACGGTGAGCGCAAAAAACCATGGGGTACTGCTCATGCTGTTTGGACAGCTAGGCATGTAATTAACGGTCCTTTTGCGGTCATTAATGCAGATGACTTCTATGGCCAGTCTGCCTATGAAAATGCAGCAAAATTTATGCAAGAGCATCTTCATGACAACACCTATGCATTACTTGGCTATACCTTAAAAAACACCCTTTCAGAACACGGATCAGTTTCTCGAGGTGTTTGTATGGTTGATGGTAATGATCTTACTTCGGTTGAAGAGCGACTTGAGTTAGAACAAGAAGCTAATGGTGTTATCGACCGTCACTCTGGAAACAACTATACTGGAGAAGAGCAAGTGAGTATGAATTTTTGGGTTTGCAAACCTTCGCTTTTTGATAAGATAGAATCTGAATTTCGTATTTTTCTGAAAGATGAAGATCGCATTGCCAATAGCGAGCTTTATTTGCCTATTACGATTCAAGAAATGCTACAAGCCGGAGAAGCAAATGTGAAACTTGTGCCTTCTGGAGGTGAATGGTTTGGAGTTACCTATGCGAGTGATAGAGAAAAGGCAATGAAAAGCTTACAAGATAAAACCACACAGCATCAATATATTTCACCGCTATGGCCATAGTTTTAGGAAACTATTCCGAAGACGAACTTAACACAATACTAAAAGAGTTCAAGATTGCTCCAAAAAAATATTCCTTCGAGTCTTTAACAGCGGGGTATATCAATGATACTTTTTTGGTATATAGCGAAGAAAAGCCGCTGTTTATTCTGCAACGAGTTAATCAAAATGTATTTCAGAATATTGAAGGCTTGATGATGAATATCTATAGAGCATTCAAGAATTTAAAAGCTAAAGATTACTCGCAAATCAAGCTGCAGCCTGCTTTATCAGGCAAAGCCTACCTTTCTCATAAAACAGGATATTGGCGTGTTATGACCTACATCGTAAATAGCACTACGCATGATACTACCACAAAACCCGAAATCGCCTTTGAGGCAGGTCGAATTATTGCAAAATTTCATATACTGCTAGCGCCTGAAAAAGTCACAAACTACGTAGATACTATTCCTAAATTTCATGATCTAGAACTTCGCAAAATGCAATTTCTCGCAGCATTAGCAAGAGCATCTGAAGAAAAAAAGAAAATCGCCAAGAGTGCAATTCTTTTCTCAGAGGAAATGCTCATAAAGCTAGCGGTTATGAATGATGCTGAACTTCCGCTGCGTGTTTGTCATAATGATACTAAACTCAACAACATTCTATTTTCCAAGGAAACACAAAAAGCACTTTGTCTTATTGACCTTGATACTTTAATGACGGGGCACTTTCATTATGATTTCGGAGACGCCACGCGAACTATTGTAAATTCGGCTGCTGAAGATGAGCAAAACCATGATAAAATTACTTTTGAAAAACACCTATTTGAAGCCTTTGTTGATGGGCTAGCATCAAACGGTTCTTTTTTAAACAAGAAAGAAATTCAAGCCTTAGCATATGGGGCAATTCTAATGCCTTTTTTACATGGTATAAGAGCACTTACTGATTACCTCAACAATAACATCTACTACAAGATTGCTTACGAAAATCAGAATTTAGATCGCTGCATGAGCTTATTCGACTTCACGAAAAAGGCTTTAGCTAACACTGACTATATGAACTCCGTACTTTCTGACAAACTCAAATTTTAATGTGAAAATTATAGCATACCGATACAGGAATACGATTTATTTTGGTTTTTATAAGAGGTCGGAATTGTATTAAAAACATCTCTCGTAATTAACATATTGCATCACTTTTCTCTAGCTTACTTAACTTTTACACTTTAATAAAAATTTTTAATCTGCTTAAAAAACGAGTGCATTATTTTGCAAAACGCATTAGGCCAATTCGTATCAATCAAAAATTTAATCTAAAAACTAAATTAGGTGTAAAGCCCAATGAAAATCGAGTAAGTTCTCGTAATTCTATGTTGGTATTCCCTTCATCATCCAAAACATCAAAAAGGCTAAATTTTTTTCTGAGCTCATTCTGTCTTCCATATACATTCAACAATGAAATACCGAAGGTCCAACCTAGGGTGTTTTCCTTTTCAGTTCTTTTACTGTTATATACTGCAGATACATCTAAGCGGTGGTAATTTTTTAGCCGTTGCGCATTTAAAGTTTCAAATTCAATTTCTATAACATCGTTTTCTAATCTAGTGCCAGCCTTTGTATACGGTATACCTGTTCTAAAATTCCATCCCATTGAAAATTGGAAATCTTTATGGGCATACGATTGAGACCAAGTCAACGAATTCGTAATATCATTGTTGCCAGAAAAAGGCTTACCCGCGTTCAAATCACCAAATGTAAAATCAGTTTTGGAATAGGTGTAGCTTAGCCATGTGGAATAGTTGTTTATTTTTTTCTTTAAAATAACATCTAAGCCCCTTGTACTACTCTCTCCTTCGGTAAAACTACCTTCTACAGATTCGAAACCGCTTGATATTGAAGTTTGTCCATCAATATTTCTATAATAAACTTCCATGTCCAAATTCCATCCGTTTTTCTGTACTAGGAATCCCGTAGAAACTTGTTCACTTCTTATTATTGGAAAAGCGTCGCGATCTGAAACTGCCCAAATTTGATTTTCAAGACCAAAATCTTGCGTGGTAAATTCTAGAATTTGACTTATGCTCTGGTTTCTAATTTCTGCGGATGCCTTTACTCTGAAATTTGTATTGCTTTTGTATTCAACATACAAGCGCGGTTCAAAAAGCACTTTGTAAAAATTCACATAATAACTGCTTCTTAGGCCGGTATCAACATACCATTTTACGCTATTGTAATTCAATTTATTATAAACGGTATGCGTAGGGTTTTTATCATCTCCAAACCCATCAATTTCATCATTTAATAGTTGGTATCTAATATGATTATTAAAAAATTGATACCCGTTACTTAGGTTCCAACGATCGTTCAACTGCCAATCGGTATGTGCTGATATTCCTATTTCATCTATATTGTTGCTCTTTAGTGAATTGGAATTAATAGTATTGTTGGTACTGGTGCGTTGTCCATCATAATTAAAATCATATTTAGAGTAATACAGCTCTAACTTTGATTTAAATGTAGCTGTCCAGTGTCTTTTCCATGTGCCGTTTAGTCCAAAATTTGTAATTACTAGGGCATCGCTTGAGGACTCGTTAAATTGAATATCAGCAAAGGAATAATCTAGTTGGTTACTTGTGAGTAAGCCGGCAAAAGAAATACCATCTTTTTCGGATAGTTTGGAGTTAATTTTAAAATTAGTATCATAAAAATAAAACTGTTGGCGACCCTCTGTAAATTCAGGCTCAAAATCTTGTTGATTTTGATTGATGCTTGTGTTTTGAAATACTTTATTGGAAAAACTACGAAAAGTAGGGGTCTCAAAAATATCTGTCAAGGACCTGCGTGCGGAAATTTGAAGGCCAGTTTTCGAACTTAAAGGTAGGTGTATGAATCCGTCAAAATGGGTCAGATTAAGTCCGAAACCACCTTCCACTTTTTCTGGAATATTGGAAGTCGTAGCGATATCGATGACCCCCGAAACACGGTCGCCATATTGAACACCCGCACTACTGCGATATACTTTGACAGATTCTACCACGTAAGAATTAAAAACGGATATCATATCAAAAAAATGTCCGGAATTATACATTTTAATCCCATCCCACAAAATTAAGTTTTGGTCAGGGCTACCACCGCGAATAAAGATACCAGATGCTGTTTCGGATGTGCTTTCTATTCCAGGAAGCAACTGAACATTTTGCAACACATCTGGCTCCGAAAGTCCTGAAAGGATTTCTAAATTAGAGGGTGTTATACGTACACTACCATCGCGTTGTTTTAAAATACCTGCTGCCAAATACTCCTTAACAATAACTTCATTCAGTTCATAGTTCTCTTCTTGAAGAAAAAATGTTGGACATAGCGCAGAGGTAAAATCTTTTTTGGTAAGCTGCAAATTCTTATAGCCAATAAAGTTGATACTCAAGGTGTCTGATGAACGAATTTCCTCCATTAAAAAATAACCTTCACTATTGCTTATAGTTCCTTTGTTTGACTGAATATTGCTTATTGATGCGGCCTCAATAGCTCTCCCCGTTAGAGTTTCGCGAACGTAGCCACAAAAAATGATTTTCTCATTTCGTTGAATCACATAGGTAGTCGCGTTAATCTTCTTAAATAGAATAGCAAACTTTTGTTCCAGCGCTAAAAAAAAATCAGAAAATGCATCGTATGATGCTTCGATTGTGATTGTTTTATCTTTTACAATGTCGGCATTGTAAGAAAAATTAATTCCGTAGCGCTGCTCCATATCCGAGAGAACAATGGTGAGCGGTTCATTCGTGTAGGAAACTTGAACGTTTTCTTGTGCATTCGCCCAAAAGGAAAGCATACTAAAAAAAACCAAAAAGTGTTTGTTCATTTATTTAGTAACGAAAACTATGGTGTTCTCGTCTTTAAAAATAAACTTAATTTCCATAGATTCACATACGGTACGTAAGGCAACTTCCAAATCATCATGTGTAAAACTACCAGTAAACCTTTGGTCCTCCGCTATAGTTGTTGCGTCTATACTAACATCATATTGCCTTTCTATTGCCGTGATTACCCGTTGTAATGGAGCGTTTTTAAATGTTGACCTACTTTGTAACCAACCAGGAAATTCATCTTTTGTATTCCAAACCTCCCAATTTTCTTCAATGACTCTAATGGCTTCTCCTTTGGTGATTGTTTTAACCACTTCATCACTTTTAACGCTCACCATACCTTCAAAACAAATAACCTCAAAAATAGAATCATCATCATGTACACTAAATTTGGTACCTAATACTTGTACTTGGCCAGTGTTGGTTTCTACAGTAAACGAGCTCCCTTTCTCAACTTTAAAATAGGCATGCCCTACAAGAGATAAAGTACGCTTGTTTTTCCAGTCTTTTTTGTTGTAGCTTATGCTTGATTTTGCATTAAGAATGACTTCTGAGTTATCTGGTAATTTTAGAGTTAACTGCTCTCCAAAATCGGCTTTGTGTTTTGTGTTACCAGTATTAAATGCAAGCCATAATCCTAGGAGTACAACTAATGAGGCCGCAACACTAAGGGTCCATTTAGGAAACAATGGTACAACCTTAGTTTTTTCTGCTTTAGTATTGGTTATACCTTCAAATACTTTTTCTTTATCATAAGGAGGAACTTCAAGTACATCTGTGCCTTCTAAAATAACTTTATAATATTTATAGTCTTCAGATTTTTCAAAAGTCTCCTTGTCAGCTGTGGAAAGTTCATCACTCGCCCACTTCGCTAAAAAATCATCGGTATTGAAGTCTTTTTTCATGGTTTATTTTAAATGGACATCCCAATTTTTTCTCTGAGTTTTACTAAGGCTAAATGCATTCTTCTCTCTACTGCTTTTTGGGTAATTCCAATTATTTCTGCTATTTCTCTGTAGGTCTTTTTATCTTTTCTACTCAATAAAAAAACCTCACGTTCCTTTTCTGGTAAATTTGAAATACAACGCTCTAGTTTATGCATAAACTCCTTTTCTTCCATCAAAAATTCTGGATTTTCTACAAATGACTGTAGTCCCTTTTTTGATTCATTATATTTTAATATCACTTTGTCATGCGCTACTTCGTTAAAAAAAGCATTTTGTGCTACTTTCATAACAAAGGATTTAGCTTTTTCGAAACTTACTTTTTTACAGTTATTCCATAGTTTTATAAAGGCATCTTGCGTTAAATCTTCGGCCTGTTGAACATTTCTGCATTTGTAGTACAAGAAATTACGTATGGTCTCAGAATGAACATCAAATAGTCCTCTAAATATCTTTTCGTCGCAAACAGATTTTTGTTCCAAAGATTTGATTTGAATTATTTTTTCAAAACTAAATAATTCAATCCTAATAGAACTACTATCTCATTTTATATAACGCACTTCAAATACACAACAGGCTATTTCTTGTTTACCCTATTTATTTTTTAATAAAAAAATAGGGTGTTTCGGTTTTAACTGGTTGTACTAATAACTATAAAACGATACCTATGAAATTAACGCTGCTTTTTACCTTACTAGTTTGTGCATGTAGTTATGGGCAAAATGCTATGGGCTCAATTATCGAGAATACGAATAAGGCCTTGCCCTCATCCTATAATTTTAAGGAATATGTTTTTGCAGAACCTAATGATCAGGGTAGTTGTATTGGAGCTGTAAACAATACTGCACAGATTGTAGACGTTTTTATTGCACAAACACATCGTAATGCTATTGATCATCCATTTTTCTTTTTAATTGGGCACAGACCTGCGCTATTTCAAGTAGCTATTACAGGAGTAGGTACTGCGCCAGATGTGAAAGTTGAAGGTTTTAGGGAAGGGGAGTCTATAGGAACGCTATGTTTAGCTGGCCCCGTTGAACTAGAAACAACAATTGATTTAAGTACGGCTAATTTTGAGAACTATTTTTCTGTTACACTACCAAAAGACTGGATAAAAGATGGATTGGAATTACAATTAACCACAGGTAATGATACCCGAAGGTTAGGGCCACAAGAGCTAAAAATTGGACCTTATGCAGAAATGAACCTTGTTATGGTGAACATGGATGTGTTAGACTATAACGAAGATCCACATGACAATCCAATATTCAAAACTTTTTTAGAGGAGGTAGCATCTGCAATACCCGCGAGTGTGATACGTTTTGGAATATTTCTAGAAACATTAAAATTTCCAGAACTGGTTGCCAGTAAAAACAAAGAGCAGTTGTTACGCTTGAAAAATGTGGATGAAGTCTTTGAGAAAGGAATAGAAGATGAAGGGAATATTAATTCGGTAGCATCTGTTTTTCTTGAGAATTTGCAAAAGAGTACCGGAGACTATATTTCTACCGTTTATTTTGGCAACACATTAAATCTTGCCCCTGGTGGATGGGGCGGAGGAAACGCCTTCGTAAGCCCAGATTATACAGATATTTTTATTCACGAACTGGGTCATGCCTTATCATTACCACATTGGGAGGAGGCGTATCAACCTACAGATTTGAATGAGGATGGGTATTCGTATCCTTATGGTGGAGAGACTAATGATGGCGGCGGCAGAGGTGAGGTTTGGAATTTCATACAGGAAACCTATGAATTTGAAGCTCCTACTTGTAGTGATGGTACTACCAATGGAAACATTGTGGAGCGCAGTGATGCCATGCAGCGAGAATTTAGCTGTCGAGGCAATCGCACTTCAGGCCTTGGGCCTTGGGACGGTTTTGGTAATTTTTCAGCATTAGCTATTTATAGATATCTCACAGGAGCGACGGTTAAAAGTGGTGAAGTAGACTATAAGGGAGGTAAAGTTCCTTATCAATTATCCTATCAAGATGGTTTTCCTACGGCGGTTTTAGAGAACGATAAGAGAATCTATGTGCGAGATGTGCTGCAGCCAGACCATACTTTTAATGACAAAATATTAAGCTTGCCTGGACAGGAACTATTGGAGCAAGAGGTGTACTTGGTTTATGGTAGTGCGCATAAAAGCCAGCAACAAGCAAATATTATTTATAAGCCCATAAAATTTAAAGGAACTTTAGTACCCATCATTGACCCAACTAACCCAGAAACGTTTCAAGTATTAAAAAACCTTACTCGAAATGAGGCACCTGAATTTTACGGAGAAAATAGAGATATTACCATAAAAATGACCTACGAAGATGGTAGTGTGCTGCATGCCATAGTGCCTTTTGATACTATGGAAAGAGATGCTGATGATGACTTTGGTATTTGGCGTAGAGATGTGTCTAATTTTAGTCTAGTGGTACCTGGTGATAAAAAGCTTTGTGGGGTAGAAGTCTTTGAGAGACCCTTTGTGATTTTTGATATGGAAGAGGATACAGCTGGTAATATTAATTTTCCTGCTTTAAACATAACACCTCAGAATTTTATGGAAAAAGCCCGTTCCTTGTCTACATATGGCTGTGGGCAAAAAATAGAAGAGCAACCGATTTTAAATAGCGAATCTATCTTTTATCCTAATCCTTTTAACCAATCCTTTACCGTAGCTATTGATAATGAGGAAGGAGATACGCTTAGTCTTTTTAACTTATTAGGACAGCGAGTTTCAATACAAAAATTAGATAGAGACCAGTCTTTAATACAATCTAAAAATATAGCTTCTGGTGTTTATCTAGCTGTAGTAAAGAATAAAAATGGGGGTATTAAAAGCACAAAAAAATTAATAAGAAAATAAGATATAACTATGAAAAAGGTAATGATATTCATTTTAATCTTCTGTTTTTTAAACAGTTGTAATAAAGAGGAAACGAGGGCAAATAGTATGGTTTTAGAAACGTCTAACAAACCTGTTTTGTTTGTAATTGCGGGTCAGTCAAATGCGGAAGGGGCAATATTTTTAAATGGCCTTTCACTGTTACAGCAAGCTATTCCAATATCATCAAATGAATTATCGAATGAGGAGCGAAAACGGGCAAGAGCTGCAGTAGCTAATTCGCTTGGCGTTTTTTGTGAGGTAGAACAGCCTTGTATTGATAACCCTGCAGCCTGTCCAGATACTCCTTTTAGTCTAACGGCGGCGGACGTGGTGGTTGACGAATTGATGCGCTCCTCCATAGATTGGAGGCAAATTACAGGAGCTTACCAACATCCAACTGTGCAGCTCATAGCTGCTAATTATTACAATAGTAACGTTAGTATACTAGATGAGAACGGAGAAGAAGTGGACAATGAAAATTGTACTTTTTTATCGGAAAACACCACAATTACGGGTCCTTTTCTAGAACGTTATACCACCACAGAAGTAGTTCCCCTAGGCCCAGGTTTTGGGGCTGAAACTGAAAATGGCATCCTCAGTTTTGGTCCTGAGTTGGGTTTTGGACTAAGAGTTGCGCAAGCGATGCCTAATGCTACTATCCTAAAAGTAACCATGGGAGGTTCTTCCTTGAACGATTCTTGGCGGTCTTCCGGTACGCTATACCAAGCATTGATTTCAGAGACACAAAAAGCATTGAATAATACAGGTAGTACGCTAGGAGGATTTGTCTGGTTTCAAGGCTTTAATGATCAGTTTGAAGACGCGTATTGTGAGCCCTTACCTGGTAAATACGAAGCAAATTTGAGTCAATTTATAGGCAATGTCAAAAAAGATTTAAGTGTCCCGGACTTACCTATTATTATAGTTGAAGCTAGAAATGGGGGAGAATTACCAATTATACAACAGGCCCAAAATGCGGTTGCAGCGTCTGATGCTACGGTCTCCTTGGTGGTTTCAAAAGATTTGTCCGAATGTTTTCATTATGGTTCTGGTTCTCAGATTATCATAGGAGAACGTTCTGCAGAAGCCATGTTAGCATTAATTAAAAAATAAAATAGGGTAAACACAAATGTTCCTGTTGTTATATAAAAGCTCCTAATTATGAAAAATAGATGTATTAAAAAGGCTATAATAATAACAAGTTTTGTAATACTCTTCACGGCATGCTCAAAAACTGAAGTGGCTTCCGAGGAAGAAATAACACAAGTGGAAGAGGTTACTCAGGCAGATGATGTAATGCAAGAGCCTTTGCTTCTAGCCGATATAGATGGTAATGAATATAAAACGGTAGCCATTGGCGAGCAAGTTTGGATGGCTGAAAACCTAAAAGTCACCAATTTCAACGATGGTACGGCGATTCATTTATATTCTTTTGAAGCCGGTGACGATTGGTCTACATTCAACCGGCCCAAAGCAGTATATCAATGGGGTGATACCTCAGATTTAAGCAACCTACATAATGACGAACTACCTAAGGACTATTATGGGGCAATGTACAATCATTTCGCTATAGAGAGTGGTAAACTAGCACCAGAGGGTTGGCGAATTCCAACCATAGAAGATTTTAAAAAACTCGAGGCCTATTTAACTGCTAATGGGCATCAAGGTGCAGAAGCAACAGCACTAAAATCAAAAACAGGATGGTCCACTTCTAGCGGTAACGGAACAGATAACTACGGGTTTAATGGATTGCCAGGTGGTTATGTACATACCCAAGGTGGTGCTACTGGTGCACCTGTAATAGGCGTATGGGCAACATCAGACGTTAATATTGAACGTAAATTACGACAAATGATTAGCCTCCATAACACCAGTATCTTATCTGTTAATGAAAACTCTTTACATCTTGGCGCTGCCATTAGATGCATAAAAAACTAATACTTCAATATAAAATATTCTGATTTTTAAATCATAGGTGTTTACACACCTTTAAAAAATTAAACTCATGAAAACGAATAATTTAATTCATGGCATCACCGCGTTATGCCTTTTAGTAAGCATATATTCTTGTTCAAAGAATGAAATAAATACTACAGAAAATATACAGGAAACTATCGACTTACCCCAGTCTAATAGCGGTATAGCTAAATTTAAAATTCAAAGCGAACATGGCGATTTAACGCAATGCGATACACTTTCTAAAGGGAACTACTTAGTATGGTGGGATAATGATATTGATTTAAAGCCGCAGGTCTCAAGAATGCTAGATAGTATTCAGGCCTATCAAAAAACTTGTGTTGAAAAACTAGGTATGCAAGTGCCTAATAACGCAAAAAAAGGTGTGTATTTTAATATCTATGTACATCGAGGTGGTGATCCAGAAGATTATTTTACGGGCTTAGATACTGAATTTGGTAATTATGTTGGTGGAAATAAATTTGATTTACCTATCATGGCATTACCATTTGACCTCATCAATGATTTTCAGAATGTTGCTCACGAAACTTTTCATGTTTTTCAAGACCAACAGAATTCACCCGGTATGGAGAAAGATGATAGTTTCTGGTATTATGAAGCTACAGCTGACTGGTTTTCTTATGTAAGGTATCCTAATTTGACGCGATCTTTTCAAGGAGCATATATGCTAACCGCAATTCCTGAAGCACCATTATGGTCTTTTGATTCTAATTTTCCAACAGGATATCCGACAGGTTGGAAACGATCGAACCACAGTTATGCACTGTCAAACGTACTGTATTATTTTTCTGAAATTGAAAAAATAGACCCACTAAACATCACAGGCAGTTTTTATGCTAAAACCAATAAAACAGCACAAGAGTATTTGTATGATGCGATAGGTGAAGGTAAAATGAAGGGTTACTTTTTAAATGCGGCTGCCCGTATGGTGAATGATCATGATTTTTTAACTAGAGCACAATATGCTAATAGCGTTGAATTGGCACTATCTGATGATGATCAACCACAAGACAACAACCAATTTGTACTAGAATTAACAGATCAAGGAACCTCAACATGGTTCAGACCTACTAAAAAACAGGTGACCAACGCATGGTCTTTTAATACGGTAAAATTAAATTCTACAGCGAGTTCAAATTATAATCTACAGTTCAAAGGTGATGCAAAAGGAGATTTTGGAAGTGATAGCCATTTTGGGCTAAAAATAGTTGTAAAAAAAGGCGAAGACGTACGTTTTATTAACGTTAACATGACTGAAACCTTAGAAGCACAACATAGCTTGAACCTTAAGGACGGTGAAACTGCATATGTAGTTATTGCAAGTACACCAGAGGTGTTTCAAATGCTAGGTAACGATTATCAAAAATTCTCTTATCAACTTAAACTAGACAAAGAAGAATAAGGTCACATGTCATAAATACCCCCTTTTAGTTAATTATTATTAAAAAATCACTAAAAGTATTAGGCATACTTTTAGTGATTTTTTTTAGTTCTTGTACTAAAGAACATATCATAGCACCAGAAATGAAAACACAAACGGTGAATTTGGTAGGGGCTTGGGAGCTTTATAGAACAGAGACATTAGAATCAATTATCGACGAATGAACAGAAACTGAATGGACAACGAATGATACGTGGTTTAAAAATAAAACAACAGATTCCAGAATCAATATGACTTTTAAAGATGATGGCACCCTAGCAACCAAATATAGTGATGTAGTTTTCAATAGCGGAAAATAGACCCGAATAGAAAAAAGGGTTCTAATAGAATTTGATGCCAAAAAATCGGGCACAGGAGAGCCAGGTGAAGAAAGAAATAGTACTGTAAGGTTTTATTGTGACCATACAATTTCGATTATCTCTGAAAATAGTTCTAGAAATAGCAACTATTATAAAAACATCAAAATGAAAGCTTATTTGGATAAGGCTCCTTAAAAGAAGCAGGCAAATTACTAGAAGTCAGGGCATTTCATCGAATTAGAGCGTAAAAACACACTATTGTTGCATCTAGTTCGTTCGCTATTATTAACGATTCTTACTATTCCCAAGCTTGTAAGAATCGCTCTTAGAAAAATATACTTAACCACCTCCAAATGAAAAGTCTTCACTTTAGACCTATCAAGTGTTCATCCTTTATCATGGTACTTCTATTTATCCTTGCTACTCTTAAAAGTGTGGCGCAAGATCGATGTGCCATTCCAGTAACCGAACTTACTGTCTATAAGCAACAACCAAATGGCCGTAAGATTACCTTAAAACAATCGGGTAACCCTTTTCTCCACTACTATGAAACTTTAGATGGTTTTACCGTGATCAAGGATGCGAAAGATGATTACTTTAAATACGCCATTCACGGTTCCAATGGAAATTTAAAACCGGACAACTTCATCGTTAGAAATCTTT
>CALHGE010000012.1 GCA_938029725.1 uncultured Flavobacteriaceae bacterium
CATGCTAGGGCTTCTTAGAGATGGAAACGGGAAGGCTATAAGCATTTTAGATGCTTTAGAAGTTGATTTGGAACACCTCCGCAGAAAAGTAGAAATACTTAGCCCTTCTAACCCTAACGCTAGTGGCGTACAAAAAGATAAAAAGAACTTGCACTTAACAAGGCAAGCTGAACGTGCATTGAAAACAACATTTTTAGAAGCTAAACTTTTTCAAAGTTCTTCTATCAATACCGCTCACCTTTTACTTTGTATTCTTAGAAATGAAAATGACCCTACTACGAAGCTTTTACATAAATTAAAAGTTGATTATGATGGCGTCAAGGAACAGTTTAAATTTATGATTACAAGCGACGACGATATGATAGACGGCCCAACGGCCGAATCTTTCCCTAGTGATTCTGAAGACACTAACGAAGGAAAGGAAAACACTTTTGGTGCTGCTTCTAGCCAGAAAGGTGCAAAAAAATCTAAAACTCCGGTATTAGATAATTTTGGCAGAGACCTTACTCAAATGGCAGAAGAAAATAAACTGGACCCTGTTGTTGGAAGAGAAAAAGAAATAGAAAGGGTTTCTCAAATTCTTAGTAGAAGAAAAAAGAATAACCCGCTACTTATAGGTGAGCCAGGTGTTGGTAAAAGTGCCATTGCAGAAGGTCTTGCCTTACGTATAATTGACAAAAAAGTCTCTAGAATTCTTTACAATAAAAGAGTTGTTACTCTTGATCTTGCTTCTTTAGTTGCCGGCACAAAATACCGTGGACAATTCGAAGAGCGAATGAAGGCAGTAATGAACGAGCTAGAAAAAAATGATGATGTCATTTTATTCATTGACGAAATTCATACTATTGTAGGTGCAGGTGGAGCTACCGGAAGCTTAGATGCTTCTAACATGTTTAAACCAGCATTGGCAAGAGGCGAAATTCAATGTATTGGAGCCAATACCCTTGATGAGTACAGACAGTATATTGAAAAGGATGGTGATTTAGAAAGACGTTTTCAAAAAGTAATTGTTGAACCAACTACTATTGACGAAACAATTGAAATTTTACATAACATAAAAGGTAAATACGAAGATCACCATAATGTAACCTATACTGACGAGGCTATTGAAGCTTGTGTTAAATTAACAAGTAGGTACATGACTGATCGTTTTTTACCAGACAAAGCTATTGACGCCCTTGATGAAGCTGGCTCTCGAGTACACATCGTTAATATGGACGTTCCAAAACAAATTCTTGAATTGGAAAAGAAATTGGAAGATGTGCGCGAACTTAAGAACAGCGTTGTCAAAAAGCAGAAATATGAAGAAGCTGCCAAGTTACGTGATGACGAAAAAAGTCTAGAAAAGGAACTTGCCATAGCTCAAGAGCGTTGGGAAGATGACAGTAAACTTAACAAAGAAACTGTAAGCGAAGATAATGTTGCCGATGTAGTTTCTATGATGAGTGGAATTCCTGTTAATCGTATTGCCCAAACTGAAAGCAACAAATTAGCCGAATTACCTGAGCTTATTAAAGCGAATGTAATCGGACAAGATGAAGCAGTAGCTAAAGTTGCTAAGGCTATCCAAAGAAATAGAGCTGGCTTGAAAGATCCTAATAAGCCTATTGGTTCCTTTATTTTCTTAGGTCAAACAGGTGTTGGTAAAACACAATTAGCTAAAGTGTTGGCAAATGAATTATTTGATTCTGATGATGCTCTTATTAGAATTGACATGAGCGAGTATATGGAGAAATTTGCCATCTCACGATTGGTAGGTGCGCCTCCAGGCTACGTGGGCTATGAAGAAGGCGGCCAGCTGACTGAAAAAGTACGTCGTAAGCCCTATTCTGTTATTTTACTAGATGAAGTTGAAAAAGCGCATCCTGATGTCTTTAATATGCTACTTCAGGTTTTAGATGACGGGTTTTTAACCGACAGTCTTGGAAGAAAAATCGATTTTAGAAACACCATTATCATTATGACCTCTAATATTGGCGCACGTCAATTAAAAGATTTCGGTCAAGGTGTTGGTTTTGGAACATCTGCTAAAAAATCACAGGCAGATACGCATCAAAAAGGAGTAATCGAAAACGCTTTGAAAAAAGCATTTGCTCCTGAATTTTTGAATAGAATCGATGATGTAATTGTGTTTAATCCATTAGAAAGAGAGGATATTCATAAGATTATAGACATCGAACTTGCCAAGCTATATTCAAGAATTAATGATATTGGTTATGATTTAAACCTTACTGAAGAAGCTAAAGATTACATTGCTGAAAAAGGATTTGATAAACAATACGGAGCTAGACCTTTGAAAAGAGCTATCCAGAAATACATCGAAGACACCCTAGCAGAAGAGATCGTAAACTCTAAACTAGAACAAGGCGATAGTATTTTTATGGATTTAGATAAGAAGAAAGAAGAGCTTACTATAAAGATAAAGAAGGCCAAAAAGTCTTCTGAGGCTTAAGAACGTAAGAAATTATAACAAAGGAGCCACGTAAAACGGCTCCTTTTTTTGTGCCAAAAAATAGAGCAAGTAAGAAATAAATCACAGCCGCAACTAGTAAAATGCAGTACGAACGATATTTAAGTTATTGGTCTATTATTTTTTCACAACCTAACAGGTAGCTATACTTTCGTGTAAGAGACACTATAACACGAATTTAAATGAAGTTAGGACAATCGAAAAAGACAGTTGTTGTCAGAGAATATCAATTGGAAGTTGGAAAGATACAAGTCTACGAAAACTACATGGTATCCATTTTTGATGATGGAGCAACACTCACATTAGAAAGAGTATATCAAATTTTAGGAATTGCCGAAATACACTTTAGAAATAAAGATTTTGGTTATATCAGCCTTCGTAAAAATTCATACGCAGTAGACCCTACAGTATATACTTATTTAAGAAGTTTAGACAATTTAAAGGCCTTCGCTATTGTTTCTGTGAAGGAAATAGATATGCATAATTTCAAAATTGAAAAACTCTTCTACAAAAAACCAATGAAATTTTTCATTCAATATGACAACGCTTTAGCCTGGGTAAAAAGAAGGGTAAAAGGAAACAAATAGAGTTGTGAATGGCGAACAACTAAAAGTGCCAAGGCTTTAACACCTTGGCACTTTTTTAGTTTTACATATATTTTTTTAAACGAACTGCTACTCCACCTCAACTTGTTGCGGTGGTTCTGGCATTTTAAACATATCAATGTAAGCCCTACCTATACCATCAATAATCCTCGAGGCAGTCAATGCTTGATACCCTGTTTCTTCTACCGCGATATCTCCTGCTTTTCCGTGCAGGTAAACACCGAAAATGGCTGCTTTTAAGGGCTCATAACCTTGAGCCATCAAGCCGACAATGATTCCTGTTAATGCATCACCACTTCCTGCAGTTGCCATACCTGGGTTTCCAGTTGTGTTGACATAGCCTCTGCCTCCATAAACAGTTATAGAATGTGCTCCTTTTATAACAACAATACAATTGTGTTTTTCTGAATATAATTTTGTTTTCTTTAATTTATCAAAATCATCTTTCCATTTTCCAATTAGTCTTTCAAGCTCTTTTGGGTGTGGTGTTAAAATTGATTGTGCCGGTACGTTCTTAAGTAATGCTTTATTCTTAGATAAGATATTCAATCCATCAGCATCAATAACCAAAGGCGTTTTATTTTTTTTAAGAAAATCAGAAAATGCGCTCACCGTTTTGTCATCAGTTCCTAAGCCCACTCCTATTCCTATCGCCGTAGGTTGTATATCGAGTTCAATATTAGAAATCAAATCCTCACCACCGGTCAGCACCATAGCTTCAGACAAAGCAGTTTGCAGAGCAGCATAACCACATTCAGGAACATATGCGGTTACCAAACCCGCTCCTGAAGTCAAACAAGCTTTTGAAGCAAGCGTTACGGCGCCAATTTTTCCTTTACTTCCGCCAACAATAAGGGCGTGCCCATACGTACCTTTATGTGAATATTTTTTCCTAGGAATATAAAAAGGCAGTACATCATGCTTCCCAATCAACTCGTATTCCGTTTCGGTAGTTGTCAAAAATTCAGCAGCCAAACCAATATCCAAAACTTCCCATTGGTCAATATACATTCCAGTTTCTGGAAGGAAAAACACCAGCTTTGGTGTTTGAAAACTAAGTACAAAATTAGATTTGACAATAGCCTTTTTGTCCGCAGGTACGCTGTCAGTAAATAATCCAGAGGGAATATCTACTGAAAGAATAAAAGCTTCCGTCTTGTTTAGATGATCCATTAACTTTACCACCCACGCATCAGGCTCACGATTCAAACCAATACCAAAAATGGCATCTACAATGACATCATCTCTACCAATCTTAGGAAATTTACATTCAGAATCTAAAAACTCAGGCCAAATTTTTCGCTCCTTAAGTCGCTCTAAATTGATCAAAAAATCTTTCGAACGCGTTTTGCTATAGTTCACTACATAAACGGCGATATCATAACCATGTTCTTGTAAATGCCTCGCTAAGGCAATACCGTCTCCACCATTATTTCCGATACCGCAGAATAAATGAATCTTAACAGACGCACCTTGCATTCTGGTATGAATCCAGTTAAAAATCTGAACGGCAGAGCGTTCCATTAAAACATCACTCGAAATTTCTTGCTTTTCAATTGTAAATTTATCGGCAGCATATATTTGTTCTCCACTAAAAAGTTTCATGGTATTTTTCTTGCAGTTTGATTAGCAATTAAAGCTGAAATCTAATAATTAATAATTGAATATCGATTTTGATAGTGAATCCGTAAAAATTCAACCGATGATTTGATTAAGAAATCAAAAATACTACTTTTACTACTTTATTATACTTATGCTTTTTAATATATTCGACATAGTATCTAATTTTTCCACTTCCAATGGCTTTACATTCGCTACTGCCACTACAACCCCTTTGGGGTAATTTGCTATATTTTTCATCAGTTCGCCTCTTTAGGCCCTTTTCAAAAAATTACACCTTTAATTTAAAGTTATGCAAGTATTAAAATTCGGAGGTACTTCTGTTGCCAACGCTCAAAATATAGCACTAGTAAAAAATATCGTAGCGAATAGCACCGCTGACAAAACTATAGTAGTTGTTTCTGCATTGGGCGGTGTTACCGACACCTTGCTAACCGCAGCTAATCTTGCCTCACAAAAAGATGATGCTTATAAAATAGTGGTAAAAGAAATAGAGGAAAGGCACTTAAAAACGGTTAAGGCATTAATTTCTGTACATGAACAAAGCACAGTTTTAAGCAAGGTTAAAAGTGAATTAAATACACTCGAAGAGCTACTAGAAGGCGCATTCCTAATCGGAGAAATCACCGCACAACTATCTGATAAAATTGTTAGCTATGGAGAAATACTCTCTTCCTATATCATAAGTGAATTTTTAAAACAAGAGCAGTTAGATGCTGTTCATATTGACAGTAGAACTCTCATTACAACAAATGAAGTAAACGGAAGAGCTGCCGTTAATTTTAAAATCACAAATACCAAGTGTAAAAAGTTTTTTTCAGCAACTCCTCATAAAATCATAGTAGCAGCAGGCTTTATTGCTTCCTCAGAAAATAACAACCCTACAACACTGGGTCGCGGTGGCTCAGATTACACCGCTGCCATTTTTGCTGCTGCTATTGAAGCTGAAGTATTACAAATATGGACTGATGTTAGCGGCATGTATACTGCCAACCCAAAGCTGGTGAAACAAGCCCAAGCAATTCCTCATATTTCGTATGAAGAGGCGATGGAATTATCACATTTTGGAGCAAAGGTTTTATACCCGCCTACAATTCAACCCGTATTAGCAAAAGGAATTTCAATTGTAATTAAAAACACTTTTAGTCCTGAAGACGAAGGAACTTTAATCACTAAAAGTCAAAACAACCAAGGCAAAACTGTACGCGGCATAAGTCATGTAGAAAACATAGCTCTTTTATCTCTAGAAGGCCCAGGAATGGTAGGTATACCAGGTATTTCAAAACGTTTTTTCGAAGTGCTTTCGCAAGCTGAAATTAGCGTAGTTTTAATTACACAAGCATCGTCAGAGCATTCGATTTGTGTAGGCATCTCAGCAGACGATATTGACAAAGCTGTTCAAATTACCAATGCAGCTTTCGAATATGAAATAGAACGTGGTAAGATAAAACCAGTAATCGCTGAGAAAGATCTCGCAATTATAGCCTTGATTGGTGACCATATGAAAAGCCATCAGGGACTTAGCGGTAAAATGTTCAGTACACTCGGAAAGAACAATGTCAATATTCGAGTAATTGCGCAGGGTGCTTCAGAACGGAATATTTCTGCTGTGATCAAAAAGATTGATGTCAAGAAAGCGCTAAATGCTTTGCATGAGGAGTTTTTTGAAGAAAACATAAAACAGCTCAACCTCTTTGTAATGGGCGTTGGTAATGTTGGCGCAAAATTTCTGAAACAAATTTGTCAACAAAAAAAATACCTTAGGAAAAATTTAAAACTGAATATTCGTGTAATCGGTTTATCAAATTCCAGAACAATGCTTTTTGAGGAAGATGGAATTCAGCTTAAAAATTGGGAACGACAGCTAGCAGAAGGAGAAAAGGCAAACAAAGAACAATTCTATAAGAAAATAATTCAACTGAATTACCGCAACAGTATTTTTGTCGATAATACAGCGAGTGCAACCATTTCCTCAAGCTACAATTCGTATTTAAAAAATAGTATTTCAGTAGTTACTTGTAATAAAATTGCATGTTCATCTGAATATTCAAATTATCAAGAATTAAAGAGTTTGGCAAGAACTTACAATGCTCCGTTTCTCTTTGAAACCAATGTGGGTGCCGGATTGCCTATCATCGACACTTTAAAACATTTGATTGCATCAGGAGATAAAATATTAAAAATTCAAGCAGTATTATCAGGAAGCTTAAACTTCGTTTTTAACAATTTTAATAACAAGGTTACCTTTCATGATATTGTAAAACAAGCTCAAGAAGAAGGCTATACCGAACCAGACCCTAAAATTGACTTAAGTGGTGTTGACGTGATGCGAAAAATTTTAATTCTAGCCCGTGAAAGTGGTCATCAATTGGAAATCGACGCTATTGAAAACAAATCATTTCTATCACAAGAAAGTTTAAATACGGATAACAATGATGACTTCTTTACTTCACTAATTCAGCATGAATCTAATTTTCAGAAGCTATTTACTGATGCAGCTGCCACAGATAGTAAATTGAAATATGTAGCACAATTTGAAGAAGGAAAAGCTCGTGTTGGACTAGAAGAAATTCCAAAAGGGCATGATTTTTATAATCTAGAAGGAAGTGACAATATCGTTTTATTCTACACAGAGCGCTATCCAAATCAACCCCTGATTATAAAGGGTGCTGGTGCAGGAGCAGATGTTACCGCTTCTGGTATCTTTGCAGATATTATACGTATCGGCAACTTTTAATAGCATGCGAGAACAAAGGTTGATAAAAGACACAAAGCAATCTGTAAATTAGGAACAGAAAAGAAAGAAATGAGCGCTAACCAAATCAAAGTATTCTGCCCTGCAACCATAGCCAATATCTCTTGTGGATTTGACGTCCTCGGTGTTGCTTTAGATTCTGTCGGAGACCAGATGATAGTTCGAAAAACCTTGGAAAAAGGAATTCGGATAACCAAGCTTGAAGGACAAGATCTGCCTATGAAAACACTACAGAACGTGGCAGGTGTAGCCGGATTGGCACTTCTAAAAGAAAGTGATTATCAAGGAGGATTCGATATAGAAATCTATAAAAAAATTAAAGCTGGCAGCGGAATAGGAAGCAGCGCAGCAAGTTCCACAGGCGCTGTTTGGGCCATGAATGAATTGCTAGGCAAGCCTTTTTCTGCACTACAATTGGTGAAGTTCGCCATGGAAGGTGAACTTTTGGCAAGTGGTGTAGCCCATGCAGACAATGTGGCTCCTGCCCTATTTGGCGGATTTACACTAGTTCGTAGTTATGATCCTTTAGATGTTGTTACAATTCCGAGTCCCAGTGAATTGTTTGCTACCGTGATTCATCCTCAAATTGAAGTAAAGACTTCTGATTCTCGAAAAATATTAAAGACCACAATTTCTTTAAAAGATGCTATCAAACAATGGGGTAATGTCGGCGGGTTAGTTGCAGGGCTATTCACAAGCGATTACAAGCTTATTGGACGTTCTCTAGAAGATCATATTGTTGAGCCAATTCGGTCTATTCTGATTCCTGGGTTTGATGATGTAAAAAAGGCCGCCATTGAAGCTGGGGCCTTGGGTTGCGGAATATCAGGTTCCGGTCCATCTATTTTTGCTTTTAGCAAAGGAGAAGTGAAAGCCAAAAAAGTAGCAGCGGCAATGCAGGAAATATATCAAGAAATTGGAATTGATTATGATGTTCATGTTTCTGGTATAAATATGGATGGTGTTCGTAAGATTTAAATAATCAAGAAAATTTAACCCTTCTTTTATAAAAAACAGGAGCCTAAAAAAGTATATTTAATGAATTTTTACAGCCTAAATAAGCAAGCACCTAAAGTATCTTTCAAAGATGCTGTTATCAAAGGAATAGCACCCGATCGAGGCTTATACTTTCCAGAAAGTATTACGCCTCTTCCTGATTCATTTTTTGATAAAATTGAAGAATTAACAAATCAAGAAATTGCGTTTAATGCGATTCATCAATTCGTGGGCGATGAAATTCCTAATGAGACATTACGTGCTATTTTAGCAAATGTGCTAGACTTTGAATTTCCAGTTGTTCAAATTGAAAAAAATATTGCTGCCTTAGAATTATTTCATGGCCCTACCATGGCTTTCAAAGATGTTGGTGCCCGATTTATGGCGAATTGCTTAGGATATTTTTCCAAAGGCGAAACGAATGAAGTCACTGTTTTGGTGGCTACCTCGGGAGATACCGGAGGGGCAGTTGCTAATGGATTTCTAGGAGTTGCTGGAGTGAATGTTATCATCCTATACCCCAGCGGAAAGGTTAGTGATATTCAAGAGCGCCAATTAACAACTCTAGGTCAAAATATTACTGCTTTAGAAGTAGCTGGCACATTTGATGATTGTCAAAAAATGGTTAAGACAGCCTTCTTAGATGAACAGCTATTGAGCAAGATGCAACTGACTTCAGCAAATTCTATTAATGTTGCGCGCTGGTTGCCCCAATTGTTTTATTTTCTATTTGCATATAAACAGGTGAAATCTCAAGGAAAAGAAATTGTTTTTTCTGTGCCAAGTGGAAATTTTGGAAACATCTGTGCGGGTATGGTAGCTCAAAAATTGGGGATGCCCGTAAAACATTTTATAGCATCAACTAACATAAATGATACCGTTCCAGAATTCATGAAAACGGGAGAATACAACCCAAAACCATCAACGCCAACTATTTCAAATGCTATGGATGTTGGTGACCCTAGTAACTTTATCAGAATACGGCATTTATTTCAAGATGATTTTGAAGCTTTGTCTGAAAACCTATCCTCGTATACCTTCTCAGATTCAGAAACTAGAGAAGCAATGAAAGGTATTTATAGCGCCTCGAATTACATCGCAGATCCGCATGGTGCTATTGGGTATTTGGGTTTAAAAAAGTATCAAGAGAAGCATCCCAACACGTATGGAATCTTTTTAGAGACAGCTCATCCTGTAAAATTTTTAGATGTTGTTGAAGAAGTTATTCCTCAAAAACTTAGCATTCCACCTCAGATTCAAAAGGTCATGGGTAAAGACAAAAAATCCATACCTATAGAAACTTATCAAGAATTAAAAGATTTTTTACTCAGCTCCTAATCCAAACTTGGCAATGTAAAATCATCTAAAGGGCTAGCTTGTTTCATCATTGCCTCAATAGCTTCTGTTGTTCTCGGTGCCCTATTCGAAAGGTTTATAGAGCCCTTCTCAGTAATTAAAATATCGTCTTCGATGCGCACGGCAATGCCCCACCATTTCTTATCGCAATCACTACCTTCAGGAATATAGATACCTGGCTCTACAGTAATCACTGTATTTGCTTTAAAAGGTGCATACGTGCCTTTATCGTGTACATCTAATCCTAAATAGTGGCTTGTACCATGAGGAAAATAGGTGCGAGCCTCACTTTTACTTTTAACAATACCGAGTCTTATTAAACCTTTCGCTACTACAGAAAATGCAGCTTTTCCGGGTGCAGAAAATGGTGCACCTACCACGCTTTCTTTAATACCTGCCTCTTGGGCATTATAAACGATATCATAAATCTGTTTTTGTTCAATCGTGAATTTACCATTGGCAGGAATGGTACGTGTAACGTCTGCAGTATACCCATGGTATTCAGCACCCAAATCCATCAACACCAAATCATTAGCCACTTCGGTTTTATTATTTTCAATATAATGAAGGATGCAACCGTTGTTACCGGCACCAACAATAGACGGGTATCCTTCATATTCAGCGCCGTACTTTTTATACACATACTCATGAACACCTTGAATTTCGGTTTCTGACATAGTAGGATGCATCGCTTTCATCACTTCAGCCTGACCAACAGCAGAAATTTCAATTGCTTTTTTCAAAAGCACCAATTCTTCCGCTGTTTTGGTCTCGCGTAGCGTGCTCATAATTTGTGAAATCATATTTGAATTCAAATTATTTACTTTTAATTTTAGAGAAATTTTTTCCTTTATTTCACTTCTTAATCCATCATCACCAGCATTCACAAACCCACTTAGTAGCTCATCTTCCTGTAGCGAAGTGTCACGACTTAGATAACGGCCTAAGGTCTGGGCTACGTTTGCACTATTCTCAATAGCTGTTGCTTTTATCATGCCGTACAACCTGTTTTTGGCAGGATTATAATCTGAAGGATAATCGGTTTTAATCTTAAAACTTTTGATCAAATCGAATAAATCTGCGGTTCCGCTCTTATCTCTAAAATCATTTTTGAAGTCAAAAAAGGTGACCATATCAAAAGATTTAAAATCAACAGGTATATTTGAAAATTCGTCTCCATTAAATACCATTTGAAAACCGAGTTCTTTTCTCGCTCCTTCAACCCCTAAGCGCTTTCCGTTCCATTGTTCGGCTTTGACATCACGCTTCTGAACATAAAGCATTTCATTATATTCAATACCGGCAGCATCGCTTTGATTCGCCGAAAAAACAAGCAACACCGCATTGGGTTCTTTATACCCGGTTAGATAGTAAAAATCAGGATCTTGATGATACCTATAATCAACATCATTAGCGCGGTTACGTTCAGCGTTTGCGAAAAACACCGCTACAGTATTAGCCGGTAGCATTTGGCGAACGGCTTCCCTTCTATCTTTATGAAAGTCTGCAGATAGAAAATCTGTTGGAATGCTTTGCCCACTAAGCGATACCGAGAGAACTAGTGAGATCATAAAAAGTAAAAATATTCTTAGCATTTAGATATATTTAAAGTCGAAAAATAGTGTATTCGGTCAACATTCTCGAAAATAAATTGATAAAAATTATTCAAACTGTAAGCGACCTTTTGGCGAATTAATTCAATAAATTTGCTTCACACAAAATTGATCCACGATGAAAAATACTGCTTTAACCGAAACACACGAGGCCCTTGGTGCTAAATTAGTACCGTTTGCAGGTTACAACATGCCTGTTTCTTATGAAGGTGTAAACGCCGAACATGAAACGGTTCGAAATGGCGTTGGTGTTTTTGATGTTTCCCATATGGGAGAATTCTTGATTAGTGGCCCTAATGCGCTATCGCTAATTCAAAAAGTTACTTCAAATGATGCAAGTAAACTAAGCATAGGAAAAGCACAATATAGCTGTTTGCCAAATGAAACGGGAGGTATCGTTGATGATCTTATCGTTTATAGAATGAAAGAAGATCAATATTTATTGGTAGTTAACGCATCAAATATTGAAAAAGACTGGAATCATATTTCAAAGTATAATGGAGAGTTGAATGCAGATATGCGTGATATTTCGGAAGGATATTCACTCCTAGCCATACAAGGTCCGAAAGCGATCGCTGCAATGCAAAGTTTAACTTCAGAAGATTTAGCGGCTATCAAATTCTACAATTTTGTAATTGGAGATTTTGCAGGAATCGAACAGGTCATCATTTCAGCAACCGGATATACTGGTTCTGGTGGGTTCGAAATCTATTGTAAAAATGAAGACGTTCAGCAAATCTGGGACAAAGTTTTTGAAGCAGGTGCTGACTACGGAATAAAACCAATAGGTCTCGCCGCTAGAGACACCCTACGCTTAGAAATGGGTTACTGTCTCTACGGAAATGATATTAATGATGAAACCTCACCCTTCGAAGCAGGCTTAGGTTGGATCACTAAATTCACCAAAGACTTCGTTAATTCTGAAGCCCTATCTACGATAAAAGCACACGGCCCAGAACGCAAGCTTATTGCATTTGAATTGGATGAACGTGGAGTTCCAAGGCATGATTATGATATCGTGGATGGGCAAGGTAAAAAGATTGGTGTCGTTACTTCTGGCACAATGTCTCCATCGCTAGGCAAAGGAATTGGTTTAGGCTATGTGCCAACCATTCTTTCAGAAGTAGGGAATAAAATTCACATTCAAATCAGGAAGAATGCCGTGCCAGCCACGGTAATTAAACTTCCTTTTTATAAGGTAAAATGATAGATTACCAGAAGATACTTGAAACCATAACTTCTAACTGCGCGCTGTCAAAAGACAAAGGAGAAATCGCCACTTACATTCCTGAACTCGCAAAGGTAGATCGTTCTAGATTTGGAATTCATTTGGTCAATTCTGAAAAAAAAGAGTTCCAGTCCGGAGACTCAAATGAATTATTCTCCATTCAAAGTATTTCAAAAGTACTATCATTGGCCTATGCTATATCTATTATCGGCGAAGCGGTATGGCAGCGTGTTGATGTGGAACCTTCTGGAGACCCTTTTAATCACCTATCGCTTTTAGAACTGGAAAATGGTATTCCTAGAAATCCATTGATAAATGCTGGAGCTATAGTAATCGCTGATATTTTAGTTTCTCATTTAGAGAATCCAAAATCAGATTTTTTGCAATTCGTTAGAAAATTGGCGAACGATGACAGTATTGATTTTGATCCAAATGTTGCTCAATCTGAAAAGAAAACAGGTTTTAGAAATTACGCTGCGGCAAATTTATTAAAGTCCTATGGCAATTTAAAAAACGATGTAGACATCGTATTGGACTTTTATTTTCATCAATGTTCTATAGCAATGAACTGTGCACAACTAACCAAAGTCTTTTATCTTTTTATGAATCGCGGGGTATGCCAACAAAACATCACCCATTTATCAATAAGTCAAGTCAAACGAATCAATGCCTTAATGCTCACTTGTGGGTTTTATGACGAGGCAGGAGAATTTGCCTTTGAAGTAGGCTTGCCAGGTAAAAGTGGCGTTGGTGGAGGTATAGTAGCCCTTCTGCCAGGAAAATATTGTGTAGCAACTTGGTCACCTGGCTTAAACGCTAAAGGGAATTCAAAACTAGGCATGGAAGCTCTGGAAAAATTGACTACCGCAACCGCTCAATCAATATTCTAAGTATTGGAAGCAAAAAAAATACTAATTCTAGGAGGAAGTGGATTCATTGGAAACGCTATATACAAAGAGCTTTGTAATTATTTTGACACCTACGGAACCTATAATAGTGCAAGACGATCTTTCGAAAAAAATCAACAATTTTTCAAATATGATATGGCGGAGGATGACATTTTTCAGTTGCTTGAAAAAGTTCGCCCAAATATTATCATTTCTGCAGTACGCGGTAACTTTGCAGCTCAGGTACAAGCTCATCAGCATATCACAGAATATCTAGTTCAAAATGACTGCTCCTTATACTTTATTTCTTCTGCTAATGTCTTTGATGCATATAGCAAATATCCGTCCTACGAAAATGACAAAACCCTTTCAGAAAGTGTTTATGGTCGATTAAAGATTCGCATTGAGAATATGCTACTGCGCCTACCCAAAAAGAAAGCGGCTATTTTAAGAGTTCCTATGGTTTTTGGAAATACATCTCCTCGAATTAAGGAAATCAAGAAATTTATTCTCGAAAATAAACCCGTGGAAGTCTTTCCTAATCTTATTTTGAATGTGACTAGTGATGATCGATTAACACAGCAAATTCATTATCTAATTAACAGAAATAAAACAGGAGTTTTTCATTTAGGAAGCAAAGATTTGATACACCATGAGGAGTTTTTAAAAGAAATAATAGATCGTATAGGCACCTTCAACCCTATTTACAAACGTGTTTACACAAGCAATGAGGACCGTTATCTAGCGGTGCTACCTAAGGATAATAAACTTCCTAAAAACCTACAAATAAGCTATCAAGATATTATTGATCATCATATTTTGAGCTAATCATATTTAATACCTTAATTTAAAGAAAATTATATAGCATGGAAAAACTATCAGAGCAGCAAATACATGAATATTTAAGTAAGTTAGATGGTTGGGAATATGTCGACGGGGCCATTGAAACTTCTTTCGAATTTGCGAATTTCAAAGAAGCCTTTGCAACAATGACTAGAATAGCTTTTGAGTGTGAATCTCAAGGACATCACCCCGACTGGGGCAACGTTTACAAAAATCTTCACATCCGATTAAATACACACGATGCTGGTGGTGTGACTGAAAAAGATTTTAAACTGGCGCATACGATTGAAGATATTATCGAGGGAGAATAGCTCAGTTGGCTGTAGGCAGCATTATAATAAACACCGTAACAAATACACAAACAAGCCCGTTACAATCGGGTTCAGATTTGAGTTTCAGTTTCAATTTGCGCTTGAACTTGATTTTCTTAAATTTGCTAGCATTCAAATAAAATAACAACATACTATGGGAAGAGCTTTTGAATTTCGAAAGGCTAGAAAAATGAAACGATGGTCAGCAATGTCAAAGGCCTTTACTCGTATTGGCAAAGATATTGTCATGGCGGTTAAAGAAGGAGGACCTGACCCTGATTCGAATTCTAAACTTCGTGCAGTAATTCAGAATGGGAAGTCTGTAAACATGCCAAAAGATAATATTGACCGTGCTATCAAACGTGCGAGCGATAAAAGTCTAGGAGATTTTAAAGAGATCTTATTCGAAGGCTACGCACCTCACGGCATTGCCATATTAGTAGAAACGGCCACAGATAATAATACCCGTACCGTTGCCAATGTACGGAGTTATTTTAACAAATGTAATGGTAACTTGGGCACTTCAGGTTCGGTAGAATTTATGTTTGACCATACCTGTAATTTTAGAATTCCTGCGGAAGGCATAGACCCTGAAGAATTAGAATTGGAAATGATTGATTTCGGAGCAGAAGAAGTTTTCGTAGATGACGACGGAATTCTAATCTACGCCCCTTTCGAAAGTTTTGGTGCGATTCAAAAAGAATTAGAAAGTCGAGAACTTGAAATTTTATCTTCTGGTTTTGAGCGTATACCCCAAGTGACCAAACAACTATCTGAAGAAGCAGTTGCTGATGTAGAAAAACTATTGGAGAAAATTGAAGAGGATGATGATGTGCAAAACGTTTATCATACGATGCAAGAGTAAGTAAAGTCAAACCTGAACTTCAGTTGAATCATCTGTAGCATTCACAGCTGTAGCTAGTGTTTGATTTTCTGGAACGCTAACTGCTATTACGCCAGTAATTAGTGGTGCTTTATTAAACCACTCAGTCGCTAATAAATAGTGCAGCGCATTGTCTGCCATAAGTTTCCGATCATGTGCCACATTCGTAATTTCAAGCGTTTCTCAATTAACAGACACACCCATTGTTTACGCAGTACTTTGGTTCGTTGTAAAATAATATCCGTCCACGTCTAATCTGTTATCACCCTGTTAGGCATCTAAAACGGCATTGCGTCGTAATCCTGAATTTGGGTCCTAATTATGGTCACCTAAGTGTAGCGTTAGTTGTTTTTGAAAATGCCGTAGTTCGGGCTGTATTTGGCAATTGCCCTTCTAGTGCTCCATAAGGAAATTTGACTGTCGTTTCTGGCACCGTATACCAACTCGAATTTGAGCAAACAACTCTATCAGACTTAGTATTAGGCAAATAGGTCATAAACCAGCACAAAAATTACACCCCTCCAGAATGACTCCAAATAAGATACTTTTGTTGCGTACCAGAAATGTCCACCTTTATAAGCTCAAATAATGGTTCTATACTAGAAAATGACCATTCTGCTTTGTAATTAAACGATGCTAAAGTTGGGGTATCGCCATATTGGCTAGTAACTAATTACCTCCTAAGCTGGTATAGTTGGCATTTATTAAATAATGATATGGTCTCTTTTTATTAATTCATTAAAAGAAGTACAAATAATCAATTCTTCGCTGGAGGCACACTCATTTCTTCTGTGACATTATTAGTATTGGAATGAACATGTATTTGTTCTCCGACCTTTACAATCCTTGAACATTTAGAGAATATTTGACCTGCTCTGTAGTTGATATGTTTTGAGATATCACTCTGTCCTGCCCACCATGCCAGGTATATAGCAGGTATATTGACACCGGCCTCATGGGAAAAGGGATATCCACCACCAAATCTAGGATTCATTTCCAAGAAATAAACTTCATTATCAGCAACAAAAAAGTCACAATCCATAATTCCGATATGTTTTGTGGCTTCTCCTACTTTTTTGGATACCGCCAAGAATTTAGCATCTATGACCGTAAGCGCCTTATCAGTCTCACCGGCGCGCATGGCCAACTTTTTTCGGACAAATGAGCCATAGTACTTTCCATTGAAATCATTGAGAATATCCACTCCGTACTCTTGACCACCTATTTTTTGTTGAAAAATCACGGTATCCTCGAAATCAGCGCCATGCATATTAGCAATCACTGACTTCTTAATCTTGGTTAAAAGCAGCTTATAGGCCAAATAGAGTTCCTCCTCATTATAGGCTTCTTCGATTCCTATAGATCCAGACCCCCATCTAGGCTTTAAAATGACGGGATAACTCAATACTTTCTTAGATATGGCTTCTACTACATCCGCTATTTTTAGATATGAAAGTGGTGTTGCAATATGCAAGTCTTTAAAAAAATTATAAGTTTTCCATTTATCAGCACAGAACGATATGACGTCAGAATCGGAAACGATTAACTTGGCTCCAGACTCTTCAAAAAGCGCTTTGTTTTCTGACATTAGCAGCAATTCAAGATCGTTTAAAGGAATGACCATATCAACCTTATAATCCTTGATAATATCATTAAGTACGCTCAAATAATCGGCATGATCTAAGCGAGGTACCTCAATCGCAACATCGGCATCGGCAAGGGCAGGCGCAGTAACATCATTATCTAATGCAATAATTTTTCCATTATCGCCAAGTTCCCCTTTAAAATGTTCTATCAAATAATTTCTCCTGCCTGCGCAGGTAAATAAAATATTCATGTGCTAATTTTGGTTAATACGCTATTTGTTACATTAAAATCAATTGTAAAACCTGTTTTACTTCTCAGGTCTTTCAATAAGAGTTTGAAAATCATGAACAAAATACATCCTATAATTCAATAGTATAGCTTAAGATAATCCAAGAAACAAACGTTCAATTCTGAAAATAAACAAATCCATATATAGAATAATTATATTTTTGTTTTCTGCTTTCTATAACCGTCAAGGCTATCTGGCCCATCAGGAAATTCAATTGTCGAGCTATCGAATACCTTGACTAGGGTCTTAAAAAGAGTTTTACAGTCAAATAGAAAACTCATTTTTTCAGTATAGACAGCATCAAGCTCCAATCGGCTGTCCCATGATATGGCATTTCTACCAGAAACTTGCGCAAGTCCAGTAATACCTGGTTTTACCGTATGTCTTAAATTTTCACGAAGCGTATAATAAGGCAAGTATCTTACCCGTAAAGGTCTTGGCCCTACTAAACTCATATCTCCTTTTAATACATTTATAAGTTGAGGAATTTCATCTAGTGACGTTTTTCTTAAAAACAACCCTATTCGCGTAAGTCGTTTATCATCGGGCAAAAGTTCTCCTTCCGAATTCTTTTCATCGGTCATTGTTTTGAACTTTATTATTTGGAATACTTTCTCGTTTTTACCTGGTCTGGGCTGATAAAACAAAGGTTCTTTGGTCTTGCTTAACCTTAAAACAATATAGATTACAAGATAGATTGGCAAAAGCAAAACCACGGCCGTAAAAGAAGCACAAAAGTCGAAGAACGGTTTAATAATAGGTTTATACATTGTTTAGTGTATTCATATGTTTATTAACTGATTTTATCACTTAAAATTATATGACATAGAATTTATTCATTGCAGCATTTTAATTAATGTTTGGTCTTTTCGTCGATTACCTTTTGATAATTGTTCATTATTAATCTTCTTTTACCAGATCCAAGCTGTTGTATTTCTGTAACATAAACTATTTCTATAGCTGCGTCTGCTCCTAAAAAGGACTTGAAATAATCGATAATCTCAAGTTCGCTTTTCAGACGATTGCTTGCAACGATTTTTATACAATACTGTGCTCGCCCTTCTTGAATAAATTGAAATTGCTTTATCTCAGAATACGATTCCAACTGGTGAATATTGTACCCCGATGTCACCATACCTTGGGTATCGTAAATAATATCCATTTTTCTACCCTCCACCCGCAAAAATACAGGTGACCCTTTGAAGAAAGAACCTTCTTTAGTCAGCATAGCAAAATCACCTGTATCATAGCGAATAAATGGCGTACAATAGTTAAACAAATCAGTGACCACTACCCTGCCTAACTCACCATCTGCAACCGGAATATCTTTTTCAGGATGAAGGATTTCAATATAATAGCTTGCCCAGTTGATTTGTAAGGTATTGTTCGCTTGAGTAAGTTGTAATGAAAGAATACCGTTTTCTTGGTTTGAGTAGCGCAAGTATACTGGCGTGTTGAAATACTTTTTGAGCTTTATCCTAGTATCGTCTCCCAGGCCTTCCGCCATGGCAATAATCGAAGAAATATTAGTTTCGATAGGTTTTGCTTCAACCTGTTCAAGGTATTTACAGATATCTCGCAAAGCTGATGAATAACTCAGAAGCACCTTATTTGAGGTATCTGATTTGAGCGTTGCGATCAATTCTTCCAAATAGTCGTTGGAAAAATCCGCTACATTGACCATCTCAATATTGCGTACTTTTTGGCTGATGTTAGTCATGCTATATTTAGCCAACCATTTTCTGATATAATACAATCGATACCCAACCTTGTAGCCTGCAATACCTTGAAGGTAGATAGTATCTGCTTGGTTTCTAATTACTTTATCTCTATTTTGATACACAACAAAAGGTGCGCCCGAAGATCCACTTGTAGTAACTTTATGGTTCACCTTGTCTTTGTATGCACTAGACTGAAAAGAATCAAAATTATCGCGGATAGTTAACTTATCGATTACTGGAAAATCTCCAAGATTTTCAAGGCTTTTGTATTTCGCATAAAATTCCGTGGTATCAGAAGCATGCTTTAAAAGCTGTTTTAAGAGTACTGCCCGTCTCTTATCAGATTCTGGCGTGTCATAATTTTCTAATATTTGTGAAATATCTCTATAATGGGCACTGATTTTACCTCCCTTAAGGGCGTCTAGTAACCAAAATATTTTATTTCTTAGTTTTTCGGCAAGCTGTTTCATACGATATCCTATTACTTGCAAGATAGCCGTAAAACACTTTCCAAGTTAATAAAATCTTATAAGGTGCAGTTTGGTAGACTCTAAAACTGTACGAGTGTAAACAATGTAAAACAAACGCGACTCATTAAAAAAACTACATGAAACACATACACTTCATAGTTATTTTAATACTGCTACTCACACCTTCGATAGCCAGCTCACAAGAAATGACAGCTAAAAAATTAGCTGCACTTATTACTCAAGTTTCTGATACCATATCAATCAACGGAAATAACATCCAATTCATATACAAGCAGAGAATGTTGATTTGCGTGTATGATGAAAACGCAAACCGTATGCGAATAATCTCACCAATAACAGAAACTAAAGATCTTGAGGAAGAACAGCTATTAAATATGCTTGTAGCTAATTTTCATTCTGCCTTAGATGTGAAGTATGCTTTAAGTGATGAAGTAATATGGTCTGTATTTATTCACCCCTTAACAGAGCTAAGTCAGAATCAAGTGCTAGATGCTATACATCAAGTTTATGCCGCAAGTATCACCTATGGAACTACCTACTCCAGCACAAATTTAATTTTTCCAGGAAACACAAAAAAGAAAGAAAACTCTAAACTAAAGCGAATAGAAAAGATTGAAAAAATAGATTAGGTATAGCTGTAATCAGCAACCTTGCCATTCACTCCTTTAAAAAAGGCATTGATCTTTTCGAAATCAGCTTCCATATCATCAGTTATGAAAATGGGTTCAGCCACTTTTACCTGTTTATTTTCAAAATCAAAGGCAACCATTACAATGGGCACGGCAGCTGCTTTCGCTATATAGTAGAATCCTGTTTTAAGTTTTTGAACCTTTTTTCGAGTGCCTTCTGGTGCCAAAGCCAAACGAAAAACGTCTTTCTTTTCAAAGACTTTTGCTGTAGCTGTTACAAAATCAGTCGACTTCGTTCGATCAATAGGCGTACCACCCATCCAACGAAAATACCATCCATGAGGCGCTTTGAATAAACTTTTTTTACCAACAAAATTAACTTCCACACCCCATACATTTCTGACCAAAATTCCGATATAAAAATCATGCCAACTGGTATGCGGAACTACAGGTACAACACATTTTTTAATATGTACTGGAAATTCTCCTTGAAGCTTCCATCCCATTAAATTGAAATATATAAATTTAGCGATTGTATGCATAGTGAAACGTTATAAAGCATTCAATTAGGAATGCTAGTGTGCAGTAAGTTAGCTTAAATTTTTTCGTAAATTGAACGTAGTTTTTCTGGAGTAATTGTTGCCCTCCAGTTTTTACCTAGCGCATTTTCCCATAAGGGGTGCATACCCATGGCGACTGAAATCATTATATCAAAGTCGGTCTCGCTTAGCGTCGAACAAACCTGTTTAGGAAGCTCAATAGCATGCTTTGTAAGCATCTCATTAAAAAGTGCAACTCCTTTAGGATAAAACTCCGAAAGGTGTTTAAAAACCAAACAGTTACCGATGCCATGCTTTACACCCAAAACATAACCCAAGCCATAGCTTAGCGCATGTGCTGCTCCTACTTGTGAATATGCGATACTCATTCCACCATGCCAAGAGGCCATCATCAATTTATCGCGAGAATCCTCCGAAGACAACTCGCTCAAAAACACTTCTTTACATAATTCTAAAGCTTTCTCTCCATAGCTTTGACTGAATGCATTGAGATACGTACCTTCAAGCGATTCGATGCAATGTATGTAGCAGTCCATGCCAGTATAAAACCATTGTTCTTTTGAAACGCCCTGAGTCAAATTTGGATCTAGAATAACCTGATCAAAGGTGGTAAAATCAGAATTGATTCCTAATTTTTTATCGGGCCCCAGTAAAACAGTAGTTCTAGAAACTTCAGCGCCAGTACCACTAATTGTTGGAATGCCTACATGGTATATCGCGGGTTTTTGAACCAAATCCCAACCTTGATAATCTGCTGCGCCCCCTTTATTACCAAGCATAATAGCTACCGCTTTCGCTAAGTCTAGCAAAGTACCTCCACCAATTCCTACAATACCCGAAGGTAATTCAGAAAACCCTTCTCTTATATTTTTCACTAAGGCATCTACCTGAGTCGTTTTCGGTTCTTCGTCAGCAGATATGAAAATAATTTGATCGCTAAATATTAAAGGAATTCTTTCCTGCAGTAATTCACCCTCAAAAACATCATCCACCAAAAAAATAAACGGCGCATCTGAATGTTTTCTTTTGGGAAGTAAAATATCGCCCAGTTGATTGAAGCTACCCTTGCCAAATACTACCCTTGGTACCATTGGAAAGTTACGATATGCTTCCGCTTTATCATCAGATGCCTTTTTTATCCCCATATCATTTTTAATATCCATAACTCAATTTAAAGATGTTTTAAAATATCTGATAACTTATTTATTTTCAGGTATTTAATATCATCTTGATCAATAGTAACTTCTTCATGTTGCCAAGTGGTATGAAAAGGAACATGCACTGCTTGCGCCCCAATATTTAATAAAGGCAATACATCTGATTTTAGTGAATTTCCTATCATCAAAAACTCATTGACATTTATCTCTAAATGTTCCAGTAAATTTAGATAGTTGTTCTCTTTCTTATCGCTTAAAACTTCAACATGATGAAAATACTGTGATAAGCCTGATCGCTCAATCTTTCGTTCTTGATCTAACAAATCTCCTTTTGTCAAAACAATCAAACGGTATGTATCACTCAAGCCATCCAAAACTTCTTTTACCCCTTCCAAGAGCTCAACAGGTTGTGAAATCATCTCTTTACCTAGATTCAATAGCTCAGTTATGGTTGCTTGCGAAACCGTATTATTTGAAATCTCCATCGCCGATTCTACCATTGACAAGATAAAACCCTTGATACCGTAGCCATAGAGCTCTAGGTTTTTCATTTCCATTTTGAACAGCTCTTGGTCAATTTTATTTTTGGTTTCAAATCCATCCAACAAACTAGCAAACTTAGCTTCGGCTTCACGAAAATAAGTTTCGTTGACCCAAAGTGTATCATCAGCATCAAAACCTACCACTTTTATTGTACTGTAATCTACTTCCATGCCTTTTGTGCTCGCTTTAGATCTTCAGGAGTATCAATTTCTATTCCACTCACTGTTGTTTCCACCATTTTAATTTTTTTTCCGTATTCCAAATAACGAATGGCCTCAATCTTTTCAGTAGCCTCTAGCCCTAACATAGGTAAACGCTGAAAATCCATCAAAGCGCTTTTTCGAAACGCGTAAATGCCTTTATGCTTATAATAAGCTTGCCCTACATCCGTAGCTCTAGCGTAGGGAATCGGAAACCTAGAAAAGTATAGTGCAAAATTGCGATTATCCACGATTACCTTGACCGTATTCGGATTCGCTATTTCTTCCGTATCAGTAATACGAACCATTAATGAGGCTAAATCAATTTCCTTTTCAATATCAGATTTAAAAACCGCTAAGACAGCAGCTAGACTTTCCTTATCCGTAAACGGTTCATCACCTTGAACGTTTACTATGATATCTACATCCATATCAATGATTGCCTCGGCAATACGGTCACTTCCACATTCGTGTTCTTTGATGCTCCTAATTGCTTTACCACCTGCGCTAGTAATCGCATCAAATATTATGGCACTATCAGTAACGACAAATACTTCATCAAACAATTCCGTATTTATCGCGGCTTCATACGTGCGCACAATGACGGGTTTACCCGAAAGGTCTTGCATTAATTTTGCGGGAAATCTCGATGCCGCATAACGTGCGGGTATCATAGCAATTATCTTCACTTTGTATATGGATTAATTTTACGTTTTAGCTCGAGGGCGAAGTTTTCTATAAATTCTAAAAATGATAAACAATATGATGATTACTAAAACTATTGCAATCATTGGCGCAAAAATAGATGCCGTTGTAACTGCAATTGCAGTACCTGTTTCAACCGTTGAGACGATGGGGTTGGCCACCCCTCCTGTAGCTGCGGTCGAAGCTAATCTGCCCGCTGCACCGGCACCTTTAATTGCTGTTGCTGTACCGCCACCTGCAATAATTGCTAATGCCCAAGTTACCACGGGGTCTAAACCGGCAACTGTACTTACCATAACAGCGGTACCAGCAATAGCAGCTAATGGAACCGCCACCGTATCTAACGCGTTATCTACCCAAGGAATAAAGTAGGCAAAAACCTCAATCACAGTTGCAACACCTAAAGTAAGCACAGCAGCAAGACTACCAATCCATTGCCAGCTTTCATTGAGCTCCCAAACATTGAAATAAGCGGCAAGACTTAAAGCAAATAATGGCAAGAATACACGAAAGCCAACTGACGCTGCCAAACCTATTCCTAGAAATATACTAATTACAGTTTCGGAAGTCATTTACTTATCAATGTATTAATTTTATAATGAGGAAAATATCAATTTCCATTTCTTAAGGTACTATGCTCGGTCTTTTCAGAAATCATAGTTACCTTGTTTTATGAAACTCCTGCTGTATTGATTATTTCAAATTTAACTTATTCCCCATCAAGAAAAAAATCGTTTTTGAATCCGATTAAGTAAAGCTGTTTTTTAGCCCTTGTAACGGCAGTATAGAGCCAGCGAAGGTATTCTTTATCTACACCATTCGGAAGGTAAGGTTGCTCAACGAAAACAGTATCCCATTGACCACCTTGAGATTTATGACACGTTATCGCATAAGAGAATTTTACTTGAAGTGCATTGAAATATTTATTCCCTTTTACTCCGAGGAATTTTTTGTATTTGGAAGTCTCTCCCTCATAGTCTTCCATTACCTTTTGATAGAGTCGATTGCCATCTTCATAAGACAAAGAGGGTGTGGTTGCTTGAATAGTATCAAGAAGCAACACCGTTTCAAATGGTTTCATATTTGGATAATCAACCATCTGCACTTTCACTTCTGCAAACTTGAATGAATACAATTCTTTTATTGCAAAAATTTCAAGCACTTCAATAATATCGCCATTGGCTATAAAGCCAGCTTCAGACTTTGGCTCTAGCCAGAAGTAATTATTCTTTACCACCATCATAAAATCACCTACCGCAATTTCATTTTCCAAATAGAGTATGCGACTTCTGATGTTTTCATTATACAAATTCGCTCTTTTGTTTGAGCGGACAATAAATGAAGTTTCCTCCTTTCCGTTTTCAGAGTACGAATTATCAATAGCATCTAAAATTTCTTGTCCCTCTATCAAACGTATAATATCTTTAAAGGGGCTCACGCTAAACTGGAAGGATTCAAAAAAATCACTTTGTATTTGTTCTCGCAGCATTGTCGCGTTTACTAAGATTCCTGAATCTTCCGCTTGTCTCACTACTTCATCCAATTCTAGACGAATTACATCCTTATTGTAATTTAATTCCAATTTGTCAGCATCTAAAGCAGGACTCAAGCTTAAATGCACTGGTGGAAGTTGCGCCGTATCTCCAATTAATATCAACTTGCAATTATGTCCAGAATAAATGAACATCAATAGATCATCTAATAGTGAACCATTCTCAAAAAGTTTTGAATCGGCAGGAGTATCCGGTATCATCGATGCCTCATCGACAATAAATATAGTATTGCGATGCTTGTTTGGTGCTAGCACAAATTGCACTCCGCCGCCACTCTGCTTCTTCGGAAAGTATATTTTTCGATGGATGGTAAAGGCTGGCGTTTTAGAATAATTAGACATAACTTTCGCCGCTCTTCCCGTAGGCGCCATCAAAACAGCCTTCATAGTCGTCTGCCACAAGCTATTAACCAAGGTTCCAACAAGCGTAGTTTTTCCTGTACCGGCGAAACCTTTTAATAAAAAAAGGTCGTCTTTTTTGTCGCTTAAGATATAAGAGGATAATTTCTGCAACGCCACAGACTGCTTCAAGGTAGGCTCATGAGGAAATTTTTCTTTTAAGATAGTATAAAAAGAAGCGTCTGTAAGGGTTTTCATAGGGATGCTAAGATAATCAGGATTTTTACTAGAAAAACTTTTACGATTGAAAAAAAAATGTAAATTTGTCAACAAGCCAAACATTTAAAAATAAACTGTAATGATAAAACTAATATTGATTGTAATAGGTATAGTGATATTTACTATTGCAATGGTGATGTTGATTGATAAATTTTTACCTCAAAAGATGAAACCTGTGGTTTCGATCGTACTTGGTTTATTATCTATTGTTTTCGCTTATTTAATCTATCAGTCCATTACTGGGCCTATTAGATTTCAAGAAGTAAAAGAAGAACGTTATGCAAAAGTCATCAACACTCTAAAAGATATTAGACTAGCTCAAGAAGCTCACAAAAGCGTTCAAGGAAAATACGCTAAAGACTTCAAGAGCTTAATTAGTTTTGTAGAAGTTGCAGAATATACCATCACAACACAAAAAGATTCATCCTTCATGCGTTTCAATAAAGGTTTCGGTATTGACATGCCAGTTGACACTGTTGTTGTAGATACCTTAGGAGTGCGGTCTGTAAGAGACTCTATCTTTAAAAAAGATAATCGCTACAAAAGCATGATGAATATACCCGGAGCACCCGGAAAAACGTTTGAGATGAAAGCAGACATTATAGACAAAGGCGGTTACAAAGCACCTGTTTATGAAGTAAAGGCAGCTAAGAGTTTACTTTTAGCAGATCAGCCTAAAGATTTGCTATCTCGTGAAAATGCTCAAAATAGTGTTGAAGAAGTTAACGGAGCTCACATAACCGTTGGCTCTTTAGTGCAGGTAAGCACAAGCGGAAACTGGCCTCCGATATATGATCGAAAAAGTGACAACTAAAGAAGCTACAGAAACTTCGAAAGATTTCAATAAACTGTCCATTCAAGTTAGCTTGAATGGACTTTCTTTTTGTACCGTAGATACAATCGCTAATGCGGTGCTAAGCACTGAGAGTATCAATTTTGAAAACGAACGCACCCCATACGGACTTCAAAAAGCTTTAGTTTCTCTTTTTAGTAAGCATAATATTACCCAACAACAGTTTTCAGAAATCATAGTGGTGCACCGAAACAAGCTTTTTAGCCTGGTTCCTAAGTCCTTATTTGATGTAAATGAAATGGCCAACTATCTGAAATTCAACACTAAGATATTGGCAAATGATCATATTGCTTATGACGAGGTAGAAAATCATGATATGATTACCGTATATGTTCCGTTCGCAAACGTCAACAATTATATTTACGAGCTTTTTGGAGAATTCACATACAAGCATAGCAGCACCGTAATGGTAGAATCATTGCTCACTGGTCAAAGTATTCCAAAAGAACCTACTTGCTACGTTCATATAACAGACCGTCAAATGGAAATTACCGTGATTTCAAAAAGAAAACTACTCTTATATAATAGCTTCAATTTTGTTAGTAAAGAAGACTTTATTTACTACTTACTCTTTACTCTAGAACAATTAAAGCTTGATACAGAAACGACTAAACTAAAATTATTTGGCAACATAAAGGAAGGCGACTATATCTATGACATTTGTTTTGAGTATGTAAAAAACATCTCCATATTTGTGCCCCTTGTATCTTCATATCCTATGGACTTAGAAAAAGATGTCATTGATTTTACCGTTCTAAAGACCCTATAATGCGAATTATTTCAGGAAAGTATAAAAGTAGACGTATTACAGCCCCTAGTAAGCTACCTGTTCGCCCTACAACTGACATGGCAAAGGAAGCACTCTTTAATATTCTTAACAATCGCTATTATTTTGATGAAGTAGTATTCTTAGACCTCTTTGCAGGTACTGGAAACATTGCTTATGAATTTGGTTCACGCGGTTGCCAAAACATGACCGCGGTTGACGGAGACTTTGGCTGTGTTCAATTCATTAGCAAAACAGCCACTGAGTTGGAGCTCAACATTACTGCAATAAAAAACGATGTGTTTTCTTTTCTTGAAAAGACGGCTTTAAAATCAGACATCATTTTCGCAGACCCTCCTTATGATTTGCCGTTAGAGGATTTTGAGAAAATTCCTGAATTGATTTTTAAAAATGAATTACTTCTAAAAGGCGGCGTACTAATTATAGAGCACGCCAAACAAACTGATCTTTCTCATCTTCCCAATTTCAAAAACAATCGAAAGTATGGCGGAAGTGTTTTTAGTTTTTTTGAACTACCTTAAGTCGCATGCTAAGCACATCAGATTTTAACCAAGGTCTTTAAGATGACGTATCTAATAGCATTCCTCATTCTTTTTACTGTTTTTTCTTGTCAAAAAAACACCTATAAAGCAGATAAAATAGTTCTGAACACGGTTATTTGGACAGGTAATCAAGAGCAACCAAATGCCCAAGTAATGGCATTCGTAGGAGATTCAATCCTAGCTATGGGAACAAATGAAGAAATTGAAAAATTAAAAATTGCGACAAATGAAATAATAATTAGCACCAGGAAAATGGGCTAATTTTGTAATTTTAAACCAAAATATCACCAAAATCACCCCCTTAAGATCAGAGATGTCAAAGTTTTAAAAACCTACTTAGGCGAGATCAAGCTATATGATAGTGAAGAATAGTGAAACTCATACCGCATTAGAACAAGACAAACCCATACGGCTACAAGAATATGGCGTAGGCATATTCCCTAGCCTATCCACCAAATCAGCGCTAAAAAAAGCCTTAAAAAAGAATCTTATTTCTGTAAATGGGAAGCTGGCTAAAACAGCTACTTTTATTTATGGAAATGAAGTAATTACATTTCAGCCTTCTGAAATAAAACCACTCCAAAAGAAACTCACACAGCAACTAGAAGTAGTTTATGAAGATGACCACCTGGCAATTATCAACAAACCTGCAGGAATTTTAGTAAGTGGTAATTCTTTCAAAACCGTTGCCAACGCTCTTGAACAAAACCTTAAGAAAAGCAGCCAATACAATGCTATAAAACCACAACCGGCGCATCGATTAGACTACCCTACTACCGGACTTCTACTCGTGGGAAAAACAAGCACTTCTCTTTTGGCTTTAAACAAACTATTTGAACATAAGCAGGTTGTAAAAACCTACTGTGCAGTTACCATAGGGAAAATGACAAAGGAAGGAACTATAAACGTTTCAATAGACGGAAAAGAAGCTATTTCAAATTTTAAAGTTCTTGACACTTTGGCTTCAGAAAGGTTTGAATACTTAAACCTAGTAGAATTATCTCCCAAAACAGGAAGAAGGCATCAGCTAAGGAAACACCTTTTAGCACTAGGGAATCCGATTTTCGGTGATGCAACTTATGGTAAAAAAGAATTGATTTTAAAGGGAAAAGGATTGTATTTACACGCCGTATCTTTGGAGCTCATACACCCATTTACCAACCAAAAAATACATGTAGAAAGTGAATTACCTGCTAAGTTTAGAAAACTTTTTAAATCATAAGTAACTTGAAATTAGGCTGAGCTAAAGATTACGGTATTCTTGTGAGCTTTACCATAATTTCTATTTAAAAAAGCAGGTCATAAGCCGGATTCTGTAACTCATTACTGAGTTCCTTATCATTTATCTCGGCTTTCAGTTACCCAAAAGCTCTAACCGCCTACCCTTCGGCTCGGGCGCGCAGCCCTCAAACACCGGTTTACATGACGTTTCACCGTATAGAGTTTACCTGTTTTCACTACAGCCGAACTGTACTTGCTTTCTGTTGCACTTGTCCGCATCTTTCGACGGATGGGCGTTACCCACTATACTGCACTATGGTGTCCGGACTTTCCTCGTCTCGCCAAAGCGAACCGCGATAAGGTGACCTGCTAGTGGCAAAGGTAGCGCAATATGCCATAATTGTTGATAAAAATTCATTTAAAGAGCTAGAATCTCCTTTGATAGTATAACGCTATTTTTATATTTGTATCAGTTCGTTTTTGACTCAAAATAAGACCTATTTGGAACCCTTTATAGTATCAGCGCGGAAATATAGACCTCAGACATTTAAAGATGTTGTGGGACAACAATCCATTACCAATACGCTGCTGAACGCTATTGAACATAACCATTTGGCGCAAGCACTTTTATTTTGTGGCCCAAGAGGCGTTGGCAAAACAACTTGCGCACGAATTCTAGCTAAGCAAATCAACCAAGATGGCACGCAAAATGCAGATGAAGATTTTGCCTTTAATATCTTTGAGTTGGATGCTGCGTCAAACAATTCTGTAGACGATATTCGAAATCTAATAGACCAAGTACGCATTCCACCGCAAGTCGGCAAGTATAAGGTGTATATTATTGATGAGGTGCATATGCTCTCTACATCGGCCTTTAATGCCTTTTTAAAAACCTTAGAAGAACCACCAAAACATGCCATATTTATTTTGGCAACTACGGAAAAACACAAAATAATTCCCACGATACTTTCTCGATGTCAAATATTTGACTTCAAGCGAATTACCGTAAAAGATGCCGCGAATTACTTGAAATATATTGCAGAAAACCAAGGCATTGAAGCTGAGGAGGATGCCCTGCATATTATTGCTCAAAAAGCAGATGGCGCTATGCGAGATGCACTTTCTATATTTGACAGGGTTGTTAGTTTTTCAGGAAAACAACTTACTAGAAAAGCGGTTACTGAAAATCTAAACGTTCTTGATTACGATACTTATTTCGAAACTACAGACCGTATTCTAGAACATAACATTCCTGAGCTCTTACTTCTATTCAATAAGATTTTAGCATTAGGATTCGAAGGACATCATTTTATTAGTGGTTTGGCCACACACTTTCGAGATCTAATGGTAAGCCAGCACCAAAGTACTATTACGCTATTAGAAGTTGGCGATGGTACGAAACAGAATTATTTAGAGCAGTCAAAAAAGACTTCCAATTCTTTTTTACTGAAAGCGCTTACTATTGCGAACGATTGTGATCTAAAATACAAGACCAGTAAAAACCAGCGCCTTCTGGTAGAACTCTCTTTAATGAAACTTGCATCCATCAATTTTGATGGAGAAAAAAAAAACCCTGAATCTGTCGCTTTAGCGAATAGTACGGTTGAATTTATTGCTCCTGCCTCTTTCTATAGGGGTATCACTGCATCTACACCAGTTTTAGAGCAAACGCCACAGCCTACGTCAGCTCCTGTAAAAACGCCAATTGCACAAGAACATATTTCACAAATAGCGGAAGTAAAAAAACCTCTACTAGAAGAATTAACCTCGAAAATAACGATTGCCTCTGAAGTTGCTATACCAAACACAGCAACAAAATCTGCAGCAGCAGAAGTACTTGAAACGGCAAAACCTACTTCCGAAGAAAGCGCTTCAGAAAAACCTAAGATTACTATTGGTCATGTAGAAAAGAGGGTTTCAGCACTTTCAATATCAAGTCTAAAAGCAAAAAAAGCACACGAAGAGAACCGCAAAGATGATTTAATCGATGAAAGCAAACTTCCAAAAGATCATTTTACCGAAGAAGCTTTGAAACAGCATTGGGCTGATTTCGTAAAAAAAATTGATGATAGCGGTAGAAAAATTTTGGCATCTAACCTAAATGCCGATACGCCAAAGTTAAAAAATGAAACCATTATCTGGATTGAGATGCCCAACGGCACCATGAAAAAGGAAATTGAGCGAGAGCAATATGACCTAATGACCTACTTAAAAGCAAAGCTCAATAATCATTTTATTTCATTACAAATTAGCGTAAATGAGGCTACGGCTAAGAAATTTGCTTTTACTCCAGAAGAAAAATATGAAAAATTACGAGAAAAGAATCCTGTAATAGACTTGTTACGACAAGCGTTTGATTTAGACCTTTGATTTTTTAACCTTCCAACCGCGCAACGCCAATAAAAGCATTACGATTGCTATAATTAAAAGTCCGTAAGCTTCACGTCCTTCTTCGATATTTTTAATATCACCAGCCCCTATTTCAAAGCCTTCAAACTTTTCTGGGTATATACAGAAAAAACCCACTGTTGCCGCAATACCTGCGACCAAGGTAACTGAAAAAGAAACTCGTCCAAAAGCAAATCCTAAAACTAACAACCCTGCTAATCCCCAAATGACGATCCATACTAAAGAATCTGGATCATTATACTGCAATCCTGCAGCTACTAAGAATAAAATTCCAAAAAGAACAGCAAAGGCTTTAAAAAAAATGTTCATGAATAGATATGTTTACTTTAACAAGACATGAAAGTAACGTTTTCTTTCTATTTTTGTTGTCAAATACTTTGCTATGCTAGGCTTAAAACTTCCCACAGACCCAAGATGGGTCAATATTGTAGAAAAAAATGTTGACGAAATATTAACCGATCATGCGTATTGTGAGCAAAAAGCTGCCAGCACAGCCATTTCGCTAATCGTAAGTTTTCCGGAATACACTGAATTGATTGATGAGATGATTGCGCTTTCTCGAGAGGAAATGGGACATTTTAAAATGGTTCACGATCGAATCATCGCTCGAGGAAAAACCTTAGGAAGAGACCGAAAAGACGAATATGTATTACAATTGATAAAATTCTTCCCAAAAGGAGGCAGTAGAACAACACAGTTAGTTCATCGCCTTTTATATGCAGCTTTGATTGAAGCTAGAAGTTGCGAGCGTTTTCGTTTATTATCGGAGGCCCTTGAAGACAAAGAACTGGCTGAGTTCTATCATAAATTAATGGTGAGCGAAGCAAGTCATTACACCATGTTCTTGTCATTTGCAAGAAAATATGGAGACCGAGAAGAAGTCGACAAAAAATGGCAAGATTTATTAAATCACGAAGCGAGAATCATGACAAATCTAAGTACTGGTGAAACCATTCACGGGTAAAAAGCATTCAAGTGAGCCCTTGGCAATTCTTAAAGTAATGCATACTATTCAATACTGAAGCCTCTCAAAAGGTTTCTCACCAATGTATTTCACTACACCTCGGTGAGAGGCCTCACAGCACTAAAAAAATAATAATTTACTCTGCATTTCAAACCATAAGCCCCTATTCTTTAACATTCAATTTCTCCAAATAATAATCATACATTGCGAATTGAGAGCGAATTTTAGCACCAGTACTCTTGCGATACTCGTTATCCTGTTCTTCATTAAAAACTCTTGCTTTTACATTGTCATTCCAGGATATTTCAAAAGTATCTAAAAGCTCTTGTCGAATCTCAGTGTCGTAAATAGGGCAGCCTATTTCAACGCGATTGTCAAGATTACGAGTCATCCAATCAGCAGAAGAAATATAGATTTTTGGATCTCCTTCATTTCCGAAAATAAAAATACGAGGATGTTCTAAGAATTTATCTACGATACTTATAGCTTCGATAGTATCACTCACTCCTTTTATTCCCGGAATCAAACAACAAACACCCCTGACAATCAACTGTATCTTCACTCCTGCGCTACTCGCTTCGTATAACTTATCAATCATTTTATAGCTCGTGAAGCTATTCATTTTAATTTTAATATAGGCCTCCTTACCTGCCAAAGCACTTTCTATCTCGTTATCAATGAGTTTAAGAAAAGTACTCTTTGTATAGTGAGGTGAAACAATAAGATGTTTGTATTTATTAATTTTATAGGTAGTCTCAAAAAAGTCAAAAACTTTATTCAATTCTTTTAGGATAGCCTCATGCGCTGTGAATAATGTATAATCAGTATAAATACGAGCCGTAGCCTCGCTGAAGTTTCCAGTACTAATAAAACCGTAACGTTTCATTCCTTCTTCTTCCTCACGCTCAATCACACAAACTTTACTATGCACCTTCAGCCCAGGAACTCCAAAAATCAACTTCACCCCTTCCGCCTGAAGTTGTTCTGCATACTCAATGTTTGCTTGCTCATCAAATCGTGCTTGCAATTCAATTTGAACAGTAACCTGTTTGCCATTTTTTACCGCATTAATTAAAGACGCCGCAACCTGAGAGTTGCTAGCCAAACGATAAACCGTAATCTTAATTGTTCTAACCTTTGGATCAAGAGCGGCTTCTCTAAGAAATCTAATTACATAAGAAAACGTATGATAAGGTGTATACTGCAAATAATCTTTTTGGGCGATTTGTTCTAAAAGACTACCCTCCATACTAAAACCTTTTACAGGCAATGCCGCTATCTTATCGTACATTAAATCTTGTCTACCCAAACTAGGAAAGCCCATATAATCACGTCGATTATGATAACGCCCACCAGGAATGACACTATCGGTATCCTCAACATTCATTTTATCTCTGAGAAAGCTTAAAGTGTCTTTACCTATACTTTTATCATAAACAAATCGCACCGGATCTCCCATCTTACGGTGCTCTACACTTGCTGATATTTTTGCAATAAAACTTTTACTCAAATCGTTATCCATATCCAACTCAGCATCTCGGGTAATCTTAATCATGTGTGCTGATATAGATTCGTAGTCAAACATCGTAAAAATACTACGCAGACAGTATCTGATAAGGTCATCTAAAATGATGATATAGTTCTTATTTCCGTCTTTTGGCAACACCACAAAGCGATCAATACCTTTAGGTATTTCAATTAAGGCGTATCTTTTTTCTTTTTTTTCCGCTACCTGATCTCCTATTATTATCATCTTAACTGCCAAATATGCTGCAGTATCTTTCAAAGCAGGAAAATCAGTAAGGTCATTTAAAATGATTGTCATCAATTGCGGACTCACATTTTGAACAAAATAATTTTTAACGAATTCTCTTTGAGAAATATTAAGCTGCGTTTCTTTAATAATAAAAACATTCTGACTTTCTAGCTCAGTTTGAATGTCCTTCAATATTTTAACGCTCTTTGCTTGTTGCGCAATTACAATCTTCGTGATCTCTTCCAAAAGATCTTTGGCTATCTCACCCCCCAAAACACTTTTACCTTTCTTTCCAGCTTCAACGATTCGCTTTACGGTAGCATATCGCACTTTAAAAAATTCATCTAAATTGTTTGAGTATATTCCAAGAAATCGAAGCCTCTCGATAAGAGGCACATTGGTATCAATACTTTCTTGAAGCACACGATCATTGAAGCGTAACCAACTAATTTCTCTATTTATGTATTGATTTTTAGATTTTATCATCATCGTAATTGCTTTGGAAAAATAGTTAGTTTAGTCACTCCTTTTATTATAGAATTCCAATCATCAACATCGAATTCTAGGTGTACCAGACCCCCTGTAGGAACGTTTTCAATATAGGTATTTCCTAAGGAATTGACAATATGGGTAAACGCATGATTGTGACCAAAAATCAATACCGTATTTAAATCATCATTTAACTCTTTAATGAATTGAAGCACATATTCTCCTGAAAAATCATACAATTCATTAACCACTCGAAAATTAACCAAAGGCAAATACAATTGCCGCATGAAAATCATACTCGTATGAAGTGCTCTATTTGCTGGGCTCGAAAACGCGGCATCTATTGCAATAGATTGTTCATTGAATTTATCTGAAACTAGGCCAGCGTCGTGTATTCCTCTTTGCAATAAAGGTCGGTCTTTATCTCCAACGGAATATTCCCAAGAGGACTTACCGTGGCGAACTAGTATCACTGTCTTCATATAAATTATGTTATGGAGCTAGGCGTTCAATTATCCAATCTATATCTATTAACGAGTACCGTATTCGGTCATGCAATCGATTTGGTCTTCCTTGCCAAAACTCCATAGAAATTGGTTTTACAATATAACCACCCCACCAGTTTGGTCTTTCAATTTCTTTGTTTTTGTATTCTTGTTCAAGTAACTCAAGCTTGTCTTCCAAAACTTCTCTTGATAGAATTACATTACTTTGGTCGGAGACAATCGCACCAAGCTTGCTGCCGTCAGGTCTAGATTCAAAATAGCCGTCAGAAAGATTTTCTGCAATTTTTTCTACGTTTCCTTTTATAATGATCTGACGTTCAAGATTCGGCCAAAAAAAGGAAATACATACCTTCGGATTATTCGCTATTGCTTTCCCTTTTTCACTCTGATAATTGGTGTAAAAAACAAACCCTTCGTGCGAATATTTTTTTAATAGCACCACTCTGTTTTTAGGAAATCCATCTAAACCAATTGTAGAAACTGTCATAGCATTAGGCTCATCTACTCCATCAGAAGCTTCCACTTCATAGAACCATTTTTGAAACAATTCCATCGGATTATCAGAAATGATATCTTCTGTTAAGGCACTTTTTTCGTAAGATTTTCGGTAATTTCCTAAGTCTTTTTGCATGTCTTTGTGGTCTTAGAATAAGAAGCGTGAAGTTCTAAAAAAGAATGGAGAATGGGAAGCTTGTTAGACAATTTTTATTTGATATCGAGTCACGAACCACAGCAAGAATACGGGCTACTAAAACTCAAATACTTTTCCGTCATCAGCAAGTTCCACATTATCAAAAATGGTTTGAGCTTCTTCCTTAAAAAGTTCGATAGATTTATACCTTGTGGAATAATGCCCTAAAATTAAAGTGCCTACTTCTGCTGCTTTTGCAATCGCTGCTGCTTCTTTCGCTGTTGCATGTTTGGTTTTAGCAGACAGATGTTCTTCTGAGTCTAAAAAAGTTGACTCATGATACAAAACATCAGAACCCTTTATCTGCGGAACAATTTCAGGCATGTAAGCAGTATCACTGCAGAAAGCATAGGTCTTAGGTTTTGGCGGGTCAAAAGTTAATTCTGAATTTGCTATAACCTGCCCATTATCTAAAATAATATCCTTTCCACTTTTTATGTTTTGATAGGACGATGTATCGACCTTATATTTCTCCACTATTTCAATATTTAACTTCCGTTCGCCCAATTTTTCTTTAAACAAGAATCCGTTTGTATAAATCCTGTGATTTAAAGGAATTGTTTCTACAGACACTTTATCATCTTCATAAATTAACTCAGTTTCCTTCGAGCTTAATTCATGAAAAATCAACAGATAGTTCGTCCATGAATTCCCTAATTTTAGTAGTAACGTAATGGCCTCTTTGATTCCATTCGGACCATAGATATGCATTTCTTTATCTCTGCCCAACAAACGAAAAGTAGAAATCAACCCGGGTAACCCAAAGAAATGATCGCCATGTAAATGGGAAATAAAAATATGGTTGATTCTGGAGAATTTAATCTTATTTTTTCGCAATTGCACCTGAGTACCTTCACCACAATCAATCAAAAACAGATGTCCTTTAATTTCTAAAACCTGAGACGTTGGGTTTGTCAAAGTACGCGGTGTAGCGGCATAACAACCTAAAATATGGAGCTTCATCTACTATTTTCTAATGAATAAATTTTACAGATGAAATTGGAAATTCAACAAGACACCTGAAAGGTCCTAATAGAGGACAATACTATTTCTTTAAACTTTGGTATTTTTAGATTCCAAGATCTCGTTCTATTTCTTCCATTTCGATAATGTCTCGCGCTTCTTGAAGTGTTGGCACAACAATAACCGCGTCAGGAACCTGGTCAAAAGCAACCTTTTCAGTCACTAAGACAAAAGACTTATTGGAAGCTCTGTGCGTATTTGAAAGTTGTAAAAACTCCAAAATATCACCCGCTGTCAATTTTGAAAAAGAAAACAAATTAATGATTAAGTGATCGTTCTTTATTTTTAAATATGATTTGTTCAGGTTCTCTAAAAACGTTGCCAACTCAATATTCTCTTGAAAAACTGTCGTCGTAGTTCCTTTTTTGTCAAAAACCATAGGGTCTATTTTATTTTTGAAGCCAATAAATATATCACTGCCATGCGAATTGCTACGCCATTTTCGACCTGATTCAATATAATGGATTGCTTAGAATCTGCCACATCACTAGTAATCTCAACCCCTCTGTTTATAGGCCCTGGATGCATGATTACAATCTCTTTATCTAAACTTTCAAGCAAGGCTTTATTCACTCCGAATTGTTGTGTGTACTCTCTTGTAGTCGGAAAATAGCTGATATCTAATCGCTCATTCTGTATGCGAAGCATATTTACGACATCGCACCAGTTCAGTGCTTTGCGCAAATCGGTCTCAACTTCTACGCCTAAAGATTCGATATGTTTCGGAAGCAGTGTTTTTGGCCCACAGACTTTTACATTTGCTCCCTGTAATTTCAGTGCAAAAATATTAGATAAGGCTACGCGTGAATGTAAAATATCACCCACAATAACCACATTTTTTCCTGCTACGTCTCCTAAGCGTTCTCGAATAGAATACGAGTCTAATAAAGCTTGTGTAGGATGCTCATGCGCGCCATCACCTGCATTTACAATAGATGCATTTACATGTTTCGACAAGAATATGCCCGCCCCTGGATTCGGATGCCGCATCACAACCATATCTACTTTCATAGCAAGAATATTGTTAACGGTATCAATAAGTGTTTCTCCCTTTTTTACAGAAGATTGTGCCGAAGAAAAATTAATTACATCTGCAGACAAACGTTTTTCAGCTAGTTCGAAAGATAGCTTTGTTCGCGTACTATTTTCAAAGAAAATATTAGCAATGGTTATATCTCGGAGGGATGGGACTTTCTTAATAGAGCGATTAATAACTTCTTTAAAATGATCGGCAGTTTCAAAAATGAGTTGAATATCCGACTCTTTTAGGTATTTTATTCCCAATAAGTGTTTTACACTTAGTTCGCTCATATCACTTATTTATCAAGTAGATTACATCGGCACCATCATTCTCTTTCCACATCACCTTTACTTTTTCGTCATTTATAGCATCTACTTGTCTACCCCTATAATTTGGCTGAATGGGTAAATGCCTACTAAACCTTCTATCGATCAAAGTTAACAGCTCTACATCTTTTGGTCTACCAAAAGATTGAAGCGCTGTCAAAGCTGCGTTAATACTTCTGCCCGTATATAAAACATCGTCGATAAGCACAACATTCTTGTCCTCAATTAAGAAATTAATTTTTGTCGCAGTTGCCTCTAAAGGCTTTTCTCCTCTTCTAAAATCATCTCTATAAAAGGTAATATCTAAGAAACCAAGATCAATATGTTTGACCTTATAATCTTCTTTTAAAATCTTCGTAAGTCTATCTGCTAAGAAAGTTCCTCTTGGTTGAATACCAATTAGCACGGTGTTTTCAAAATCTAAATGATTTTCAAGAAGTTGGCAAGCCAAGCGATGAAGTATAATGTTGATTTCCTTTTCGGAAAGTAGTACTTTTTGACTCATAGTGGACGTTAATCCTATTATGAGACAAAAATAGGGAATTCTCTTTTAACACTACTCTTTCTTTTTATGTAGAATAATTTTCTAATTCGATCGTCCTTATTTTTCTATTATATTTGAGATTAATGTATCATAATTATCTGTCAGCCAGATTATCGAAAAATTATGATCATTCAACCTTGACATAAAATTCCAAAATAAATGATCTGTTTATCTTGTAACAATGACCATAACGAAAAATTTTGTCCTGACTGTGGCGAAAAATCCGGGGTTAAAAAAATCACTTTTGGCTCCACCATTGAAGATGCTTTATCTGGCCTAATTAATATGGATAGAGGGTTTTTATTTAACCTAAAAAGTTTAGTACTAGTACCGAAGAAAATTAGTTTTGATTACATAATGGGGAAAAGAAAAGGAATTCTCAATCCTCTTTCTTTCTTAATTTTATCTGTTAGTCTCTATTTATTAATAACCTCTCTTTTCAAAACCGAAGTTAACCCAGAAAAACTTGAGTCTTTAATTGAAACAGATGCCTATAAAATTGGTAATGCTGGAGGGAAATTTATCAGGTCTTACTTCAAATACTTTTGGATAATTTCTACTTTTGCCCTCGCTCTATCTACCAAAATTATTTATCAGAAATATAACTATTTAGAACATATTGCTATCAATTCATTTATAATAGGCATGGCCACTTTAGTAGCAATTATTAGTTATTTAATTTTTGCCTTTCCAATAGTATTCGACCCTTTTACTTATTTATCTATTTTAATCTTAACATATCGAATATTTAAAGATGACAAAGACAACCTTGGCTCGTTGCTAATTGCATTTTGCGTCGTAATATTATTTTTTATCATGATATTAACTACGATAGCATCTATTGGTTATTTAAGCCTTTAACAAAAAAAACCTTGACCAAATGGTCAAGGTTTTTACACTATTCTTAAGATTAAATTAAAAGCGTATTACTTGCCTTCCATTTTATCTTTCAACGCTTGCAATGCTTCATTGGCATCACCTAAAGTAGGCTTAGCTTCATCAGCTGCAGCAGATTGTCTTTTGACAGCTGCTTTTACATTACGCTTCTCTTCTTCTCTAAAGATTGCAGTATGACTTGCTACTACACGTTTGAAGTCTTTATTAAATTCGATGATCTTGAATTCAGCTTCTTCTCCTTTTCCGAGTTTCTTACCGTCTTCTTTCTCTAAATGACGTTGCGGTACAAAAGCCGTAATGTCTTCGTTGAATTCAATTACAGCTCCTTTATCAACGATATCAGTAATCGATGCTGTGTGAACTGTATCTAAACCAAACTCTTTTTCGTATTTATCCCAAGGGTTATCAGTCGTCTGCTTATGACCTAAGCTTAACTTACGACCATTAACATCCAATTCTAATACCTCAACTTCTAAGGTATCACCTACAGCGGTGAACTCAGATGGGTGCTTGATTTTCTTCGTCCAAGAAAGGTCAGAGATATAAATTAAACCATCTATACCTTCTTCCAATTCAACAAATACACCAAAATTCGTAAAGTTTCTTACGATACCTTTATGCTTAGAAGCAACAGGGTATTTTGTTGTAATATCAGTCCATGGATCTGGAGTCATTTGCTTGATACCAAGAGACATCTTACGATCTTCTCTATCTAGTGTCAACACAACTGCTTCAACCTGATCACCAACTTTTACAAAATCTTGTGCAGAACGCAAGTGCGTAGACCAAGACATTTCAGAAACGTGAATCAAACCTTCAACACCTTCAACAACTTCAATGAATGCACCGTAATCAGCAATAACGACTACTTTACCTTTCACTTTGTCACCAATTTTGATATCCTCAGATAAGGCATCCCATGGATGCTTTTCTAGTTGTTTCAATCCTAATTGGATTCTTGATTTGTTTTCATCAAAATCAAGGATTACTACATTCAATTTCTGGTCTAACTCAACTACCTCATTCGGGTGGTTGATTCTACTCCAAGAAAGATCTGTAATGTGTACTAATCCATCAACACCACCTAAATCGATAAAGACTCCGTAAGAAGTAATGTTTTTAACAACACCTTCAAGTACTTGTCCTTTTTCAAGCTGACTGATGATTTCTTTTTTCTGCTCTTCAATATCCGCTTCAATAAGAGCTTTGTGAGATACAACAACATTTTTGAATTCGTGGTTGATTTTCACCACTTTGAATTCCATTGTTTTATTCACATACTGATCGTAATCGCGAATAGGCTTCACATCAATTTGAGAACCTGGAAGGAAAGCTTCGATTCCGAATACATCGACAATCATACCCCCTTTAGTTCTACATTTTACAAAACCACTAACCACCTCTTCTTTGTCGTGAGCCGCATTAACGCGATCCCAAGCCATAATGGTTCTTGCTTTTCTATGAGAAAGTACTAATTGACCGCTTTTATCTTCACGAATATCAATCAACACCTCTACCTTATCACCAACTTTTAAATCAGGATTGTAACGGAATTCGTTTAAAGAAATAACGCCTTCAGATTTAGCATTAATGTCAATAATAGCTTCACGATCTGTCAAATAAACAACCGTACCAGTTACTACTTCCGCATCTGCAGTGTCTACAAAGTTCTCTGAAACTAGTTTTTCAAACTCTTCTAATTTAGAATCGTCTACTTTCTCAATACCTTGCTCGTATTTTTCCCAGTTAAAGTTTTCTAAAAATTCTTTTGGATCTTGAACAGGAACCTGCTCTTTTACTTCTTCTACCGTTTCGGTAGTTTCTTGAACTGCATCTGCAGTTTCTTGAGTTGCTTCAGCAGATTCTTCTACTTGAGCTTTTTTGTCTTCAGCCATTTTAAAGCTTATACTTTGTATTCTACAACGTCACAAGAGTTAAACGATTCGCGTAGAAGCGATTATATGATTTTTTCTTTACCCTTTTTTCTCTTGAAAATTTCGCTAAAAAGGGCTGCAAAAATACAGTTTTTATTTTAGTAAACCAACCTATCAATAAAAGGAATTAACAAGCAAATACTATTTTACCAAAATAAGGGCAAACTAGGGCAATAAATTACTATCTTGAGCGCTTAAATATTAACCGTTTAAAAAATAATAATATGAGTGTTAAAGCAAAGTATCAAGGTGTTTTGAACCTTGGTGAACAATTAGGGATTAAAGATGGAAACGTAACTGAAGAAGGTGGTGTTCTTAAAATTAAAGGTGTAGCTAATACTCCATACGAGAAAAATTTAATTTGGGATAAAATCAAAGAATTAGGTGGCGATAATGCTTCTGATGTTAAGGCGAATATTTCTGTTGCTGATGATTCAGTATACCACAGACATACCGTTTCTGGCGGAGAGTCTTTAAGCAAAATAGCAAAACACTATTATGGCGATGCAATGAAATACAAGCAAATTTTTGAGGCGAACACTAGTATCCTTAAAAATCCAGATGTAATTCATCCAGATCAGGTTTTGGTTATTCCAAATCCATAAGCATATATAATATCTTATAAAGAAAGGGATGGTTTTAAAACCATCCCTTTCTTTTATTGCTTTTCTATAATACGCAGCGCAAAATTATACATTCGCTCAAACTGCTCTTCAAGCCCCATATCACTATTATCGAACTCAATGGCATCTGCCGCCTTTCTTAGCGGTGACACCGCTCTAGTACTGTCAATATGGTCACGTTTCTCAACATTTTGAAGCACGTCTTCATAACTTACCTTTTCTCCTCTGTCAAGTAATTCTTTGTAACGTCGATACGCTCTCTTATCAGCAGAAGCAGTCATAAAAATCTTTAGCTCAGCCTCTGGGAATACTACGGTACCTATATCACGACCATCCATTACAATGCCCTTATCTTCTCCCATTTTCTTTTGAATATCCACTAACTTTTCACGAATCTCTTCGATAACTGCTACAGGGCTCACCAATTTAGAAACCTCGAGTGTTCGAATCTCCTTTTCTACATTTTCTTCATTTAAATACATTTCAGCAAAACCTACATCGGCATTATACTTAAATTTTAAATGTATCTCTGATAAAGATGAAACTAAGCCTTCCACATTTTCAAGGTTCTCTTCAGAGGTAAAATCATTTCGAATAGCGAAAAGAGTAACTGCACGATACATCGCACCAGTATCAACATAAATATAGCCCAAAGCCTTTGCTAATTGCTTTGCAATAGTGCTTTTTCCGGTAGAGGAAAAGCCGTCGATGGCAATAGTTATTTTTTTCATTTTTTATTAATTATTCTTGTAAAAGCGCAGCCTATTACTCCAAACAAACGTACCTAAAGGTGTTGATTAAAGCTTATAAGAAACTTAAACCCCTCGCAAAAAGTCTTTCCCTAAGGTAATTAAAACTTCTTAGCGTTTTTAACTTTTTGATTTGTTATGGCAATATCAACTACCTCATACATATCGGTTACATAGTGAAAAGTCAAGCCTTTCAAGTAATCTTGTTTAATTTCAAGGATATCACGTTCGTTATCTTTACAGAGAATAATCTCTTTGATATGTGCACGCTTGGCAGCCAATATTTTTTCTTTTATTCCGCCAACAGGAAGCACTTTTCCGCGAAGGGTAATTTCACCCGTCATCGCCAAACTCTTCTTTATCTTTCTTTGTGTAAACAAAGATACTAATGAAGTTAGCATGGTTACACCTGCGCTTGGCCCATCTTTTGGTGTAGCTCCTTCAGGAACATGAATATGCACATTATACTTTTCAAAAAGATCAGAATCGATACCAAAAAGATCCGCATTTGCTTTGATATATTCCATGGCAATAGTAGCAGATTCCTTCATCACTTTACCGAGGTTTCCGGTAATATTTAAAGTCCCTTTGCCTTTTGATAAAATAGATTCTATAAAAAGAATATCTCCTCCAACGCTTGTCCAGGCCAATCCGGTAACTACTCCTGCGACATCGTTATTTTCATATTTGTCGCGCTCCATACGAGCCGGGCCTAATACCTTTTCCACATCCGCACTACTCACTTTTATATCATACTCTTCCTCTGTTGCAATCGATTTAGCTGCATAACGCACCATTTTAGCCAGCTGTTTCTCCAACGCGCGAACGCCCGATTCTCGCGTATATCCTTCCACAATTTTCTCTAATTGCGGCTTAGCTACTTTCAAGTGCTTGGCTTCTAATCCGTGTTCTTTTAGTTGCTTCGGTAACAAATGACGTTTTGCAATTTCTACCTTCTCTTCAATGGTATACCCCGAGACATTAATCATTTCCATACGATCACGAAGCGCGGGCTGAATTGTAGACAAGTTGTTCGCTGTAGCAATAAACATAACTTTAGAAAGGTCATAGCCCATCTCTAAGAAATTATCATGAAACTCACTATTCTGTTCAGGATCTAAAACCTCCAACATTGCTGAAGATGGGTCTCCTTGATGGCTATTAGAAAGTTTATCTATCTCATCTAAAATAAAGACCGGATTTGATGTTCCAGCTTTTTTTAAACTCTGTATGATACGACCAGGCATTGCACCAATATAGGTTTTACGATGTCCGCGAATTTCAGCCTCATCACGTAATCCTCCTAAAGAAATACGTACATATTCTCTACCAAGAGCCTCGGCAACGGACTTCCCTAAAGAAGTCTTACCGACTCCAGGAGGCCCATACAAACAAAGAATTGGAGACTTCATATCATTGCGAAGTTTCAATACCGCTAGATATTCAATGATTCTTCGTTTTACATCCTCAAGACCATAATGATCTCTATCTAATATCTTTTGGGCTCTTTTGAGATCGAATTTATCTTTTGAAAATTCATCCCATGGAAGGTCAAGGAACAAATCTAGATAATTCCTTTGGATAGAATACTCGGCAACTTGCGGACTCATACGCTGCATTTTTGACAACTCTTTGTCAAAATGAGCTCCTATTTTTTCATTCCATTTTTTCTTCTTTGCACGAACTCGCATTTCTTGAATTTCCTCATCATAAGAAACCCCACCCAATTCTTCTTGAATGGTTTTCATTTGCTGATGCAAGAAGTATTCTCGTTGCTGTTGATCCATATCATTACGGACCTTAGATTGAATATCATTCTTCAATTCTAATTTTTGCAGCTCCAAATTCATATATTTCAAGGTAGCCAAAGCTCTTTCTTGAAGGTTTCTTATTTCAAGTAATTCTTGTTTAGCCTTGACATCTAAGTTTAGGTTTGAAGAAATAAAATTAATTAAGAAAGAATTACTTTCAATGTTTTTAATGGCAAAAGATGCCTCACTAGGTATGTTTGGATTGTTAGCAATTATCTTTAATGACAAATCTTTTATAGATTCTACGATAGCCAAAAACTCTTTATCATCTTTCTTCGGTCTTTCTTCTTTCGTTTCTCTAACAGTTGCAGTGATATAAGGCTCTTGAGTTAACACCTCTGCAATTTCAAAGCGTTTTTTTCCTTGAATAATAACGGTCGTAGTGCCATCAGGCATTTGCAGTACCCGCAAAATTTTAGCGACTGTACCTAAGGTATTAATATCTTTTACATCCGGGTTCTCGGTCTTCTCATCCTTTTGAGAAACTACGCCTATAACTTTGCTACCAATATTAGCATCTTTAATAAGCTTGATTGATTTATCGCGCCCTGCGGTAATAGGAATTACCACACCTGGAAACAAAACCGTGTTGCGTAGCGGCAGTATCGGAAGCGTTTCAGGCAGATTTTCGCTATTCATTTCTTCCTCATCCTCGGGGGTCAATAGTGGTATCAACTCTGCATCTTCTTCTATGGCATGCAAAGACAAATTGTCAAAATTGGTAAACTTGGAATTTCCCATATATCTATTTACGACATTCTGTCACGATTATGACACGGAATGTTCTATTAAATTAAATCATTGAATCTTAGAAAAGCCTTACTATCATTACTTTATCACTCATATAGCTTTTCGTACTACACTATAAAGACAATTGTTATGCCATTCAGCAAAAAAGAGAGAAACCCTTTTTTGATTACTTTTTTCAACACAAACTGTAACAATCCGTAACTTTCCTTATCTCTATAACAAACCATTCATTTTTTGAGCCACAAAAAAGAAAATACTGACGTTTTAGTCCAACTGTGCTTGCAAGGAAAACAAAGTGCACAATTGGAGATTTACAATCGCTATTACAAAGCCATGTATAATACATCGGTGCGGATTGTAAAAGACAGCGCTGAAGCTGAGGATGTAATGCAAGAATCGTTTTTAAACGCGTTTACGAAATTGCACACATTTAAAGGAGAGGTAACTTTCGGGTCTTGGCTTAAGCGCATTGTGATAAACAATAGTATCTATCATTACAGAAAACAACAGAAGAAAAACGAAGTTGATCTGGATGATGTAATATACAAGGTCGAAGATAATGACGGAGTTGTTTCAGATCATGCATTCACCGAATTGAAGGCTCAAAAAGTGATGGAGAGCATGAAACTATTAAAAGACAATTACAGAGTTTCTTTGACCTTATATTTAATAGAAGGCTATGACTATGAAGAGATAAGTAAAATAATGGATATCAGTTATGCCAACTGTAGAACAACCATCTCAAGGGCAAAAGAAAGTTTGAGAAATAAATTAACAATTGCATTCTAATGGAAAACGATAACATAGCTACCCTGTTTAAAAAGCTCCAAGGTTCTTTTGACATAGAAGAATCTCAGGAAGGACACCAGCATAGGTTCTTAGAAAAATTACAAGCCTCTCAAGGCCTTGTATCCATTCAAAAGAAAAAAAATACGTGGTGGAGGCCTTTATCTATAGCAGCCTCAGTAGTCATACTTTTAGGAATAGGTCTTAGCATTTTCAATGATTCACCCACTATAAATCAGCAAGTTGCGGAAATATCTCCAGAAGTATCACAGACACAATTTCACTTTGCTAGTCTCATTGATGAGCAGGTAAGAGAACTGGAAAATCAAAGTACACCAGAGACCAAAAAAATAATTGATGATACCATGATTCAATTAATTAAGCTAGATACTAATTACAAAATATTAGAACAAGATCTAATAAATGGCGGCAATAGTAAATTGATACTAAGTGCCATGATTACCAACTTTCAAACACGAATTGATCTTTTACAAGATGTACTAGATCAGGTAGAAAATATTAAAAACTTAAAAAATTACAATGATGCGAACTATACTATTTAAATTTCCCCTGCTAGTTCTTTTAGCACTTCCCATGCTTATTTCGGCAGGTGATGGAAAACTAAAGGGTAAATACACCAAAGAAAAAACCATTAAAAAGGAGTACGATGTAAACGCTGATGCGCTGTTAAAAGTAGGCAACAGCTACGGCAACCTAAACATCACTTCATGGAGTGAAAACAGAATAGTTATTGAGGTACACATTAAAACCAATGGGAATAATGAGGAGAAAGTTCAGAAAAAACTTGATGGTATTTCAGTGGATTTTGAAGGCAATAGTAGCCTGGTTTCTGCAAGAACCATATTTAATGATAACAAAAGTAGTTGGGGCTGGAACTGGGGTAATAGCAACACTGTGAATATGCAGATTAATTATACCATTAAACTCCCTATAAAAAGCAGCGTTAATCTGAACAATGACTACGGAAGCATTATTTTAGATCGTATAGATGGACATGCAAAAATCAACTGTGATTATGGTCGATTAGAGATTGGTGAGCTCCGAGGAAGAAACAATCAACTGAATTTTGATTATACATCAAAGTCTACGATTGACTTCATGAACAGTGGAACTATTAACGCTGATTATTCAGGGTTTACCATCGGAAAAGCTGGCGATTTAATTATCAAAGCCGACTACACCAACTGCACAGTAGAAAAAATGGGCAATCTCGACTATAATACCGACTATGGAAAAGTAGATATTGGAGAAGCTGAAAACATTAAAGGGAATGGAGACTATATCAGCGTTAAGCTTGGCACCATACATGGCAATGTAGATATCAATGCCGATTATGGTTCTGTTAAAATTGCAAAAATGGCTTCAGATGCTGGAAACATACAGATACGAAGTGATTATACCGGTGTAAAAATAGGCTATGACCCTTCGTACCATTTTAATTTTGAAATCAAAACTTCTTATGCGGGGGTTAGTGGAAAAGATGATTTTGACATCAGCATTAGCGAGGTAAAGAACACCAGTAAATATTACAAAGGACATTACGGGTCTTCAAATAGTAACAACTCTGTTTATATCACAAGTGATTACGGGGGAATAACATTCTATAAAAATTAATTCATTAATCAATCAGCCCATGAACTTATTCAGGGCGAAAATCACTATGTATCATGAAAAATTTATTGAGCCTAAGTTTAGTACTACTATTAACAGCTTCATGCTCCGCTCAATGGGGTAAGAAAGTCAAGGGAAATGGAAACCAAACCACCATCGAACGTAGCGTCGGAGAATATGAAGCCATCGGACTCTCAGGATGGTTTGATGTAGATATCGTTGCAGGAAAAGAAGGCGAAATCAAATTGGAGGGCGAATCAAATTTGCTAGAATATATAAAAACTGAAGTAAAAAACGGGAAGTTATCTATAAAAGTAGAAAAGGGCTATAACTTAAGACCTTCTTCATGGGATGATGGCATAAGAATTACGGTGCCTATTGAAAGTATAAATTCTATTGCACTTTCTGGCTCAGGAGATATCGTTAGTAAAACAACAATTAAAACTGATAATTTCAAAACTGCAATGTCGGGTTCAGGAGATATTACTTTAGATATTGAAGCAAGCTCAATTAGCGCGACAATGTCTGGATCTGGAGATATCACTTTGAATGGCAGTACTACAGATTTTAAAGCTAGCATATCTGGCAGTGGAGATATTAAAGCTTATGGCCTAGAAGCCGATAATGTATCTGCAAACGTATCTGGTTCTGCAGACATTAAGGTGACTGCAAACAAAATGCTTAAAGCAAGGGTATCAGGGTCAGGAGATATTAGCTACAGAGGTAGTCCTGACAAGGTAGACACCAAAGCTTCTGGTTCAGGAGATATTTCCAAAGGCTAGGGAGTTTATTCATCTAATAGGCTGAGTAAGTTTTCAGCAAAGAAACACTCCAACACTCAAAAATCAATTCTCAAACGAGAAACTAAGGCGCTCTTATGCAAGGGCGCCTTTATTATTTATAACAATTGCAGCATTAATTTTAATTCAAGCAACGCTCAATTCTTAATATAAATAAGAACAAAATAAATTGAAATTTGACTTAGAAGACATCGAATCAATCGCTCTTTGCAGCAACGCTATTTAACTCGTTCTAGCCGAAGAATTTTTACCTGATTTTTAAGTAAAAAGCGTATGATTTAAAAAGCTATTGGCTAGCTAGGGTATTAGTTAATGGACTATTTACGCAGAGGGCCTTTCTTCTTTTGGCACTCTAAAAAGTAATACAATGCCTATCAAAAAGAATAAAATCAGGAACAGTATGGCATATCGCATATTATATTTATGATCAACAATGGCGAAAATGAGCATGCCAATAACAATACCGATTTTTTCTGCCACATCATAGAAACTAAAATAGGAAGTGGTATCCTCGGTCTCTGGCAAGAATTTAGAATAGGTTGATCTGGCCAAAGCTTGTACGCCACCCATTACCAAACCAACAAGGCTAGCACCAATGTAAAACTGCATAGGCGATTTCATAAAAAATGCATAAACACACAGGCACATCCAAATAGCATTTACAACAATTAGCGTTTTTATATTTCCGTATTTATTAGATGCTTTTGATGTGAGAAAGGCACCTAAAATAGCTACAAGCTGAATGAGTAATATACTTCCTATGAGGCCAAGCATTTTTGCTTCTTCCCCGCCCCAGGCTATTTCTTTTTCTCCAAAATAAACAGCTATAAGCATTATGGTCTGAACGGCCATGCTGAACACAAAAAATGCCTCTAAATATCGTTTTAACCTCAAGTCTCCTTGAAGTTGATGCCAAACTCCCTTTAACTCTTTAAAGCCATTAAACAAAACCTCTTTATTTACCTTATGCCCTCTAGAGGACCCTTTAGGTAAAACCCAAAATGTATATTGACCAAAAATTACCCACCATAGGCCAACAGTAATAAACGAGATTCTCATCGCCTCTTTTGAGGCAAGACTATGTTCTTCAGGAGTGGTACCGACATCAAAACCAAAAAACGATGGAAACATTACCATTAGTAAATTTAACACCAGCAGAAGTACACTACCCAGATACCCCATAGAAAAACCCTTGGCACTAATACGATCTTGTTGCTCTTCAAAGGCAATATCTGGCAGATATGAATTATAGAAGACTAGGCTTCCCCAATACCCCAAAAGACCCATAAAGTAAAACATGAGGCTTGTATGAATCTGATCAAGGTCAAACCAATACAAACCGAAACAGCCTATGCTGCCCAGGTAACAAAAGAACTTCATGAAATTCTTTTTGTTACCAATATAATCAGCCACACCTGATAAAATAGGCGAGGATATAGCCACTACTAGAAAAGTAAAAGCTGTAATAATTTCAATGAGTACGGTGGGCTTCATTTCAAAGCCAAAGGCAGAGACCAGTTCATCTCCAGAGAACAAGGAGGAATAAAATATGGGAAATATCGACGAGGCAATCGTTAAGGTATATACAGAATTCGCCCAATCGTAAAATGCCCAAGCATTGAGTAGTTTTTTACTTCCCTTTACTGCTAGATTTCTTGCCATAGTTGTGCTTTGGTCATAAAAAAACCATTCGCTAGCGAGCGAATGGTTTTAAATATACGATTAATACCTATAGTTTTCTACTGAAATGAAGTCACCCCGTATTTTGCAGCTTCTTTTTTAGCCAAAGGAGCCCATTGTGTCAAATTAGAAATACGCGTATCATTAGATGGATGTGTACTCATAAATTCAGGTGGCGCTTGCCCCCCACTTTTAGCCTTCATACGTTTCCACAGTTCAGCACCTTCTTCAGGGTTATATCCTGCAATGGCCATTATTTGAAGACCAATTCTATCTGCCTCAGTTTCATGGCTTCTGCTGAACGGAAGCATAATTCCCAATTGAGAACCTAAACCATAAGCCTGATTGAACATGTTTCTTTTCTGTGGATCTTGGATAGCAATATTACCGGCAACGGCACCCATTTGCTGCAATGTACCAGCACTCATTCGTTGTGCACCGTGATCTGCCAAGGCATGTGCTACTTCATGACCCATAACTACAGCAACCCCTGTTTCTTGTTGCGTAATTGGAAGTATGCCTGTGTAAAAAACAATCTTACCCCCGGGCATACACCATGCATTTACGGTCTCATCATTGACCAAGTTATATTCCCATTTGTAATCTTTTAAATAACCAGGATATCCATTCGCTGTCAACCATCTTTCGGCTGCAGATGAAATACGCTGCCCAACCCTTGTAATCATTTTAGCCTCTGCAGTATCTTCAATAACTGCGTTTTCCCCCAAAAATTGGTCGTATTGCGCGAAAGCCATCGGAAAAATTTGCTTGTTTCCGTAAAAATTTAAAACTTTTTGACCCGTAAAAGGGTTTGTTTTACATGCTGTAACGCCAACCAAAATGACTAGCGTTAAAATTATTTTTCTCATGGTGATGTGTGTTTAGTTCTCGTAAAGTACAAAAAAATTATTTTCCTGTTATACGCAGGTTGGTAAAGTTTTTACTCACTACAATAGAATGATTTCCATTTCGCTTAACATCAGTTAGGCTTACTTCTTCATTATCAATCTCTATGCCAGTTATTTCAAAGGGAAGTCCGTGAAACTTAACCGCTATGGTTTCGTAAGAAGTAATAAATGTACCGTCTTTGTGTTGTTGAACACTTAGCTGATTGCCCTTGCCTAGTAGTTTAAATGTACGATGACTGTAGCGTCCTTTTGTATAATCATAGCCGTCTTGACCATCTTCATACACCATTGAATTTTCAATTCCTTCCTTGTAATATACCTCGAGAATAAGTTCCTCGATCACTTTTTCTCCCACATACTGTTGTACAGGATATTTTGGAATAATAGCGCCTTCTTTAATAAATAATGGCACCTTATCAAGGTCGGCAGCTACCCACTTTTCTTTACCTCCATCTACAACTTCATCTGTCCAGAAATTATACCATTTTCCTCGAGGAATGTACATTCTTCTACCTTGGGCATTTGGTTCTTGCACCGGGCAAACTAAAATTTGGTTTCCAAAAATAAATTCATCCGTTCTAAAATGGGTTTGTGGATCTTCTTGATCAAACATCACCAAAGATTTCAGCATGGCTATTCCGTTAGTAGAATAGTCATAGAACATTGTATATAGGTAGGGTAGTAACTGATAACGAAGTTCAACAAATTTGCGAACAATATCGGTCACCTCTTTATCAAAAGACCAAGGTTCTTGATCGCCATGGTCACCACTTGAATGGACCCTACAAAACGGGTGAAAAATTCCCAGTTGAATCCATCTCGCGAATAATTCACCATTCGGTTGTTCTGCAAAACCTCCAATATCCGAACCTACAAAAGAATACCCACTCATGCACATACGTTGCATTTGTACATTGGCAAGCCATAAATGCTCCCAAGTGGCAACATTGTCACCAGTCCACGTGCACGCATATCTTTGTGTACCTGCGTATGCTGCTCTTGTAATTACAAAAGGGCGCTTTGGGTAGGAATGCTTTTTTACACCATTATAGGTAGCGCGAACCATCTGCATTCCATAAACATTGTGTGATTTTCTATGCGTACTTGGGTTTCCGTCGTTATTATGTCTTGTATCTAAAGGTGCTGTTTTACCGGGCACTTCCATTACAGCGGGTTCGTTCATATCATTCCAAACAGCATGAACACCCATTTCAGCCATAAATTCTTTGTACAGCTCTGCCCACCAAGCACGTACTTCGGGGTTTGTAAAGTCAGGAAAATGACATTCGCCTGGCCAAACTTTACCCTTCATGTATGGCCCATCTCCGCGCTTGCAGAAATAATCGTTTTCCATGGCCTCTTGATACACCCAGTAATCGCGGTCAACCTTAATGCCCGGATCAATCATCACCACGGTTTTAAAACCATCTTCTTCGAGTTCACCAATCATTCGCTTCGGATCAGGAAAACGTGTTTTATCCCAGGTGAAGCAGCGAAATCCGTCCATGTAATCGATATCCAAATAAATGGCATCACATGGTATTTTCAAATCTCGAAACTTCTTAGCGATTTCTTTTACATTACTTTCTGGAAAATAACTCCATTTCGATTGTTGGTATCCCAAAGCCCATAAAGGCGGTAGTTCAGGTTTTCCTGTTAAATCTGTATATAAACGAACCACTTTTGACATGTCAGGGCCGTAAATAAAATAGTAATTCATCTCACCACCATCAGCCCAAAAACTAGTTGTAGTGCGCCGTTCATGAGCAAAATCAAAATGCGTTTTGAAGGTATTATCGAAAAATATACCATAGGCTTTACCATGGGTAAGACCCACATAAAAAGGAATTGCTTTATACAATGGGTCACGATCCTTACCATAGGCATATGAATCGGTAACCCAATTTTCTAATCTTTTTCCTTTTAAGTTTGAATGGGTAGCCTTATCACCTAAACCATAAAAACTTTCACCCGTTTGAGCGATTTTACTCATTTTAACGGTATTACCACCGTATTCGTAATTCTCTTCCCAATGAAAACCAATTTCATCCTCATTGATAATATTGCCATCTGGGTCAGAAATCTGAACACGCATCGATTTTTTATCTACCAAAACCGTCATGCGAATGGTTTGGATAAGGTACTCGGTATCTGTTTCGGACACCTCTAGCTTATCATATCCTCGCCTGCCAATTTTGCTAATCGCATAAGAGAAGTCAGGTTCAAATGTATGACTGGTAGCATAGCGAAAACGAAGCATGCTATTTCGAAGCACAGTAATCTGGAGTACCACTCCATTCTTGGATGTGAAATATATTTTGTCCACATCTTGAAGAAAGTCGACTATTTCGTTTGGGTATAAATTTCCCTTGTATTCTAATTCCGTATTTGTAATCATAGTAGGTTGCTAATTTATAAGAACGCAAAAAAAACATTTTAACGTATAACTCTGAAATAATTACTGTTGAAATCACCAACTATAACGATATTCTTGATTTTTCTATTTAAAAATGATAATACTTAAAGGAGGAATAGTCATTTCTACCGATTTTTTATGTCCGTGCCATTCTTTTGAACTCAACTTAGAGATATTCACTTCTATATCTGTGCCACCATATTTCTGGTCATCGCTATTGAATAAAACCTTCACTTGACCTGATTTCTTCGGAATACCAATACGGTAGTTCGCTCTAGTAATCGGAGTCATATTCAAAGCGACATAAATATCATTTTTGGCATCGTGTCCTTTTCGTATAAACGTCAAAACAGAATTTTCGTGGTCTCCATAGTCAATCCACTCAAAGCCCTCAGCACTGAATTGCTTCTCATACAATGCAGGATATCCTTTATAAAAGGCATTCAAATCTTTCACCAATTCTTGAACACCTGAATGTACTTTGTGATCTAACAAGTGCCAATCTAAACTTTGTTGGAAATTCCATTCTGAAGTTTGACCAAATTCACCGCCCATGAACATCAAATTCGTTCCGGGGTGGGTAAACATATATCCGTAGAGTAAACGTAAATTGGCAAATTGCTGCCATTCATCGCCTGGCATTCTGTATACCAGTGATTTTTTACCATAAACGACCTCATCATGTGAAAAGGGAAGCATAAAATTCTCCGTAAAGGCGTAGGTCATGCTAAAGGTCAAATCATCTTGATGGTATTTTCTGTTGATGGGGTCTTTTTTGAAATACTCTAGGGTATCGTGCATCCAGCCCATCATCCATTTCATTCCAAAACCAAGTCCGCCAACGCTCACAGGTTTTGAAACGCCTGTAAATGCTGTTGATTCTTCTGCGATTGTTTGCACTCCTTCAAAATTTTCGTAAACCGCTTGGTTTAGTTCTCGAATAAAAGACAAGGACTCTAAATTTTCATTGTTACCATAGATATTAGGGTCCCACTCTCCTTCTTCCCTTGAATAATCTAAATAAATCATTGAAGCTACGGCATCAACACGCAAGGCATCAACATGAAACTGATCTAACCAAAACAGGGCATTACTTATCAAGAAAGCACGAACTTCATTTCTGCCATAATTAAAAATCAAACTTTTCCAGTCAGGGTGATAGCCCTTTTTACGGTCTGGATGCTCGTATAAATGAGAGCCATCGAAAAAACCTAGTCCATGCGCATCTTCAGGAAAGTGTGATGGCACCCAGTCTAAAATTACACCGATATCGTTTTGGTGTAATTTATCAACCAAAAGTTTAAAACCTTCTGGATCTCCAAAGCGCGAAGTCGGAGCAAAATACCCTGTTAATTGGTACCCCCAAGAAGGATCATATGGGTATTCCATTATTGGCATAAACTCTATGTGCGTAAAGCCCATTTCTTTGACATATTCTACCAAATCTTTTGCAAAATCCTCATAAGACAAAAAGTCATTTCCGTTCTTCCTTTTCCAAGAACCTAAATGTACTTCGTATACTGAATAGGGTCTATCCAATCCGTTTTTATCTGCGCGATATCCCATCCATTTTTTATCCTCCCAGCTATACTTGGCATCCCATATAATGGAAGCCGTATGCGGTGGGTGTTCACAATAGCGCGCGAAAGGGTCCGCTTTTTCTGAAACAATACCCTGATTATTTGAGTGAATTTTATATTTATAAATCTCGCCGTGACCAACATCGGGTATAAATCCTTCCCAAATTCCACTTTCATCCCAACGAACGTTTAATGAATGCTCACTGTCTTGCCAAGAATTAAACTCCCCTGTAACTGAGACCGATTTAGCAGTAGGTGCCCAAACGGCAAAATAGGTTCCTTTTTTTCCATCAAGCTCAATTGGGTGAGAACCTAACTTCTCATATAATTTATAATGTTTTCCAGATTTAAATAAGTCAATATCAAAATCAGAAAAAAGACTATGAGCAATAACTTTGGGCATATTAAGGTGGTGTATTTGATGCAAAAGTAATCAACTTTCAAAGATTGAGTACCGAAGGATTAATAGATATGCTTTTACTAATTTTATTTACTAAAACTTCAATATAAGGCTGAAATTGTAATAATTCAGAAAAGTGGAACGCTTTTTGAACTAAAATTCTAAACTTTGAAAAATTCTTATAACTTAAATACTTTTATTATGAAAAAAGCAACCCTAATTTTTGGCGTATTCCTTACCCTTATCATAGCTTCTTGCGGCAGGGATGGTATTGATGGATTTGATGGAAGAGATGGATTTGATGGATTAGATGGTTTCGACGGAGCAGATGGAGTCAACATTCTGGCACAGGTTATTGACATAGAAGGTGATTTAACTCCGGAGGGCGATTATAAAATTCTATATGAGTTTCCAAATACGATTGAGGTTTTTGAAACAGATGTAGTGTTGGTCTATATTTTATTTGATCAAATAGAAGACAGTAATGGTGAGGCAGTAGATGTTTGGCGCTTGCTACCACAAACTTTAATTGTTGACCAAGGTCTTTTGCAATATAACTATGATCATACCTTTTTTGATGTAAATATCTTTTTAGAAGCAGATTTTGATTTAGGCTTGTTGTTATCTGGCGATACCGATAATCAAGTATTTCGAATTGCTGTTATACCAGCAGAAACGTCTGGAAAATCGAGCTTAGACCATACAAATATTGATGCGGTTATGACGTATTTAGGCGTTGAAGAAAAAGATGTTCAAAAAGTAAAGTTATAAGTAGTACGAACGGTTTTTAAAAAGTTAAAAAAATCCTGTCTCATTTTTATGAGTAGGATTTTTTTAACTTTATGACTTCTTTAAGAAAGGAACCGAAAGGCAATTCGTCTGAATACAAAATAGGTATAAACAGATTTCTGTTTTCACGGAAAAAAAATTAAACTAATCATGCTAAAAAATATTGCGCTACTCTTTGTTTTACTTTTAACTGGTTGCAAAGGAAATTCACAGGAAAAGAAAGAAATGAGCACTGAAACTTCTGAGCTAAAAGAGCAAGTTTTTTCCGTAACAAAGACTGATGCAGAATGGCAAGAACAATTAACTCCAGAGCAGTATTATGTGCTGCGAAAAGCTGCAACTGAAAACCCGTTCACAAGTGAGTTATTAGAAAATAAGAAAAAAGGCGTTTATGTCTGTATCGCTTGTGAAACTCCACTTTTTGAGAGTAACACTAAATTCAAATCAGGTACAGGTTGGCCGAGTTTCTATAAAGAAATTGAAGGTAATGTAGCCTATGATGTAGATTATAAAGTCGGATACAAACGCACCGAAGAGCATTGCGCTACCTGCGGCGGGCATTTGGGTCACGTTTTTGAAGACGGGCCAGAACCTACTGGAGAAAGGCACTGTATAAATGGTGTTGCTTTAAAATTCGTTCCTTCGAAAAAATAAGTAAAAATTATTCCTGAAACCTAGTTTGACTCGAAATTCCAAACTCTGACCTAATTATAGTCCAGAGTTTGGATTTTTTTTTAACATTGCGCCAATCACGTTGGGTAGATACTGCTACTTGGAAAACTGATTGAAGGAAACCAATGGGCTTCACTAACTATTCTAAAAGGAAAGCCTGAGACTTTTAATATAGAGAAAACCAATACACCTTAAGGGCATTTAGCAACGGGTAACTTCTAAACAGAAGGTTCGTTTCATACTTCGTATTTTTTACTTTTTTATAATACTTTTTGGATTTTGGGGCTTGGTATTTGGTGCTTGAATTGCGTACTTTTGCACTCGCTCCCGAGAGCTTTCGGGATTGAATACTAAAAATGAAGAATATGAGCAATTTTGATATTATTGTTTTAGGAAGTGGTCCTGGGGGATATGTAACTGCTATAAGAGCTTCTCAGCTCGGTTTAAAAGTGGCGATTGTAGAAAAAGAAAGTCTGGGAGGTGTTTGCCTAAACTGGGGTTGCATTCCAACAAAAGCATTACTGAAATCTGCTCAAGTATTTGAATATCTTCAACATGCAAGTGACTACGGATTGAAAGCTGAAGGCGTTGATAAAGATTTTGACGCTGTTGTCAAAAGAAGTAGGGGTGTCGCAAATGGAATGAGCAAAGGCGTTCAATTCTTGATGAAAAAGAATAAAATTGAAGTCATTAAGGGCTTTGGAACGCTAAAACCTGGAAAGAAAGTTTCTGTAAAAAGCGAAGATGGCAAGGAAAGCGAATATTCAGCAAACAATGTCATTATTGCGACTGGTGCTAGAAGCCGCGAATTGCCTAGCTTACCTCAAGACGGAAAAAAAATCATAGGGTATCGCGAGGCAATGACTTTAGATAAGCAACCTAAGAAACTCATTGTGGTTGGTAGCGGTGCTATCGGAATTGAATTTGCACATTTTTACAACGCTATGGGAACCGAAGTTACTGTAGTTGAATATTTACCTAGAATTGTACCCGTTGAAGATGAAGATATTTCTAAGCAACTAGAACGTAGCTTTAAAAAAGCGGGTGTTACGATTATGACCTCTGCTGAAGTTACTGGAGTTGATACTTCTGGAAACGGAGTTAAAGCAACGGTTAAGACAGCAAAAGGAGACGTAATACTAGAAGCTGATATTGTACTTTCTGCCGTTGGCATTAAAACAAATATTGAGCATATAGGATTAGAAGCTGTGGGTATTGCAACCGACAGAGATAAGATTTTAGTGAACGATTTTTACCAAACAAATATACCTGGTTACTATGCTATTGGTGACGTAACGCCAGGCCAAGCCCTTGCGCATGTTGCCTCTGCTGAAGGAATTCTTTGTGTTGAAAAAATAGCTGGAATGCAGGTGGAAGCTTTGGATTATGGAAACATACCCAGCTGTACCTATTGTTCTCCTGAAATAGCCTCTGTAGGAATGACCGAAGCACAAGCAAGAGAAGCCGGATACGATCTTAAAATAGGTAAATTTCCTTTCTCAGCAAGTGGAAAAGCACAAGCCTCTGGTGCCTCAGACGGATTTGTTAAGGTGATTTTTGATGCCAAATATGGCGAATGGCTAGGGTGTCATATGATTGGCGCCGGTGTAACCGATATGATTGCCGAAGCTGTACTTGGTCGTAAATTAGAAACCACTGGTCACGAAGTCTTGAAAACAGTTCACCCTCACCCTACTATGAGTGAAGCGGTTATGGAGGCTGTTGCAGATGCCTATGACGAAGTAATACACTTGTAATATGAAGTGGGAAAATAGAAATGTTCACAGAGATGTCGCTTATTTTTATATTGGGTTAATCATTGCTTTTTCGTTTTCAGGAATTATTTTGAATCACCGCGCAGATTGGTATCCGATGGAGTATGCATACGAGACCAAAGAAGTACAACTAGAACTTCCTTCAGATAAGAATGCTATTGATTCTGAAAAATTCATCAAAGGTATTTCTGAAAAATGGGAATTGGATGCCGAATATGATAGCCACCGTATTCGCGATAATGAACTTCGCGTTTTCTATAAAGACAATATCGTTTTAGATGCTGATATTAACACTGGAAAAGGTGTGGTCGAATACAAACGCAAAACTCCGGTCTTGGGTCAAACCATGTTTCTGCATAAAACCACAAACAAATTTTGGATTTGGTACTCCGATGTTTTTGGAATTGGCATGTTACTTATAGCCTTTACCGGAATGTTCATCATCACTAAAGGTAAAAACACTTTTAAAAGAAGGGGTTGGAAACTCGCATTGATCGGATTAATTTTTCCTGTTATTATACTAATATTATTTAGCTAAAAGATATGTTGACTCTCTTTCGAATCACCTCAATTTTAGAAGGCATATCGTATCTGGCACTCTTTGCCATAACCATGCCCCTAAAGTATTTGGCCGATATTCCTATGCCCAACAAATATGTTGGTTATGCCCATGGCGTTTTATTCATCGCTTATATCGCAATTGCTGCTGTGTTTTGGTTTAAGAAAAAATGGTCTTTGAAAAGAGCTTTTATTCTAATTAGTGCCTCTCTGCTTCCTTTTGCAACCTTTTATGTAGATCAAAAATACTTAAAGCCGCTTGCTGATAAATCAGCAAAATAAAGTCAAAGCTTGACTTCTTCCACTTACACTCCGAATTGGGTCAGATGATGGTCAAGGTGCTTGGAAAATAAATTATTCCATTCCTTTTCCGTTAAGGCCCCAAAAGCATGTGATTCTTTGCCATCAAAATAGGAAGCACCAAGTTGCTGAGTTTTTTGCAAATAATCAGTAAGTCTTTTCTTTTCTATTTCAAATTCTCGCTCGTCAGCGATCAGAAACATAGGCGCAGTGCGACCATTCTTTTTATAAGGTTTTGGCCCCACAACCACGCTCTTAGCAAAAAGTTTCATCATAAGTTTTTGAAATCCGCCTGGTTTTGGATGTTTATCTGTGTAGACCAATTCATAAGAAACATTACAATGAGCTATCATTTGGGTGACGTTCATCTTTCCCCATTTTGCTTTGGTTTCTGGGCTCAATGTATTTATTCTTGCAATGGCTATATCAGTTTCTTTCTCGTTGAACAGATTCTTCCAGTTCATGATCCTTTATTTTATGATTCCCTTAAATATATAAAATTTAAGCACCAACAAAACCTGGAATCCACTATAGTTTATCGAAAACTTTCAAGGGCTAAATCATAACTCTGCAGTCCAAAACCTAAAATCACGCCTTTTGCTCCAGAGGATATATAAGAGACATGACGAAAATCTTCACGTTTATGTGTGTTTGAAATATGCACCTCTACTACAGGAGTTTCAACTGCTTTTACAGCATCTCCTATTCCAACAGAAGTATGGGTGTAAGAGGCTGCATTCAAAACAATACCGTCGAATGAAAAACCAACTTCTTGAATTTTACTAATAATTTCTCCCTCAATATTTGATTGATAATACACTAATTCTAGGTCTGAGAATTTCGCCGTTAATTCTTTAAAGTAATCTTCAAAGGTTTGATTACCGTAAACTTCGGGTTCTCTTTTTCCTAAGAGATTCAAATTGGGGCCGTTAAGTATTAGAATTTTCATGGTTTAAAAGTACTAATAATTATGTCTCCAGAAAAAGTGAAGTCATTTGAATACTAGCTAATTTTAAAATCTAGGAAAACCTTAAAAAAGAATCAAATACCCTAAGAGTATTGAAGAAAAGGTAACGTCATCACTTACAGCTAAATAGGAGATATTTAATTCAGAAGCTCCGTTGCTGAAATCTACACCTAAAGAAGGTCTGTAGTAAAATGCGCCTTTGTTTCCTTTATTGATACCAACCGCATAGCCAACATCACTACCAATTTTAAAACCGGCACTAGAGGTAGGGTATATTCTTATTGATGCTCCTACTGGCAGAAATTGAATATTATCAAATTCAGTTTCGACAACAAGGCCGCCAGCCGATATATTTTCTTTTGAACCAAAGGCATTAAAAAAGCCCGCCGTAACACCTATATCCAAAGGCTTAGCAACACCCCAATGATGATACATATCTACACCTAATCCAAAACTATAGGCTTCAGAGAAATCTCCAATGACTAAACCGCCATTAACACCTGCTCTAAAGTTTGTTCGATCTACGTTTCGTTGTGCCTGTAAAGCAATTGCAGTAAAAATCAATACTAAAGTTAAGACAACTTTTTTCATGTTTGGATTTGTTATGGTTTGTTAGCCCAAATTTAAAAGCAATTATAAACCCTACATCATTTTTGTTGTCAAACGCGTTAAACCGTCTTTAAAATGGAAGATAATGTAGGTCTCTAGATCATAACAGCTCCATTTCGGAGTATAAAACAACAACTATTTCGAGTATAGCCTGATAAAAAAACGCAGCCATTGGCTTCAGATCAAGAAAATTAAAACCAAGGCTTGTAGAATAACCCATGCAACTTTACGGCCGAACATTAGATTTCTCCTAGGAATACTACCGCAAATATTGCGGTAGTACCTTGACGTAATACGGTATTCAAGCTCAGTCTCAGAAGTACGGTATAACTTTAATCCGCTAGTACTTTTCATGAATATTAGCTTCTAAAATTTACATTCACGATGAAATTTTAAAAGAAGTAAGCAATACCAACATTAACATTCGATGCTCTAACTTTAAGAGAATTATTTAATGGCCCTGTATATCTATTGGTTAATTCTGTAGAATATCTAATTTGGGCCGAGAGATTATCTAAAATATCATACCCAAGACCAAAACCAAGATCAACCCCAATAGTATTCAAAACATCGTCTACATCACCATTCGTTCCAAGAACTCCTTCAATGTCTTGAATAGCACCTTTTATACCATCAATATTTGATGAAAAACTTAACTGAGGTCCAGCCTGCGCGTATAATTTATTAATGACATAATATTTCACCATAATAGGAATGTGTATGTATGAAAGATCACCTGCTGAGGCATAAGTCAATTCTGGCTGTAAATGAAATTTTTCAGAGATTCCAATATCTGCTATAACTCCGACATAGAAGCCTGTTTTGCTGATGGCGTTAACACTTCCTAAGTCCACCAAACCAAGAACAGAGAAACCTACATCAGCGTTTGAATTTATCAATCCTCCAGTTACACCGAATTTTAAATCGCCTTGGGCTTGAAGTCCTGAGGTAAAAAGAACCGACAGAATAATTGTAAAAAGTACTTTTTTCATAATAGTTAATGTTATCGTGTTAATATTCAAAGATAAAAAACTTTATAGAACAAGATTTGTACCAAATTAGCATTTCAATGAATAAAACCCACATAAGGGGCTTTTCAAAGGAAATTTACCGCTGCTTTACTGAGGTGAAATTGCGGATTGTGTATCTTTAAAACATGAATTGGAACCTTGCGCAAAAAGACTATCAGCACTACCTTAAAATTGAACGAGGCTTGGCAGGTAATTCTATTTCCAACTATCTACTAGATGTTGAAAAGTTAGTACTGTTTTTAGACAAGCACTCTTTATCGGTAAACCCAATTCAAATTCAAAAGGAAACCGTTCAACAATTCATTTATGAAATTGCTAAAACTCTGAATCCGAGATCACAGGCCCGCATTATATCCGGACTCAAAAGTTTTTTCAACTATTTGGTTTTTGAGGATTATAGAAGTGATAACCCTATGGATTTAATTGATTCTCCCCAAATAGGTCGAAAACTTCCCGATACACTTTCCGAGGAAGAAATAAATATGCTTATCCTGGCGATTGACCTTTCTAAACCAGAAGGTGAACGCAATCGAGCAATGCTTGAAACCCTTTATGGTTGTGGTTTGCGCGTTTCTGAACTTACCAGTCTTCAAATTTCAGATCTTTATTTTGAAGAAGATTTCATCAAAGTAACTGGAAAAGGCGATAAACAAAGGTTTGTTCCTATCAGTAATATCAATAAAAAATACATCAATATTTACAGAAAAGAAATCAGAATACACCAAAGCGTGCAAAAGGGCTTTGATGACATTCTATTTTTAAACCGAAGAGGAAAGCAATTAACAAGAGCAATGGTCTTTACGATCATAAAACAATTGGCTGAAAAGATAGGTTTAAAGAAGAATATAAGTCCCCATACCTTTCGACATTCATTCGCTACACATTTATTAGAAAACGGCGCAGATCTTCGTGCTATTCAGCAAATGCTAGGCCACGAAAGCATCACAACCACGGAAATTTACATGCATGTTGACAGAACGCATTTGGCTGAGGTGATGAATAAGTTTCATCCCAGAAAAACGGAATGAAAAAGATACTTTTCCTGAAGTATAAAAAAATTTAAAGAAGTATTCATACCTCCACTATTTTTATTAAAATTAAAATCTTGAACTGCCATCTCGATCTTTCTTAAAGAGGCCTACCCTACTGATTTTAACATCGAAATCTGTGTGTATGGCACCGAAAAACAAGAATGCTTTTCTTCAGATATTATGTCAATTTTCAGAATATTTATCGCGTTATCAAAAAGAAATTTCTAAGCTGTATAGCGCGTTTTTTTCATAGGCTTGCTGCTAGTTAAAATTAATTTTAAATAGCAGCTAAAGATTCAGAGGCCGCTAAAAAATAATTGATTTCATAGAAATTATAATCCTTTATAACACCCTTTATCACAACTTTAGCCGGGCAGAATATACGCTATACCTAAATTTATCAAAGAGGATATGATTCCGTTCACCGAAAAATTTTCAAGCTCAAACGTTATAGTAACTTTTGACTATTTTTTAACATCATTTTCTAAATCTTAAATGATATATTTAGTGGCTTATAAAACTATTAGATGAAAAAAGGTTTGAACCGCCAATGGTGGAAAGAAGGGGTTGTCTACCAAATTTACCCTAGAAGCTTTCAAGATACTACCGGCAACGGAGTCGGTGACATAAAAGGTATTATAAAACGCTTAGATTATATTAAGAGTCTTGGCGTTGATATTATCTGGTTGAACCCAATTTACGAATCGCCTAACGACGATAATGGATACGACATCAGTGATTATCGAAACATCATGCATGAGTTTGGCACAATGGCAGATTTTGATGCCCTCTTAGCCGGAATGAAAGAAAGAGGTTTAAAATTAGTTATGGATTTGGTCGTAAACCATAGCAGCGACGAGCATAAATGGTTTCAGGAATCGCGAAAATCTAGAAATAACCCATACAGAGACTATTACCATTGGTGGCCGGCCGAAAAAGGTACTCCACCAAAAAGATGGAGCTATTTTGATGTAAAAGGTAATGCTTGGCAGTATGATAAAACCACCGACGCATACTACCTTCATTACTTTTCAGTAAAACAACCAGACCTCAAATGGGAAAATCCGAAAGTTCGTCAAGAAGTATACAGCTTGATGGAGTTCTGGTTTGAAAAAGGTGTAGATGGGTTTCGTATGGATGTAATTTCTTTTATTTCAAAAGATTCAGATTTTCCAGAATTACCAGAAGTGTATGACGGCAAATTTATTCCCTTCTATTCAGACGGCCCAAAATTACACGAGTACCTTCATGAAATGAATCAGTCCGTTTTAAGCAAGTATGATATTATGACGGTCGGAGAAGCTCCAGGAATTGGTCTTGACAATGCCCTAGACTTCGTAGATGAAAACCGAAAGGAGCTCAATATGTTTTTTCATTTTGAATTAATGGCATTGGACCGAAAAGAAGGAAAAACTTTTGAGATGACAAAAGAACCTTGGAAATTAACAGCCTTCAAGAAAGTACACTCTGATTGGGATGCCGTTTTTGCAGAAAAAGGATGGGGAAGCATGTTCCTCAATAATCATGATTTTCCTAGAACGGTAAGTCGCTGGGGTAATGATTCTAAAACTCATTGGCATAATTCGGCTACCATGTTACAGACTTTTTTACTAAGCATGCGTGGCACTCCTTATTTCCACTATGGAGAAGAAATTGGTATGACGAATATTAGATTCAACAACATCACTGATTACCAAGACATTAACACCATAAATCGCTACAAGACTTTAGAACAGAATGGTGGTGACCTAGAAGAATTCATAGCAAATGAAAAAGACGCGAGCAGAGATAATGCACGAACACCTATGCAATGGGATACCTCTGAAAATGCAGGTTTTTCTCAAACAAAGCCTTGGCTAAAGGTAAATACGAATTATGAAGAAGGTATTAATGTCGCTTCTCAGGAAACTGAAAAAAATTCGGTGTTGAATTATTTTCGACAAATGGCTCAAGTACGTAAAGATTATCCGGCGCTGGTATATGGTTCATACCAATTACTACTTCAAGCCGATGAGGAGGTATATGCCTATTCTAGAACTTTCGAAGAGGAGCGTTATTTGGTACTCTTAAGTTTTTCGACTACTAAAACGACGAAGACCATTGATGAGATTGATTTTAAGCAAGCTGAATTAGTGATTTCTAATGATGAAATTTATACCACCGGGCAAGTCAACACATTTGAGCTAAAGCCTTATCAAGCCTGCATCTATAAATTATAGGAAGTGGTAAGTTTAAAAGCCGACATTTTTCATATATTTAAAGGGTTAAATAAAAACCAACTCCTTATGAAAAATGTATTCTTTTGTGCACTAGCACTATTTCTTTCTGGTGCTGCGGTAAATGCCCAAAAAAACGCTGAAGACGTTATTAAAAAACTAGACGCTCAAACCGAAACTTATAGCGCTATCGCCCAAAATATATGGAATTTAGCCGAAATGGGCTATCAAGAAGAAAAGAGTTCTGCACTACTGCAAAAAACGCTTAGCGATGCTGGTTTTTCTATCACTACTGGAGTTGCTAATATTCCAACCGCGTTTACAGCAGAATATGGAAGCGGCAGCCCCATTATCGGAATTATGGGTGAATACGATGCTTTACCCGGACTTTCACAAGAAGCCGTAGCAGAAAAAAAATTAGCAGGAAAAGCAGCGGGGCATGCCTGTGGACACCACTTATTCGGCACCGCTTCAACCGCAGCGGCAATAGCAGTTAAAGATTGGATGCTCAGTAATAAAATCAAAGGAACGATTCGTTTTTATGGCACACCAGCTGAAGAAGGCGGCTCAGGAAAAGTGTATATGGTTCGTGACGGACTTTTCGATGATGTTGATGTTGCCTTACATTGGCACCCTAGTGCTCAAAATGCAGCTAGTGCCGGCGCAGCTCTAGCAAACAAATCAGCCAAATTTCGATTTTATGGAGTTTCATCACATGCAGCTGCAGCGCCGCAAATGGGTCGTTCTGCTTTAGACGGCGTAGAGGCCATGAATTCGATGGTGAATATGATGCGCGAACATGTTATTCAAGAAGCTCGCATTCACTATGTAATTACTGACGGCGGAAAAGCACCAAACGTAGTTCCTGATTTTGCTGAAGTATATTACTATGCACGTCACAATACACGTGATATCGTTATTGATATTTTTGACCGTATCGTCAAAGCGGCAGAAGGTGCAGCTTTGGGTACTGGCACTACAATGGACTATGAAATGATAGGCGGCACACACGAATTGCTTCCTAACCTGACCTTACAAAAAGTAATGCACGATAACCTTTCCAAAATTGGTGGAGTTGAATATACACCTGAAGAAAAATTATTTGCAGATAAGATTGCCCTTAGTTTGGGCCAAAAAGAAGCAGATTTGGCAACAGCCAAAAATATACAAGCCTATAAAACAGAGGCAAAGGCCTTTGGTTCTACCGATGTTGGCGATGTCAGTTTTACGGTTCCTACTGTGGGAATGGGCGCAGCTACATGGGTACCTGGCACTTCTGCCCATAGCTGGCAGGCTGTTGCCGCTGGAGGCACTACAATTGGCAAAAAAGGAATGATGGTTGCAGCTAAAACACTTACGCTAACTGCTATGGACTTATTCAAAGACAAAGACTTGATAGCCAAAGCAAAAGCAGAGTTTATGGAACGTCGCGGTGCTGACTTTAAATACATTCCGCTTCTAGGTGATAGATCACCAGCGTTGGATTATAGAAACTAAACAGAATTAATTAGATTCAATGTCATTCTGAGCTCAGTCTAAGGGCCATAATCATTTAGCCTTTAGACTGCACATAGGATGACATTTCTATTTGATATGAACTTTTTTTCATCTTGTTGTAACAAATCCTAAAATCATACTACTAACCTAACAACATCTTACCAACCAAAACGTGAACAAAGAACTTGAACATCAATTTGTGACGGAACTTGAGAGCAATCAAAACATTGTTCACAAAGTATGTACTTTGTATACCAATGATCGAGACTCACATAATGATTTGTTTCAAGAAATTACGATACAGTTATGGAAGGCATATCCGAAGTTTCGAGGAGATTCTAAATTTAGTACATGGATGTACAGAGTAGCACTGAATACGGCTATTACATTATATCGAAAATCAAAAAGACGCGTAAAAACACAGGACTACGAATCTGTTATTTTTAAGATAAAAGCAGAAGAATATGATCCAACTGAAGAGCAACAGTTAAAATTAATGTACACGGCTGTAAAGCAGTTAGGAGATATTGATAAAGCCTTAGTTTTTCTGTATTTAGAGGACAAAGATTATAGAGAAATATCTGAGACACTAGGTATTTCTGAAGTAAATGCTAGAGTGAAGATGAATCGGATAAAAAATAAATTAAGAACCATATTGAATCCGTAGGGTTATGATGGACGAATTAGAATTATTAAAAAAAGATTGGCAAAAGAAAGATGAACATCTTCCTAAATTGTCATACAACGATATTTACACCATGATATGGAAGAAATCATCTTCTATTGTCAAATGGATTTTCTATATCAGTATTATTGAACTCATTTTTTGGATTGTATTAAATGCTGCGCCATTTTTAATGGATTCATTTCAAGAAAAGTTAGGAGAAATTGATGATACGTTTTCGCTCTCTTTTATGGTCGGTTCAACGATATTCACTTTCGGAATAATCTTGATATTTATTTATTTTCTATACAAAGCATATCGCGGTATTTCAACAGTAGACAATGCGAAATCATTAATGGAAAGCATTTTAAAAACCCGAAAAATTGTGCAGTACTATGTTGGGTATAATTTAATAATGGCAGTCGTAATAACCATCTATACGATATACCGGTTGTTTACGAGTGATGAAAATGTAATCAAGCTTTTTCAGACGATTAAAGATGAAGGATCTGAATTAAAATTTTGGTTACTAGGCGCTATTATTGTGGCTTTAGGTATGATACTCGTAGTAGGTTTCATTTGGCTATTTTACCGACTTATTTACGGTTTTCTTTTACGAAAACTAAATCACAACTACAAAGAACTTAAGAAACTAGAAATCTAGCTTTTAGCGTTATATTTTCTTGCTTTGTTTTCTTCTTCGTAAGCTAGCAATTCTTTCTCAGGGATAACTTTTAAGAACGAAGGATGCTGCTCAATAGCATACTCCAACTTCTCGATAATAGATTCAAAAGATTCATTTTCGTAATCAATATCTAATGGCTCTTTGATGACCATTGATTGCAGAATTCCCTTCTTTTTTATACGTAACCCTTTTTTATCAAAAGAGCGCCGAAAACCATCAATTACAACCGGCACAACTACAGGTTTGTATTTTTTTATGATATGTGATGTTCCCTTACGTAATGGCTTCCAAGGCGTTGTCGTTCCTTGAGGAAAAGTAATGACCCAACCGTCTTCCAATGCCTTTCCTATATTCGAAATATCACTAAACTTTACTTTTCGTTTGACATCTTTACCTTCTGAACGCCAGGTTCGCTCAACACTAATAGAGCCCGCGTATGCTAATATTTTAGTCAACAAGCTCTTCTTCATCGTTTCCGCTGCAGCGATATAATACATATTCACCTTAGGGTTCCATATGTACCCTAAACCTTTAATACTATCATCTCTGCCCTTTAAACTGGCATTGAAAACATGAAACATAGCAACAACATCAGCGAAGTAGGTTTGATGGTTACTCACAAAAAGAACATTCGTAGCGGGCAGATTTCGAATGACATCAGACCCCTCGATCTCTAACTTATTAAAACGCTTATACCGCTGGTGTGTAATAACCGCTAAAATTCGGATAAGCCATTTTTTTAAAAGAAGAATATGTCCGAAAGGATTTTTTTTAAATAAGCCCATATTTGATTGTGAGGTAATTTTGAGTGGTCGCAATGTACAAAATCTGCCTCTTATAATACTTGTTTTAATAACTCTTTGACCTCGCTCAACATCATGGCTGTAGCTCCCCAAACAGTATAACCGTTTAGTTTAAAGGCAGGTACGATAACATTTTTGGCATAAGAAGTAGACAGGGTTTGCTCAAAAAGATTCGCGTCATTTAAAAAATCGCTCAAAGAAACCTCAACTAATGATTCAACTTCCGTTTCTTGCACTACAAAAGGCAGCGGTTCTTTATAAAGGCCAATAAAAGGTTGCACAATAAAGTTACTAGGAGGTATATACACCTGGCTTAAGGTTTTTACAATAGAAACACGTTCAACAGGCACCCCTACTTCCTCATTCGTTTCACGAAGTGCGGTTTCTTCCAAATCAGCATCTTCTAATTCAAATTTTCCACCAGGAAAAGCAATTTGATTGGAATGAACCCCCTTATACGTCTTTCTAAGAATTAACAACAAATGCGTTACATTATCAAATTTGGGGTAGAATAAGGCCATAACTCCTGCTTTTCTTGCATTTTTTCTTTGAGGATTTACATTCTCCAATTCCGCTATCCTATCTTTGTGGGCCAATTTAAAATGGGCAGCTTCCCCTGGTAAGGGTAGATTTTTTATTTTTGAAACTTGTTGTGAAAAAAAAGTATAATCCATGTCATTAAAAAGAGTCGCTGTCGGTACAATAATACCATTATTATTTTTAGTGGGATGCAAAGCTGAACCAGAGAAAAAATTAGCTGAAGCGCCAGACAAACAAGTTACTCAAGATACTATTGCGACTTTCGAAAACAGCTCTGTGGAGAAAGAATTAGAAGAGTTCAAACTCAATGAAGAAAATTCCATTGAATTTTTCTTCGCGTATCAAAAAGGACTCAAAGAAAATAAAGTAAAGCTGACCACCAGTATGGGCAGTTTTACGGTTCAGCTCTACGACAACGTGCCCTACCATAAAGCCAACTTTATTTTCTTAACCCGACAAGGGTATTTTGACGGAACACAATTTCACCGCATCGTAAAAAACTTTATTATTCAAGGTGGTAACGCCGATGACGAAGCGACTGCGAATAAGAGGAGAAAACTTGGCCGCTATCTATTGCCCCCAGATACTCGAAAAGGATATCAGCACCATCGCGGAACTTTATCAGTGCCCAGCAGTGACATAAATAACCCACACAAGCTGGCTTCACCCTATGAATTCTTCATCGTTGTAACCGACCCAGGTTCGTACCATTTAGATGGCGGATTCACCCCTTTTGGAAAGGTAATTCAAGGAATGGATGTCGTCGATAAAATCAATGCTGTGGAGGTAGGAAAAGGAGATTGGCCGCAACAAAATGTTTATATCGAAAAGGCGGAAGTTGTTGAATAGTTGGCAACTGATAAAACTAAAAATTAGGCTCTTTCCTAGCTTTGATTTTTCTGATTGATTTTAATCTTCGTCCTCGCTTTACTCTTTGTACATGAGCAGCTACAAACTGTCGTAGTTTCAAAAAATACTCGGTTTAAACTTAGAGTATCCTATTACAAATCCATTGATTTACCTTTAACTTTAAGGGCGATAAATATTTGGTAGGGCAATCTTAAACTTGACCGCCAACAACCTAAAAGTAATGGTAACTAGTATAGCCCCAACGTAAGCATACTCGGTAATAATCGGTAAATATTGAAAAATAAAATAACTAACAGCCCCAAGAATACATGCAGTAGCATAAACCTCCTTTCGAAATATTACCGGAATTTCATTACAAAGAATATCGCGAATAACACCTCCAAAGCACGCGGTAATGGTTCCTAAAGCGATACACATTATTGGTGCTAAGTCTGCAGAAATACCTTTCTCAACCCCTACCATAGTAAAAAGCCCGATACCGATTGTATCGAAAAGAAATAAGGTTTTTCTCAAGTACTTGAGTTGATTCACAAAGAATACTGCAAATATAACCGCCCCGAGAACAACCAGAATGTAGGTGTAATCACGCATCCAAACTACAGGTGTATTTCCAATAAGGATATCTCTTAACGTTCCTCCTCCTATCGCGGTCACAAAAGCTATGATAAAAACGCCAAAAATATCGAGCTTCTTTTCCATAGCAACCAATACACCTGAAATGGCAAACGCAATTGTTCCTAAGATATCAATGGTTAGATAAAACATGTTTTAAAAGGTGTTCTTTGTTCTTTGTTCTTTGTTCTTTGTTCAAAAAGAAATTTTTCTCTCAATTGCTAACTGCCTACTGCCTACTTTATTAAAATTTAAATTAGCTGCCAAGGGCAACTACTAAGCGTGTATTCCTTTTAAACTTTAGTTCCTTAAAGCTGTTGGGTATAAAAGCTATAGTCATCTATGACAACGCCTACAAAATCAATAGGTTTTAATTCGGTGTGTATACCCGTAACTTTTCTGATACGTTCACTCAATGAAAGTATTATCTTGTGATTTCCATTGCGCTTGGCATCAGTATACAATTCTTTTATAGTCTGCATTTCACGATCTTTAAAAACAGTAACTTGTGGAAACTTAGGTAGATAATCTGCGGGCAAATCTTGCAACAAGGTATCTCGTACTGATACTCTTTTCTTTTCACTGATTACGGTAGTTCCTGCAGCGATATCACCGACGCGTTGGCCTTTGCCTCTCAATAATATAGTTAGCACCGCAACACCGCCCGATGAAAGCGAAATATCGAGAATACGTAAGACCCAACGAACAAAGTAGCTCGAAAAATTAGGGGTTGAACCGTCTAGCTTGACTACGCGAATGTGCACTAAACTTTTACCAATTGTCTTGCCGTTCATAAAAGTTTCGAGCAATACTGGATAGAGAAATGCGGGCAGGTTCATAAGCAAATATAGCGCCCACATATCTTCCATTTCGTAATCCAAAGAAAGTAAAAGCAAAATCATGAGGATGATATATACCCAGGTTATAAAGCTATCTATTATAAAAGCTAAGATTCGCTCACCCAGATGTGCTGTATTTTGACTAATACTTATATTTTGGGCAGTTTCAATTTGAAATTGTTCCATATTATTAGTTACTTTGAGTGTAGGAACTTATTTTTTTATTTTGCGAATTGTCTTTCATTTTTAATTGCTATTTATTTTAATTTAACCTGTTTTCGGCCTTTGTTCTAAAATTTGTCCTACACGGCAACAAAAGTAAATAATATTAGTTCTTACAAGACGAATTTAACCAATCTCTTAAACCCCGATAATTAATGCGAGAAGCCGCATTCGTAAAACAAAATAAAGATAAATGGGCCGTCTTTGAAAACGTACTATCGAAGAAAACGGAAATTGCTCCTGATCTATTGTCTGACCTGTATATAGAAATTACAGATCACCTTAGTTATGCAAAAACATTTTATTCTGGCAGCAATACAGAGTTTTATCTAAACGGACTAGCATCGCAAGCACACGGCCAAATATACAAGACTAAAAAAGAGTCGAAAAATCGCATCATCAATTTTTGGAAAACTGAATTTCCTACACTCTTTTATTACCATAGACGTGAATTTCTCATTGCCTTTTTAGTATTTGGGTTTTTTACCGCAGTTGGCGCCTTTTCAGCTGCCAACGAAGGTGATTTTGTCCGATCTATACTAGGTGATAGCTATGTGAACATGACTCTTGAAAATATTGCCAACGATGATCCCATGGCCGTTTATAAACAACAAGGTGAATTCAATATGTTCTTGGGAATTACTATTAATAATATCACCGTTGCAATATATGCTTTTGCCTATGGAATTTTATTAGGCATAGGCACCCTGTATATTATGCTGCGCAATGGTATCATGCTTGGTAGTTTTCAATATTTCTTTTTTGACAAAGGGCTAGGGTGGGAATCTATGCGAACTATATGGATTCATGGCACCATAGAAATAGCGGTCATTATTATCGCTGGTTGCGCGGGGCTAGTTTTAGCCAACGGAATACTCTTTCCTGGCACCTACACCCGACTTGAATCATTTAAACGAGGCGTAATTAATGGTTTGAAAATCATGCTAAGCACCGTTCCTTTTTTTATAATCGCAGGTTTTCTTGAAGGTTTTGTTACCCGACATACTGAAATGCCTGATTGGCTGGCTATCTTTATCATTTTAGCCTCCTTAGCATTAATTGTATTTTATTATATCATATATCCACACCAACTTCATAAAAAAACCATCGAATGAACGAATACATCGAATTTAAAAAACAACGTGAACTAGGTGATATCTTATCTGACACCTTTGCCTTTGTTAGAAGTCAATTCAAACCCTTCTTTAACACCTTCTTTAAAATTGTTGGGCCATACCTTTTAGTCATGATGATTTGTCTTGCGCTATATATGTATTTTGCCGGTGACAGTTTCAACAGTATCTTAACGGGCACAGCCACTGATTCAATAAGTGAAGTTGCTAACTTCGTGACCGTATTTAGCGTTGCTATTTTATATCTTGTTTCTTTAGTTGCCGTATATGTAATGTCACAATCGACCGTACTGCACTATATAAAATCATATGCAAACGGAAAAGGAGAAACGAATTTTGAGGAAATAAAATCAGATGTGTACAAAAGATTTGGAAGTTTTCTAGGCCTTGGTTTTTTGGTAGGTTTATCCATTATGGTTGGTATTATGGTCTGTTGTATTCCAGGGGTATATTTATGGGCTCCTCTTGCCCTTTCATTTAGCGTTCTGGTATTCGACCAAATGGATGTAACCGATTCTTATGGCCATAGTTTTAAGTTGGTAAAAGATGAATGGTGGATGACTTTTATAACCCTGTTTGTAGTAGCTATAATTGTCGGTGTTGCTAGTTATGCGTTTTCTATTCCAACAGCAATTTATCAGTATGCCAAAATGGGCATCCTTTCAGGTGAAATGGACGCAGAAAGCATGGGCGATCTTTTTAAAGACCCTATCTACCTATTTCTGAATATGATAAGCGCACTAGCGCAATTCTTACTAAACTTAATTTCGGTAATAGCAGCCGCTTTAATCTATTTTAACCTCAACGAAAAAAAGAACTTTACCGGAACTTATGAGCGCATTCAAGGTTTAGGAGAAACACCTGATCGTTTATAATGCAAAAAATATTCTTCCTCTTTTCATTTCTAGTCTTTGGCCTGTTTTCCTTTTTTGGTCAGCAAGATTCCACTGCTGTTCGGTATGATCAGACAAGAATTGAAGTGCAAGTGATTAATGAAGAAGAGCTAAGCAAATTTAATAACGACCCTAAGTTTGATTATGAAATTTCGGAAACTAGCCCCAGTTGGTGGAGTGACTTTAAAACATGGGTAGGCAACCTATTTCAGCAGGTATTCGAGTGGGTTTTCGGAGTAGAAGAAGCCGCCGGAATACTATCCGCATTTTTTACAATCATACCCTACCTCTTATTGGCATTACTTCTATTTTTATTCATACGCTTTTTTACTAATATCAAAACAAATGAGCCTAATAGCAAACATCAAAGTGCAGCTTTCGTAGGCCTATCAGAGGAAGAACATATTATTAAGAATGAAGATATTAAGGTGTTAATTCAAAAAGCTTTAGCAGCTAAAAATTATCGCTTAGCTATTCGATATTCTTATCTATACAGCTTACAATTGCTGAGCGATAACGAACTTATTGATTGGCAAATGCAAAAAACCAATCATGACTATTTAGCAGAAATTAAGAACCCTGATCTACACGACTATTTTTCTAACATAACGCGTATATACGACTACACATGGTATGGAGATTTTGCTATTGATGAAGCAAAATATCAAAAGGCTGAAACCGTTTTTTTACAATTACAAAAAATGTTAAAGCATGGGTAAAAAGGCCAACATATACCTCATAATTACTGTGATCACTATAGCCTTGTTAATGGTCTTACAGTATAACAAGCCCAAAGAGCTCAATTGGTTTCCATCTTATGTTGCCCAACACAAAATACCCTTTGGCACTTTTGTACTTAATGAGTTACTCATTGATAAATTTGATACTACCCAACAAATACAAGTGTCCCCGTTTCAATTTCTGAATAGCCCTTTTGACGCTGAAGGCACTTACTTTTTGGTCAATGAAAACATTGAATTCGGCGGTCCGGAGTTGAAAAAATTATTATCATGGACTGCAGAGGGAAACACGCTTTTCATCGCATCAACTTCCTTTGAAGAAGACCTTTTAGATACGCTAGGACTTAAAACCTCAGGTTTATTTGCAGGTTTCGGGGAAGCACAAAAGCAAGTACATCAATTAGTCAACCCTAATTTGAACCCAGAAGTTATTTACCCTTTTGACAAAGACACTTATTCGAACTTTTTTAAAGCTATCGACACCCTAAATACAACAGTGCTTGGCATCGTTGATACTACTGAAGACTCGCTAGCAATAAATAAAGAATATGTTAACACCATACGTCAAGATTTTGGAGATGGAGAGATTATTCTATCCACATTTCCTAAAGCATTTACGAATTACTTTATCCTAAAAGGTACAAATCGAAATTATACCGCTGGCCTACTATCCTACATTGACAGTTCAAGGCCTTTGTATATAGACAACTATTATAAAGCAGGAAAAAAATTCTATACCTCTCCCATGTATATATTTCTGAATACCAAAGAATTCAAATGGGCCTATTACCTGGCACTGATTGGTACATTGATTTATGTGCTCTTCGAAGGAAAACGCAAGCAAAGAGCTATTCCGATAGTGGTACCTTTAAAAAATCAAACCTTCGCTTTTACACATACTATTGCAAATATGTATTATGAAAAAGGGCAGCAAAAGCCTATTTCAGAACACAAAATAGAACAGTTTTTAGAGTATATACGTTCCCAGTTTTACTTAGGAACCATCGCTCGCGAAGCAGAATTTTATCAAAATTTAGCTGCTAGAAGTTCACACTCGATAGATGCGATAAAAGACCTATTCTTTTTTATTGAAAAACTCCGTAATAAATCAGAAATAAGCGATGCAGAGTTAACAAAACTTAATAGCTCAATTGAAAAATTTAAACATAAAGCCAATGGAAAATAACGACCAAAACAGGAACGAGCAAATCCCGGAGGGAAACGAACAAAATACCAGTAATTTAAGTTTCAATAACCGCATTCCTTTAGAGGATTTAAAAAATGCCGTAGCCGCCATAAAAACAGAACTTGGTAAAGTTATTATTGGCCAGCAAAATTTTATCGAATTGCTCATCGTAGCGCTCTTAGTTGATGGTCATGTACTTATTGAAGGTGTGCCAGGTATTGCCAAGACTATTACAGCTAAGTTATTTGCAAAAACCTTAAAGACCGATTTCAGCCGTATTCAATTCACGCCCGATTTGATGCCTAGTGATATTTTAGGCACTTCGATTTTTAACGTGAAATCTTCAGAATTTGAGTTCAAGAAAGGGCCAATTTTTTCTAACATCATACTAATAGATGAAATCAACCGAGCTCCTGCGAAAACTCAAGCTGCCATGTTTGAAACCATGGAAGAACGTCAAGTAACTATGGATGGTACCACCTACGCAATGGATAAACCTTTTATAGTACTTGCTACACAAAACCCAATTGAGCAAGAAGGCACATATGCGCTTCCGGAAGCACAATTAGATCGGTTTTTATTCAAAATAAAAGTGGACTACCCTTCTCTTGAAGAAGAGATTAAAATTATTCAAACCCATCATGAACGCAAGGGTTCAAAAGCGCAAGAGCTTATAAAAGGCGTCTTGACTACGAAGCAATTAAGCGATTTCAAATTAAAGATTCAAGAGGTGATGGTTGAAGAGAAAATCATCAAGTATATCGCTGATATTATTACGAAGACCCGCAATCATCCACACCTCTATTTAGGGGGCTCTCCGCGAGCGTCAATCGCCACGTTAAATGCATCTAAAGCCTTCGCTGCAATCAACGGTAGAGACTTTGTTATTCCTGAAGATATTAAAAGAGCCTTGGTGCCTGTATTGAATCATAGGGTTATTTTAACGCCTGAGCGAGAGATGGAAGGCATGACTACAGAAAGTGTCGTAAACATGATAATAGAGTCTATCGAAATACCAAGATAAGCGAATGCAATTTTTAAAGTCATTCTACATACATAATTCCTTTTTTAGATATATCGCTATTCTGGCGGCAGGTTTTATAATCTCCTATTGGATACCCAATCTGTATCCTATAGCATGGCTTCTGAGCCTCTTGTTATTGGCCCTATTCTTTTTAGACTCCTATTTATTATACGCTTCAGGAAACCGAATTGAAGCAGAAAGAAAGTTACCCAAAAAACTATCAAATAGTGACCTCAATGAAATAGCGATACGCTTTAGATCACAGTATCCTTTCAAAACCTATATCTCACTAATTGATGAATTGCCTGTTCAGTTTCAAAAACGCGATTTTGAACACAAAACTAGTTTGCTCAAAAACGAAACGAAAGATTTTAAGTATACCGTTCGACCTGTTGATCGCGGAGAATATGTTTTTGGAAATCTAATTGTATTCGCTTCCTCTACCCTGCGAATCGTAAAACGCAGGTATGTCTTCCAAAAAGACCAAATGGTGCCCGTATACCCAAGTATTATTCAGATGCAGCAGTATGATTTTTTGGCCATAAGCAATAAATTATCTCAATTCGGCATGAAAAAAATACGTCGCATCGGCCATACCCAAGAATTTGAGCAAATTAAAGAGTACGTGCAGGGTGATGATTTTAGAACTGTTAACTGGAAGGCCACTGCTAAGAACGTTGCCTTAATGGTGAATCAATACCAAGATGAAAAATCACAACCTATTTATTCTATAATTGATACAGGCAGAGTAATGAAAATGCCTTTTAATGGATTAAAACTATTGGATTATGCCATTAATTCTACTTTGGCTTTTTCAAATGTTGCCCTTAAAAAAAATGACAAAACAGGCATGGTCGCTTTTTCAAAAAACATAGAAACCTATGTGCCTGCAGTTCAGAAAATGACCCATTTGAACAGCATTTTAGAAAAGCTCTATAACATTAATACAGCCTTTACTGATTCTGATTTCGGTATGCTTTACGCACATATCAAACGTAAAATTAATCAAAGGAGTTTGCTCCTACTCTATACCAATTTTGAGCATATTTCGGCAATGCGCCGCCAGTTACCCTTCTTATTGGCTATTGCAAAAAAACATGTTTTGGTAGTAGTCTTTTTTGAAAATACAGCGCTAGACGATATAATTACCGCCGATGCTGAGGACCTTCAAACGATTTATCATAAGACTATAGCAGAAAAATTCTCTCTTGATAAACGCTTGATGCAAAAGGAATTGCAACAATACGGCATACAGACCATTTTGACGAAGCCTGAAGACCTTACTATAAATACCATCAATACCTATTTAAAAATAAAGGCAAGGGGCTTGTTATAAGGAAAATTAAAATCTTCTATTTACTCCTGATTCTCCATATTTAAATCAATCAGAATTTCCTATCTTCCACCAGCTTTTCTATTTCTATAGTGTGAAAGGCAACTATAAATCAACCCTAATGAATTCAATAAAATCATTTTTCACCCTCGTTCTCGCTATTCTTTTTACAATAGTAGCCTCATCGCTCAATGCCCAAACCTATTCCAAAAACGGTATGGTTGTTTCCTCGAATAATAGCTCTTCAGAAGTAGGTGCAGCTATATTAAAAAAAGGAGGTAATGCGATTGATGCCGCCATAGCGACTGCATTTTCTTTAGCAGTAACGCATCCTTCCGCTGGCAATATCGGTGGTGGGGGATTTATCGTTTTCATGAATTCCGAAGGAAAAACAACAACCATTGATTTTCGTGAAAAAGCTCCCCTTGCTGCTACCAATGCTATGTTCTTAAATAAAGAAGGGCAACTCATAAATGGCATCAACCACGAGACTGCAAAAGCCATTGGTGTACCTGGCACTGTAGCCGGCTTATACCTGGCACACCAAAAATATGGTAGCCTACCTTGGAAAGATTTAATTCAACCCGCTGTAAATCAGGCTAAAAATGGTTTTGCTTTCAATTGGTCACTATTTAAGGCCGCCACTCATTTTACAGAAGAAGGGAATACCAATGCCTTTATGGATGGGTATTTTAGAAATGAAAAGGGACTGATTGTTCAGCCAGGAGAAACTTGGATACAGACCGAACTAGCCGAAACCTTAACCTTAATTAGAGATAATGGGCGTGATGGATTTTACAAAGGTAAAACGGCTAAAAAGATAGCCGCATTTATGAAAAAAAATGACGGTATTATCACCAAAAAAGATTTGGCAAAGTACGAAGCGATTGAGCGCAAGCCTATAAAAGGAACGTACAAAGGCTATGATATTTACTCCATGCCACCCCCAAGTTCGGGTGGTGTAGCATTAATAGAAATGATGAATTTGATGGAGCTAGCTGATTTGAAAACAATGGAATTCAATTCTGCTGAACATTTACATGTGGTTGCCGAAGCGATGCGAAGGGCTTTCGCAGATCGAGCCGAACATTTAGGTGATCCTGACTTTAATTTGAATATGCCCTTAAACAAACTGATATCTAAAGAATTTGCACAACAAAGATTTCAAGAAATTGATATGAACAAGGCCTCCCAGAGTGACTCCACCCAATTTGGAAGACTCTATGATAGCGAAAACACCACCCATCTGTCTACAATGGATAAAGACGGAAACGCTGTATCAATGACCTACACCTTAGAATATAGTTACGGCTCACGCCTAGGCTCGAAAGAACTAGGATTCATTTTCAATAACGAAATGGGAGATTTTAATCCGCAAGCGGGCGTCACCAAAAGTAATGGTCAAATAGGTACAGCTCCGAATTTAGTTGAACCAGAAAAAAGAATGCTTTCAAGCATGACACCCACTATTGTTGGCAAAAACGGCAAACCCTACTTGGTAATTGGTAGCCCAGGAGGTAGAACTATTATAAACACGGTGTTTCAAACCGTATTGAATGTTCTAGAATTCGAGATGCCCGTTGACAAGGCTATTGAAGCCCTCAAAATTCATCATCAATGGCTACCTGATTATATTGTTTATGAAAAACACTTGTTATCACCAGATACAAGAAAAGTGCTTGAAGCCAAGGGGCATACCTTGAGAGAGCGAAACAATATGGGCGCCTTGATGGGTATTACCTATGATGCAGAAAAAAAGATTTTCACAGGTGCTTCAGATTCTGCACAGCCTGATAGCGGGGCTGTTGGATATTGAATCTGTTGGAAACAATATTAGCATAAAAAAATCACCCAAAATGGTATAGCCAAAGGTAATTACCAGTAAAGCGAAATAACTTCGTTAAGTTATAGCTTCTTTGGTGCCCCACATTAAGGTAAAAATACTTCTATAAAAGTCTGGCTTTTTTATTATTTTGGTCAAGAACTCTTTAGAGCGGTGCTAACCCATGTTTTTTATATGCGAATCTTAAAAAAAATATTCCTTTTCCTTCTACTAGCGATAATCCTCTTTGTAGTTTATCTGCTTATAAATACATTCAATTTCGAATCAAAGCAACTTTCCGTTGCGCCTGTACCGCGCATCGAAATGAATCCTGAGGCTATCAATAACTTCAAGGAAGCCCTGAAAATAAAAACTGTTTCTCCTGAGAATACGGCAGATTTTGATTCCCTTGAGTTCAGAAAATTCAATACTTTTTTAAAGGATACCTATCCTCTAGCGGATTCCCTTTTAGAGCACAAAACCTTCAATTCTTTCAGTCATTTGTACAAATGGGAAGGAGCAGACACCAGCCTTAAACCCATTATACTTATGGGGCATTTAGATGTTGTTCCTGTCATTGAGAAAAACCTATCTGAATGGAAGGTTGACCCTTTTGCTGGAATCTTAAAAAACGATACCATTTGGGGTAGAGGTGCCATTGACGATAAAGTTGGCGTTATTGGTATTCTAGAAGCGGTAGAACTTCTAGTATCTCAAAACTACAAGCCCAAAAGAACAATGTATTTCGCTTTCGGACATGATGAGGAAATCGGAGGTAGACTAGGTGCTGTCACCATAGCCAAGTATTTAAAAGACCAGGGTATTACTGCTGAATACATATTAGATGAAGGAGGTGTCGTATCTGACGGTCTGGTGCCGGGTATGACCAAAGAAGTTGCATTAATTGGTGTTGCTGAAAAAGGATATCTTTCACTGAATCTTGGCGTACGCATCGAAGGCGGACACTCCTCAATGCCCGATAAAGAAACCTCAATTGATGTAATGGCAACTGCCATTACTAGATTAAAAAACAACCCTTTACCCTCTAAAATAACAGCTCCTCTTAAAGAATTCATGGCCTATATAGGCCCTGAAATGCCTTTCACAAACAAAGTAGTTTTTGCTAATAAAGGTGTTTTATCCGCGTTGCTCCTGAGCGTTTATGAGTCAAGTGCATCAGGCAACGCTATGATTCGTACTACGACCTCACCTACGATTTTCAATAGTGGTGTAAAGGATAATATTATTCCATTGACCGCAAGTGCAACAGTAAACTTTAGAATTTTACCAGAAACCTCCACCGATGATGTCATTGCGCATGCGAAGATGGTTATTAATGACGAACGAATAAGCATAGAAAAGGGCGGTTTTGTTTCAGAACCCTCGAAACATTCGAGTCCGGATTCGAAACAGTTCAAAGCCATCAATACAACCATATTACAGCTATTTCCTGAAGTGGTCGTAAGTCCGTATTTAGTGGTTGGCGGCACTGATGCTAGGCACTACAATGAAATCTCAGACTATATTTATCGGTTTTCTCCTATCCATTTAAACAAATCGAATAAAAAATCATTTCACGGACTTAATGAACGCCTTGCGGTTAGTGATTTTTATGATTCCATTGGATTTTATGTTCAGTTGATAAAGAATAGTAATTAAGTAGCTTAGACCCTTGCTAAATAGAGCCCTTAAAAGCAAAAAACGCCAAGCAAATTGCTTGGCGTTTCGTTTAGTACTCGCCTTTGGTTTATTTGGCTAACTGTCGTTTTAATTCTCTTTTTTGCGCCATTCTGAACTTCAAAATATTCACATAACGAAGGGCTTCTTTTGTATCGTAATCAGCATATGAACGTTGTGCCCAATCTAATGCTGTATCCAAATCACCATTGATTTCATTGATAATCGCCATGTTGTAACAGGCTCGACCGGCAATCTTTCCATCGGAATTCGAAACTTCTTCTTTCCATAACTCTGCGGCACTATTCCATTTACCACTTTGAGCTCTTCGCATAGCGATTTCGAACTTATCCGTTCCTTTTACAAAGTAATCACGGGTAACTCTATGTGATTGTGGTGTAATTCTTTTTGCATAATAATCACCAATATAGCTACTTGTTTCAACTATCTGCTCTTTGCGGTTCATAATAGTTTTTACCGCTTTTATAGGATTGATTCCTTGTCCACTAAAAACTAAGTTATTATCAAAGGTATATTCATCTAAAATTTCTTTGCTTGCTGGATCATAGATTCTCCATCCATTTTGAATTTTAGTTCGAAGCGTAATTGCTACCGCTGGAACCTTAGCTTTAATTCCTATTGGGTTCGGAAGTTCCATTTCAGTCGCTTGAACAGAAGCTTTCGTATCGGTATCATAAAAGGCAAGCGAAAATAAAACGTCTACATCGAAGGTCGCACAGATTTCATCTACTTGATCCCAAGTTAAGGCAGCAGGTAGTACCCCTAGACCCTTACGTACTTCCGGAATACCATCTAAAATTGCTACTTTGTCAAAACGTTGCAAACGCTCTAATTCAGATTTCAAGGAAGTAATAGCTGCTTCAGCGCCATCTTTATCCAAGTTTTTACCTTCCGCAGATACTATTTTATCAATAGTATCAAGACCGATATTTCCTTCAGCAGGAAGGCTTCGATTAATGATACCAATATGTATTACATCTGCCGCTAAAGGAACCGGAGCCGGATCAATAGCACTCATAGTCAGTTGGTTGGTAGCGCTACAAGAAGTCAATAAGAGACCAATACTTGCAAGGGTAAAAATTTGATTTAAAATTTTCATAAAACATCGGTTTGGGGTGTACAGCTCGTTCGCCTGTATAATTTGGCCTAAATCGCTTATTACCAAACAGATAAATTATACTTTTATTGTACTTCACTACCGATTGAATCTTCAATTTCAAATCACAAAATAGACCCGATCTATTGAAAGTACAGTTGGTTCAAAATGAAATTCAAAAAAATCATTTACTATCTTTAGCAGATGTCCATGATAGAGAACCCTATTTATGTTTTGGCTGTGCTCTGCCTTATGGTTATTACAGCTGTATATGCAGCAAAAACCAAATTGGGCAGTAAATTTGGAGCGGCCTTATTAGCAATTCTTTTTACCGCGGTTATTGCGAATCTTAAATTGATTCCTTCTGCTTCGAACAGCATTCCTTTATACGATGGAATTTTCGCCTTTTTAGCACCGATTTCAATTTTTTATTTACTCTTAGGAGTTCGTCTAAAATCGATTAAAAAGGCTGGTGCGCCTATGATTGTATTATTTCTTATAGGTTCATTAGCCACAGTTCTTGGTATTCTTGCCGCTTGGTACTTCATTGAACCAGAAAAGGTTTTAGGCAAGGATGCTAAAATCATTGCGGGCATGCTTACAGGTACCTACACCGGTGGAAGCGTTAACTTTAATGCCGTAGCTTTAGAATATGATTTTCAGAATCGCGGCGTTCTCTACGCAGGTACTATTGCGGTTGATAATGTTGTCTCGGCCATATGGATAATCGTCACCTTACTGATTCCGACCCTAATGCGTACTTTTTGGATGGATAAAAAAATTATTCAACACTCAGAAAATCAGAGCGTACAAGAAGACGATAGTATGGATTTTAATTCTTTAATGTGGCTCGTTTTTTTAGGAATTGGAGCTTTTTACATTTCAGAATTAGTAAAAGAATTAGTTCCAAGTATTCCTTTCATTTTAACCCTTTCTACCTTAGGAATACTATTGGCACAAATACCTTTAGTTTCCAAATTAAAGGGAAGCCATACCCTTGGCCTTTATCTCGTTTATATTTTCTTGGCCGTAATAGGAGCCTATTGCGAAATAAGTGCCGTATTTGAACTTCAAGAAGTAGGTCTTGTACTTCTATGGTTCGCGTCCTTAGTTGTAATAATCCACGGGCTTGTTATGATTTTACTGGGCGGGCTTAGCTTCCGCGATTGGGAGATGGTTGCCATTGCAAGTCAAGCCAATATAGGCGGTGGTACAACAGCTATTGCACTTGCCGAATCTTTTAATAGAAAAGAACTCATTTTACCGGGCATTTTAGTAGGTACTTTAGGAAATGCCTTAGGTACGTATTTAGGTTTTTTGATGGTAAGTATAGTATAGGTAACTCGCTTTTATATGCAGATAACTAAGCTGCTTCAGAAGGGGTTTTAATAAGATGAATTTCTTATTCAACAACCCTAGTAATCATAACATTCCTCAATTCTACTGGGCCGTGATCGCCTTGAATTAAAAGTGGCCCTGGGGCAGCTTCATCATTATCTAAAGCTCCACCAGTCATACCTGGAATATTTTGATTGCTAATAATCGTTTTTCCGTTGGCAACAATAGTTACGCGTCGCCCGATTAAGGTAATATCATATTCTTGCCATTCTCCTGCAGGTTTTGCTGCCATTTCATTAGGCGTGAGTAAGCCATAAATACCTCCAAAAAGAATACTCGAAGGCTCTAAACCTTTATTATCAGCAATTTGTACTTCATAGCGCCCACGCAAATAAATTCCGCTATTACTATTCTTCGGGTATTTGAATTCAACATGAAGTTTAAAATCAGTAAACTTTTCATCAGTAACCAGGTTGGCGCCCGATTTCGGGCTCTTTAAAACACCGTTTTCAACAACCCATTGGTTTTCACCCATAGCGGTCCATCCGGTTAAATCTTTTCCGTTGAAGAGTGTCTTTTCCTTAGCCCATTTCGGGCTTGTAGTATACGCTAGTTTAGGAGATCGAGACGCTACCCATGAATGTGTTTTTCCGTCGGTATAAATGAGTGTCCCTTTTAGTCCATCACCATCTTGCATTCCAATAAGCTGCATATCAATACCTTTTGGCTCCCATTGTGCAGGTATTGCAAAACTGAATTTTCCATCATTTACTTTTACTTCGGCAACCGGTCTTGCGCTTCCCATTTTATAGCAAAAACGCCCCACCAAAGTACTCGTACCCGAGTGGCTGATTTCTAACCATGAAGGGAATTTTTTTCCATCTTCAGTAATGATAAGATTCCATGTGCCTTCTAACGCTTTTGCCTCCTGCGCTTGAATAAAAAATGTAGACAGTAAAAGACTTGTAATGGTAAAAAGGAATTTAATCTTCATAAACATATTCTAAAATTACTATTGTGTCAGTAAATATAAGGAACTCATACAAAGAAAAAAACTACTTTTACAAACAAGCGGTAAGCAGGGATAAACAACAAATAATCAATAGCATATGAACAAAGCAATGACCTTATTTCAGTCGTATCTTGGAACAGACTCCTCAAAGTCTATTTCGCCTTTAATGCGTTGGCTTAACCCTACACTACTTCGTGTTTCTGAAGGAGAATTGGAGTTTTCATACCTTATTCGTGAAGAAATGACGAACCCTATGGGTATCTTACATGGGGGCACAACAGCTGCAATCATTGATGATGCGGTAGGCGCCGCGGTATATTCGTTAGGAAAACCTCATTTATATACCACCGTAAATTTAGCTGTGGACTATTTTGCTTCTGCCAAATCCGGAGATACTATCATAGCGCAAACATCAATTACCAAAAACGGAAATCAAATTATAAACACCACCTGTGAAGTTTGGAACGCAGACAAAACACGAATGATAGCTAAAGGGCATTCAAATCTGATAAAAATTAATAGCGATAGAAAATAACAATTCGGTCACCACTATGTTGATGTATTTATTTACAGCAATACACGCATCCACAGAAGAAAATATACACCCTTATATAAACCTTTTTTTTCCTTCTCGAAAAGGATAACTGTTCCTTGCAAAATCGAAAATAGTCCGCAAATTTGGTTTTCAAAAACTTCATAAGAGCAAGAGAAAATAGCTTAAAACAAAATCATTTCACTGGTTTAATCAATGCTCTTGGCTGTGGTCTCCCTTAGCTATATATGACAGCTAAAGAAAGAGCATGGGTAAGCGGTATTCAACAGAATACTGCCTACTACTTGTATTAAAATGGCTATTTTGGCAATCTAAAATTTAAACTAGCGTATTGCTTTAGCTTAAAAAAATGTACCTTAAGTGCTTATCTACTTTTAAAATATTAGATTTTTAATTAACAAAACAGCTGAAAGCACGTAAATGTTCCCTCTAATTATATTTCATAACTAAAGAATTATAAAAGTAATTCTGAATATATGCAGATGGAAACAAGAGTGATTTTGTTTTTTTACTTCCCTAGAAAAAGCACAAAGTGCGTCGGCACTCTGATTAGCTCAGTGCTGCTATTTTATTTTGTTTTTCTAGGTCTCTTGCCTTCTTGGTCACAAGATAGTACCCGTATAAAATACTATACTTTAGAAGATGGACTTTCACAGGTATCGACTAATGACTTATTACTTGATGGTTCGGGGTTTGTTTGGATAGCTACTCAAGACGGTTTAAACAAATTTGATGGCAATATATTCAAACATTATAAATATAATAAGCAAGATTCATTGACCCTTTCTGGTAATCTCATAAATAAATTACTAGAAGATACCTCAGGTAAAATTTGGGTAGGAACCGTGGCAAATGGTCTAAATTATTACGACCCCGAACGAGACATTTTCCATAGAATACAACTGACCGAATCTGAAAATAGCAATGAGATTATCTCCGGTATTGAACAAGATGATAAAAAAAATATTTGGGTGGGTTCAAGAATTTCTGGACTTCATAAATTAACTAGTATCGGTAATAGTTCTTTTACACAAGAAAATTTCCTCGAAGAAGTTGCAATAGCAGGAATGCTTTTCGATGCTAAAAAAAACCTCTGGGTTGGTGATACGAGGGGTAATGTTTACAAATTAAACCCTAACAAAACAGAAACTATAAGCACAAAACCATTATTACAAGTTAGAGGCAATGTTCAAGCATTTTACGATGCTGAAAATCATTTATTGATTGGAGGAGATTTTGGGTTTCACATATATGATATTATTAACAAAAAAGTGCGATTAATTGAGCTGAGTGCAGCTAATGAAATGGTCACCAAACACGTTTTGGCGTTTTTGAAAAATGATGAACGGAGTGTATGGATCGGAACTGGGAACGGTATTTATCTATTTGATTGGGACGAACAACGCATCTTAAAGAAAATTTTATATTCTGAAGATGACAAAAACGGTCTTAGCAATGGAACCGTTCAGGCATTATTGAAAATCTCAAAAAATCAATTATTAGTAGGTACAGCAAACTACCCTAACCTTATTGATATAGGAGAACAGCATTTTAAAAATATTTCAAAGAATCTAAAAGGAGAGCATTTGTTGAATGACAATGTTATTTTTTCAATTTTAAAAGATGAAGATGACCTGTGGATTGGCACCTCAGATGGTGGATTAAACCTTATTCAAAAAAGTCAAAAATATTATTTCAAACATAATCAAAACGTAATAGACGGATTTTCGGGCACCGTTATTCGAGCGATTGTTAAGGATAAAATCAATCAGAGATTATGGTTAGCAACTACTCGTGGATTGAATATGATCGACCTTAAAACATTTGACCCCAACAACCCTAAATTTTTTGTGCTTCAACATGATCCGACAAATAAAAATTCGATTAATGGTGATTTCCTAAAAGACATAACGCTTGACAATAACAATAATCTCTGGGGTGCAACCTACGGTCATGGTATTTTCAGGTTAGAGTTCAACAGCAAAAATGACTACCAAATCACCAGATATACGAATAATACAACAACCCAAAACACGTTGAAAAATGATTTTACCGACTGTATTAAAGTAGACAAAGAAAATAACATCTGGATTGGGACCCAGGCCGGACTCTCAAACTTAATTTTTAAAACAGATGATTACCAACAACCTGAATTTAGAAACTTCTCTAAAATTCAAAATGATACTACAACATTAGTTCACAATTCAGTTTATGATATACTGATTGATAAAAAAGACCGCATGTGGTTAGGCACCCGAAGTGGTTTTAGCCAATACTTAGGGAATGGCAAATTTAATTCGTGGACACAGCAAGAGCAGTTCAGCAACGATGTTGTATATAGTATTCAAGATGATAATGATGGTAATCTTTGGATGGGAACTAATGAGGGATTAGTTAAGTACAATCCTGAGAAAAACGAGTTTAGACAGTTCACCATTGAAGATGGTATTCAAAGTAATGAGTTTGATATTCATGCTCGTTTTAAAGACAAAAATGGGTTGATTTATTTAGGAGGAATAGGCGGCGTCACCTATTTCAATCCAGACGACCTAGAAGAAATAGACCTTCCGCAGAAGTTATATTTCTCATCCTTACATATAAAAGGTAAAGCGGTAAAAATTGATAAAAAATCCATACTTCAACAACGGCTCTCGAAAACCAAAAATATTGAGTTTAAACCTGATGAATTTCCTTTCTTTCTACAATTTTCCTCTATTGATTATAGATTAAATAAGAATGTAAAATTTGGCTATAAATTATTACCTACGGATAAGGAATGGAATCTCTTAAAAGACCCTGAAATTCAATTTTTAAATCTACCATCAGGTAAGTATACCCTTCAAGTCAATGGTTTTTCTAGAGGAAAAGTATGGGATACTCCCCCACTAGAAATGGATCTTGAAATTCTACCATCTTGGTGGTCAACTTGGTGGGCGTACCTCATTTATATAGGCGCTGCATTTGCAGTAGCTAACCGGTTTTATCAATTTCAAATCTCAAAAAAACTAGCAATCGCAGAAAGTGATCGGTTAAAAGAAGTGAACCAGCTAAAAAATAGTCTTTACGATAATATTACTCACGAGTTTAGAACGCCGCTGACCGTAATACTTGGTATGACCGATTCGCTCGAGAATGAATTACAAGCTAATACGAATCCTCCAATACATAAAGCTATTGAGATGATACGTAGAAATGGTAAAAGCCTGCTGTCTTTAGTCAACGAAATGCTTGATCTCTCAAAACTGGAAAGTGGTACTATGGAATTGAACTTGATGCAGACCGATGCCATTCCATTTGTAAAATATTTGAGTGAAAGCTTTCATTCTTTAGCAGAAACAAAGCAAATCAACCTTACGGTTTATTCAGAAATCAATGTCTTAGAAATGGATATTGATGCAAACAAGATGGCATCAATTATTTCAAATTTACTTTCTAATGCAATAAAATTCACTTCCGCTAACGGTAAAATAATTGTTCACCTAAACAAAATTGAAACCAAAGAAGGTGAAATATTTTCAATAAAAGTTCAAGACAATGGTTTTGGGCTATCCGAGGATGACATGACGCATCTTTTTGATCGATTCTATCAAGCTGATAACCAATCATTGCACTATCAAGAAGGAACAGGTATCGGATTATCTTTGGTAAAGGAATTTATAGAATTAATGAACGGTACTATTCGTGTGGAAAGTACCTTAGGCAAAGGAAGCACGTTTACTGTTCAATTACCAGTATCTAATACCGCAGTTAAAACAGTAGATGCAAAAATAAATATAGCCCCAACACTTAAAAAAGCAGCTATTTTTCCAAGCGCAATTTCAACAGCTATAGAAGAGACTTCGGCATTACCTTTGGCACTTATTATTGAAGATAATGAAGATGTTGCCCATTATTTAAAAACCTGTTTAAAAGGCAAATACAAGACCATACACGCCATCAACGGAGATATCGGGGTAGAAATGGCATACGAAAAAATACCAGATATTATCATTAGTGATGTTATGATGCCTGGTAAAGATGGTTTTGAAGTATGTGCCTTACTAAAATCAGACGTTCGTACAGACCATATACCTATTGTACTCTTGACCGCTAAAGTAACTACTGAAGATCGCCTTACCGGTCTGTCACATGGGGCAGATGCTTACTTAGCAAAACCTTTTAACGAAAAAGAATTATTCATTCGATTAGATCAACTGGTTCTACTTCGAAAAAAATTAGTTGACAAAATTCAAAAAGATGGCTTGACTGACTTTTTGGACAAACGGGCAGAAAGTCCGGAATCAAAATTCCTTCAAAAAGTCATACAATTCGTAAATGATGATATAAGCAACTCTGCTTTTGGCTCTAGTGACCTTGCCGATAAATTACATTTGAGCGAATCTCAAATTTATAGAAAGCTAAAAGCAATTACGGATAAATCAACCGCAATTTTTATTCGATCTATCCGTCTCCAGAAAGCCAAGGAATTGATTGAAACTACAGATAAAACCATCTCTGAGATAGCCTATGAAACCGGTTTTAACGATCCTTCATGGTTTAGTCGTGCCTTTAAAGTAGAATTTGGCTTTGCTCCTAGCGGAATTAGTAAGTAATTGATAATTAAATATTTATAGTTACGAATTGCATAACCTTGCAATAATAGTGCTTGCTTTTTCTTCAAAATTCAAAAGTACTCCTAGTGATTGAAAAAATGGTAAATGCCGTTTTTTCAAAAACCTAATATCATTGTATCATAATTATGAGAATACAGATATTATGAAAACTGCAACGAGTAAGAGTAGCACAAAACCAATTTCAAGAAGTTTGTAATCTTCAAACATCGAATGATGGTATACTTACTATTCTTACTGATGCTAATGAGGGTTTAATTAAATAGCTAGTCACAAATACTATTAGAAAATGAATAAATAGTGAAAATCATCTCAAAGAGATTACTGTAAAATTGTATTACAAAAGGCTGACATACTATTTATAGTGACGTTACACAAAATAACATCCCCCATACTTACACATTAATAACAATTTAAAATCATTGTATTATGGAATTAAACGAAGAAAAATTACACGCCTTACTTGGCAAAGTAGTCACCGAAATGGGTGCGGCGGCAAACGGACCATTAGTAACCATCGGAGATAAATTAGGCCTCTACACTAGCCTATCAGAATCAGCGCCTTTATCCTCTAATGAATTAGCCACTAAAACCAATACTGCTGAACGATATGTTAGAGAATGGCTATCGGCACAAGCCGCATCTGGTTATGTGCAATATCATGCGGATACGAAGAAATTTTCTATGACTCCAGAACAAACTATGGTATTTGGTAATAGAAAAAGTCCCGTTTTTATGACCGGTGCTTTTTATGCAATATCATCGGTATACCACGATGAACCTAAAATAGAAGCGGCCTTTAAAACTGGGGAAGGTGTTTCTTGGGGAGACCATAATAATTGCTTGTTTTGTGGAACAGAAAAGTTTTTTAGTCCTTCCTACGAAGGAAATTTAATAAGCAGTTGGCTGCCGGCTATGGAAGGGCTAGTTGAGAAATTAGAGAAAGGAGCAAAAGTAGCGGATGTTGGTTGTGGACATGCTGCTTCTACGGTAATTATGGCCAAAGCATTTCCTAATTCTTCATTTATCGGATTTGATTTTCATGCGCCCTCCATAGCGCAAGCAAAAGAAAGAGCGAAAGACGCCGGTTTGACTAACATTTCTTTTGAAGTAGCAACTGCTAAAGATTTTCCAGGTACTGACTACGATTTCATTGCCTATTTTGATTGCCTGCATGATATGGGTGATCCTGTTGGTGCATGTGCCCATACAAAAGCAGCTTTAAAAGCTGATGGCACCTGTATGATTGTTGAACCTTTTGCAAAAGATTCATTAGAAGAAAATTTAAACCCTGTAGGTAGAGCCTTTTACGCGTTTTCTACAATGCTCTGTACGCCTTGCTCATTAAACCAAGAAGTAGGACTTGCCTTAGGCGCCCAAGCTGGAGAAAAGAAACTAAAAGAGGTGATAAGCAAAGGCGGGTTTTCAAGATTCAAGAGAGCTATGGAAACTCCTTTTAATTTGATTTTGGAAGCAAGACCATAATAAATTTAACCTACTTATTTATTAAAGTGGAGACCAGCAACCATAACAAAAACAGGGCGACACAGAAAAGCCATGCGAGTAAGGAAATCAAATAATCATAGTATGTCAAAGTATCTAACTGAAAGAGAGATTACTAATGCAGGTAATGTAACTGACGATCAACTAAAGGGCGTTTTTCAAACTTCCTACGGAGTACTAACTAAAATGCGATCACAAATGCAATGGGTTCATAGTCATGTGACCGCTGATAAGTACGAATGTGTAGATGAGGCACCTAACGCAGATATGATTCACCCATGTTAAGCAGATGGAAATCTTTGCGAATTCAATTCGCCAAGTAGCTGCGATTATTGATCCGAAAACCGCTGAATAAATAACCAATTATAAGCCATTAAAGACCCTATCTAAATTTCTACATTATGTAGTAATACATTTCTTATATTGACAGTCATACGGTAGTAGTTTTCAAAATGGTATATGATATAAATTCAATACGCTCGAACTATGAAACATTCAAAAATCACATTCCTCCTTTTGGGTATCTTTTTATGCCTCTCTGCATGCACGAACAAAATAGCAAAAACGAATTCCGCATTAGCTTCGATAGATTTTCTAAGAGGCGATCTTTTACTATGCGGTACTGGACAATTTGGAGAATTAAAATTCTCACTCTCTTGTAACTATGAGACCAGAGAGGCATTTGACTTGGCAGTAGCATTATTACATTCCTTTCAATATGCTGAGGCTGAAAAAGCATTTGTAAAAGTTATTGATGCCGATCCTAATTGCCCTATGGCATATTGGGGCGTTGCTATGAGCATTTATCATGCTGCTTGGTTTCCACCCAGCAAAGAAGACCTGATCAAAGGCGCAAAAGTATTAGCTGTGGCAAAAGAATTAACTATGGATGAGAAGCAACGCGATTATATCAATGCAATTACTGCTTTTTATACGGACTGGAACAACGCAGACCATACCACAAGAGCTATAAGGTTCGAAAAAAAGATGGAGCAGATATATCTTAAGTATCCAGAAGATATGGAAGCTGCAATTTTTTATACTCTGGCCTTGTTCTCTACTAGAGACAGGGTAGGAAAAGCGTATAAAAATGAACGAAAAGCCGGTAAAATTCTTGAATCTCTTTTAGCTTCGAATCCGAATCATCCTGGTATTGCACATTATATCATTCATAATTATGACAATCCTGTTTTAGCCTCTCAAGGTTTAGAAACAGCTAGAAAATATGCAAAAATAGCACCCTCTTCTTCTCATGCCCAGCACATGCCATCACATATTTTTACACGATTGGGTATATGGGAAGAATCTATACAATCTAATTTATTATCAGCAGAAAGCTCTAGATGCTATAGCGCAGCGGCAGCATTAAAAGGTTCTTATTTTGAAGAATTACATGCTACTGATTATTTGGTATATGCCTATCTACAAAAGGGAGATAATGCCAATGCAGAAAAACAGTATACCCTAATAAAAGAGCTCAAATCTTTTTATCCTTCTAATATTACAGCCGCGGTATATCCCGTAACGGCGATACCAGCAAGATTAGCCCTTGAAAATAGAAATTGGGAACAAGCAGCAAATCTAGAACTACAAAAAATAGACTTAGATTGGGAAAAATTTCCTTGGCAAAAAGCAATACATCACTTTGCTAAAGCTTTAGGAGCTGCACATACCAAGAATTTTACTTTAGTCGAAAAACAAATTGGAATTCTTAAAAAGCTACATCAAGACTTAATAGCACAAAACGACCGCACAAAGTCTATTCAAATTAAGCTAGTTGAAATTCAGATTAAAACAGCACATGCATGGTTGACCTTTAGCCAGGGAGACAGAGAAAATGGCCTGCTTTTAATGCAAGAAGCTGTAGCGATTGAGGAAAAAACAAGCAAACACCCCGTCACCCCTGGCGATGTACTGCCGGCTATAGAATTATTAGGAGATATGCTTTTGGCATTGAACCAGCCAGAAGAAGCATTGGTTGTTTACGAGAAAAACCTAAAAAAACATCCGGAAAGATTCAATGGTGTTTATGGCGCAGCTATCGCCTCGAAAAAAGCAGGTAATCAAGAAAAAGCAGCACAATACTTCACCCAACTTATAGCTTTAAGTGAAAACTCAAACAGCAATCGACCTGAAATTTTAGAGGCTAAGAAATTCATAATACAACCTTAATACAAGCTTATGAAAACAAAAATCAGTTTTGGTATATTGGCAGTATCCCTTTTAATGCTAGTCCATTTTATTAACCAAAATTCTATGGAAAGTAAAAGTAAGCATTATCAAAAAGCAGCCTTTAGTTTCACCACATGTACACCTGCAAAATTCATGTTGGAAGGGGTAGATACGACCCGACAAATTTCACCGCTCTTTACCAATTTGGGCAACCTTCAGTTTCCTACCTCTTCAAAGATTGAACGAGCTCAGGCTTTTTTTAATCAGGGTGTGAAATTATCTTACGCCTTTAACCATGCAGAAGGCCATCGCTCTTTTATGGAGGCAGCGAGACTAGATCCGAATTCAGCGATGTCATATTGGGGGCAAGCTTTTGCATTAGGCCCAAATATCAATGACCCTATCCCCGATGAGGTGCGCAAGAACAAAATTAATGAGGCTATGAAAAATGCTCGACGACTAGCAGCTAAAGGGAGTAAAAAAGAGCAAGCACTTATTACAGCACTATCTGTGCGATATAGTGAAGATTTCACCAAGGATGTTGTGGCGTTGAACATGGCGTATATGAAAGCCATGGCTAAAGTGGCAAAACAATATCCTAAAGATGCCAACATACAAATTCTATATGCTGCTTCTGTTATGAATACCGTTCCATGGAATTATTGGGATACCGATGGAAACCCATCTCCTAATATAAAAGAAGCAAAAGTTGCTCTTGAACGCGCGATGGAACTTGAACCAGAAAACCCAGGAGGACATCACTATTATATTCACATGGTGGAATTGCCTTATCCTGATATGGGAGAAGCTAGTGCTGATAAATTGGCTTCGCTTATGCCTGGTGCCGGTCACATTGTGCACATGCCATCGCACATCTATATTCGCGTGGGCAGGTATTTAGACGCCGTTAAAGTAAATCAAACTGCTATTCTTGCCGATGAGGATTATATTTCACAATGTTTCGCGCAAGGCCTTTACCCACTAGCCTACTATCCTCATAACATTCATTTTCTTTGGTCCTCTGCGAGCTTGCTTGGGGATAGCCAAATTGCGATTTCTGCTGCTAAGAAGACGGCGGAAAAAGTACCTACAGGTGAATTAGTGACACTTCCCTTTTTACAAGATTTCGCCGCTACACCCTTATTGGCTTATACGAGGTTTGGTAAATGGAATGAAATTTTAACCATCCCTGCCCCTAACCCTGAAATTAAACATCTTAATCTAATACGCCATTATGCGAGAGGTATCGCTTTTATCAGAAAAGGGAATATAAAAGAGGCTCAGGAAGAATTGAATGCTATAGCTACCTTGAAAAAAGATCCTGAATTGGAAACCTTGGTAGCAACTGCGAACAACGCCTCTATACATACAGCCAATATCGCCTATGAATTAGTTGCCGGTGAATTGTCTGCTTTAAAAGGTGAGACTACAACAGCAATTGATCATCTTGAAAAAGCAGTAAAATTTGAAGATGCACTAACCTATACAGAACCGGCTGCTTGGCACATTCCGACTCGCCAGAATTTAGGTGCGGTATTAATGAAGATTGGCGAGTATGAAGCCGCTGAAAAAATATTCCAAGAAGATTTAGATGTACTTCGTCAAAACGGATGGTCTTTAATGGGACTTCATAATAGTTTAAGGGCACAGGGTAAACTAAAAGAAGCCGAAGCCATTAAACAAGAATTTGAAAAGGCTTGGCAACATGCTGATATTGAACTAAATACTTCCGTACTATAATGAAACAAACTAAAAAATATTGGAAATCGATTATTGCAATAGTCCTTTTGATTGTAGGCACTATGGTACTTAGCTCTAGAATATTCAATACTAAATCAGAATTACCAGTATATAACCCATCCGATTTCCACCCTGAACTCGTTGCTATAGGTTTACAAAATGAAAAGAAAGGCCATACCGTTGCTGATTTTGAGCTGATCAACCAGAATGGTGAGAAAATCACTCAGAAAGAGTATGAAGACAAAATTTATGTAACCGATTTCTTCTTTACACGTTGCCCAAGTATCTGCCCAATCATGTCAAATAATATGCAGAAATTACAAAATATTTTTCTTGATAATGATACAGTGAAATTCCTCTCGATATCGGTTACCCCAGAATTAGATAGTATTCCTATTTTGAAAGAGTATGCAAAAAAGCATGGAGCAATTAATAACAAATGGAACATTAGTACAGGAGAAAAAAAACATATTTACAACCTAGCTCGTAAAAGTTATTTTGCCGCAGTGAATGAAGGAGACGGCGGACTTCAAGATTTTATACATACCCCTAACTTTATATTGGTTGATAAGCAAAAGCAAATTAGAGGAGTATATGACGGTACTAAAACAGAGGAAATTGAACGTTTGGTTAGCGATATCAAAAATCTTTTATAGCTGATACCAAAAGTTTAACACTTTTAGGTATCTTTAAAACATGTCTGATAACCGAAGAAAATTCTTAAAAACATTAGGTATAGGTACAGCTGGCGCATTAGCAACCCCCTCACAAATATGGGCACAAGCAGCAACACCTTTACAAGCTGCCTTGACCGATTTAAAAAGCACCGACACTTCTGAAGCCTTTTGGGAAACCGTACAATCGCAGTTTCGTTTTGCGGAAGGCCTAACGTATTTCAACAATGGTTCTCTTGGTGCTTGCCCAAAGCCCATTCGGGAAGCAACCCTAAACTTTAGAGATATCCTAGACGATTTTCCTTCAAAATATATGTGGGGTGGTTGGAAAGATGAGATAGAAGAAGTACGTAAAAAAACAGCAGCGCTATTTTCAGTCTCCGAAGAGGAAATTGCTTTGATTCACAATACTACGGAAGGCATGAACCTTATTGCTAGTAGTATGGATTTAAATGCAGGCGATGAAATCATCTCAGCGGACCACGAACATACGAGCGCAGTAAATCCATGGAAATATTGGCAAGCTTCAAAAGGAATAAAATTAGTAAGCCCAATCCTTCCCATGCTACCCAAAAGTGTGGAGGAAATAGTAGACAGTTATAGAAAAGCGATAACTCCAAATACAAAGGTCATTTCGATCTGTCATTTGGTCAACACAAACGGCATGATACTTCCGCTAAAAGAGGTGACGAAAATGGCTCATGAGCAAGGTATTTTGGTTGCTATTGATGGCGCTCAAGCCACAGGCATGTTTACGATTGACCTGAAGGATATCGATTGTGATTTTTATACGGTCAGTGCTCACAAATGGTTGTTTTCTCCAAAGGGAGTTGGTATTTTCTATGCCAAGCAAGAAAGTCAAAAGCATCTAAAACCACTTATTGTAGCCCGTGGATATGAAGATACCAGTATCCGTAGATTAGAGAATTATAACACCAGAAACTTGCCTGAAGTATTAGGATTGGGTGCAGCACTTGATTTTAGAAATAGTGTAGGGGCACAAAAAATACAAGATCGCACGTATGACCTAAAGCACTATTTCAGAGATAAAATAAAAAACAATACCAAGTTGGTTCTCAAAACTCCAGCACTTGATTCACTTTCCGCAGGTATTCAAGTTGTCGAGATTTTAGGCAAAGATGTGAAAGAAGTGAAAAATCGCCTTTTTGATGACTACGGAATCGACAGCCGCCCCATGAGCACGTTCGGTCTCAATGCAGTGCGCCTATCTTTTGCTATTTTCATTACCAAGAAACAGATTGATACATTGGTTGTTGCTTTAGAAACTATTGCCAATTCTTAGATGCTTGACAAGCAGAAACAAAAAACACCAACTCAGTTAGAACTCGTTTTTGTTTTAAATAGGTCATCACGGCTTTATAAGCTGTCTTGTTTTTAATGGGTCCTTGAGCGCTTACTTTGAAACTTCGCAAAAAAATCAAAGCAGATATAGGCTTGACCATTTTAACCGCTTTACTGCTATTCTCTGTATTCATAAAAAAATTAGCTTTTATGGTCTGTTTTATCAGATTTTTAAAGATTTAGCCCGCATCATATTCGAAAACTTTTATTTGGTCTTAAAAATTTCATCTTTTTTAAAAAATAGAGGAGCAGCTTAGTTGCTACCGCATGTAATGTAAATGGTTGCAGGGTTAATCGCTTTAATTATCACATTCATTCTGACTGGCTTCAATTCTAGGCAGTTTCCCTTTTGTTCTTCCTTCAGCGATTACACCTTTTTACATTAAGTATTGGTACTTGAAAACCAAAGGTGAGATTAGGTAAGCCAAAGCTTCCTAAAAATTTATTTGATTCGTTTATTTTGTTTCTAGGTATTCCCATAAAATTTGTAATTTCAGTAACTAAAAATCCAACTCAAATGAGAACTCAAATTTTCACACTCCTATTATGCTTTGCACTAGGTTTTGTAAACGCACAAGAATCTATTCTCGGTTTCACTTCGGATAATGCAAAAAAACAAACAACCTTAGAAGCTGCATTTGAGTCGAAACTAACTGCTAATAATCTTGATAAATGGATGCAACTTATGGCTGCCGAACCACATTGGGTAGGTACCGAATACGGGGAGAAAAATGCAAAGTGGATTCAAAAGCAATTCAAATCTTGGGGCTACGATACTAAAATTGAAACCTATCATGTTTTGTTTCCTTATCCTAAAGTGCGCGTACTAGAACTTACAGGGCCGACCACTTATAAAGCCAAATTAACTGCTGTACCGGTTGAAGGAGATAAATATACCGCGCAAGGTGATGCCTTGCTACCTAGTTACAATGCCTTCTCAAGGGATGGTGATGTAGAAGCAGAATTGGTTTTCGTGAACTACGGAATTCCTAGTGATTACGAGGTACTTGATAAATTAGGAATTGATGTAAAAGGAAAAATCGTCATTGCCAAATACCAAGGTTCATGGCGAGGAATCAAGCCAAAATTAGCAGCGGAAAATGGAGCTATAGGGTGTATTATATATTCAGACCCTGCGGATGATGGTTATGGTCGTGGAGATGTCTATCCTAAAGGAGCATTTAAAAATAAAACAGGCGTACAACGAGGCTCTGTAATGGATATGCCAACCTACCCTGGTGATGTGCTTACACCTGGCTATGGCGCTACCAAAGATGCCAAACGCTTAGATAGAAAAGATGCTCCAACAATTACAAAAATTCCGGTTCTACCAATTTCCTATGAAGATGCACTGCCTTTACTGGCAGCCCTAGATGGGGTGGTTGCACCCCAATCATGGCGAGGTGGCTTACCGATCACTTATCATATCGGACCTGGCCCTGCAAAAGTACATTTGAAGTTAGAATTTGATTGGAAATTAGTACCTGCCCACAATGTAATAGCAACATTAAAAGGAACCGATTTTCCTGATCAATGGGTAATGCGCGGTAACCATCATGATGCATGGGTACACGGTGCAAATGATCCTATCAGCGGAATGGTAGCTTTAATGGAAGAAGCCCGTGCCGTTGGTGAACTGGCAAAAAAAGGTCAAAAGCCAAAACGCACCATAGTATATTGTGCTTGGGATGCTGAAGAACCCGGACTCATTGGTTCGACCGAATGGGTTGAAGATCATAAAACTGAATTACAACAAAAAGTTGTGGCCTATATTAATACAGACGGAAATGGACGTGGTTTCTTAGGAGTTGGTGGCTCGCATAGTTTGCAAGCCATGGTTGGCGAAGTAGCAGCGGTGGTTACCGATCCTCAAAGAGGGGTTTCTATTAAAGAAAGGAGAAGCGCTGTTGACATGGTGAATGGTGGTGATGGCGCATTCAAATTATCTGCGCTAGGTTCGGGCTCAGATTATACCCCATTTATTCAGCACGCAGGCATTGCAGCCCTAAATTTAGGGTTTGGGGGTGAAAACGCTGGAGGTGAATACCATACTATTTATGATACTTATCCGCATTACAAAAGGTTTAAAGACCCTGAATTTGCCTATGGGGTGGCACTAGCCAATACGGCGGGCAGGATCACACTGCGATTGGCAAATGCAGATATGTTGCCTTTTGACTTTCAGCAGTGGCACAAAACCGTTTTAGGTTACCTTGATGAGATTATGATGCAAACCAATACGATGCGTACAGCTGTTGAAAAGCATAATACAATGGTTGAAAAAAACAGTTTCGAATTGGCAGCCGATCCTAAAAAACCGTTCTTAAAACCAAAGAAAAAAAAGGCAATACCTTACTTTGATTTCACACCCATTCAAAATGCTTTAGCATCCATAAAAACAACTACTGAAGTACTTTCAAAAGTTGATATTTCAAAACTTTCAATAGAAAGACGCCATAGCCTGAATAAGCGATTAATGCAGGCAGAACATGTACTTACCTCAGAAGAGGGTTTACCACGTAGATCTTGGTATAAACACCAAATTTACGCTCCAGGATTCTATACAGGTTATGGTGTAAAAACCTTACCGGGTGTTCGTGAAGCTGTCGAAGAAAAGAATTGGAAAGAGGCCCAAGAACAAATCAGCAAACTTGCCAATACGCTTAAAAACTTCGACAAACATCTTCAAGAAATGGCTGCGATGTTGTAAAACAAATTCGTATTTTAGGTAAACAAACTTAAAAATATAAAATAGATATGAATTCGAATTATACCCGAATATTTGTTGGTAATAGAACGGCGGCACAGAGTATTGTAAGCCGATTAAAAGAAATCGATATTATTGCTGTGGTTAAAGATGAAGCGGAATCTGCGCGTTTGGCAGGCTTTGCATCTTCCATGTTGGGTGAGACTGAAGTTTTTGTGCACAACGATGAACTTGAAAAGGCCGAAAAGGTTTTAGATGCCTAAGCAAAGGCTAAACCATACTTGATAATCAATTTTATGAAATGTTTTTCTGCACGCCATAATGCAATATGGCTTATTGCTAGTGCTTTACTGCTTGCAGCTTGTACTACAAAATCAAACAAAGCTCAAGAAACGCCACTTACGGTTTATGAAGATTCCGTTTTGGGCTTTGAAAGAGCCACAAGAGCACGTGAAAGTATTGTTGTGAAAATGGCACATGGCTTGGAGTTAAGCCTATGGGCGTCAGACTCGCTAGCTCCAGACCCCATTGCGATGGATATAGACACAAAAGGGCGCATTTATCTAACACGTACGAATCGCCAAAAAAATTCAGAGTTTGACATCAGAGGACATCAAGATTGGATGACAGCTTCCATAGCATTCCAATCGGTAGAAGATCGACGCGCTTTTATACGCAAAACCTTTGCTCCAGAGGGTAGCGAAGACAACAACTGGTTGTCTGATTTAAATGAAGATGGAAGTCACGATTGGAGAGACCTAAAGGTAGAAAAAGATGAAATCTGGATGCTTGAAGACACCAACAAGGATGGTATGGCCGATGTCTCCAAACGGATTCTAGAAGATTTCAATACGGAGATTACAGATGTAGCAGGCGCATTATTAGTTCGTGATACTGATGTATTTGTAGGGATAGCACCTGATATGTGGCGCCTTACTGATAGTAATGATGATGGTGTATTAGATGAGAAAACTTCTATTGCCCACGGGTTTGCTGTTCATATTGGTTTTGGCGGTCATGGTATGTCTGGCGCCATACAAGGGCCAGATGGAAAAATATATTGGGGTATTGGTGACATTGGAGTGAATATCACGACGGTAGATGGAATCAATCACAACTATCCAAATCAAGGCGTTATTGTAAGGTCTAATCCTGATGGTAGTAATTTTGAGGTTTTCTCTAGAGGTCATAGAAACACTCATGAATTTGTATTTGATGCCTATGGCAATATGATTTCCTCTGATAATGATGGTGACCATGGTGGCGAAAGCGAACGCTTAGTTCATATTGTGGAAGGTTCTGATTCGGGATGGCGAACCAACTGGCAATTTGGAAAATACACCGACCCTAAAAACAACAATTATAAAGTTTGGATGGATGAAGAATTATTCAAACCAAGATGGGAAGGACAGGCGGCTTATATCATTCCTCCTATTCAAAATTTTCATAATGGCCCAACAGGGATGGTCTACAATCCAGGGACAGCCTTGGGAAAAGACTGGTTGAACAGATTTTTTATAGTAGAGTTTGTAGGTGACCCCAGTAGATCTCATATCTGGTCGTTCGATTTGAAACCTAAAGGCGCTTCTTTTCAATTGAACACAGATATTGATATGCTTAGTGGTGTGCTAGCAACCGGAATAAAATTCGGACCTGATGGTGCCCTTTATCTCGCCGACTGGGTCACAGGCTGGGGCACTAAAAACTATGGAAGGGTTTGGAAATTAGACGTCAGCTCCAATAAAAATAATTTAGAAAAAGAAAGAAAAGAAACAGAACGCCTGATGACTTTAGATTATGCGGATCAATCGAATGACGCGCTTGTACAACTCCTATCTTATTCAGATATGCGCATTCGACAAAAAGCGCAATTCACCTTAGCAAAAAGCACCTTTTGGGGCTATCGAAAGTTTAAATCGGTTTTAGACGAAAGTAAGCATCAGTTTGCCAAAATCCATTCCATTTGGGGCATCGGACAAATAGCCGCTGACGATGTCGCAAAAGCGCAACCTTTGGTGGCATTATTATCTGATAAAGATCCTGAAATAGTTGCTCAAGCCTTAAAGGTTTTGGGTGCTGTAAAATATACCAAAGCGGCTTCCAAATATATCGCTTTACTTCAACATGAAAACGACCGTGTAAAATTCTTTGCTGCACAGGCCTTGGGACGCACAAAACATGAGGCTGGGGTTCAAGCCTTACTGGCTATGATTGCTAAAAATGCAGATGCTGATGTGTACCTAAGACATGCAGGTGTTTTAGCACTTTCACGTATTGGTAAACAAGAATCGATGCTCGCTTTAACACAGAGTAAAAATAGAAGCTTACGTATTGCTGCTGTTTTAGTTTTACGAAGAATGCAAGATCCATTGGTCGCTGAATTCTTAACCGATACTGATGAATATATTGTAACAGAAGCAGCCAGAGCCATCAACGATGATTGGTCTATTGAGTCTGCACTACCAGCTTTAGCCAAAGTTTTAGAAGAAGATCGATTTACATCTGAAGCCTTATTACGTAGAAGTATAAATGCAGCGCTAAGAGTGGGTGGAGAAAAAGAGATGGACAATCTGATCGCTTTTGCTAAACGCACCAATGTTTCAAGTGAATTACGCGGAGAGGCTATAGCCGCGCTGGGTACTTGGGGCTCGCCTTCTGTTCTTGATCGCGTAGATGGCCGACTTCGAGGAGAAGTTACCAGAGATCCTAGTGTAGTGAAAAGTAAAATAGAGAAAGATCTTTCGTTACTGTTACACGATGCAAGCACCGATGCCGAAATTTTGGTTGGGGTTGCAGAAACTATAAAAAACTTAGGTATCAATACCCAAGACAAACAAATACTTAGCCTATTAGCAAGCCATAGCTCTCCAGAAGTACGTTCTGCAATGCTGAGCACATTGGGTAGCCTTAAGTCAACATTAATAGATAAGGGCATGTCTATTGGCATGCGCGATCAAAATCAAAAAGTGAAGCAGGCTGCTATCGGATTATTAGCACAAATAAATATTTCGAAAGTAGAACTCTCAAAAATTATTGAACCTATTTTTAGAAGTGGATCTGTTGGAGAACAACAAAAAATATTAGGGGTTCTAGGTGAACTTCCTCTAGCTAAAAGTGAAACTGCACTTGAGCGATTGATTAAAGAGGGCAAACGAGGGCGACTTAATGAAAGTGTAATTCTTGATTTAATAGAAGCAACAGAAGCGACAAAATCAGAACGTCTTATTCTTGCCTTGGGTAATCTTAAAATTAGTGGCCCTACGATTGATGCGTATAAAGAAACACTATATGGTGGAAGATGGTGGGAAGGAAGAGATGTTTTTAACAACAATTCAGCAGCCCAATGCGTTCGTTGTCATGCGGTTAAAGGTGCCGGTGGCGAAGTAGGACCAGCATTAGATAATATTGCAAATATTTTAACAAGAGCAGAAATTCTCGAAGCACTTATTGAACCAAGTAAAAGATTAGCACCTGGTTATGGCACTATTACGGTAAGCCTCAAGGATGGTCAAGTTGTAAGTGGAATTCTAGAACATGAAACCGACAAAGAACTAATCATTAGAACTTCGGATGCAGAACCTATAGAGATTGGGATTTCAAGAATTAAAACACGTAAAAATAGTATATCGGCCATGCCAGCTGCAGGAAAATTGATTAGCAAAAGAGAACTACGCGATTTGGTAGAATACCTCTCTAGTTTGAAGACTATTGAACCTTTAATTTTAGATGATTAGTATAGCCTTACTTCATTTTTAGCCTCTTCAAATTCGCGCATCATATCTGCAATGATTTGCGCTGCAGGTTTAATCTCATTTATCAATGAAGCTACTTGACCAATTTCTAGCTCTCCTTCTTCTAAATCGCCCTCGAACATACCCCGTTTTGCTCTAGCTCTTCCCAAAATTTCTTTGAGTTCTTCTTTAGTAGCTCCTCTTGTATAAGCCTCTTGAACTTTATCGAAAAATTTGTTTTTAATCAACCGTACAGGTGCCAATTCTTTCAATGTTAATTTTGTCTCACCTTCCACAGTCTCCACTACTTTTTGTTTGAATAGCTCGTGAGAAGAAGCTTCGGCACTGGCTACGAAACGGCTTCCTACTTGTACTGCATCTGCACCCAAAACCATAGTTGCCAACATAGCACGACCTGTTGCAATACCACCCGCTGCAATTAGGGGAATAGTAATTTTTTCTTTTACCGATGGTATCAATGTTAAGGTCGTAGTTTCATCTCTCCCATTATGTCCACCTGCCTCAAAACCTTCAGCAACAATAGCATCAACACCAGCGGCTTGAGCTTTCAGAGCAAACTTCAAACTACTCACTACATGAACAACAGTTACTCCTTTTTCTTTTAAGTGCGATGTCCATATTTTGGGATTACCAGCAGAAGTAAAAACAATCTTCACTCCCATTTCAATTAGAATACCCATCAAAGTATCGATGTTGGGGTACAACATCGGAATGTTTACTCCAAAAGGCTTATTAGTGGCTTCTTGGCATTTTTGAATATGTTCGCGAAGCACTTCAGGGTACATACTTCCTGCGCCGATAATACCTAAACCACCCGCATTGGAAACGGCTGATGCCAGGCGCCAACCGCTAGCCCAAACCATGCCGCCTTGAATAATAGGATACTTGATTTTAAAAAGAGCTGTGATCTTGTTTTGCATGAGTTGCTTTTAGTTTTATAGCATTACGTTGCTTTCCATAAAGATTCCAAAAAACACGCTTAAGGGGGCACTAAAAGGAAAATTTCAACACCAATTGATTAAGAAATTACTCCTGAACCTATAAGCTCATCTTTCACATACCACGCTACAAACTGACCTTCTGTTATGGCAGATTGTAGGTCTTCGAAATCTACATAGAGTCCTCCACTAACTTTGTATAAAGTTGCTTTTTCAAGCGCTTGACGGTATCGTATTCTTGCCATTACCTCCATATTTTCATCAAGATTTAAAGCCAAATCTTGACGAACCCAATGTAATTCTTCATCAGTTACAAAAAGGGTTTTACGATATAAACCCGGATGATTTTTTCCTTGGCCAGTATAAATTACGTTTTCCTTTACGTCTGTTTCTATTACAAATAAAGGTTCTTTGGTTCCGCCTACATCCAAGCCTTTTCGCTGTCCTTTTGTAAAGTAATGCGCACCTTGATGCTCCCCTACCACTTTGCCTTCTTTAACCTTATATACAGGTTTTGCTGCAGTATAAGCCAACGCTTCTTCTTTTGTCGCGAATTTAGTTTTCGTTCGTTTATAGTGGTCTATTTCCGAAGGAACTTCAACAATGAGTCCCTTTTTAGGTTTTAATTTTTGTTGAAGAAATTCTGGTAAACGCACCTTCCCAATAAAACAAAGGCCTTGAGAATCTTTTTTATCTGCTGTAATCAACTGATTGGCAGCAGCAATTTCACGGACTTTAGGTTTCTGCAATTCCCCTATAGGAAAAAGCGTTTTCGATAATTGTTCTTGTGAAAGTTGACATAAAAAATAGGATTGGTCTTTGTTCGTATCTGCTCCAGAAAGTAACTGATAAGTTTCGCTACCATCGGCATTCTTTATCGTTCCTTTTCTACAATAGTGGCCTGTAGCTACATAATCGGCACCTAGCTGAAGTGCAATTTTCAAGAACACATCAAATTTAATTTCACGATTACAAAGCACATCAGGGTTCGGCGTGCGACCCATTTCATATTCCTTAAACATATAATCGACAATCCGCTCTTTATATTCCACACTTAAATCAACGGTCTGAAACGGAATTCCCAACTTCTCAGCTACAATTAACGCATCATTGCTATCTTCTAACCAAGGACATTCTTCTGAAATAGTCACAGAATCGTCATGCCAATTCTTCATAAAAAGGCCTATGACTTCATAGCCCTGTTCTTTCAAAAGGTAGGCGGCAACACTAGAATCTACTCCGCCGGAAAGTCCGACAACCACTTTTTTCATTTCAATTTAAAATTGGGCTACAAAAATACAAAATTAGACCTGTTCCTTCTAGCATTGATTTTCAGATAATTAAAGCCTAGCATAGTTTAGTTTTGTTAAACTTATATTAAAAAAGAATAAACAAAAGCAACCCTTAATCAATTCTACATCTCTCTTAAAATTACTGAGGTGTGTGCTTTTAAATTCGAGTGGCAGCATCCTTTTTTACTGAACAGTATAAACCTTAAAAAAAATTACATGAAACTTATTTTTAAATTGAAAAATCTAGCCTATTTACTAGTAGTAGTTTTTATTACTTCATGCAGTGACGACGATAATGACATCGCTCTAATTACCCCAGAAGAGCCTATGGCCGACATTGCAGAAACGGCAATAGCTGCCGATTTATCAAGTTTAGTGGCTGCGTTAACAGCGACAGACTTAGTGACAACTATTCAAGGCGATGGCCCTTTTACCGTATTTGCACCTACAAATGAGGCCTTTGCAGCTTTCTTGAGCTCAAACAACTTTGCCACTTTAGACGATATACCTGTAGACGTTTTAACTCAAGTACTTTTAAATCACGTCGTAGCAGGTAAAAATTTATCTACAGACTTAACAACTAGCTATATTTCTTCCTCTTCAACTGCAGGAGTGGACGGAAAGAGTTTAAGTTTATATGTAGATACTTCAACCGGAGTTAAAATAAACGGATCTACGGTTACCACTGCTGATGTTGAAGCTTCTAACGGAGTAGTACACATTGTAGACAAAGTAATTGGATTACCTACCATCGTCGATCATGCTGTACAAAACCCTGCATTGGCCTCTTTGGTCGGCGCTTTGAGAGCAGATGGAAATACTACCTTTACTGATTTACTATCAGATACGGACCAAAAATTCACTGTTTTAGCTCCAGTAAATGAAGCATTTACTGCTTTTATGAATCCAAACGAAAACGATATCAATACGGTACTTTTCAATCATGTTATACTTGGCGCTGCTTTAGCTTCGGGTGACTTATCTAATGGCTATGCAAACACCGCCGCCACAAACGCTGACGAAGATGCTTTGAGTATTTACATCAATACAGATGCCGGCGTGAAGTTCAATGGATCTAGTAGTGTTGCCATTGCAGATATTGTTGCTACAAACGGAATCGTGCATGCAATCGATCAAGTAATTGATTTACCAACTGTCGTTACCTTTGCCACTTCAGATCCTAATTTTTCTACTTTGGTTACTGCATTAACAGAATTAACACCAGCAACTGATTTCGTTTCTGTCTTAAGCACACTTACAGGCACAAGTCCAGCACCTTTTACCGTATTTGCACCAACAAACGAGGCATTCGCTAAATTGGCTGCAATTCCGGATGAGGCTGGGTTGACCCCTATTCTTCAGCACCATGTAATTGCAGGAGCAAATATTCGCTCTGGTGATTTGACCACAGCTGGCATAACAGTTACACCTGCAACTTTAGAAGGTGATACGTTCCAAATTATTTTACCTGGCACTGATGGAAATATTGCTAATGTAGTTGATGGGGCTAATAATGACGGAATCGGAATCGATGCCGTAGATGTTCAAGCAATCAATGGAGTGATTCATGTTTTAGATACGGTATTGTTACCGAATACTGACAACTAGAGAACCTTCTTTAAACAGTTATTAAAAGACCGCAAATTGCGGTCTTTTTTTGTGCCAATTTATCTAAATAAAATCGAATGCGAAATTTCATAATTAAACCTTACAAAAATCTTAGGTCTCCCGTTAAAACTTAGTTTGAAAAAAATAATTATAGTTTAAATTTTACTGATAAATACTAAACAAAATAATTAACCCACTTTAGCACAACTATGATTTGGTAGACATGATTTAATTTATAACAATCCAAAATAGAACTAAGCATATATTTAAAGAAGCAGCATATAATAGAAGTAAAGTACTGATTTACAAGTAAGCGCTAAAAATTTAATTGAATTATTGTAGGATATTTCCTGTTATAAAAATATAGTTGTAGGAAGTTCTACTTACAAAATTTATAGCTATACCCGGCCAACAAAATTTCAAACATCATGATAGTATATGTTAGCATACAAAAAAGAACACTTGACAACTAAGTTTTTTTTTAGGCGAAGTTTTGCTGCATCTTTGACGTCCCAGAGCTTACCAAGCTTAACCTAATTAATGCTAAAAGCCCCAACAGAAATGTCAGGGCTTTTTTTATGCTTAAATAAGCTATTCTATTATTTAATAGACAGTATTTTCTTAACGATCTTTTCTTTACCAGTTCTTAATATTAAGAAGTACATATCTGGTGAAAGATTGGATACATCTAGATGCACGTTGTTAGAACCTGCGTTGACATTCATGCCTTTCTTAGCAATTACACACTTGCCATTGACATCAAATATCTCTACTTCAAGCTGAGCATCATACGGAATATCCACTCTTAAATTCAAGTCGTTCTTAAATGTCATTGGATAGGCAGTAACCGCAGTTTTTAAAACCTTACCTGCATCTTCTGATTTCTTACAAGTAACGGCATGTACAATCACATAAATTCCACCGTTAATATGACTTACATCAACTGGGTCAAAAGAATAGGTAGTGTTACTATCAAGCTCGCCCGAATTAAAAGGATACTGACCAGGAGCAACGGTTTCTTTATTTCCTTTTACAGGATATGGCACCCCGCCAATATATAACTGTGCTTCTGTCATCACAAAACCATTTAATAGTTCAATTGTGACAAGTACTTCCTCACCATCATACGCAACCTGTACATTACCAGATTTTTCTCCTTTGCTTAAATCGCATTGACCAGCACCAGAATATAAATCTAAGATGTAATCACCTTCAACAGCGAAATAATTAGTCCATCCCCATCTGTTAAATCCATCGTCAATGAAGCAAGTATTACCACCCTCAAATCCATCATCAAATCGAGCAAATGCAGTTTCACATCCTGAAATAGGGGCGTCACACTCAAGTCCTTCGTCTATTTGACCATCTCCATTATTATCTAAACCGTCACATTCTTCGACATCATCACAGTCTGGAGTACCATCATTATCAGAATCAAAACTTTCGTCTATTTGACCATCTCCATTATTATCAATACCATCACAGATCTCAGTACAATCAAGGCCTTCGTCTATTTGACCATCTCCATTATTATCCATACCATCACAGATCTCAGTACAATCAAGGCCTTCGTCTATTTGACCATCTCCATTATTATCAATACCATCACAGATCTCAGTACAATCAAGGCCTTCGTCAATTTGACCATCTCCATTGTTATCCATACCATCACAGATCTCAGTACAATCAAGGCCTTCGTCTATTTGACCATCTCCATTGTTATCCATACCATCACAGATCTCAGCACAGTCAAGGCCTTCGTCTATTTGACCATCTCCATTGTTATCCATACCATCACAGATCTCAGTACAATTAAGGCCTTCGTCTATTTGACCATCTCCATTGTTATCAATACCATCACATTCTTCCATATCATCACAATCGGGAGTACCATCATTATCTGAATCAAAACCTTCATCAATTTGACCGTCGCCATTGTTGTCAAGACCATCACATTCTTCTTGATCGACACAATCAGCTATTCCATCACCATCGGTATCTGCGAAACCTTCATCGATTTGACCGTCTCCATTGTTATCCACACCATCACATTCTTCTTGATCGACACAATCAGCTATTCCATCACCATCGGTATCTGCGAAACCTTCATCAATATCACCATCACCATCATTGTCAAGACCATCACATTCCTCTTGATCTACACAATCAGCAGTACCATCATTATCGGTGTCAGAAAACCCTTCATCGACACTTCCATCTCCATCATTATCAAGACCGTCACATTCTTCTACGTCCGTACAATCTGGAGTACCATCATTATCTGCATCAAATCTATCATCACAAGAATCTAAGCAATCAGCAATTCCGTCGTTATCGGTATCATCAAAACCTTCATCGATTTGATCGTCTCCATCATTGTCAATTCCATCACAAATTTCAATATTTCCACAACTTAGACCTTCATCAATATATCCATCACCGTCATTATCAAGGCCATCGCACTCTTCTTCATCATTACAATCAGAGATACCATCCATATCAGAATCAAAACCTTCATCAACTAACAAATCACCATCATTGTCTAGTCCGTCACACTCTTCTATATCGGCACAGTCTGGAGTACCGTCGTTATCTGAATCAAAGCCTTCATCAATTTGACCGTCTCCATTATTGTCAATACCATCACAAATCTCTTCATCAAAATCACATCCTGTAGCATCGCTACAATTCAATTCAAAATTAAAATCAATTTCGTATTTCTTTGGGTTATTTTCTGTTCCCATGAAACCCCATCCTGCTATGCCGTCCGCGCTTGAATCTAATCCGTGCAACATACCACCTTGACCAACTATTACTCCTAAATGTGGTGTTGTAGGATCGTTTGGATCTGGTTTCTGACTTACAATAAAAGATCCTTCTTCTAAACAATCACCACCAGTAGTTGTAATTGTACTTACTGAATTATCAATTACATAATAATTAAGCGTGGTAGGATCAGGACTTGTACAACCCATTTCTTTAAAGGTTCCATCTTGAAGTTGCCAACCGGCCCAGTCAGTTTTACCTATTAGTTTTATATAAAGTTCTGCGGTACAACTACCTAAAGACGTTGTTCCTTGAATTAAAGCCGTACCGTCATTAAACTCTGTAAAGGAGAGGTTACTTGTATTTGACCCGAAGAAATTTGATCCTCCTGGAGACGCATTGCTTCCAAACCAATAGAAATCATACCTAATGTTTGAATCTCCACAATATGTTGCTGGTATTGCTTCGCAAGTCTTAACAATAATATCTTCAGCGACTGTAATAGTTACAACAGCCTCATCACTACCACAATTGGCTGAACTTACTGTATAGGTAATACGGTAATCACCTGGTGTTAAACCAGTAGTATCAAAATTTGAACCTGTCAGAATACCTTGTCCGCTTGGGTTTGTAAAAGTACCGCCTGATACCGTTACGAAATCTGATACATCTACAATTGTACTTTCACATACTGCAGTTGTGCCATCTGCCCCAGCACTTGGTGCTTCCACAATAGTTACCGTCAAGGTTGTCGTTGTAGCACATTCTACATCTGCAGGGCTAAACGTATACACCCCAGCGGCCTCTGACCAGGTTCCTGTAATTCCATTTGTTGAAGTCAAAGGTAAACTCGATACATCAATACTTTCATCAGAACAAATCTCAACAGCACCAAATAGCGGAGTTACTGCATCCGTTACATTAACGGTTAAGGTTGCTGTAGTTGCACATTCTGCATCTGCAGGGCTAAACGTATACACCCCAGCAGCCTCTGACCATGTTCCTGTAATTCCATTTGTTGAAGTCAAGGGTAAACTCGATACATCAATACTTTCATCAGAACAAATCTCAACAGCATCAAACAACGGAGTAACTGCATCCGTTACATTAACGGTTAAGGTTGCTGTAGTTGCACATTCTGCATCTGCAGGGCTAAACGTGTACACCCCAGCGGCCTCTGACCAGGTTCCTGTAATTCCATTTGTTGAAGTCAAGGGTAAACTCGATACATCAATACTTTCATCAGAACAGATCTCAACAGCATCAAATAGCGGAGTTACTGCATCCGTTACATTAACCGTTAAGGTTGCTGTAGTTGCACATTCTGCCGCGTCTGGTGTAAAAGTAAATACATCATTCGCCTCTGCCCAGGTTCCACTAATTCCATTCGTGGAGCTTGTCGGTAAATCTGCTAGGACAACCATTTCATCAGAACAGATCTCAACAGCATCAAATAGCGGAGTTACCGCTGCCTCTATCGTTATTAGAATTTCAGAAAAAGGTCTACAATTCGGATCGGTTAATTCTGGGTCATCTGTATCTAAAATTGCGTACACATAATAAGTGCCCGCTGTTGCAAAATTAATTCCGGTATTGGAAGTTGCGGTTCCCCCAGTAGGAGCAACTGCTGTTCCAATTTCGGTTCCACCAATATAAGGGTCTGATTGAGCAGAGGCAAACCATACAAATTCGATATTTATAGTATCGATATCAGTATCTACTGATAGGGTCTGCCCTTGATCATCGATACAAGTGCCAAAATCTACTGATTCATTTGTTAATGTTGGACAAGTAAAACAAATAGGAGCTACTACAGTGGTGGTAGTGGTGCAGCCTTCTCCATCCGTAATTACAACTGTATAGCTTTCACCTTGCGCTACGTTTGATAAATCTTCAGAGGTAGAAGAAAAACCATTTGGTCCAAGCCATGAAAAGTTAAAAGGACTAGTTCCTCCTTTTACAACTAAATCTATGTTTGCTTCATTATTACTATCACATTCAGCGGAAGCAATAGCGTTTAAAGGTGGTGTAATTACAATTTCATCAACTGTTCCACATTTTGGTGCAATTTCTTTACAATCGTGATTACCACAGGTGCTATTAGGTGCTGCATCTGTCCATGACAAGACCATATCCTTTAAAGTAAGTTCTTCACCGCATGTAAAAGTAATACTACCATAGCTTAGGGTAGTTATTTGATTTGGTGGAATTTCACCATTACATCTCGAAATTGGGCACAAAACACTGGTGCCATCTGGCGCAACCACCTCCAAATTACCAAAAATAGCAAAGGAAGTTCTGGTTGAACCTGTTGTATTATTTATACTTAAAAATAACTCTGCAGTAATGGTTTCGCCTTCATCGCAAGAATTACAGGTATCACCAATATCTAAAAATGCACTGACCAATTCCAAATCTTTTGAGGTACAATCACCACTGGTTATAAAACAATCAGGTTCATGCACTATAGGATTTAAAATATCTAAAGGATCAGGCCCCGGACATGTTTGCCCACTCACAGAAAAAGTAGTTAAGCCAATAAAAAGAAATAAAAGAAAAAGTTTTTTGGAATAAAAAAGCGTAGAAATCCCCATTGATAAAGGTTTTTTTGGTTAGTAAAACTTTACCACAACTGGAAATAAGCGTATGTTCAATTGATAAGATGGGGTTCTTATAAGACAAGAACCAAAAAAAAAGCACAAACAATCACTGTTCGCAATTTAAACGAAATACTTTGCAGGGGGAAGAAAAATACTTGAGTAAAAGTCTAAATCATAAAATCAATGTTATGTTATAAAAATTACTTTAGTTAATGGTTCTGTGTTTCTTAAAACTAGTATATTCTGTATAAAAGCATGTGTAAATTATCATATTTTCGATAAAGCGACTTAAAATGTCGTTAAAACAAAAAAACTTCTCCTTAAAAGGAGAAGTTTGTAATATATTTAAGAAAAGTCTATTAGCGCTTTCCAGCTTTCTTCTGTTCATCTGCCTGCTCCATCATCTCACGCATCTTCTTCTGAAACTTATTCTCTTTCTTCGGTTTCTTCTTATTCTCCTGAATTTGGGAATGTATCTTATCGTTATCAATTATAAAATTCTTGATAACCATCATAATACCAATAGTAATAAGATTTGATACGAAATAATATAAACTCAAACCACTTGCATAATTGTTGAAGAAAATCAACATCATAAATGGCATCAAATACATTATGAATTTCATATTCGGCATACCAGGTTGACTCGGCATGTTTTGACCTGTAGTCATCATCATATAAAAGAAAATCGCAATAGACGCTAAAATTGGAAACAAAGCGATATGATTTCCATAGAACGTAGAAATTACTGGTATTTGAGTGGTCCACTCAAAAATACTATCGTAAGATGATAAATCATCTGCCCATAAGAACGGTTGCTGCCGCAGGGCGAAGGAAGTTGGAAAAAACATAAAAAGGGCATAAAATATTGGCATTTGAATAAATGCCGGTAGGCAGCCGCTCATAGGGCTCACACCCGCTTTACCATACAACTTCATTGTTTCTTGCTGCTTTTTCATGGCGTTGTCCTTGTACTTCTCACCTAACTCCGAGATCTCTGGCTTTAAGACTTTCATCTTTGCTTGAGATAAATACGATTTATAAGTAACAGGAGACATCGCTAAGCGTACCAATATCGTCATGATAACAATAGCAATCCCGTACGGTAAAAATGAACTTAGAAACGAGTAGAAAGGTGTAAACACATATCTATTAATCCATCCAAAAATTCCCCATCCAAAGTATATAGTATCATCTAAACCATACTCCTCATACTTCTTTAATACCTCAACATCTGTAGGGCCGTAGTACCAGTTTAAATTTTCAGAAATTTCACCACCCTCTAACGCTAAAGGAATAGATGCACCGAAATTTTTTGTGAATTTTACTGCTTTATTTTCGTCCTCTACTAAATTTTCAGAACTGATATCTACAGTTTTAAAATTTTTCTTGGTAGCTAATATGGAGGTAAAAAAGTGTTGCTTATAAGAAAGCCATTGCACATCCTCTTCTATTTCCTCATCTGAACTAGCAGCAGATAAATAATCTATTTTTCCATCTTCATAATTGTACATCATTTCTGTGTACCTATTCTCATACTTTACACTTTTATTATGACGAATACCTTTTAACTCCCATTCCAACTTTATAGGTTGGCTGGCATTAATCATACCATTCAAGCCTTGTGAACGAACCGTAAAATCTAACAAGTACTCATTTGGTTTCATTTCGTAGCGGTACTCTAGAAATTTATCCGCTGCGATTTTTGCCTTCATCGACAGTACTTGATTCTTACCGTTTTGAGATAAGGAAGGTTCGAAATACAAATCTTTGGTACTTAAGACTCTATTATCTGAAGTTGAAAAATTTAATCCGAAATGCGCATTTCCATCTTTAACTAAATACACAGGTATAGAGTCATACGTATGAAACTGCTTCATACGCGCTTCAATAATTTGACCTCCTTTATTGCTGATCTCTAAATACACCAACTCATTTTCCAACTTTGTTGTGGCTTCTGAAGGAGTAGTAAAACCAAATGCTCCAATATTGCTTTTATAGTTTGCAACTGCTGTAGAGTCTTGAAGATTTATCTGCGGAGCTTCGGCAACCGTATTCTGTTGAACTGTATTCTGTTCGGATGCCTTCTGAGCATCTACCTGTTCTTGCTTTGCTTTTTCTGCGGCTAGCTGTTCAGGTGTAGGCTGGTTTTGATAAAGCATCAACATAATCAGACCAAAAATGATTACAAAGCCGATTATAGAATTTATATCCAGTTTTTTTTCTTCCATCTAAATAAAAAGTGATTTGGTAAATGTTTGATTTACTATTCTTAAACAAATTGTGGTGGAGCAAATATATGTCCAATTGTGCATTTTATGCCAAACTGGCATTAGTTTGTTGCTTTCTTATGCTTTAATGCAGCTTTCACAAACCCAACAAAAAGCGGATGCGGATTGGCAACCGTACTCTTATATTCAGGATGGTATTGCACACCAACAAACCAAGGATGACTAGGAACCTCAACTATTTCAACTAGTCCGGTTTCTTTATTTATACCTGTTGCAAGCATACCTGCTGCTGCTAATTGTTCTTTGTAATCGTTATTGAATTCATAGCGATGACGGTGCCTTTCAGAAATATCAGTTGCACCATTATACATTTTAGCAACTAGACTTCCTTTTTTCAATTCACAATCCCAAGCACCCAATCGCATCGTTCCTCCTTTATCAGTAACAGCTTTCTGCTCTTCCATTAAATTGATGACAGGAGCAGAAGTCTTTTCATTCATCTCAGTAGAATTCGCTTTACTAAGTGCTAACACGTTTCTTGCATACTCAATAACTGCCATTTGCATACCCAAACATATGCCCAAGAAAGGAATATCATTTTCACGAGCAAAGCGCACAGCCTTTATTTTTCCTTCAATACCGCGCTCTCCAAAACCTGGTGCTACTAATATTGCGTTTAATCCTGCTAGTTTTTTATCAATATTACCCATGTTCAAATGCTCAGAATGAATGAAGCGCACATTCACTTTCACCTGACTGGTAGCCCCAGCATGAATAAAAGATTCCAAAATAGATTTGTAAGAGTCTTGGAGCTCAACGTATTTTCCTACCAAACCAATTTCGACCTCATGTTTTGGGTTTTTGTGACGCTTAAGAAATTTTTTCCAGTTTTCTAAATCCGGTGCTTTTTTGTCCGACAATGCCAATCTTTCCATAGCAACCGTGTCAAGACCTTCCTCTTGCATTAACATCGGAACATCATAAATCGTTGAAGCATCGATAGATTGAATCACCGCCTCTCTCTTTACATTACAGAACAAGGCCAATTTCTCTTTCTTCTCATCAGAAATATTATGCTCGGTTCTACACACCAAGATATCTGCTTTGATTCCGCTCTCCATCAAGGTTTTGACGGAGTGCTGTGTAGGCTTGGTTTTTAATTCACCCGCAGCCGACAAATAAGGCACTAGGGTCAAATGGATTACGATTCCATTTTTATCACCCAGTTCCCAAAGTAATTGACGCACCGCTTCTATGTAAGGTAATGATTCAATATCACCAACCGTACCGCCTATTTCAGTAATGACAATATCATAATCACCACTGTTTCCAAGAACTTGAACCCGTTCTTTAATTTCATTTGTGATATGAGGTACTACTTGAACCGTTTTACCTAGAAATTCACCACGCCGTTCTTTTTCAATTACGCTTTGATAAATTCTACCTGTGGTAACATTATTAGCCTGTGAAGTGTTTACATTTAGAAAACGCTCATAGTGACCAAGATCCAAATCGGTTTCCGCACCATCATTAGTCACATAACATTCGCCATGTTCATAAGGATTTAAGGTACCCGGATCCACATTAATGTAGGGGTCTAATTTTTGAATAGTTGTTCGGTATCCGCGCGCTTGTAGCAGTTTTGCTAAAGATGCTGCAATGATACCTTTTCCAAGAGATGAAGTAACGCCTCCCGTAACGAATATATACTTTGTCTTTGACATGAATCGACTTCTTTGTTACGGGATTCAAAGATACAAATACAGAGTAGAAATCAGTACTTCTTAGGCGGAAAATCTTTTTGTATTCTATAAATAAGCGGTTCAAGCCCGTTTACTTTGATCTCATGCATTGATTTTAGTAGCATACCCAGTTTTCCTTCTGGGAAACCTTTTTGATTAAACCAAACCAAGTAGGGTTCTGGTAGGTTTACTAAATAGCGCCCTTTATATTTACCAAAGGGCATTCTATAATGGGCCAGCTCAATCAACTTTTCTTTATCGGGACTTACATTCATACTTTGTTCAAAAATATATATCTTAGTAAATGTACTAATGATTCGAGGAATTAATTTTCCTATTCCAGAAAAATCATTGGCTTGATCTAACCTTATTCAAATACTACACTTTTAGGATGAAAAGAAGAAACTTCATAGGCACATCAGCAGCAGCTTCGGTTGGACTTTTAGCCTGCAAAACCAGTTCAGCCATGCCTTCAAAAGAATATAGCGAAACAGCAGAGCTCAAGGGTAATATCAATCATAGCGTTTGCCAATGGTGTTTCGGAACTATTCCTTTAGAAGATTTTCTTAAAACACTAAACAAACTTAGCATCAAGGCTATTGATTTGATTGGGCCTAAAGATTGGGGCCTTTTAAAAAAGTATGATATTCATTGCTCCATGTGTAATGGAGCTGAAATAAGCTTAACTGAAGGCTGGAATGACCCACAATATCATGAAACTTTGATTAAGAACTACACGGAGATGATTCCAAAAGTTGCTGAAGCAGGGTATACAAACCTGATTTGTTTTAGCGGCAATCGCAGCGGAATGGATGACGAAACCGGTCTAGCAAATTGCGTTATGGGTTTACGACAGATTATGCCTTTGGCAGAAAAACATGGTGTTGTAATTCAGATGGAACTTTTCAACCAAGTTGACCACAAAGATTATATGTGTGACACCTCAAAATGGGGAATTGCCCTTTGTAAAGCACTAGGCTCAGAAAACTTCAAATTGCTTTATGATATTTACCATATGCAAATTCAAGAAGGTGATATCATACGCTCTATACAAGACAATCATTACTATTTCGGCCACTACCACACCGCCGGTGTGCCTGGTCGCCATGAAATTAACGAAACCCAAGAATTGAACTATCCTGCTATCATGAAAGCTATTGTTGCTATAGGCTTCAAAGGTTATGTTGCTCAAGAATTTATACCTACCTGGAAAGACCCGATAGCCGCGCTAAAGGAAGGAATTAGCATTTGTGACGTGTAATGAAAAAGTACAACTGAAGCTCTTTCCTAGCCGGAAGGAGTTTTATTTCTTTAAGGCATTTCTGATTTTTTCATTCCATATTGCCTGCTGCTCTCGATCTCTTGAAAAGTTAGTTTCATCATCGTATTGATTTTGAAAGTCATCTACTTCTTTCAGTATTTCCTTATAAATAGACCTAACTTTTGCTTTTACATTACCATGTGTAAAACTTTCGTTTGCCAAACGCGCTTCCATTTTTCGAGCATAGAGTTCTGAAATATCAAAATGTAATTGCTCGTGACCTAAAATAACGTCATCAATTAATTCTGGCTGATACCATGATTTTGTAGGATAAAAATAGGTGTCAATTTTAAAATCAACTTCCATATCATCCTTAGTACCTGAAGTTGAAAAACGATAGGTGATTCCGCTTGCCGTGATTGCTGCAGCTCTACTATTTAGAGGTGTTTTTCCTTTAAAATCATCCCAAGAAAGACGGCTATTCGCATTCCAAGAAATAGTTTCATAGTCTTGTGCTGGCTGAAAGCCTGTCAGCAAAAGAAATCCGAAAATTAAAATATACTTTAAAATTTTCAATACGAAGTGATTATTATTTAGGCTCTATGATTCGCATATTTTCGTAAGACATGATATAAGAAGCCTGATTAAAATATCCGGAAGAAAAATCCTTTTCATAAGAGAATTTGTTTCCTATATATTCAGTTTCTCCGATTAATTTAGAGACTTCCATCAAATCATTTTTGTAGGCTAATTTTAAGACTAGGTCATAGGCGATATCAAATCCGCGAACGGCATATCGATCTGGTGTATCACCAAATCTCTTCCGGTATCTTTTTACAAATGCATCATTGCCCACTTCTCGATAAACAGATGGGTAAGTAAAATTTAAATTCGATAAATGTGAATTAGATATCACCTCATTTTCAAAAGCCCTATTTTTATTTGTAGTAAACATTCGAACAAAAACTTTCTTGTTACTTAGCTCCGCATCTAGAACTGATTTATGAAAGGAGTTTAAAATCGAAGTAACGCTTGCGGCCAATCGAAAATTATTCGTTTCAACAATCACCCAATTTTCTTGATCTTCGGATAAAAGTGCTGCTAGCTTTTCGCGGTCGACCCCAATATTTTTTTCCTCTTCCACCACTTTAACCACTTTGGCTTTTGGAAACGCCACTAAAATAGAGTCTCTTGCCGCCGCGTTGGTAAGGTCTGCAATAATAATAATGTTCTGTTCTTCAACCTTAGATTTTAGATATACTAGCATGCGTTTTCGAAGAAGCTCGTCAGCAGTATATGAAAAGAAAACATTGCTCATACTCAATTTAGTATCTGCAGGAATTGGAGCAATCACAGGCACCCCGTATTGATTGGCTCTAACAGCAACTTCTTGCAAAGAGGGCACATCAAGAGGGCCAATAATTGCACTTAGATCTGAAAGATCTTCACGCAACAAAAGTGATTTTGTTTTCAACGGGCTCAATTGATTATCCAAAGTTCTTACAGCTACTGAAATTCCTAACTCCGCAAGTGAATCAAGTGCAACCAAAGCCCCTGAATATAATCCTAAACTTATTTTTGCATCTGTTCGTTTTTGAATCATCTGCTTTGTGTTGGCCTTATTTTCAGTATCTAATTTATCTGTACGGAAAGGCAACATAAACAACAACTTCGGTTTATTGGAAACCTTAATACTGTCTAACAAATCAATCTTATCTAATACCAAGGCGTTGCGAACTTCAAAATTGCCTGTTTGTTCTTTTGGAAGTTTTAAAACCATTCCTGCTTTTAATCCATCTTGTACCTCAGGGTTTAAGCGTATCAACTCAGTATAAGAGATTCCTAATTTTCGAGTTAAAGAAAATTCGGTCTGTTTTGGCTTTACTTCGTAGAAAATATAGTTATCGGTATTCACATCACCTGTTACAATCTTGCGCTCAGGAAGGCGAATAATCATTCCCTCTTTCAAACCACCTCTTTCCGAAATCTCAGGATTCAAACGAATAATCTCGTCAGATTTCACTCCAAACTTCTTCTCCAATTGGTAAAAATTCATTTTTGGAGGAACAGTATATGAAATAAAAAGTTCGGTAACTTGATTCTGAACGCTAGAGCCTGCTTTCTTAGGCATCTGCAATTCTGCTCCTTCTGCCAAGTAACTTGTATTCTTCGCGAGCGCAGGGTTTAAGGTTTCCATACTATCGATGGTAATGCCATACTTATGAGCAATACTCCATCGGGTTTCTTTCGCCGCAACGGTATAGGTTTCAAAATCATCTTCGTTGGTTGTAATTTCTTCCGTTGGCTTTACTCGTCTGTATTTCGGAATTCGAAGCACCATCTTCTTTTTCAACTGTGCAGAATACAACTCTCGATTGTAGCGTTTAATATCTTCCTCAGTAATATTATACCTATTGGCAATGCCGTATAAGGTTTCCCGTTTTCTTACTTTATGTGACGTAAAGCCGATAGGTTCTTCTTGATCAGCTCTGGGGTCTTTTGCCGCCGTTGTTCTAGGGTTTTGGGGTTTGCTTGGCGCATCTTTAGTAGCCTGCTTAGAAGTAGCATCCAACGGAATCACCAAAATAGTATTTGGAGTCAAGCTTTGACCTGCCTTAATTTCTTTGTTATAGGTGAGTATGTTATTCTCAGAAACCTCATACTGCTTGGCAACACTCTCTAAAGTTTCACCCTGCTTGACCGCATGTGTTGTAAACTTTTGTGCCATTGCCTTGCATCCCACAAAAACAAATATTAGTAGTACTAGTACATTTTTAAAAAATCGATTCATTTGTTTTAAGCCTTAGTTGAAATCGTTTTGAAATGGTTCAGTGTTCTGTTCGAAAGCGTGATCAATAGTTCTTAGCTCGCACTTTCAACCTACGCTACTCCCATTCTATCGTCGCTGGAGGCTTCGAACTTATATCATATACGACACGATTCACTCCAGGGACTTTATTTATGATATCATTTGATGTTTTTTGTAAAAACTCATAGGGTAAATTCACCCAATCGGCCGTCATACCATCGGTACTCTCGACGGCACGTAGCGCTACACATTTTTCATAAGTACGCTCATCACCCATTACTCCTACACTGTTCACAGGCAGCAGCATTGCACCTGCCTGCCATACTTTATCATACAAACCCCACTCGCGTAAACCGTTAATAAAAATATGGTCTACTTCTTGCAAAATACTTACTTTTTCACGCGTAATGTCTCCAAGAATCCGAATGGCTAACCCTGGACCAGGAAAGGGGTGCCTTCCTAATAATTCTTTATCCAAGCCCATACTAGCTCCTACCCTACGTACTTCATCTTTAAATAACATTCGCAAAGGCTCTACTACTTTCAATTTCATATAATCAGGTAATCCGCCTACATTATGGTGACTTTTTATAGTTGCTGAAGGCCCGCCTGTTGCCGAAACCGATTCAATTACATCAGGGTAAATTGTACCCTGTGCTAACCAATTTGCGCCTTTGATTAATTTTGATTCGTCATCAAATACCTCAACAAAAACGCGACCAATAATTTTACGTTTCTTCTCAGGATCGCTCTCTCCTTCTAACTCATCCAAAAAGCGTGCCGAAGCATCTACACCTTTTACATTGAGCCCCATTCCTTCATATTGTTTTAATACGCCATCAAACTCATTTTTACGTAATAACCCGTTATTGACGAATATGCAATGTAAGTTTTCACCGATAGCTTTATGTAACAAAACTGCTGCTACCGAAGAATCAACACCACCGGATAAGCCTAAAATCACTTTGTCTTCACCGATCTTTTCTTTTAGATCAGCAACTGTGGTTTCCACAAAAGCATCGGGAGTCCAGGTTTGCGCTAAGCCAGCAATTTGTACTAAGAAATTCTCTAATAACTGTTTTCCATCTGTAGAATGATATACTTCAGGATGAAATTGTATGCCGTAGGTCTCTTCTCCGTCAAACTTAAAAGCAGCATTTTCAACATCTGTTGTACTCGCTAAAAGTTGTGCATTTTCAGGAAGTTGCTTGATGGTATCTGCATGACTCATCCATACTTGACTACCCATATTGACATTTTTCAAAAAAGGATTATCAGTAACTACCATAGAAAGATTAGCTCGACCATACTCTCTTGTATTCGATTTCTCCACATTTCCACCATTAAAATGTGCTAAGTATTGTGCACCATAACACACACCTAACAAAGGTTTTTTTCCTCTAATTTCTGACAAATCAGGATGTGGTGCGTCTTCAGCACGTACCGAATATGGAGAACCAGAAAGTATCACCGCCTTATATTCAGAAAGGTCTTTAGGGGGATTGTTAAAAGGTTTAATTTCTGAGAAAATATTCAGCTCTCGAACGCGTCTACCAATGAGTTGCGTATATTGAGAACCGAAATCTAGAATTAGGACTTTATTTTGCATGGGCAAAAATAGGAAAATCGAAAATCTAAGAACAAGTTCTTTTAGAATTTTTATAAGTGATTTTCAACAAAACTTTTAAGCTATTGGCATTAATTCAATTCTGACTCTTAAAAAAAACCATTTAGGCTCTTGCCGCCAAGGTTTTAATGGCATCAACAAAGGCATCTAATTCTTTAAGGCTTGTATAAACATTCGGGGTAATTCGACACCCTTGAACATTCGCATAATCAATAGCGACGGTAAACACTTTAAACTCCTCTAAAAAACTTTTTGCCAAGTCAGCCGGCTTTATATTTTCAATACCAACATTGGCGATACCACAACTGCGTTGTGCATCAACCGGAGTATTCACCCGAACGTTTTTGACATCACGAACTTGATTACTCCAATACTTTTGAAGGTATCGCATTCGTTGCGCTTTTCTTTCTAAACCGATAATTTCTAAATAATCAATCGCATCGGCTATGGCTAAATCGGTGTGAACAGGAATGGTACCTGTATGGTTCAAGCGTTGTATTTCATTGGTATCATCTGTATAATCCGCAAAAATTGGCCATATCTTTTTAATCTTGTTTTCGGATACATGAAGCATGCCCGAACCCAATGGAACACTTAACCACTTATGTAAACTACTGCCGTAATAATCACAACCCAATGCTTTTATATCTACCGGAAAATGGCCAATACAGTGTGCCCCATCAACCAAAACTTCAACACCATGACGATGTGCCATATCACAAATTTTTCGAACAGGCAGAATATGACCTGTAATATTAATCATATGACTAATCATGATTAATTTTGTATTGTCGGTAATCTGTTCTTCATACAAGGTGACAATTTCTTCATCAGATTTTGGGTGATTTGGAACAGAAATTACAATATTAACCATACCGTATTTTTTAGCCATAAGTTGAAAATGATCCTTCATTGAGCCGTAATCTTGCATGGCATAAATAGCCTCATCATTTTTTTTCCAAGGATACCCCCCAATGATTAGATCGAGAGACTCTGTGGTATTTCTGGTAATAATTAATTCTTTAGAGGTACTACCCACCAAAGCTGCCAGACGATCTCGAACCTTTGCCTTGTTTTGCCATTGCACAGTCCTCATATAATAAGACGCTTCATAATTTACCATTTGCAAATGCCCAATATATTTTTTCATAATGGGTTGTGGTATGAAATTATAATAGCCATTCTCTAAATTGATATAATCAGGTTTCAGTTGGTAATCTTTTCGAATACGTTGCCAAAAAGCTTCGTCATCTTTAGGATACTTTCCAAATTCAATAGCTTCTTGCGCCTGAAGATCCATACTCAAAAACGGCGTTACGATAGCCGCTTGACCAAGGCGTTTTAAAAATTGTCTTTTTTTCATTGTTTTCATTTTGAATTTATCAACATACAGCCTAGATCGATCACCGCTTTATATTCCATCTAATTTTCAAAACTCTAATTGGCATGAAATGCGTATTCACCTATCAGCTAATCTGTTATAAGTTAAATAAATTCTAAAGATTATGAATAGTAATCTAAAAAAAACGTAGCTGTATGCGCTATTTCTCTGCTTAACATAAAATGAAACTTTCTTTTTCCATGAAGATAATAGTGATTGCATTCATAAACACGCTACCAATAGATCGAGGCATTAGCAGCTTCTAAAATTTCAAGAATGGGTGCTATAAAATACGTACAACCGATGTATCGCTACTGCTGAAAGGTTAGACAGATCTTGCTTACATGAGGGTCATGCATTTCACCTTAAAACATCAAGTTTGTTCGCCTAAATTCTAAAAATAAAAATCAATAAATTGGTTGTATTAAAAAAAGCCTAACATGCACTATCAATCATATAAAAGAGCCTAGCTCATCATTTTATATACAAATTAACGTTACTAGTTTAGACACCTATGCAGCACCAAAAAGTATTTTGTTTTTTCTAATCCATAACTTATGCAGAAAATGAATCCTATTATACTACTACTAAGTTTGTGTTTTATTTTCTCCTGTGATAGAGACGCCAAGAATGCTGTTGATCAACTTGAGGACGATTCAACAAATGCACAGAGCAAAGCGATCGCTATTTACAACCAAGCGTATCAAGAAAATTTCGAAGAAGATCACATTGCAGATATCATAGCAAACGCGAACAACGCTTATATATTAATAGACCCTTTTCAAGAAGGCATACCTGAATCTATCGCTGCACTTAAAGCGAACGGAAATGAAGTAGGAGCCTACATCAGTATCGGTACCGGTGAAAATTATCGAGATGACTTCGAGCAAATCAAGCCTTATTTGGTCACAACATCATGGGGCGCATGGCCTAATGAATTTTTTGTTAATCAAACGACCACTGGTGTACTTGAAATTATGAAAGCTAGAATTGATAAAATTGCAACTTGGAGCTGTGATTGGGTAGAATTTGATAATATGGATTGGGCCTATGATCAAACCAATAGAAGCACCTATGGTTTTCAAGTAACAGAGGCCGAGGGCATAGCCTATTTTCAAGCATTGTGCGATTATGTTCATGAAAAAGGCATGAAGTGTATGGCAAAAAATATGACCGAAGATGCTGCAGATTTTGATGGTGTGCTTTATGAATCATACACTAATGAGAAAAATTGGTGGAACCAATCAGGTGCACAAAGCTTTTTAGATGCAGGTAAACTGGTTATTATCAATCATTATAATGAAACCAACTGCGGACAAGTGTATTCGGAATATAAAGGAATTTATACTACAGACCTTTCTTTTATCTGTGAAGATCGTGAGCTCAAAAAATATGTGCATTTCAATGAGTGAATTAGAACTATTTAGTGAAATCGCAGGTAGTCGACAAGTTCAGACTGATCACCCGTATTAATTTGAACAAAAAGGTTCTTAGAAACACCCAGATCATGCTGAACCTGAAGAAGCGCCATCAACCAATCAATTGGGTAAAAACACCCCCCTCTAGACAAAGAACAGTCATTGACCTCGATGTATAAAAAGTAAAAGCTCAGGAACCACCCCGAGCTTTTCATCAAAATCAAAAACCAACCTAAACTTATTAAACTGATTCAATTATTTAAACTAATTCAAATAATTAATCATAGCAATTTTTTATATAACAACTATGGAGTAAAAAACCCTACCTAAGTTTCGATTTTTTATTTCTTAGTCCCATTTTAGAGAACACATTTTATAGCGAAGCTTTTGGTATCTTTGAGTTAGAAGTATCGAAATCATGACAGCTATCTTCTTCTCAGAACTAAAAGACGAACTACAAAGAGGCATTCACAAGAAAGGCCACCCTTTTCGCTGTGGCACTCTGGCAACAGTGGGTCTCGAAACGCTACCTAGACTTCGCACGGTAGTTTTGCGTAAAGTTTCAGAAGATTTAAAGCTTCATATTTACACTGACAAACGTTCTAAAAAACTCATCCATATTAAAGAAAATAATAAGGTAAGTATGCTGTTTTATCATCCGAAACAAATGTTACAGATAAAAGTGGAAGGATTAGCACATATAATTACCGATGAAAGTATTTTAAAAAAGTATTGGAGCGGGGTACAACCCAATTCAAGAAAAGACTATACTACAGAAAATATACCGGGAAGTAAGATTTCTAATCCTAACCAGGTGGAATACCTTGATGAAGAAAATCATTTTTGTATTATCGAAATAGAACCCTTTCGTATTGAATATTTAAAATTAAAAAGACCCAATCATATTCGAGTTCAATTTTCAAAATCGGAAGCTTCTTGGAATGGTGAATTCTTAGTTCCTTAGCAGATAAAAAAATAGGTTTTCTTTATCCTTTCCAAAGCTGATGATGCTGTCTTTTAGTATTCCATCAAACTTTAATTTATTTTTTTCTTTTAAAACCAAGACACTATTTGACACTTCTATTTTATCTGGCGGAAGCGAAAAATCATCTAAAGCAAAAACATCACGCTCTTTATTCAATAGGCGAATGTTACCCGCATAAGTGACATCCGGCAAAAACCATTTTTCATTGCCATAATCTGCCCGCAACTTATCGGATACTTCTTCAAACCCGTAATGTACGGAAGAAGAAATATCCGCAGCTTTCTCGATTGGCGTTCGCAGTACTTGAAAAAGTAATACGAATAGAAAAATAAAAAAACCGCTGCGATTCCATTTATTTTGCAGATTTTTTTTGATGTAATTTGGTATAAGCACAACAAAAGGGATTACAAGTGGCATTAGCCATCTTGCCTCAACCTTCTGAATATCTAGTATCGTAAAGATTAAAACCAAAACGATCAACTGAGACACCAAGAGTTGTAGCAACCATTTTTCGGGTATTTTTTTTGCCTTTAAATCTATTTGTTTAAAAAAAAATAGTGCCAGTGTTAACATCAATAGCGGCCCCATTAATTTCAAAAAACTTAGCATAAAAGAAAGGATGGGAGTGACGATAGGAATACCTGAATTCGATCTACTATTGGTTTTACTTCCAATACTTGTCTGCAATTCATCGGTAAAAGCGACATCTCCAAACAACCAAACTAGGTGAGGTATTAAAAGAGGACCAACTAAAAGAAAGGATAAAATAATTTTACGATTAAGAAAAACAGCTCTTAGTTCTTGATTCAAAAAAACGGCAAGAACTAATGCCATTAAAACAAGTGTATAATTATATTTGGTAAGCAGACCGACCCCAATTGCTAGCCCTAATAAAAAATAGTTTGACAAAGATTTTTTACGAATAAGCATATAAATAATATAGTAGGTGCATACCACCAAAAGGCATAACAAGGCAGTATGGGATAGGCGTCGAAAAGTAAAATCAATAAAGGTAGGTATGGCAACCAAAATTAAAACTGCACTAATAGCTTCCGTACGACTATTCAGGCATGTACGCCCAAAATGATAAAGCATCAATAGAATAGCTGAAAAAATAAGGCCTCGTAAAAATGAAAATGAAATTTTAGAAACTCCGAGTACCTTGTTCACTATTAACTGCAGCCAGGTATATAGTGGTGGTTGATCGTCATAACCCCAACGCCACCATTGCGAGTAATATGCCTGCTCAGCATCTTCAAGTTCCATGGCGTTTTTCATAAGGCTAATACCGACGATTGCAAGGACACTTAGCAGGGCAAGAAAAAGTATTTTCTTTGGAAAAACAAGGTCTTTCAAGAGCTATAACTTTAAAATCAAAAACTCACCTGATAGCGGATCTAGCTTTTTAAGCAAAGTAGGTATCAATGCATCTCCATATTCTAAAAAGAGTTCTGAAAAATTCAGATTACGTTCTTGTAAGGATTGCCCAGGGAATACTTCATTTTGAATCTCGGTCATACGCAACACATGGTCTTTCAACTTGCGTTTTTGAGCTTTTAAAAGCCGTTTCTCTAAATTATCGAGTCCTTTTTTCTGTTTGATTTCTTGTGCTTTTACAGCGCCTAAAAAGGAGGCGTCAGTTTGCTCAGCAACCTCATAGAGTGCTTTAAAATGTGCCCCTAAAAGCTCTTTTTGAGGAGCAAAATTAATATCGATATTTGAAATACTTCGTATTTTTTTGTTGATAAAACTATGCTGTTTTAGAAATAGATCTTCCACAGGAATATTCATTTTCTCAAGCTTGCTATTTTGTTTTTCGGTAATCACCAAAACAGAATTACGAAGCAACAAGACTGGAAACGCAACCTTCATCGTTTCAAACATTGATTTCAATTCTAACCAATAGGCAATCTCCCCTCCTCCACCAATATAGCAAAGGTTGGGTAGTATTACTTCTTGGTATAAGGGTCTTGCGATAACATTAGGAGAAAAGCGTTCTGGGTGATTTTCTAGTTCTGCTAGCAATTCATCTTTAGAAAATTCGATTTTAGTATCATTTACAAGGTAGCGCCCATCTTGGGCAACAATACGTTCGCGTATACCGTCAAGCAAGTAGAAATAGTTGATTTCACGCGGATTTACCTGAATACCATATGCATCAGAAACCGAAGCTAAATTTTCAACAGATTCAGATACTTTATGAAAAGAAGTTTGTTCAAAAACATCTTGCTTTATAAAGGGAGTTAACAAACGTTTTAAATCGCCATCATCACCATCTACAATGACCAAACCAGTTGCACCAAAAAGTTCATTTGCCAAGAACCGAGTTGCTTCTGTTAGCGTTTCGTGTTCTAGATAGGCCTTTTCAAATAGATACTTAAGGCTTTCTGCATTTTTAGAGCTCCCCAGTTCATTTGAAAAAGCTTCGAAAACTTCTAGAAGTCCTTCTGTTTTTAAATGTCCTACCGCTCCTGACGCTTCGCGGTTCCATTGTAGTTTTTTTCCCTTGAAATTGAAATAATTGATTTCCTCAAAATCATGGTCCTCCGTTGCCATCCAATAGATAGGCACAAAATTGTACTTTGGGTATTTTTTCTTGAGCGCTACAGTCAGATTAATCGTAGAAATAATCTTGTATAAAAAATATAAAGGGCCCGTAAATAAATTCAATTGGTGCCCTGTTGCAACGGTAAAGGTGATGGGTTCTTTAAGCTGTTTGATATGTTGCTGCGTCTTCTTAGAAGCAGTTGTATTTGCATATTGCTTTTGTAAAGAATTGTACAAAACATCGCGATGTGCATCTGGAAAATTTTTAGCTTTTTCCTCAATTTGCCCCTTGAAATTATCTAGTGTTGGAAAACGCTTATAGAACGGTTTTAATGCTGATTTTTGATCTAAATAATCACAAATCAGCGATGAAAAATAACCAGTATTCTTAAAGGGCAAACAGTCAATATCCATATAAAACTAAAAATTTCTTGTAAATATAAAACTCCTTGATTTTAGAGTTCCTAAAAATACGTTAATTACAGCTTACATCTAATGAAGACTTTATAAGTTCATCCTAAAAACAATACCGAACAAAGATTTTTGCATGCCATTTTTACCAATATTGCTTATCTTTAAATGTTGTTTTAATCAAACTATAGTTCATGAAAAAATTACTACTATCAATCTTCTTTTTAAGCTCAATACTCACATTTGCCCAAGGGTTAAAATCTCCTTCTGAGTTTTTAGGCTATGAGCTTGGCACACAGTTTACGCGTCATCATGAGGTGGTAGATTACTACCAATACTTAGCATCAGTCGCTAGTGATCGCTTACAATTACACGAATACGGTAAAACAAACGAGCGCAGGCCGCTATTGCTTGCTTACATCAGTTCTGCTGCCAACATGCAGAACTTAGAGAGTATTCGAGAAGAGCATCTAAAAAATACGGTGGGTGAAGGTAACCCCACAAAAGCTATTGTTTGGTTAAGCTATAACGTACATGGTAATGAAAGCGTAAGTACCGAAGCTTCAATGCAAACGATTTACGATTTACTAACCATCAAATCAGACTATTTAGAAAATACAGTAGTATTAATGGACCCTTGTATTAACCCCGATGGTCGAGATCGCTATGTGAACTGGTATAATCAGACTAAAAACACACCCTATAACAATGACCCAAATAGCAAGGAACACCATGAAGGTTGGTTGAGCGGACGTACCAATCATTATATGTTTGATTTAAATAGAGATTGGGCTTGGTTGACACAGGTTGAAAGTCAACAACGTTTAAAATATTTCAATAAATGGCTACCTCATGTTCATGTTGATTTTCATGAACAAGGTATAGACAACCCTTATTATTTTGCACCTGCGGCAGAGCCTTTTCACGAAGTAATCACTGATTTTCAGAGAGATTTTCAGGTAACCATCGGTAAAAATCACGCGAAGTATTTTGATGCTAAAGGATGGTTTTATTTCACGAAAGAAGTTTTTGATTTATTATACCCTAGTTATGGAGACACCTACCCTACTATGAATGGCGGTATTGGAATGACCTATGAGCAAGGGGGAAGCGGGCGCGCTGGTTTGGGTGTAAAAACTAGCATTGGTGATACACTAAGCTTAAAAGATAGAATCGCACACCACCACACCACCGGACTCTCAACTGTTGAAGTAGCCTCTAAGAATGCAAAAAAACTAAATGATGAGTTTAAAAAATTCTATATAAAAAAGAATTTCAAGTACAAGAGCTATGCATTGAATGGAGATACTGACAAGATTAGTGCCCTTACCGCTTTGCTGCGCCAACATAATATAGAATACAATTGGGGCACATCAGGTAGTGCAAAAGGGTTTTCATATACTACAGGAAAAACCCAAAGTTTGCGCATGAGCGAAAAAAGTTTGATCGTACATACTGACCAACCAAAAGGCACTTTGGTAAAAGTTTTGTTTGAGCCAAGTGCCAAATTAAGTGACTCTGTCACCTATGATATCACTGCATGGTCTTTGCCTTATGCTTATGGGTTAAATGCTGTAGCATCAGAGTCCAAAATTAATGCCGTACCAAAAGAAGATATGCTAACTAATACTTCGACAGTTTCAAATGTTAGCGAAGGTACCTACGCCTATGTTTCTAACTGGAAAAGTATGAAAGATGCTCGCTTTCTAGCAGATTTGCTTAAAGCTAAAATTCGAGTACGCTATGCTCAAAAACCATTTTCTTTAGATGGGAAAACCCATGAACGCGGAAGCCTCATCATCACACAATCAGATAATAAAAATCATCGCAGTTTTAGTAATACCCTGACTACTATTTCTAATGAACATGCAATTCTATTAACACCGGTACAGACCGGATTTGTAGATAACGGAAAGGATTTTGGCTCTTCATCTGTACAAATGGTAAATGATTTAAAAGTCGCTATACTTTCTGGCGAGCCGACGTCTACACTTCGTTTTGGTGAAATCTGGCACTTTTTCGAACAACAATTGCACTACCCTTTGGCGGTTATTGATTCAGAATACATGAATCGTGTTGACTTTTCGGAGTACGATGTTTTAATTTTACCTAGTGGATGGGGTTATAAAAGCTTTTTAAATAAATACAGGCTAAAAGACTTAAAAGAATGGGTACGTGATGGTGGTAAATTGATTGCGATGGGTGGTGCCATCAAAGGCCTTTCAGTAAAGGATGGTTTTTCAATAAAAAGTAAGAAACAAGAAAAAGACAGTACCAAATCTGTTCGTCCTTTTGACGGTTCAGAACGAGAACGTATAAAAAGCGCTATTACGGGCGCTATTTTCAAAACTAAAGTAGACCATACACACCCACTTGCTTATGGCTATGATAGCAGCTACTTTAGCTTAAAGCTAGGCGACGATTCTTACGATTATTTAACCAATGGTAATGTCGTGTATTTAGAGGAAAATCAAAACAAACCTGTATCTGGTTTTGCCGGTAGCAAAGCCCAAGAAAAGATAGCCAAAACATTAATTTTTGGTGTGGAAAATCATGGTAACGGAAGTGTTATCTATATGGTAGACAACCCTTTATTTAGAGGTTTCTGGGAAAACGGCAAACTCTTCTTTGCCAATGCGCTTTTTATGGTAAACTAGGGCCTACTGGTTGATGGCTAGAGCTATAATGCTCTTTATCATCTTTGCTCGAATTTAATTCGATCACATTAAGTAGTCTCTTGGTGCTGTTCAAGTCTTAAAAAAAATAGAGCAGCATGGGTTTCAATGAAACGATATCGCTTGTGCTTATCTAGCTCAGAGACGAATGCCCCTTCAACTCTAGTTTGCTGTTTACTATATACGCCAATGCTTTTATAAAAACATAGCTTAAGAAGCGCAGCGAACCTATGAAACGCTACCCATCAACTTCTATCTAATCTAAACTCAAAACCCCTCCTCGCGCTATATGCTATTGTTCATCTAATACTATTATTATCAAACTAAGAACCCTACATAGGTGCCTAAATATTTCGCTTCATTATCACGAACCCATGATACAATTCTCAAATAAAAATAACGGAAGTACCATAGTATTTATACCACATTGCTAAGCAGAAGCTAAGTTGCAAACTATGCTCGAATTTTCTTCTCGGTTTGTATTTACCAAATAATTCAGCTAGCGAAACATGCAACGCAACCATACGATGACATTTGAGAAGTACTGATGAAGTATATATCGCATAGGTTTTGGAAAACAATTATTAACTTTTAAAAAATACTCCAAAATTGATATTTAAAGACAGAGTTAACGAGAAAAGAAGCAAGACAGAAGAATCAAACCTGTATTGTGGTATTTACTTAAGAGTGCATTAGATTCGAAAATCGAAAGCCATTTTACAGATTGTGAATGACTATTTAGAAAACCTCGTGCTCAACATACTTCATATCGATATGACTAAAAAGAGAAAAGAAAAAGACAGCGTAGATGCCATAAATCAATACTAGTTTCCATTCTACTAATACATTTAGAGCGCTTTAAATCAAAGCGTCAAACTGGAGTCAGATAAGCTCCAAACTACCTAATATACATTCGAATTTTAGCTTTGAAAATCTTGATAAAATTGAGACGAAAGCTAAAGGCGAAGTATAGATGCGATTTGTTATATCGCATACTTAAACTTCCAAAAAGAGGGGCTACCGATGCTTAAGAGAAAAGTATTATATTTAACTGAAACAAAACATTCTTGGTTTTAAAAAATTAGATTCAACTTAAGGTTTTTAGTTTCGTGATAAAATAAGGTTCTCCAATTAACAAAACTAATCAAAATACTATGAAAAAAGTTGCTGTCTTAGGAGGAGGTGTAGCCGGTATGAGCGCTGCCCATGAACTTATTAAAAGAGGGTATAAAGTTGAGGTTTACGAACGTAATAAAGTGTATTGCGGAGGAAAAGCACGCTCGGTTAATGTTCCAAACACCAACTTGCTGCACAGTGATAAATACCTTCCAGGCGAACACGGTTTCAGATTTTTTCCAGGTTTTTACAAGCATGTAACCGCCACTATGAAAGAAATTCCTTTTGTAGACAAAAATGGCAATGAACAAAAAGAGGGTTGTTACGGAAATCTTGTTCCAACCACCCGAATAATGCTTGCCCGCTATGGAAAACAATCTATTGTTACGGTTTCTAGCTTTCCAAAAAACAAATCAGACATACAACTTCTTATTAAAGATATGCATGGTGCCGACTCTGGGCTTTCTAAAATCGAAGAAGCGTTTTTTGCGGAGAAAATGTGGCAGTTGATGACTAGTTCTCAAGAACGGAGAAATGCGGAATACGAAAGTATAGGTTGGTGGGATTACCTTGAAGCAGATCGATTTAGTAAGGCTTACCAAACACTTTTAGTTGAAGGTCTAACAAGAACATTAGTTGCCGCTCAAGCAAAAACGGCTAGTACTAAAACTGGTGGAGATATTTTACTTCAGCTGATTTTTAATATGGCGGATCCTGGCGTGAACACAGACCGCGTTTTAAATGGTCCAACCAATGACCAATGGTTAAATCCATGGCTTTCATTTTTAGAAAAAAGTGGCGTTAAGTATCACTTTAACCATAAGGTGGAAGATTTACATATTGCTGATGGAAAAATAAAATCTGCCATCATTCAAGATCCAGATGGAGGTCACAAGAAAATAGAAGCTGACTATTTTGTTTTAGCTGTACCCGTTGAAGTTGCAGCGCCATTAGTATCAGGAGCCATAGCACAAAGTGACCCCATGTTAAAAGGCCTCACACCTTTAGCAAAGTCTGTTAATTGGATGAACGGAATGCAATTCTTTTTAAATCAAGATGCTATTATCACGAACGGACATTGTATTTACAGCGACAGTGAATGGGCCGTTACATCTATTTCTCAGATGCAATTTTGGAAAGGTTACGATATTGAAAACCGCTACAATGGAAAAATTAAAGGAGTGCTTTCTGTAGATGTCTCTGATTGGAAGAGCACAAAATATTGCGATATGTTAGCCAAAGATTTACCGGCAAATAAAGTAGCCCGATATGTATGGGAGCAAATGGAAAAGAGCCTAAACATTGATGGTGAAAAGATTCTAGATTGGTCGATGGTAGAGTTTTATTATGTCGACAGAGATATTCAATGGGACAAGGAAAAACACGAAAACATTGACAAAGAACCATTGTTAGTGAACCAAGTTGACACTTGGAGGCTAAGGCCAAATGCAACAACCCACATTCCAAATCTTTTTCTAGCATCTGACTATGTTCGCACCAATACAGACCTCGCCACTATGGAAGGTGCAAATGAAGCGGCTAGAAGAGCCGTTAACGGATTATTAGATCAAGACAATTCTATAAAAGACCGTTGCGAAGTTTGGCCATTAACAGAACCATGGTTTTTCACACCTCTTAAATGGTGGGACAGAAAACAGTTTGAGCGTGGCAAAACCTACCAAATAAAAAAACCGTTATGGCTAAAAGTATTTATGTTAGTATGGGGTGGGGCTTATGCGGTTTCCATGTTTTTCAAAGTTATTTTATTTTGGGTAAGCAATAAGCTAGAACCGTGGATGCCGGATCTTAAATCTTCAAGAAGCAAGTTTGCCCTAACAGCCATGGCCTTTGCCATAGGACTACTGGTATATTTTTCAACTTTTTCAGGAGGATATAAAACCGCATCTATTTGGGGCTATGGAATGTTTGCCGTCTATATCATTTATTGGCTAAAAACAAAAGATAAAATTTTTGGCCGATTAATTCTCTTTTCAATTACGGCGGGTTTTGCAGAACTTTTTGCAGATGCATACTTAGTGAATATTACAAACACGCTAGTTTACCCTGCTCCAGAACCTTTGCTTTGGGAGTCTCCAGCGTATATGCCTTTTAGTTGGGCCGTAGTTTTAATCCAAATCGGATATATTGCCTGGCTATTACAAGGAAAATTAGGCGTATGGAAAGATGGACTAATGATGGTTGCATTTAGCGCAGTGCTTATACCATTGTATGAAAATTTTGCAATTCATGCAGGATGGTGGAGTTATCAAAATGCGGAGATGATTGGCGGAGTGCCTATTTACATCTACCTTGCAGAAGGTTTACTAATGTTTTTTGTTCCTTATTTCTTAATGCGTTGCCTAAAGAAAGACTTAAAATATTCGTTTGTTTATGGCCTTTTTGAAGGTTTTATTATGTTAATTGCTTGTGTAATAGCCATTTTTATTACCACCAAATTCATTTAAAAAAATGGAAAAACTCGTCCTTTGGTTCATTCCGGCTAATTATTTGGAAAATGAAGATCAGCTTAGAAAAGCTCGTTACTTTGTAAAAGCCTGCCTTTTTACTTCTGGGTTTTCATTCTTCTATTTCTGGGTGTCTGCCTATTTCGAAATGAGCATGCCAATGATGGCAATGGTTCTCGATACGGTTCTTATTGGCATCTTACCTTTCTTTTTTTTAAAGGGTTTATCCATAAATATTTCAGCAAACTTATTTATCCTTATCGGAACCATTGGTGTTACTTGGACCGTGTTCTATACGGGTGGATTTGAATCAGGAACTTTAGTTTGGTACGGCGTTTTACCGATAGCTTCGTTATTACTTATAGACAAAAAAAGTTCATATGTCTGGAGTGGCATATGCATAGCGCTTGTAATTTTCATTGGTATTCTTCAAATAGAAGGCTATCTATTCGAGAATCAAATTAATCCAAAGTATGTCCACCATTTTAATATTTTGACATTTAGCGGAATTGTATTAATGCTTTTTTTATTAGCTCTTGTCTTTGAAAATACAAAACAAGATGCGTTTGATCTTTTGAATCAAAAAAATAACTTGTTAACGAAAGAAAAGAAGCGTTCTGATGATTTACTTTTAAACATTCTTCCCTTTGACGTTGCTGAAGAATTAAAAGAAAATGGAGAAAGCGAGGCAAAAGATTTTGATAATGTAAGCGTACTTTTCACAGATTTCAAAGAATTTACTCAAACAGCAGAAAAGCTTACCGCTAAAGAACTTGTACACGAAATGAACACCTGTTTTAAAGCTTTTGACGCTATTTTAGAACGTAATAAGGTTGAAAAAATCAAAACCATAGGTGATTCTTATATGGCCGCTGGAGGGCTTCCAGTTCCTGCTGATGGGTCTATAAAAAACACGATGTTAGCCGCCTTGGAAATGCAAGCCTTCGTCGGCAAACGAAAAGAAGATATGGATATAAAAGGCCTAATTGCTTTTGAGATGCGCGTGGGCATACACACCGGCTCGGTAGTGGCAGGAATTGTTGGCCTAAATAAATTTCAATACGACATCTGGGGCGATACAGTAAATACCGCCAGCCGAATGGAATCCTCAGGAGAAGTAGGAAAAGTGAACATTAGCCATGCAACTTATGAGCTTTTAAAAGACGACTTAACTTTTGCTTTTGAAAATCGAGGGAAAATCGAGGCCAAAGGCAAGGGAAAGATGAAGATGTATTTTATTAGTTTAAAATCACAAAAAAACAAAACCTCATAAACAAGGCGAGATATGTGCAATTGCACACTGCCGCCAACTGCTGTTCGGTAGCTGGCACTTATTGAAGAACACAATTTTGGTAGATTTCAGGATTTCGTAGATGGAATTTTTAGCAATGGATAAAATTACCTTCGAAATTCAAACCCTAGCGGTGGCATCTTTACCCGAGCAGATTTAAAAAACCATACTCATGACTTCCAAATTTAATAGGAAAATCATGGCTTTGAACAACTAAATTATCAAATCATTATGTTGAAGAGAATCAATCCAAAGTTGTTAATGCGCAACAAAACCTTCACTATACTTTTTGGAATCTTAACCCTGTTCTCTTCCTGTAAAGGTCAGGGCGATACACCTAAAACACAAAATGCCCTAACACAAAAATCGCTTACTAGTAGCCTAACTGAACTCGACCCAAAAGCAACTGTAATTTATGTAGATAATAAGGACAACATTTGGTTTGCAAGTAGCGAAAAGGGCGTGTACAGGTATGATGGCAAAGCCTTTGTTCTTTTCACTTCAGTTGAGGGTCTAGGCAGCTATAGAATATTGAGTATTCAAGAAGACAATTTTGGAAATTTTTATTTTGACACGCCAGAAGGCATTTACAAATATGATGGAAAAAAATTCACCATTTTGACTGTCGCTAAAAACAAAGCGCCTGAGCATGAGTGGAAATCAGAACCCGAAGACTTGTGGTTTAGGATGGGGTGGGATAAAAGTGGACCTTATCGTTTTGATGGAAAAAATCTTTATCATTTAAAACTTCCAAAAAACAATATGGAAAACGATTTCTATAAGAAACACCCCAACGCTTCTTATAATCCTTATGGAATTTACTCAATTTATAAAGACAGTAAAGACAATATTTGGTTAGGCACTTCTAATTTGGGTATCTATTTATTTGATGGAAAAGAAATTAGTTGGATGTTTGAAAACCAATGGACAGAAACACCAGATGGTGGCTCATTTGGTATTCGATCGATAGCTGAAGATCAAGATGGAAACTATTGGATTTGTAATTCCAAATACAAATACAAGCTTTTGTCGAATGATCTAGCCGTTAGCGGGCTCAAACCAATACACTTTAAACGTCAAATAGGAATTGAAAATAAAGAGAAGCAGGTTTTGTACTTCTTAGCAATGGAAAACGACAGTAATGGAGATGTACTGATGTCAACTTACGAAAATGGAATATGGCGAAACAATGGACAAGAATTGATACAGGTAGTTATCAAAGATGAAGAAAAAGAGATTATACCTTCCTCTGTTTATAAGGACAAAGAAGACAAACTTTGGTTTGGAACTCCAAGCGATGGAATTTATAGCTACAATGGGATATCTTTTAAGAAGTTTAGACCAAGTAAAACTAAGCGCTAAGACGGCCGATAGCATAAAAAAACATAGCGATAACTAAGTGTGCAGACCAAGCCTTAATGAGTATTGTAAAGCTGCCATTTCTTTAAATATCAATAGCAGGCAAACCGCGTTCTTATAAGAATCAAAAAAGCTATGTGCCGGTTTTAAGCTTAGACGATAGAACTACTACTCTAACGGGTTTAAAAACTGTTCTCAAGATTCACAATTCAATCAGAAAAATCATGATATTGAACCACTAAATTATCGAATCATTATGTTTACTAACATCAACCCAAAGTTGCCGATGCGCAACAAAAATCTTACAAGAGATTTTTATTTCAACAAATTAGGTTTTAAGCAATTAGGAAGTGAAGACTTCGATGGTTATTTAATGCTGCAAAAAGACAAGATCCAAATTCACTTTTTCGAGTTCAAGGAACTTGATCCAAAAGAAAACTACGGACAGGTCTACATCAGAACCAATGATATCGAAAAGCTTTATCAGTCATTATCTGACAACGGAACAAGCATACATCCAAACGGAAGTTTGCAGATAAAACCATGGGGACAGAAGGAATTTTCGCTACTCGACCCTGACAGTAACCTATTGACTTTCGGGCAGGAGGTCTGATCAAAAATTAATGCCCTCCCAAAAAGAAAACTGCTCTAGCGAAAACAATAACGGCTATAGAAACCTGTAGCAAAAAAAAAGACCAAAGGTATTTTGTCTAAAGGCATGCGCATATTTGCGAGGTTCGACAAATCTCCACTACTTTGATTGGTAGAAAAAAAGATACTACTCAGAAATCACACCCCGAACTACACATGGCAGGGTTCTTGGCTTAGCATTCAAAAACATTTCGAACACTATGAAATTTAAAAAATCAATACGTAACATTCTTCATATTCCATCGCTATTTCTACTTCTTATTTTGTTCATTTCTTGTCAGAATTCTCTACCCAAAACCAATAAAGTCGCAAGCCAATCGCTCGGCCCAAAAAACGGAGCACTATTAATTGGTGGTGGCGGAATGACAGCTGCAATGTGGCAGGTGTTTTTTGAATTAGCAGGTAGCGAATCTTCTAAACTAGTTATCATTCCAACCGCTTTTGATGAAAATTCAATAAACTATGATCCAGAATTTAAAATTTTAAAAAGACAATTTGAAGCTCGAGGTTTTAATGACATTCAATTTATGCACACCAGAGATAGCTTGATTGCGAATACCGATGATTTTGTAAAGCCCTTAAAAACAGCAACAGCAGTTTGGCTTACTGGCGGAAGACAATGGCGAACTGCAGACGCTTATTTACATACTAAAGTTCATACCGAATTGAAAAATGTTTTAAATCGTGGCGGAATTATCGGTGGCCATTCGGCTGGCGCATCTATTCAAGGGTCATATTTGGCAAGAGGTGGAAGAGGTTTAGGAGCTAATTACAAAATAATTAGTGACCCGGAAGTTGGATTTGGATTTGTGACACATACTGCTTTTGACCAGCATCACCTTTATAGAAATAGACAATATGACATGTTTGATTTATTAAAAATTAAACCTGAATTATTAGGTATCGGTATAGATGAAGATACTGCGGTTTTAGTACAAGGAAATGAATTTGAAGTTATAGGTAATAAATATGTCGCAATTTATGACGGAACATTTTGGTCTCCTTATTTCAATACAATTGATACACTGGAGACTGGAAAAAACAAGTTTTATGTTTTAAAAAATGGAGACAAATACAACTTAAAAAAGAGGCGAGTTCAGCGCAATAGGTTTTTAAAGCCAAAAATACTTACTCCTAGAGACCAAAAAGAATATGTTGGTAATTATCTTTTTGAAAAAAGCAGCGTCTTCTGGAATAACATTCTCATTGAAAATGATACTCTGAAATTTCAAATTATAAGACGAAATATCGCTAAAGAGCCTATTCCTATTTATGCCTACCAAAAAGATTTGTTTTTTGACACAGATGCCGAACTATGGTTTCATTTTAAAAGAGATAGTTTAGGCGTTATTATTGGTTTTGATAAAAGAACGCATCAATTCATTGACGCTAAAAGCCAAAGATTTAATGGCATAAAAGAATAAAATCTGCACTAACATGCAATCTATCGCTAGTTCTCGCCTACTTCCAAAAATACTTGCGATTTTTCGGCTCGTATCTATTAGACCATTCGCTTAATAAGGCATATACTAGCACATGAGTTACTAGCTAAAAAAGCAACAATGAAATTAAAAAAGGCCTTGATAACAGATATCATCAATTTACAGAAAATTTGTATTGATGCATATTCTAAGAATTTTTTTGACCATTGGAATGATGGCGGATTAGAATGGTATTTGATTAAGGAATTTAGTGCCTCCAGAATAAAATCAGATTTGGCCGATAAGAACACCGAATACTATTTTATTGAGCATGAATTAAAACCCGTTGGGTTTATAAAAATCAGGAATAATTCAAACACAAATTGGCCTATTGAAAATGGAGTGGAATTAGAGAAAATGTATATTATTCCAAAATACAAAGGAATGGGAATTGGAAAATTGGCATTGATGGAGATTATCACAAAAGCTGAGGAACGCGGTAAAAAAAATATCTTCTTAGGTGTAATTGACTCGAATCTAAATGCCATTTCCTTTTACAAAAAGCTTGGATTTGAATTCCACAGCAAAACGATTTTGAATATACCATACTTCAAAGAGGAATTAAAAGGGATGAATAGAATGATAAAAGAATTGAACGACGCAAATCGACTTAAGAACAATGCCTAAAGTTTATAAGGCCTTAGTGATTTTACGCTAAGGTCTGTGTATATTTATGGTGTTTGAGAAAGCTTGAGAATTTGGCTTTTAAAACAAAAAGCTTTAACCCGAAGCCAAGACAGAAACTCCATGTTTACGTAGCTTCCCTAATTGCCTTTAACGAGATCTAATGAGTAAAAAAAAATACAAACTATCATACCCTAACAGATCATAACTTCTTTAGCAGAACTAAGGCGATTCTTTTAATAAATTACAAATGCGATATTTCATACACTTAGGGTTCGACGGCAGTGACTACAGAGGTTGGCAGAGACAAAAGGAAACTCGAAACACTGTTCAAGAAGTTGTAGAGCAAACACTCGCGCGCCTTTTTAAGAAAAGAGTGAGTGCCTATGGCTGTGGGCGCACCGATGCTGGTGTTCATGCAAGTCAATATGTCATTCAAATCAATCTTGATGAAGCTCCCGTATTTGATTTAAAATTTCGACTAAATAAAAACCTACCCAATAGCATCGCAGTTTTTGAAATCATTGAGGTCAATGAAAATCAACATTGTCGTCATGACGCCGTGGCCCGAACCTACGACTATTTCGCGCACTGGAATAAAGACCCAGCACTCGTTCGATACAGTTCCTTCTATGAGGATGTGATTTTAGACTTTGCCGAAATGAAAAAAGCTGCGGCTCTTATCCTTAAAAACAGAGACTTTAGAACGCTTTGTAAGCAGCCAGATTTAAACGATAACACCTTGTGCCAGATAAGCAAATGTGAAGTATTCATTAATGAGAAACAAGGGCGATTACGGTTCACTATTACCAGCAATCGATTTCTCAGAGGCATGGTTCGGATTTGCGTTTTCTTTTTGCTGGAAGTAGGGAAAGGGAAAATGACTTTAGATGAGTTTGAGAAAATTTTGAATCAGGAAAAAGACTTTAAAGAAAAGTGGCCTGCGCATCCGAATGGCCTTTTTCTTAGCAGTGTTGAGTATCCATTTTTGAAACTAACAGATTCACATAATTTGATTAGTATGCTGAAGCTTGGCTTAGCGTAATTGTATCTAAGTAGAAATTACAACTAAAAAATCTTAGCGATGATTTGGAAGGGAGAGTAGATAACAATTATACCCGCTAAAGATTTTTCGTCGCAAGGACAAAACCTTGGCAAAAAAATCTAGAAAACAGTGTGAATATTTGAATGAGACTTATCGTACTTCAATAGAAAACCTTAGCCTAGTTGCAATCAAAATTGCCTTTTCTGAGGCCAAGCATCAATTCTATTTTTTTTTAAATTTACATAAAAGCATAATAGCGAATATTCCATAAGCAAGCTTTAAAACTATCTCCTGCTTAGAGCTCCACTTGTTTGATAAACCCCTCTTCTAAAGAGACAGAACAGGCCTCATTTAGATCGCCATACCCTTTTGCTCTGATATAAAATTATAGGAATAAAAACCAAATAGAGCAAGTGCATTTAGTTCTTTTAGCGCTAGCGAATTCTCACTTTTCAGTAAGGTCACTGCTTCCGCTGCACTTTGCCAGGCTATTGTTGCATGCGCATTCTAGTCTGGTGTATTATTGAACGTACAATGGTTGATGGAAAATGGGTTTATGAATCATAAATACTTCTGATTTAGTGTTCTTAAAATGAATTTAAGAAGACATAAAACAGTTTAAAACGTGCTTTATGTGAACCCCTTTATACCATTTAAAATCAAAAATGTTTGTCCATTTTAAATATTAATTAGATATTTGTCTAAATACCTAAACATTCAAAATGAATTCCTTATTTAAAGCTCTTAATGATGAAACTCGCAGGCAGATTGTCGAGTTATTGAAAGAGAGAGATATGAATGCCGGAGAAATTGCAGCCAAGTTCAATATTTCAAAGCCTAGTATTTCACACCATCTCGACATTTTAAAAAGAGCAGATTTGATTACAAGCGAGAAAAAAGGACAATTTGTAGAATACACTTTGAATACAAGCATATTAGAAGATTTACTAAACTGGATACTAACACTAAAAAAATAAATGATGACCCTTAAAAAAGAAATACCCTTAGTTGTAATTGTATTGCTCCCGTTCATGTATTTAGCTTATATCTGGAATCAATTACCTGAAAAAGTTCCTATGCATTGGAATATTAAAGGTGAAATAGACGGGTATGGCGATAAAACTGAGCTCCTAATAATACCCATCTTATTGCCCTTGCTCTGCTACATTCTCTTTTTAGTTATACCCAAAATTGATCCTAAAAACAAATTAAAAAAAATGGGGAATAAACTTCAAACCATAAAAGTGTTATTGACCACTTTTATGTCCATATTAGCATTGTTTATACTGTATTCAGCCAAAAACCAATCTTTGACTAATCCAAATTATATTTTGCTCTTAATTGGAGTATTATATATCATTCTTGGCAACTTCTTCAAAACAATAAAGGCAAATTACTTTATAGGAATTAGAACACCTTGGACACTTGAAAGTGAAACGGTATGGAAAGAAACACATAAGTTAGGCGGAAAAATGTGGTTTGTAGGTGGAATTATTGTCGTGCTATCAAGTTTGATTTTAGACAAACAGCCTAATTTCACCTTGTTTTTAGTAATTACCGGAATAATTTCAATCGTACCTATCGTATATTCTTACCTTCAATTTAATAAAGAAAAGAAAACGGCTTAGAACAAGAATCATAAGACCTAGCGAATATATTAGTTTCGAATGATTTTAACGCTTTTACATAGATCTCAAAATAGTATATTTCGCCCTAATGAAATAAGCTTTTTAGACTATTAAGTTCAGTACCATATGCAAATTAGAATCGCCCTTGCTCCAAAAGTTAGCGTCGCTATTGCATTATTTGGCCCATTGCGTACTTAGGTATGATAGACTATGTTTCTTAGCACAAGCCCTAACTGCGAGTTAAAAACAGAAAATGACAAAAATACTAATCACGCTGACTGCTTTACTAACGTTTGCAGCACATTGTAAAGCACAAATAGATACGTCACCAATCGATAGCATTGTTCAAAATGCTGTACGCACAAATTTATTTGAAGGAACTGTGCTAATAGCAGAAAATGGAAAGGTTATTTATCATAAATCTTATGGTTCAAAAGACACTGAGAATCTTTTACCCATAACTAATAAAACTCATTTTAGTATTGCTTCTATCACCAAATTATTTACTGCCATAGCAATTATGCAACTTGTCGAAGAACGTAAATTGAAATTATCAGATCATCTAAAGTTCTTATTACCCGACTATGATATTCCAAATGCCAAGAAGATTACTATTCATCATCTTTTATTACATATTTCAGGTTTACCTAATGAAAGTGATGAGATATTCAACCAGACAAAAAAACCAAAAGAATTTGTGTTTGAAACCTTAGCTAAAAAGGCGCGCGAGTTCGGCTCCTTCAACTATGCGAATATTGATTATGTTTTACTGGGCTTAATTATAGAAGAATACGATAAAATGTCTTGGAGTGAGGCTATTCAGAATAGGATATTAGACCCGCTAAAAATGAACAATTCAGGATTTTTAGAAAGCCAAAATTATCCAGAAAATTTCGCGTATTCATTTTCCTTCGATGAGCAAGGCTCAAAGAGAAGAGATCCGCAATTTTTTATTGAAAATTATTATTCAGCGGGGTGCATGTATGCGACATCTGAAGACCTACTAAAACTTGATCAAGCAATGTACGACGATCAATTGCTGACGCAGCACAGTAAAGATTTAATGTACACTTCTTATCCCGAATATAATTACTCAGGCTACAGTGTTTGGACTTATAATTATCCTTTTGCAAAATCTAAACCAAAAATCATGGAAAGAAGAGGTGGCATATTAGGTGCAAATTCCGTTTTAATACGAATTTTAGACACTAATAAGTCCCTAATTATTCTAAGCAACAATAACAGGTTTAACCCCGATTCTTTTGGGAATACTAAGAGCCTAAAAGAAGCCTTAATGATAGCAGTAGTTAAAACCAAACAATAACAAAGCATCTAAAACAGGAATTGCCTTTCTTAGATGAGCGATTTACAATATTAAAATCAATTTGAACTTGGAAAGCTGGTAGGTAAAATGCACTTCCCTTCATAAACAAGTGATCACCATTCATTGTGACCGCAATACAAAAATTAACACCCATTGCGTTTAAAAAAAATTATCTTTAAAATCATCTTAACAAATTTCAAATACTATGAGACCTATACATGCTCTAATAACACTAATACTATTCAGTTCGGTTACATCACCTTTGTTCGCTCAACAAAATAGTTTTATTAAAGACTATTTGGAGCGATTTGAAAATTCTCGCAACTATTTAATTCTTGTTGCAGAAACGATGCCCGAGAATAAATATGGCTACAAAGCTACTGCAGAAGCTATGAGCTTTGCCGAAAACTTAATGCATATAGGGTATGCTATTGATTGGCATAGCCAGTCCTTATTAGGTAGTCGAGAATCAAGAGATTGGCAAACGGATACTACTTTTAAAGTTGCAGAAAAGTCGAAGGAAGAAATGATTGCAAGAATAAATAAGACATTTGATGAAACCATAAAATTCATTAAACAATTTGACACAGCTCAATTTGATGACGAGCTAGACTATTTCGGTTTGAATAGAACGAAGCGACAAATTTTCTTATTACTTGCTGACCACATAACGCACCATCGAGGACAAATGCTTGTTTATATGAGACTTAACGGACTTTCACCACCGAGATATGTTTTGTTTCAATAACTTAGACAAAATGAATATTATTATAGAAAAAGGGGGTTTGTACTATATCGCTCTCATGAAAACAAGCCTTGCTAAGCACACGTATACTAGAAAATGTGTCCCGCCAGAATTGAAAGGAAAACTCGTTTTGATGAGGGCACAAAATTAAGGGTGAAGCCTGCGCTATACAAGCTACTTTTCATCACAATGACCTTGATAATAGTTAGAACAGAAATATGAGATTTACATTTGGTATTATACTATTAGTTTTAATAAATCACGTTAATTTATTGGGACAGGTTTCAGATTACGGAAGTACAACAGAAACACACTATATCGTATCTAAAGAAGATAAAAAATATAAAATAAAAGTAACATTACCTCACAACTACAACCAGAATAAAACATATGAAACAGTATACTATTTAGACAGTTGGTGGTTATCTGAAATGGTTTTGGGAACCTATGCAATACTAAACCTATCTGAAAAGATAGATCCTATTATTCTTATCGGAATTTCAATAGATGGCAATCTAAAAGACTGGAATATTCAACGAACTTTAGACTTTACACCTTCGAAATATGACCTTGGAATAATGGGTTTTGAAATGCAAGCTGGAAGTGACGAAAACAGCATAAGACTCAACCCAAATAATACAGGAGCAGCAGCTATTTTTAGTACTTTTTTAGAAACGAAAGTTATCACATCAATAGAAGAAAAATATCCAAACCTCGAAAAGAATCGTGGTCTTATTGGACATTCATATGGTGGGCTATTTAGCTTTTACATAATGCAGCAGAAACCACAATTATTTTCTGATTTTATTATTATATCTCCTTCTCTATGGTGGAACAAATCAGAATTAGTGAAAAAAGAATTCTTTCTAAAATTTAAAGAAAATAAACTCGCTTCTAGTATTTATTTATCTTACGGTAGCTCCGAATCTAAATTAATTACTAGATCAAATACAGAAATGGATACAGTTCTTAAAGGTTTAGAAAAAGATCAATTGAATTATAAATTTAACATCTATCAAAAAGCAAATCATAATTCGATTTTATCTCAGGGAATTTATGATGGTTTACTTTATACTTATGAAAAATAAACTATTGCCAACACCGCTGATAATGTAGTAGGAGTTCTAGCCTACTTACGAAAATGTTTTCCTAATTATTTGGCGATACATATTTCGTTAGCGAACCTAAATAACATGATATTCTACTATCTTTATAGCTTCAAAACCAATTAATGCCCTACGCACTTCTATCCTCCCCTTTACAAGGCTTTACCGATTTCATTTTTCGCAATGCACAGCAGAAATTCTTTGGAGGCATAGACACCTATTATGCGCCTTATATACGGTTTAATAGAAAAATGGTCATCAAAGGTTCTTACCAACGAGATTTAAACCCTGAGGTAAATACGAGCTTAGCCCTAATTCCTCAAGTAATGACAGCCGACGCGGATCAGTTTTTATTTGCGATAAAGTATATTGAATCTTTAGGATATAGCGAACTTAATTGGAATTTAGGTTGCCCCTATCCAATGGTTACCAACAGTGGCATGGGCTCTGGCCTCATCTGCAACACTGAAAAAATAGATCATATTCTAGATCGTGCACATAGCGAAACAAATGTCACTATCTCAATGAAAATGCGTCTCGGCTATGAAAACAGCAACGAAATATTAGACGCTTTTCCAATACTAGAAAAGTACCCACTTAAAAATGTGGCCATTCATGCGCGACTTGGCAAACAATTATACAAAGGAGGTGTGGATCTTGAAGCTTTCCAGAAATGTATTGATGTTGCAAAGCACACCCTATATTATAATGGCGATATTACTACGGTAGCACAGTTTAAAAAAATGCGAGAAAGATTTCCTTCAATCGACCATTTTATGATAGGTAGAGGTCTTATCGCAGATCCATTTTTGCCCAGTATGATAAAGGCCGATACTACAGAATACCCAGCTCGGCGATGGGATATTTTTAGAGAATTTCACGATACTATTTACGAGCAATATGATGCTATTCTTTCTGGGCCGACCCCAATAAAGATGAAAATGCTTGGCTTTTGGGAGTTTTTCTCTCAAGCTACGCACAATCCTCAAAAAGTCTACAAAGCAATTAAAAAAGCAGGAAATCCGTATAAATACAAGCAAGCGGTAGGTGATATTCTGGCTGCGCAAAAACAACAAGGCTTATGATTAGCTGCTTTTGACTTCTCTATTCAGAAAATTCTATGGCTTTCACAAAGCTTCAGTGTTCTTTTGCTCACTTGTGGCAACAAGCCCAGTAAAACCCTTAGCCTACTATTTGCGTAACACAGAAAATAATAAACATCGCTGATACACCAAGTATCAAGGTACCCATGGTCTGTACCTGATTACCTTGTTTAACATCCATACCAGTTAGTTGTGTTAAGACCCAGAAGAAACTATCATTCGCATGAGAAACGACGGTAGAACCTGCGCCTATAGCCAAAACCGTCATGGTTTTTAGAAAAGCATCGTCTAAGCCTAAAGACGGCATCATAGGCGCTATAATCGAAGCTGTAGTAATCAATGCAACCGTAGATGAACCTTGAGCTGTCTTTAAGCAAGCGGCTAAAAGAAAGGGAAGGAAAAGTCCGATGGACATTTCAGAAAAATATTCTTTTATAAAATCAGCCATACCTGAATTTTGAAGCATAGCACCAAAAATACCTCCTGCCCCAGTTATTAGAATAATAGGAGCAGCTATTCGAACTGCATCACCAAACCATCCTGTAGTAGAAAAAACACGTTCATCTAGTGTATTCGGCAGTGCTAATGACAGTAAAACACCAATCAAAAGGGCAATTACCGGACTTCCTAAAAACGCAATTATAGGGTATACATTTGAAGTCTTTAAATTCCATTCGGGGTAATCAAAAAGCGATTTCATTACAATAAGAACTATAGGAACCACTATGGTAATAAGAGACAAGAAAAGTTTAGGCTTTTCTGGCCTAGCCCCTGATGTTTCTAATACGATGGCAACTTTAACTTTAGATGCTATTCGCGTAGCAAAGAAGTAACAAGGTATTAGGGCGAGTGAACTAATGAGTAAGCCCCATACAATAACACTTCCTAATTCCGCCCCTAAAATTCCAGCTGCTGCAATGGGCCCTGGTGTTGGCGGCACCATTACATGAGTTGCCATTAGCCCTAAAGCGAGCGCCGCAGTTGTACCTGCATAAGAAACCTTGGCTTTGTCAGAAAGCGCTTTATTTAAGGAGTTCATAATAATAAAGGCACTATCCGCAAAAACAGGAATAGATAATAAGTAGCCCGTTAACATCATAGCCAAATGAATCGACTTTCCTCCTATTAGCTTAATCAGTCGTGTGGCAATCACCATGGCTCCCCCTGACTTTTCCAAAACCGTTCCGATGACCACTCCAAAGAAAATAATCAGACCTATCTTACCCATGATACTTCCAAAACCATCATTTATGGCAGAAATAATTTGAGGTACATTCATACCTGTAATGAACCCGTAAAGGATAGCGGCAAAAAGAAGTACGAAAAACGGATGGATTTTAAATCTTACAATTCCTACTAGTATAAGGGCAATCGAAATCAGTAATCCGATAAGAAAAATCATAGTGTTCAGTTTGATGCGTTGATCAGAACACTAAAAATAAGTATTAATTTGAGTTAGCCGTGTATTGTAGCAATTTTCGAATGCAAAACCAAGTTCCTGAGTCTTAAACTTCATTTAGAATGACTTAATTAAACGGGCTCAGCATACAGATCAAAATCAGCAGCTTCGGTAACTTTTAAATTGACAAATTCACCTTGCTTTAGATAGTGTTTGGTGGCATCTACTAAGACTTCGTTGTCGACATCAGGAGAATCAAATTCGGTTCTACCGATAAAGTAATTTCCTTCTTTTCGGTCGATAATACATCTGAATGTTTGACCAATTTTTTGCTGATTCAATTCCCAAGAGATTTGAGATTGTAGCTCCATGATCTCGTTAGCACGTTCTTGCTTAACTTCTTCAGGAACGTTATCCTCTAAATTATAAGCATGTGTATTTTCTTCATGACTATAAGTAAAGCAACCCAAACGTTCAAAACGCATTTCCTCCACCCATTTTTTTAGTGTTTGGTAATCTTCTTCAGTCTCACCTGGATAGCCAACAATCAAAGTCGTGCGAATAGTCATTTCAGGTACAGCAGTTCGGAAATCTTGCAGCAATTTTGTGGTCTTGGCCTGTGTAGTTCCGCGACGCATGCTTTTTAAGATGGAGTCGGCGATATGCTGTAACGGAATATCTAGGTAGTTACAGATTTTAGCCTCGCGCTTCATAACATCAAGCACATCTAAAGGAAAGCCTGTTGGAAAAGCATAATGCAAACGTATCCATTCAATACCTTCCACCTTTACCAAAGCCTCAAGCAGCTCTGCTAAATTTCGTTTCTTGTATAAATCAAGTCCATAATAGGTAAGATCTTGTGCAATTAAAATCAATTCTTTAACGCCTTTAGCAGCCAATTTTTCAGATTCGACAACCAAATCCTCTATCTTCTTACTGCGATGTTTTCCGCGCATGATAGGAATTGCACAAAACGAACAAGGGCGATCACAGCCTTCTGCGATCTTTAAATACGCATAGTTCTTTGGCGTAGTGGTCAATCTTTCACCGATCAACTCATGCTTGTAATCTGCTCCTAATGCCTTTAGTAAGCCAGGAAGTTCACTAGTTCCGAAATACTCGTCAACATTCGGAATCTCCTTTTGTAAATCGGGCTTATAGCGCTCACTAAGGCATCCGGTTACGAAAACTTTATCTACAATACCAGCTTCCTTCTTTTGAACATACTCCAAAATTGTATTTACACTCTCTTCTTTTGCATTTGCTATAAATCCGCAGGTATTGATAACGACAACATTACCTTCTTCTTCATGAACGACATCTTTATCATTGGCACGAAGCTGTCCCATCAGCACCTCTGAATCATATACATTCTTTGAGCAACCTAAGGTAACTACGTTAATCTTGTTCTTTTTAAGAGTTTTCGTGCGCATATCTTTTTTCTGGAGTGCAAAAATACAACAAGCTTGTGGAAGAACCCTTCTTCGACAAGATTTCTTCATTTTTCACGTTAAACCCTGGTAAACTATTGAAGTCCAATATCAAAGCAGCGCCAAATGAAAAACCAATCACCTTTTATTTTAGTCTTAGTGGTTCTATTTCTTTTCGGATGTTCTACGGATGAAAGCAACACTAAAAACCTTGAAATTGAACCAATACCTGAAGGCATCTATTTTCCGCCAATAGAAAGTTCTGATTGGGAAAATATAAGTCCTGAACAGTTGGGTTGGAACACTGCGAAGATTGAAGAACTAAACGATTACTTAGCTTCAAAAAAGACCAAAGGTTTTATGGTTCTAAAAGATGGACGGGTGGTTATGGAAGCCTATTTCAATGGTCATAACCAGAACGCCAACTCGAACTGGTTTTCAGCCGCAAAGAGCTTAACCGCAACTTTTGTGGGTATTGCTCAAGATGAAGGTATTTTAAATATCGACAATAAAACCGCTGACTATTTGGGCGCTAATTGGAGTCAATTAACGCCAGAAAAACAAGATTTAATTACCGTTAAAGACCACCTACGCATGTCCACTGGGCTTACGGATCATGTGGGTGATTTTGCTCCTTGGATTTGTACTTTACCAAGCTGCATGGATTTTACTGCGGACGCAGGAACAAGATGGGCCTATCATCAAGGGGCGTATATGTTACTGCAAGAAATGATCTCTAAAAATGCAGGAATGAGTTTTCAGGCCTATTGCAAAGCGAAAGTTGGTGATAGAATTGGAATGGTAGGCAATTGGACCTCTCAACTCGGTTTAAACATTTATAGTAGCGATACAAGGAGCATGGCCCGCTTTGGGCTATTGATGCAAAACAAAGGCATTTGGGATGGTAGAACTATCGTGAGCGAAGCCTATTTTAATGAAATGACACATACTTCGCAAAACATGAATAAATCTTATGGCTATTTATGGTGGCTCAACGGCAAGGAGAACTTCTTAGGTACCACCTCACAAGATCTTATTCAGGGAGCATTGATTCCAAATGCACCTCAAGACATGTTCGCTGCACTAGGCGCGCAAGACCAAAAAATTTATGTGGTACCAAGCAAAGGCTTAGTCGTTGTAAGGTCAGGTGAAAGCGCAGGAGAAAACCAATTGGGTATGTCTAGTTTTGACAATGAGCTTTGGAGCAAGATCAATGCTGTAATCAATTAAAAAAAAACAGTTCAACTATTCTAATTTTGAATGAAGTAGCATTACTTCTTCTAAAAACTGAATGCTTTCTTTTTTTACAGATTCAAAATCCTTGGAAGTTAAATGAGAAGTCATCACATGATCGGCTACATCAGGAAAAGCTACTTTTCGCTTTAGATCAGCAGCTATACCTAGCTGATCATACATTTCTAGCATGGCAGGAACAGATACGGTATTATCTTGTTCTTCCTCATTCTTATAGTAGTAACCTAAGAAGGTAGGTTGGGTCACCTTAGCAAATACTTCTGGTAGCATAGTTTCATCTATAAATACTTGTAAATGTGCCAATGCCTCCAAACGGTACTTTGTAGTCCAATATTTTTTTTTAATAGCGTCTGCCTCAAATTCATGGTAGTCATTTCCAGTAATGGTCTTTGCCAGTTCTACGCCCCAAGGCCCAGACAACAATTTAGCTGTAGCATCAAACAACTCAATATTAGGCGAATACAAAAGCAAACCTGCGATTTCATCATATTGAGATGCCAAATATAGCGCCAATGTTCCTCCAGTAGAAGTCCCCATTAGAATCACTTTGTTTCCGAGCTGCTTTGCTACAGAAAATGCCTCTTTTGCAGAATTATAATATTCGGTAGCGGTTAAATTTAGCATCGCCTCATCTTCTTGAAGACCATGACCTGCTAAACGCGGCAGATAAACATTAGCACCATAACGCTTACCAAGTTCCTCGTGCAAAGGAGCACCTTCTTCTTGACTAGCCGACCAACCGTGCAGGTATACAAAAACATATTCGGTTTTTTCAGGAATGGAGTCGTACCATATTATTTGAGCTTCGTTATCAGGCTTAATGGTCTGAATTGCTGCTTCTTTCTTACTAATATCATTCTCGAGTTCAGCTAAACCCATAGTTATTTCGGTAAGCTTGCTTCCTAATTTAGGCTTTTCAACCTTAGGCCCTAGAAAGTACGCTAGTGCAAGAATAACTGCTAATACTACAAGTGCTTTGATAACTATTTTTAAGAAGCGCATTTTATGGGGAATTTAATTTTGATAATTTTTTGGAGTTCTTCTCAACTTAAATTTATTTTCAAAGGCAGCACCTAAGCGAAGTAAATCTGCTTCTTTAAAAGGTTTTCCGATAAAAGTTAGCCCTATCGGGTCACCACTTGGTTTATAACCCATCGGAACCGTTAAGGCTGGGTATTTCGCTACCGCCGCATAACTTGCATGATCGTTGTTTATTGATAAGACGGCATCCAACTTAAATGCATCCATAGCAAGGTCGAAAAAATTTCTACCTTTTCGTTCCAAATCAGATTTCATAGTTTCTAGGGCTTCAATTGAAGTAGTATCGTTTAAAATACCTTCCAACAGATTTTGACCATAAGGCATTCGAAGTAATGGATCTTCTAAATTAAAAGCCACCACATCAGCAACCGATTGCACCTTAACTTTTTCAGGTTTTGTATGCGCCATAATATAGGCAGGCAAATCGCTTCTCATATCCATATTCAACACATTCGAAAAACCTACTAAGTTCGTTTTCGGCGGTTCAAATTCAATGATTTCAGCCCCTAGCATCTTTAACTTCTTTATGGTTTTTTTGTAAATAGAATCGCTCTCCAATAGCGATTTTATTGCGCCTAAGCGCATGTTTTTAAAAGGCTCTGGATCAAGACCTGCAGAAATAATTGCAGGAAAGTGATCTTCAATAGATTTTACATCGCTTGCGTCGTGACCGGTCATTGCTGACAAGACAATGGCATTATCTATCACGTTTCTTGTCATCGGCCCTGGAGTATCGAAGGTACTTGATATCGGAACAATTCCTGTTCTACTTAATAATCCAATGGTAGGTTTTAACCCTACAATAGAATTGTGACTACTTGGAGACAAGATAGATCCTGAGGTTTCCGTACCTACAGCAGCTACCGCATAACTAGCGGCTATCGAAGTACCGCTACCAGAACTAGATCCGCCGGTATCAAAAATGCGGCGCCCATATGGATTTAAGGTTTGGCCACCGATAGCGCTATAGCCCGTGGGGCAAGGCCGTGTCAAATAATAAGCCCATTCACTAAGATTGACCTTCCCTAAAATCAAAGCACCATTCGCCTTTAAACGCTCCACTATGAATGCATCATCTACTTCATTAGCTACAAAGGCAAGTGCACCAGCAGTGGTTTTCATTCCAGCCGTATTTATATTGTCTTTTAATAAAATTGGCATTCCGTAAATCGGATGTTTCCCTTTTAAGCTTCCATTCGCTAAGGCATTATCTGCCTTTTTTGCTTCTTCAATCACCTTTATATTGAGAGCGATTACCGTATTTAAAGTTGTTTCATTATCTAACTCATATTTGTAGATACGATAGAGATAGAACAAGACCAATTTTTCATAACTAAAATACCCTTTAGCTACATAGGATTGAATGGTATTTATATTTTGCTCTAAAATTAGGGGTTTAAGCGCTTGGTATTCCGCTTCAGAAAGTTTTGAAACCTCGTCATATAATGGTCTGAATACAGCATTCTTATCTAAGATCTTAGACTGAATTAACCGGTAACGCATTCTGATGTTCTCATGATCTTTATTCGCAGCTACCTCAATTGAATCAGAATAAGCTTTCCATAGGGTGATGACCTTTTTTTCGGTTGTGAGTTGCTCTATGCAGGAAGAAAAAGTAATACAACAGAGCAACAGAATTAGCTTATTCATTGGTGCTTGTTCAATTTTTAGTTTTTAGTTTTCCTTTCCACAAATCAATATTCTTTTGATTCAGGCGCACAAATTCATCTTTGCTTTGCTCTTGTGCTAGTTCTAATGATTTTTCTGCAGATCTGATAGCAGAGGTATAATCTTTAAGAGCCGCTTCAGCTAAAGATTTCACTCTGTGAAAGTAGTAGGTATCACCCCCTAGCTCCAGTGCTTTATTTAAATATGTTAAGGCTTCGTTATACTTGATACCTTGCTCCACATAATACCGTGCAGACTCGTAGTAAGTTTGAGCCGAAGGACCCGGTTTGAGCGCTTTAGAAATCTGCTGCTCCATCATTCCTTCTGTATCCACTGCAATCGGAATAACAACTTTTGTGTTTTCCCAATGCAGCACCATTTCCGCTCCATTATGAGTGATGTTCTCGAAAGAAATTAAAAAATTCTCTTGAAAACTCGCTTTTGAATTGGGGGTTACTTGTATTCGAAATGCATCTTCCTCAGCATTATAATTTTTACGCCCATCACCCCAATGCTCCGTATTCGTATGAAACGCTACTTCCCATTCGTCTTCCTCAGGAAAGGCATATAATGCATATGTGCCCTTCGCAAGGGTGTTTCCCAAAACCGAAATATCAGTATTAACGCTAATCTTTGTAGACTCATTTGCCCCAACGCGCCATATTCTACCAAAAGGCACCAAACCCTTTTTACCATCAGCAAGGTTTCCGAAGACTTTTCGTTTGCGCACTGCTGGTCTTGAGTAATCAACCTTAATCGTAGTAAAACCTAGCTCTTGAGTTACTGTCGCTGCAGGGCTCGCCTTAGGGTGTTTTAATTGTGCAAAAACTACGGTTCCTACAAAAAGGAATAAAAGTAGAATTGATTTTTTCATTTTATCTATTTAATAATCAAACCTCAAAGCTATTTCAATGTAATCATGGCTTGTAACTATTCACTAAAAAAGGAATCTACAAACTCGTGTTTGTTAAAAACCTGAAGATCTTCAATACCTTCCCCTACCCCAATATATTTGACCGGAATTTGAAACTGATCAGATATGCCGATAACGACTCCACCCTTGGCTGTTCCGTCTAACTTTGTTACAGCTAAAGAAGTTACCTCTGTAGCTTTGGTAAACTGTTTTGCTTGTTCAAAAGCGTTTTGACCCGTAGAACCATCCAATACCAAAAGTACATCGTGTGGTGTATCGTCGACCACCTTTTGCATTACCCGTTTGATTTTAGTAAGCTCATTCATCAGGTTCACCTTATTATGGAGTCTTCCTGCAGTATCAATAATTACAACATCAGCATTTTGCGTTACGGCAGATTCCAAAGTATCAAAAGCAACGGAAGCCGGATCACTACCCATTTTTTGTTTTATAATTGGAACATCAACCCGGTCTGCCCAGACCTGTAATTGATCAATAGCCGCAGCCCTAAATGTATCACCTGCACCCAAAACAACCTTTAAACCTTGTTGTTTGAATTGATAGGCTAATTTTCCAATAGTTGTAGTTTTACCTACTCCGTTCACTCCGACAACCATTATAACATAAGGTTTTTTATCTTTCGGAATACTGAATTCACCCCCGTCAACTACATGCGTTTCAGATAGTAATCCGGCGATTTCCTCACGCAGAATATTATTTAATTCATCAGTGCCAACATACTTGTCTTTAGCAACTCGTGCCTCAATACGGTTAATGATTTTTAGCGTTGTATCTACCCCTACATCTGAAGAAACCAATACTTCTTCCAAATTATCCAATACATCATCATCAACTTTTGACTTGCCCGCAACAGCCTTTGTCATCTTGGAGAAAAAACTTGTTTTTGTTTTCTCCAACCCCTTGTCTAAAGTTTCTTTTTTCTTAGAGGAAAATATATTTTTAAATAAACTCATAGTGTTTTAATCCGCTTTTTTCAAAGATAGAGAACTTAGGGATATTTTTAGGGGTTGAACTTTGTTGAAAAACGCCTAATAGTTATGACCAAGAAGAATCTCGGCTTCGAGGGAATGACAAAAATAATGTAAACAAAAAAGCCCCTTTCTTTCGAAAGAGGCTTGCAATCATTTTTGGTAGTCTGTTATTTCTTGGCAATCCAATCATTAACCCTTTCTGGGGCCATTACGGACTCAACAAAAGTGTAAGCTCCACTTTTGGGAGACTTTACCATTTTGATAGCCTTTGTTAATCTTTTCGAACTTGTTTGTAAACTTGCTACGGTCTTCTTTGCCATGACTAATTAGTTTTATTGTCATTCTCGCGCCTGTGCTGAACTCGTTTCAGTAAAGGCGAGAATCTACTTTATC
>CALHGE010000013.1 GCA_938029725.1 uncultured Flavobacteriaceae bacterium
TTGCACTACACCACCATGAATCTGACCATCTACAATCATCGGGTTCATAACATTACCCACATCATCGCAGGCAACAAAACGCTTGACGGTAACTTTTCCGGTATCGGAGCACACCTCAACAACTGCGATATGTGTTCCAAAGGGATAGGTAAAATTTGTTGGGTCATAGAAACTTGAAAAATCAAGTCCTGGTTCAACTCCTTCAGGATAATCATGTGGTACATAAGCTGTTAAAGAAACATCTCCAAACGAAATTGATTTATCAGTTCCTTTTACCGTCCATTTGCCTTCAGCATATTCCAAATCTTCTTCGGCAGCTTCCAGTTTATGCGCTGCTATTTTAGCTCCTTTCTCCAATACTTTTTCTATACTCTTTATAATCGCGCTACCACCAACAGACAAACTACGAGAACCATACGTTCCCATTCCGAAAGCCACTTGGTCGGTATCACCATGTACGATATCGATATCATCCATAGGTATACCTAATTTATCAGCTGCGAACTGTGCGAATACGGTTTCATGCCCTTGTCCGTGAGAGTGCGAACCCGTAAATACAGATACTTTTCCTGTTGGTTGCACTCGAACATGACCTACTTCATAGAGCCCGGCACGAGCTCCTAAAGAACCTACTACTGCTGAAGGGGCAATACCGCAACCTTCTATATACGTAGATATTCCAACGCCTAATAATTTTCCATTCTTACGTGCTTCTGCTTGTTCTTTTCTGAAATCTTCATAGCCCAACATTTCGAGGCCACGCTTTAAACTTGCATGATAATTTCCACTATCATACTGCAAAGCAACCTGAGTTTGATATCCTGGCTCTGTGGTTCCATTAAATGGAGCAATGAAGTTTTTTAATCGTAATTCCGCAGGGTCTATATTCATTTCCTTGGCTGCTTTTGAAACAATACGTTCTAAAAGATAGGTAGCTTCAGGTCTTCCTGCTCCACGATACGCATCCACAGGAACGGTATGTGTAAAAGGTGCCGTTACATTTAAATGAATCAGCGGCGTTGTGTAAACACCCTGAAAAAGCGTACCGTGTAAATAGGTAGGAACTGCCGGTGCGAATGTCGAAAGGTATGCGCCCATCGCACAGAATTCATCTGTGAGGTGCGCAACAATTTTTCCATCTTTATCAAACCCCATTTTAGAATGTACAATATGGTCACGACCATGTGCATCTGTCAGAAAGGCTTCTGTTCTATCGGACGTCCATTTAATAGGCCTTCCTATTTCTTTAGATGCCCACGTCAATAAGGCCTCTTCCGTATAATGATATATTTTACTTCCGAATCCACCACCAACATCATAGGATACTACACGCACTTTATGTTCCGGAATTCCTAAAGCAAAAGCGCACATTAAAAGCCTCACTAAATGTGGATTCTGAGTACTCGTATAAAGTGTCCATTTATCAGCATTTACATCGTAATCTGCTATATAACTTCTGGGTTCAATAGCATTCGGAGCTACACGATGATTTTTATAGTTCATCTCTGTAACATGATGCGCACTCGCCAAAGCAGCTTCTACTTCTGCCCTATCATTTCCAATACACCAATCAAAAGCTGCATTGTCTCCCCATTGGTCATGTACCTTAGGTGCACCCGATTCCATTGCTTTTTTAGGACACGTAACCGCTGGCAATACATCATATTTTACATGCACCAATTCGGCAGCATCACGAGCCAATTCTAAACTCTCTGCGATTACAATCGCAACTGCCTCACCTACGTGAAGAATTTTATCTTTCGCCAATAGCGGATGTAAGGGCTCACGCATGGTCTCACCATCTTTGAAATCTACCTGCCATCCACATGGCACGCCGTAGGTACCACAAGCATCGCTACCGGTATATATGGCAACTACGCCTTCAGCTTTTTTAGCAGCGGAAGTATCAACACTTAAAATTTTAGCATGTGCATACGGACTTCTTACAAAAGCCGCTTGCGTCATACCTGGCAATTTAATATCGTCCGTATATTTTCCAGCTCCTTTTAGAAACCTAGCGTCTTCTCGTCTTTTAACGGATTTTCCTATATATGTTTCCATAGTTTATGAGTTTAGAGTTTCAGCAGCATGCTGTATCGATTTGACGATATTATGATAGCCGGTACATCTGCAGAAGTTGCCTTCTAGTCCGTGCCGTATTTCTTCTTCCGTCGGATTCGGATTATTTTTTAGGATGTCAGCAGCGGTCATCACCATTCCGGGCGTGCAGAAGCCACATTGTAAACCATGGTTTTCTTTAAAAGCCTCTTGAATGGGATGCATTTCGTTTCCATTGGCCATACCTTCTATGGTTTTGATTTCACAGCCATCTACTTGAACTGCTAAAAGGGTACAAGCTTTGGCGGCATCACCATCTACATGAACAGTACATGCACCACACCCGCTGGTATCGCAACCAATATGTGTTCCGGTTAGGTTTAAGGTTTCCCTTAGGTATTGGGCTAGGCTTATTCTTGGCTCAATATCATGGGTATGCGTTTTACCATTAATTTTTACTGAAATTTGCATATGTAATATGATTTAAGTGTTCTCGATATTAGTGTCTTAGATTATCAAAAAAACAAATTTTGAAGCCCACTACCACATGAAGTCATTCTGTTGTCTTCAAGACAGGCTAGGTCGAAATCTCTTTGAAAAGCACATTTTTTGTTTTCGACTACGCATACTATGACGGTAGTATGTGATTCAAACTTTGTGTCCTTCAATATAAAAATAAGCGTTGGTATTTACACAGAAAAATGAATAAAATATTTATTAATTCATTTTATTTTGGCAATAAACTTACACATAACACAAAATATAACTAAAATAACTGTCTATTTAACAAATTTCGTTTTTTGAGAAGTTGTTGTAAAACGGCTTTCAAACTATCTAAATTATGTGCAGATGCAAGCACATCAATATACGGAAGCGCAGTTTTCATGCCGATAGCCTTTGGGGAAAAATCAGGACTCCCCGCCAAGGGGTTCAACCAAATGACTTTTTTTGATTTTTTATAAATCGTTTTCATGGCTTCTTTCATGATCGCGGGTTCGCCGGTATCCCATCCATCAGATAAAATCAAAACAATTGTTTTTTTATCCAACATTCCGTGACCGTAGTTTTGGCTAAAGTCTTTCATACAATAGCCTATCGTTGTTCCGCCAGACCACTGCGGTACGCGTTCTGAAATTATTTGAAAGGCCTTGTCAAACTCATTCGTATCCAATATCTCACTAACCCTATGTAACGCGGTACTAAAGACAAGCGTTTCTACCTTATCATAGGCATTTTGGAAAGCGTATATCAGGTGAATGAAAAAGCGACTGTATAAATCCATCGAGCGGCTAACATCACAGAGAAGCACCAATTTCAGTTTACGGTCTTTCTTTTCAGAGAAAATGAGTTGCTGCATTTCACCCCCTTTGCGCATGTTACTGCGAATAGTTTGTTTTAAATCTAACTTTTTATGCCTTCTAGATCTCTTCCGTAATCGGCTTTTCTGATGTGCCATTTTGCGGGCCATCTTTTGTAAAACGCGCATCATTAATCGCATCTCATCCTCGCTGAGATCTAGAAAGTTTTTTTTGGCAAGGACTTCCACATCACTAAAAGCGGATACTTCTTTTTCTTCTTTGTGTGCACTCAAATTCAACCAGTCTTTCAAAGCTTCAAATTGAGCTTCTGTAGTCTTTTTTTTAGGTTTTTGTTTTTCTTCTGAAAGTTCTTTGACCTTTGAATCTGTTGCTTTCTTTAATTGCTCTTTAAACTCATGATAGTATTCGTCAAATTTGGTTCGTTGGAATTGACTTTTGGCTAGAACTGATTTTAAAGCCTCCCGGAAATAATCTTCAGAATGAATGGGCAAAAACGAAATAGCTCTTAATGAATCTACTTCTTCCATAACCGTTATATTGAAGCTTTTTTTTCGTAAAAAACGGCATAGTAAAACAACGTTTGCCGAGAGTTCTGTTTGATATGTGATGGTGGTTTTCACTACTAGCCGATTCTTGAAGTAACTCCAGTCCGCTCCAAAAGTTCAGAAAGTGAGTCTTGTGTATGACGCATGTCTTGCCAGTCTTTCAAAATCACACCTAAAGTATCTTCAACTACTTGTTTGTTTAAATGTGTTACATGCATACTAACCAAAGCCCTAGCCCAATCAATAGTTTCTGAAATACCTGGTGTTTTTTCGAGTTTCATATCACGTAATTCCTTCATAAAACCACAAATCTGTACGCCTAATTGCCGATCAATTTCTGGTACTTTTACTTTTACAATGGCTAATTCTTTTTCAAAAGTTGGGTAGTCAATCCATAAGTACAAACATCTTCTTCTAAGCGCTTCTGAAAGTTCTCGCGTCCGATTTCCTGTTAGGATAATTTGTGGTTTGTTACGTGCTTTTATTGTTCCGATTTCAGGAATAGTTATCTGCCAATCTGAGAGAACTTCCAACAGAAAACTTTCAAATTCTTCATCTGCCCTATCGATTTCGTCAATCAATAAAACAACTTTATCAGAATGCGTGATTGCATTTAAAACAGGTCGCTTTAAAAGAAACTTATCTGAGAAAATGGTTTCTTCAAGTTCTTTGACATCCTGCCCTTTATTTTCGTGCATCTTTAGATATAACAATTGATGCTGGTAATTCCATTCATACAAGGCATGGGTACTATCGAGTCCTTCATAACATTGCAGTCTGATTAATTCCGTTTTCATCGCTTTTGCCATTACCTTCGCAATTTCTGTTTTACCTACCCCCGCTGGACCTTCGACCAACAAAGGTTTTTCCAACTTCATTGCTAAAAACACAGACATGGCAATTGCCCCATCATCAATATAGCCTTGCTCTTGAAGCATTGTTTTGATTTGGGTTAGTTCCTGCCCTTCGGCAGGCAAGCTTGCTTTCTTCATAAAGTATAGATTAGTCCTAAGGGATTAAGATACCTAAATTCGACTGTTGTGGCAAGTTTTGTATATTTCCTACGGAAACAGTGCCATTAAATAGGAAAAAATGAGTTGGATAAAGACTATCGATTACGATAAGGCAGAAGGAAAATTAAAAAAGCTCTACAACAGAGTAAAAGGACCAAACAACAATGTAGACAATGTGCTAAAGATACATAGCCTTCGCCCACATACTTTAGAGGGTCACATGGTTTTATACAAAGCTGTCTTACATCATTCAGAAAACACCTTGCCCAAATGGTATTTGGAAGCTTTAGGGTGTTATGTAAGCCATCTCAACAACTGTGACTACTGTTTGGAACATCATTTTTCAGGACTCCAAAGACTTTTAGATGATGCTGCCAAATCAAAACAGTTTTTAGAAGCTCTAAAACATCATAAATTAGATTCCTTCTTTGATGCAAAATTTTCTAGCGGAGCTACCTATGCCAAGAAGTTGACTTTGAATATTCAAGGCATTATAGAAGATGATTTTACCTATCTAAAAAAAGCCAAATTCACGGAAGGTGAAATACTAGAAATCAATCAAGTAGTCAGTTACTTCAATTATGTAAACCGAAGTGTCATCGGTTTGGGCGCCAGTACAACTGGAGATATTTTAGGGCTCTCCCCTAATCAAAATAGTGACCCTAATAATTGGGGGCATTCGTAGTTTGGTCTTATAAATTATCCAATTGATTCTTTTTAGTATCATCGCTAATGGTCCAAAAGAAGCCTACAAAGAAGAAAGCATCTGCGGTTGGGCGAATCTCACGGCGGTTGAACATACCATCAATATCAGGTGCATCTGCATACTGATATCCGTTTACGTTTTTGAATCCCGCTATATTGCTTACGGAGAAGTATAAAATCTTTTGTTGCGATATCAAATAGGCCCAGTTCACACTTAGGTTGTTATAAGGCTTTGTTTTCTCAGCCAGAAATTCTATCGCATTCGGATTATCATATGGTCTTCCAGAGCCGTAACTATAAGAGAAGCCTACTTGAGAACGCCAATCGGTTATGAAATACTTGGTGACCAGCGATAGGTTATGCTTGGGTGCAAAATTAGGTGTAGCTCTTTCTTCAAAATTTCGATAATCACGCTCGGTATCTAAATAAGAATAAGACACCCAATAATCTAGATTTTTGATACTTTGATTAGCTCTCCAGAAAATATCTAGTCCGGTAGCATAAGCACTTCCTAAGTTATTGAACTCAGAATCAAATTGTGGACGCTGCGTATCATACTTAATCAAGTTGTCGTAGTCCTTATAATAGGCTTCTGCTCTAAAGGTTTTACCGTCACCGGAATATTGATAATTTAAGATATAATGCGATGTTTTTTCAGTTGCTAAGCTTTGGTCGTACTTCAAATACTCCGTCAAAGGGTTTTGATAAAAATCTCCATAAGCTAAAGAGAATTGTGCTTTAGGGCCACTTTTATAAGCGAATGATACTCTTGGCGACACTGTAAGGTCTTTTAATACACTTGAATACGCTGCCCTCGCTCCTACTTTCATTGCAAAACTATTACTAAAGAAGATATCAGCTTCGGTGAATGCACCTGAAAGCTTGTCTATATAATCGGAATCAAAAGTGAATCCATCTTCTGAGGCGAAAGTCTCCTTGTAATCCGTGATAAAATGTTCGACTCCAAAATTCAATTGAAAGCGATTGTTAAAGTTCTTTTTCAATTTTACTTTTAAATGCGATGCTATTTCTTGGGTTTCGATGGAATTCGTAATAATACCAATATCATTCTTATCTAAGGATACACTAGCTCCTGCTGTCAAAGTCCATTCCTTTTCCAAAAAGTGTTTGTATGAGGAGTTCGCATAGAGGTTATTGTTCTTTAATCCGAACCTGACAAACTCATCAAAATTCATATCCTCTTGTTCAATATCTAAATTCGCATGGCTAAAACCTGTGTAGAATTTGAACATGCTCTTTTCTTTTCTACTTCGAAAAATAGCCTCTCCAGAAATGGACTCGTAAGGTTTGTTCCAACGCGCTCCCCTATCATTAGGCACTAACCATTGATACGGAGCCAAATTGATATAAGAGCTGTTAACACTCAAAGATTGGTCTCCCCAAATTTCGGTATGCCCTACTCCTCCACCAACAGTCATTACTTGAATATCTGTTTGCTCTTGATCTGGCACATCTGTGGTGTTTAATAATAAGACACTCGAAAGCGCTTGACCGTATTCTGCAGAATATCCACCAGTACTAAAAGTTATCCCGTTAAAAAGAAAAGGAGAAAAACGACCTCTAGTAGGCATATTGTTTGCTGTAGCTGAAAAAGGCTGAAACACTCTTAGTCCATCAATAAATACTTGTGTTTCGCCAGCTTCTCCTCCACGCACAAAAAGACGTCCGTCTTCATTAACGGTGGTTGTACCTGGTAAGGTTTGTAAAGCTGCTACGAAATCTCCTGCTGCTCCGGCCGTAGTAACAATATCTAAAGGCTTTAGAACAGATACTTTAGAATTATCACCTGCTTGAAAGCTTCCAGCAGTTAAAGTCACTCCTGTTAATTGATTGATTGCTTCCGATAGTTGAATGTTTACATCCTTTAGATAAGAAACATCTCCGGCTTGCGTATAGGTATCAAAAGAGATCATAGATACTATTAGGTTCTGAGTTCCTGTTTCCGAAGTCTCAAAACTGAATTTTCCGTTTTCATCAGAAGAAGCGCCGTCGTAGCTGCCTTCCAAATAAATATTTGCTCCTTCTATAGGAATGTTTTTAGCATCTGTTACCGTTCCTGAAATACTAGTCTGTGCAAAAAGAAAGAAGGAATAGAAAAATAATATGCTTATTAAAATTACTGTTTTCATGATTGATTGTTTATGCTAGATTGATTTCAGTATCGTTTGATGAAGCAAAAATGCAAACACAAGAAGGCTTTTAGAAAACCCTATGACTGAACTGTAAATTTTCAGGACCGAATTGAAACTAAAATATCGATTTACAATTCAGCTGTAAAAAACGACAACTCGGTAACATGCATTTAAAAACTTGACAACAGTATCGCATCTTTGAAGCATCAATAACAACTAAAACAACATCTCATGAAAAAATTAGGGCTTATTATTAGTGCATTATGTATTGGCTTTACGGCAATCGCACAAGACAAAAAAGGAGTTACTATAAAGGTGACTATTGAAAATGTACTTTCAGATGGCGGTACTATCTTAGCCTCTTTACATACTGCAGACACCTTTATGAAAGGCAATGGCATTTTAGATGCAGGTGCGCCGGCAAAAGCAGGTGAAGTCACTATAAGCTTTGAGAATGTGGCCGCAGGTACTTTTGCTGTTATGGTAATGCACGATGCAAACGACAACAAACAGATGGATATGGAAGCCAACGGCATGCCAAAAGAAAATTATGGTACCTCAGGAGAAATGGAAGCATTTGGACCGCCAAGCTTTGAGAGTTCTAAGTTTGAAGTTACCGATGAAGACCAAGAAATTAGAATTCGGTTTTAGAATAAAATTCATCAATCAAAAAAACAAAAGGCGTACCGAAAAGGTGCGCCTTTTTTGTTTTATATACTGCTGTCTTGAGGTTCATTCGTAAAGCAATTGCAAAAAGAAAAGCTACTACGTCTCTTTTTTCTTTCAAAGATTAAGAAAAAAATAACACAAGGTGTAATTTTTGGTGCCACTTATTAAGTAGATTTAGCGCGATTAAAAACCAAACCACAATGAACAAAAAGCGACTTCTAATTATAGGAATACCTGTTTTAACACTTATACTTGGCTACACTTTTTTAAAATCAGATACGGAGCAAGACACCGCGATCACCATAGAAGTGATAAAAGGAGAATTCATAAATGAAGTCATCATATCTGGTGAGGCACAATCTACTAGCTTAAAAAATATCGACGGCCCTGCCAATCTTCGAAAATTCAGATTAAACAATATTAAAATACAAGATTTAATTCCTGAAGGAACCCTAGTAAAAGCAGGAGACTATGTTGGAAGATTAGACCCATCTTCAGTCAATGAACAGATTATAGATGCCCGTCTAAATTTAGAAAGTGCAGAATCAAAATACTTACAAGAACAGCTTGACACGACCTTAACCCTAAAGCAAGAGCGAACAGCTATAAAAGATATTCAATTTAATATGCAAGAAGATGAGCTAGAGCTAAAGCAATCTATTTACGAATCACCTACAACCATAAAACAGTTGGAAATAAAAATAGAGCGCGCTACTAGAGATTTAAAAGAAAAAAAAGAAGACTACAATATTAAAAAACGAAAGGCGGTTGCTAAAATGGTTGAAGTTGGTACTGAAGTTTCTAAAATTCGCACAAAACTAAACGATTTAATTGCGCTGCAGGCCTCTTTCAAAATTCATTCAGACGCAAGCGGAATGGTAACCTATGCCAAGAATTGGGATGGCAGCAAAAAGAAGGTGGGATCGGATATTAGCCCTTGGGATTTAACCATCGCTACATTACCCGATTTGACTCAAATGGAATCGAAAACGTACTCTAATGAGGTTGATATTCGAAAAATAAAGGAAGAACAGGAGGTATCTGTTGGTTTCGATGCCTTTCCTGATATTACTATAGACGGGGTGGTCACTACAGTTGCCAACGTAGGCGAAAATAAAAGAGGCTCAGATATAAAACTATTTCAAGTATTGATAAAACTTAAAGATTCGAATGCGAACATACGACCCGGTATGACAACATCAAACCGTATTTTAATTCAAAAACAAGAAGATGTTCTTATGGTGCCGTTAGAAGCTGTTTTCTCAAAAGATTCGATTAGTTATGTTTATACTGATTCGGGATTTTCAATTGAAAAAAAACAAGTTGAATTGGGTGAATCAAATGAGGATGTTATTATAATAACAAAAGGATTACAAGAAAAAGATGTGGTCTATCTCAATAGACCAGAGGGACTTGAAGACAAAAGTATCGCACAAGTAAATTAATCTTTTCTATGATTGACAAGATACTTTTAGAGACTATAAAATCAAACTTTACAGAAGCAGTTCGCGTAATTTCGGCAAACAAAGTACGTACCTTTTTAACTGCCTTGGGTATTATTTTTGGAGTTGCTGCCGTAATTACCATGTTAGCTATTGGTAAGGGCGCAGAGCGTGAAATTCTAGCGCAATTAGAGCTCGTAGGTGTAAACAATATTCTGATTACCCCCATACCAGATGAACCCAATGAAAATGATTCAGAACAAAATGAAGAATCTGGTGCAACAGAAATTGTCAGGTTTTCGAAGGGTCTCGATTTATTAGATGTTAAGAGCATTCAAAAAAATATTCCAACGGTAAAACAGATAAGTCCTGAAATAATCATGGAAACTTACATGATTAAAAAGGGCAGGCAAAGCGCTGTTAAACTCATCGGAGTAAGCAATTCCTTTTTTGAAACATCAAACGTTCATATCGGACAAGGCAAAAATTTCACTACGGCCCAAGCCATAAATGCACAGCCAGTGTGTATTATTGGTGAGAAAGTAGAAAAAAAATTATTTACCGGTGAGAGTGCTATAGGCAAACAAATAAAGGTGAAAGATGTATGGCTTAGAGTAATCGGAATAATAGAAGAAAAATTAATTTCAGCAACTGCACAAGAAAATCTAGGAATTCGAGACCTGAATCAAGATATTTATATTCCCATAAAAACGTTTTTAGTGCGTTACAAAGATCGAAAGATAATTGTGGATCAGCCTAGACCTGAGGGAATGTTTATGATTGGCGGTGGTAATAACGGACCTAAAAAAAGAACACCTCGCGGCAACTACCACCAAATTGATAGACTTACAGTTCAAGTGAATAATTCTAGTGAATTAAAAAGCACCGCCGAAGTAATTAGTAAAATGCTTAAAAGAAAGCATAATGGAATGTTAGATTTCGAAATAACAATACCCATAAATTTATTGAAGCAGCAACAAAAAACAAAACAAATTTTCAACATTGTTTTGAGCATTATTGCAGGAATATCACTCTTAATAGGTGGTATCGGAATCATGAATATTATGCTTGCCTCTATTCTAGAACGCACTAAGGAAATTGGTATTTTAAAGGCTATTGGGGCTACCAAGCAAGATATTATTCTACAATTTTTATCAGAATCTATTTTGATCAGTTTAAGTGGCGGTGTTATAGGATGTATTTTAGGCATTGTAGGTGCGTATATATTAGAATTAGCTACCGGTATTGAGACCATAGTTACTCTGGGTTCAATCGTACTGTCTTTTTTTGTCGCCACACTTATTGGACTCATTTTTGGAGTTTTACCTGCGAAATCTGCAGCGAATAAAAACCCTATTGAGGCCATTAGGCATGAATAGTTATCTCTAATCTTATTATTTCAAAAGACTAGACAATTTCATCTTAATCAAAACAAATCAAATGAGAAGAGTTCTGTTTCTACTAATTCTAATTGCACATACAATTACCCAAGGTCAATCACAAAAAATAAAGCTTGCCGAAGCTATTAAAATAGCTCAGAAAAAATCACCGCAATACGTAAGAGCTCTAAATACTTATCAGGCAAGCTATTGGAGGTATCGAAATTTTAAAGCAGATTTTTTACCTCAATTAAGCTTGAATGCTACATTACCACAATACTCAAATGCGATCAGTAGACTTACTAATGATGAAGGACAGGATATCTTTGTAAGACAAAATCAATCTATTATTGATGCTAATTTAAGAATACAGCAAAAAGTGCCTTTTACAGGTGGGCAATTCTTTGTTAATAGTCGCTTGGAGCGTGTTGACCGTTTTGGTGACGATAAAGCTACTAATTACTCATTTATACCCTTCTCCATCAACTATTTTCAAAATTCCCTCTTTTACAACCCGTACAAATGGAATCGAAAAATAGAACCGCTTCGATACGAGGAATCAAAGCGCAACATCATTGAGAACATGGAAAATATATCCTTGACCACCTGCCTTCGTTATTTTGGCCTTTTAAAGGCGCAGGTAAGCCTAGACATCGCTAATAAAAATTTATCAAACCAAGATACACTGTTACAAATTACGAAAGGAAGGTTTAAAATAGGGAAGGTTGCAGAGAATGAGTTACTGCAAATAGAATTGAGTCATTTAATTTCGAAAAATAATGTTACTACAAATACTATTCTATTGAAACGAACCTCTCAAGATTTAGCACGTTTCTTAGAGTTAAAAACAGAGTCAATCGAACTCGAAGTACCAGAAAAACTTGAAGATTTTGTTGTTGACGTAAAGAAAGCCATAGCGGAAGCTGAATCTAATAGAAAATCGGTTATCGAATTTAGAAGAAGGCGATTAGAAGCAGAACAAAACTTAGCGCAGGTAAAAGGAAGTAATCGCCTTGAAATAGATGTGCGAGCAAATTTCGGTTTGAATAGACGTGCCGAGGAGTATGATGCTCTTTTTCAAGATTATGACCAGCAACAAAATGTTTCTCTATCTGTCGGAATTCCAATTTTTGATTGGGGCGTGTCAAAATCTAGACGCAAAATGGCAGAAGCAGACTTAAGTTTGGTAGAAAATGATATTGACCAGGAAAAGCAGGCATTCGAGCAAGAAATATATCTGCACACGCTAAACTGGTCAAGTCAGAGAGATTTTTTGGCGACGGCTGAGAAAGCCCAAGAAATTGCACTCAAGCGATATGAAATCACCAAAAAGAGATATATGTTGGGTAAAATAACGATAACTGATTTAAACATAGCCCAACAAGAAAAGGACAAGGCTATTGTTAACTATCTCAATTCTTTAGAAAAATTTTGGGTTGATTACTATACCTTAAGAAGACTAACGCTTTATGATTTTACCACCGGCGAAAAAATAGAAATTGAAGATATTATTTTTGATTAGAGCGCTAGCTTATCAAATGTAAAATACAGTTTATTTTTATGATCTTTTGAGCATATCTTGTACATTAAGATACGTTCTTCTCTTTTTGAACGTTATTTACTTGTAATCCATATCCTACTAGTATGGATAAAATATTACTTACAAATGATACTTCCAAAACATCATGAGAATGAGGCACAACGGTTGGCTTCGCTAGACTCGTACTCCATATTGGACACACTTCCAGAAAAGGAATACGATAATCTCACAAAAATAGCTGCAGAAATATGTGGCACACCTATATCATTGATTAGTCTGCTAGATAGTGATCGACAATGGTTCAAATCTCATCATGGACTAGAAGTTTCGGAGACACCAAAGGACCATGCCTTTTGTGCCCACGCGATTAACGAGAAAGATGATATTTTTATCGTTCAAGACTCAAGAGCAGATGTACGTTTTCATGACAATCCTTTGGTAATAGGAGAACCTAAGGTGATATTTTATGCCGGTATTCCACTTCAAGGTGACGAAGGTTTACCCCTTGGCACACTATGCGTTATAGATCATAAACCTAGGCTTTTAAGTCAAAGTCAGGTTGAATCACTCAAAGCACTCTCTGAACAGGTAGCTATGCTTCTACAACTGCGAAAAGCCAATGCTCAGCTAACTAAATTAAACCAAGAATTGAATGAGAAAAATGGAGAATTAGAGCAGTTTGCTTACGTGGCTGCCCACGATCTCAAATCTCCATTAAACAACATTTCAAGCACTGCAGGGCTATTATCAGATTGTTATGGATCAAACCTAGATGATGACGGCAAAACTATGTTGTCTTTTATTGATAGTGCAGCAGAAAAACTGAGAGGTCTTATTGATGGTCTTTTGGAGTATAGCAAAAGTGAGAGCGTATTAAAAGAGAGAAAAACAGAAATTAATCTAGCCATTTTATGCACTGAAATTGAGGGGCTATTTTCTTTTGATTCTTCACTATCCATTACCTTAAAGTCAGCACTTAAAAACATATGTATTAATAGGGCTGCCCTTGATCAAATACTAATCAACCTTGTCGGAAATGCTATTAAATATAGCGACAAGAACGATGTGAAAATTGAACTTGGAATCACCGAAGATAATACCCATTACCAATTTCACATAAAGGATAACGGCCCTGGTATTGACCTATCGCAACAATCCAAAATATTCCAAATATTCAAAACATTAGGCACTTTAGATAAATTTGGTAAAGTCGGAAACGGAATTGGGTTAGCCACTGTAAAAAAAATAGTAGAAAAAATGGGAGGCAGTATTCGAGTAGAATCAAATCAAAATCAGGGATGTAAATTCATTTTTAATGTTGAAAAAAATGTGGAGCATCACACAAACGAAATGGCTGTGGAGTATTAATCTCACTTCAATATTAGCCAGATTATTTAACTAAAGTAACTGCCCCATATGCACCTTGGCTTAGGTATATCGAATGGCTCAACATCTACAATCAACAGCAGGCTTACTAGCGAAAAACTATATGTAGATCAAAGAAAAAAAAGAACTATTTAAAGTTTGGCATTTACAATCAACTAAGCCCAGTTTTTTTTATGAGTTCAACGAAGCTCTTACTATGAAAACCTCCGACTAAAAACAAATGCTTCGGCTAGTTTTAATTCCAGTTGAATAGAATTTTAGCTCTCCTCCGCCAACCAAGCCTTCATTAGCCAAACTGTTTTTCTTGTTCAGCTATAAAATCACTCATCAGACTATTGGTTTCTTCATCATTAGCTTCTGCTGAGGCCTTCAAAATTTTTATTTCGATAGCCCATACTTCTCATAAGAAATATACTATAACACGTATCGCCTTCTAATCACGGGTTACATTTTTTCCGACAGGCTCTGTAGAATGCGTACTATAGTCCGCATAAGTATGCTCTGTTACGCCTACTAAGGTTAGAATTCGTTCTGCTACCAAAATTACCTTCATGTTGGTATCTGTGTATAATTCCTCGAATTTCACATGTAAATCGAAGAATCGTTTTCCTTTAATATTCCAATCTATGTTTCTTAAAATCAGCTAATAAGTTTAAAAAAATACTAATCTACTGTTGAGCTTATTACTTAAATTTCCTGACTTCTGCGCACTTAATTCTATGCTATTTAGTTTCATGATTTTCTATTTGCTATAAATTTAAAACATATTAATATTGATTTTAATAGATTTTATTGATAGTTTTTATACCTTTATAGCTTAAATTATCAGCAATGACAATTACCCAATTACAGTACGTTTTAGCTGTTGCGGAGTATCGAAATTTTACCCTTGCAGCACAAAAAAGCTTTGTAACTCAACCTACCTTGAGTATGCAGGTACAGAAGTTAGAAGATGAATTAGATATACTCATTTTTGATCGCAGCAAGAAACCTATTGGAATAACGGAAGTAGGTGAAAAAATAGTAGCTCAAGCGAAAAACATTGTAAATGAAGCTTCTAGAATTACGGATATCGTTGATCAAGAAAAAGGGTTTATTGGTGGAGATTTTACTTTAGGAATCATTCCGACAGTAATGCCCACATTACTTCCTATGTTCTTAAAAACATTTATCAGAAAATACCCTAAAGTCAATCTAATTATAAAGGAACAAAGTACTGAAAGCTTGATTAGAAATATTCAAGACGGACATGTTGACGCTGCTATTGCCGCTACTCCCCTTGAAATTGAATTTATAAAAGAACGCCCTTTATATTATGAGCCTTTTGTTGGTTACGTTCCAAAAAGCCATAGGCTGAGCGCTTATGAGAGTTTAAAGCCTGAAGACTTAGATGTTTCTGATGTGCTTCTTTTACAAGATGGCCATTGTTTTAGAGATGGTGTTATCAATCTTTGTAAAGCCTCAAAAGACTTATCGAACGAACATTTTCAATTACAAAGTGGAAGTTTTGAAACTTTAGTCAATTTGGCAGATGAAGATATGGGCATGACGCTTCTGCCCTATTTAAATACCTTAGAGCTAGATGACGTCAAGAAAAAGAATTTGAAATACTTTAACAATCCACCGCCAGCGCGTGAGGTGAGTTTAATTTATCATAAGAGTGAACTTAAAATACAAATAACTGAGGCATTACGTGATGTAATTTCAGGAATCGTTAGAGGAGCAATCGCTTTTCAAGATGTGAAGATTATTAGCCCAATCAATAAAAAATAAAACCCCAGCTTTTTGGCTGGGGTTTTATTTATGCTTTCAAATAAATTAGACTTACATGTAATTCTGGTTTATCGTTAATAAACTGCTGTAACCAGAGTTTGAGTTCTTCAATTTCTTCAGGTAGTAAACTTGAAACTGCTTTTTTTACTTCTTTGCAAAATAGCTTCGCGTCGAAGCTTACTTTTTTGAGTACTGTTTTAGTATACTCAAGCATTGCTCTAGCCATATTTCAAAATGTTTAATTAATTAGTAGTTATTCGGGCTTTTTACTTCTCTAAAGTTAAACAAAAAAGCATATAAGTTATTGCTAGGGTTTTGTTAAAAATTAGATAAATTCATGTTAAGTCAATTTGTTCTCAATAGATTAGATATTTTCCTATTTTTAAACAAATGAAAAAAACATCCATATACTTTGTATTTTTCACCTTTATTATAGGGTGTTCAGGCACAAAACGCAGTGTTCAAAAAAGCACCCAAAAGATTTTAGCTTCCAAATTTTACAGTAATCAATTCACAGGTTTTTTGGTGGTAAATCCAGAAAATAAGGATACACTGCTGAATGTTAACAGTGAAAAGTATTTTACCCCCGCGAGCAATACAAAAATATTTACCCTATTTTCAGTTTTAGAGCTATTACCTGATCGTATTCCTGCTTTAAAATATATTGAGCAAAACGATACCCTATATTTTGAAGGAACAGGTGACCCAAGCCTCTTACACTCTTATTTCCAAAACAATAAAACCATTGATTTCTTATCGAATTATAAAAACCTTGCCTTACATCTAAACAATTTTGGGGAAGAAAAATATGGCCCCGGTTGGGCTTGGGAAGACTATCAATACTATTTTCAACCTGAAAAAGGACCGCTACCCATGTACGGTAATGTGACTACACTTTATAACACCCCAAGTTTGCAGGTCACTCCTGCTTATTTTAAGGATTCAATAGTGAGCATCGATTTTAAACGAAATAGAGCGCTAGAACAAAATCGCTTCTACTTCTCAGCTACGCGCAAGGACACCGTTGAAACTCCATTTCGAACAGACGCCATACTTACCCAAATTTTACTAGAAAATGTTTTACAACGAAAAGTGAGATTTTCTACACAAATGCCCACAGGAGAAAAAAAGCTTGTCTACAGCGTTTCTTCAGATTCGGTTTACAAAAGAATGATGCATGAAAGTGATAATTTTTTAGCAGAACAGCTACTCTTGGTAGCGGCTTCGACACTTTCGGATACCCTAAGTAGCACTGCCGTTCGCGACTATATCTTGTCTAATGCACTAGCAGATTTAGAACAAACTCCAAGATGGGTAGATGGTTCGGGGCTTTCAAGGTATAATTTATTTACACCAGAATCTATAGTACATGTTTTAAGTAAGCTATATCGCACTATTTCAAGAGAACGTTTGTTTGATTTTTTTCCTAAAGGTGGCAAAGGCACTTTGAAAGACTGGTACGCTGGTGACCCTGAGCCATATTTATTTGCAAAAACTGGAAGCGTAGGTAATACGCATAATATAAGTGGATATCTTATCACAAAGTCTGGTAAAACATTGATTTTTAGTTTTATGAACAATCACTTTAAACACCCATCATCAGAAGTAAAAAAGCAGATGGAACAAATTTTTGAAGAAATTCGAGATACGTATTGAATCGTTAGCTTAGCCAAAATCAAGGACTAAAACCATTTCGATTCAGCCTAGCTTAAGGGAGATCGAAACGCACCATATGATCTTAAATTTGGACTTTTTCACTCACATGTTCTGAAAATTTTTCTAAAATCAGTTGTAATTTCGGAGCAATATACCTTTTACAAAAAGGCTTCTCTTTATTTGAATAATAATAGCTCTGAAACATTTTATCAGAAGCTTTAAAGGCGCTGAAAAGAAATACATCAGTAAGCAACTTTTTATCAAATTCATCTTGTAGTTCTACCAAAATTTGTGCTATTTCTTCTATTTCTCTTTCTTGAAAAACATAAACTGCAGAACGATATTTTGCTCGCATTGAATGATTAGAAGTACTTTCATGAGTATGTAAATGAATAGCAATTAAATCTTTTGATGAAATATGGTTTTCATCAAAATGAACGATTACTGCTTCCGAAAAAGTATCATTTGGTCGATTCGCAGCAACAAAACCTTGTTCCACTTTACGAACTCCTTTAAGAGATTGAAAAACAGCTTCCGTACACCAATGACACCCTCCGCCTAAAGCGATTTTATGCAATACTTCCATATCGTATTTGTGATTGATACTTCAAGAAACTAAGCCATGAATTTGTGCATACTGTAATAACATAATAGTCTTGGCGTCTTTAATTTCTCCAGAAAGCATCATTTCAATAGCTACCGCCATTGGATACTCCAAAACCTCAATGTTTTCTGTTTCGTCTTCTGCTCCTCCTCCGGCTCCTATTTTCATATGGTCTTCATAAGTACCTACAAAAAAATAAAGAATTTCAGTTACCGAACCAGGAGACATATAGCATTCAAAAACTTTACGAACAGCATCAACTTTATATCCCGTTTCCTCCTCCACTTCTTTACGAATACAATCTTCAGGATTATCACCATCTAAAAGTCCTGCACAGGTTTCAATCATCATTCCGCCATCATTTCCGTTTACATACGTAGTCATTCTAAACTGCCTCGTCAATACCACAGTAGCTTTCTCTTTGTTATAAAGTAAAATAGTGGCACCGTTACCTCTATCATAAGCTTCGCGTTCTTGTGTTTCCCAGGTGCCATCTTCTCTGTGATAATCAAATTTAAACTTATTCAAAGTATACCAATTGTCTGATAACAAAGTCTTTTCAATGTTTCTAATGCTTCCGTTTTTCAAAGAGATGTCTTTTAAATTGAAGATTAAAGATAGTATTTATGTTATAAATAAATAATCGTGAAAAGTTATTCTGTCCACATTTCTATTCTGGATATTCTTATATTTATAACCTTAGTAGATCAAGAAAATCAAATGAAAAAATATGTAATCGCAGTAGCTATTGTCTTTATGACTTTGGGCTGCAAACAAAATAAACAGAGTCAAGAAACTAAAAAAGAACTACCGAGAATTGCACTTGCAGGAATAGGAATCGAATCAAGTACTTTCTCCCCAGCGCAAACTCATGAAGACGCTTTTCATGCAAGAATTGGTGATTCAATTTTCGGGCGTTATCCTTTTTTTGATAAAGATTCTGATATTCGAAAGCGAGCCGAATGGATTCCAACATTATTAGGAAACGCATTGCCAGGTGGTATTGTCACCCGAGAAGCATATGAATCAATGGTAGATAAAACATTGAAAATACTCAAGAAAAATGGGCCTTATGATGGTTTGTTTTTTGACATTCATGGCGCAATGAGCGTGGTCGGATTGGAAGATGCTGAAGGCAATTTAATACAACGTATTAGAGAAGTTATCGGCACCGAAGTTTTGGTATCCACCTCTATGGATTTACACGGCAATGTTTCGAAGCGCTTGGCGGAGCATAGCGATTTGATTACCTGTTACCGCATGGCGCCTCACGAAGATGCGCTAGAATCAAAACAACGTGCGCTTAGCAATTTACTAGATCGCTTGGAAAGCGGTAAGGGAAAACCCAAATATAAAGCTTGGATTCCTGTTCCGGTCTTACTTCCCGGTGAAAAAACAAGCACACGCATCGAACCTGGTAAACGTTTGTACGCTAAGATTCCTTCAATTACAAATAAAGAGGGAATAATCGATGCGGCTATATGGATTGGTTACGCATGGGCGGATGAAAGCAGAAATCATGCTGTTGTCATGGTAACGGGTGACGACCGAGAAAAGGTAACTCTAGGAGCAGAAAAATTAGCGAATGCCTTTTGGGATGCACGCAATGAGTTTGAATTTGTGGCTCCTGTAGCTACACTTGAAGAAAGTTTAAAAATGGCCCTTTCTGCTAAAGAATGGCCTTTTATAATTAGTGATATGGGAGATAACCCAACCGCTGGTGGAGCTGGTGATGTAACCTGGACATTAAATGAAATTTTAAAGCGACCAGAATTCAAAACAGAAAATGGCCCCTCATTGATTTATGCATCGATTCCTGGGCCAGAATTCGTGGAGGAAGCATTAGAACTTGGTGTTGGTGCAAAAATTAGCGCTATGGCAGGAGCTGCAGTAGATAATCGTTTTGCGCCTCCCTTAAAATTAACAGGCACTATAAAATCTATAAAAGAAGGAGATCGTGATGCAGAAATAGAAGTAGTCGTTCAAGTGGGTAGCGTACATATAATTGTCACTAAAAAAAGAAAACCATATCATAAAGAAAATGATTTTACTGCTTTAGGATTAGAACCGCGAGAAGCGAATATCCTAGTTGTAAAAATTGGCTATTTGGTACCTGAACTTTATGAAATGCGAAAAGGTTGGATTATGGCCCTTACTCCAGGGGGCGTTGATCAAGATTTAAATCGTCTGGGGTACAAAAATATCAAACGGCCTATGTTTCCTTTAGATAAAGGCATGTTGAGACCAGATTTAAGTGCTAGACTGCTTCTAGCCTCTGATAAATTGAAATAAGCCATGAAAACATAAAGGATAGACTTAATTTTGCAAAGCTTTACTAATAACTATCACAGAAAATACTTTTATGATCATAGAACCTAGAACGCGAGGATTTATTTGCACTACAGCACATCCTGTAGGTTGTGCAGAAAATGTCAAAACTCAAATTAAATATATACAATCGAAAGGTCAAATAGAAGGCCCGAAAAAAGTACTTGTAATTGGTTCCTCAACAGGCTTCGGCCTGGCATCAAGAATAACCAGTGCTTTTAGTTCAAATGCAGCAACTATTGGTGTATTCTTTGAAAAACCGCCTTCCGAAGGAAGAACGGCATCAGCTGGCTGGTACAATACAGCTGCCTTTGAGATCGAAGCCCATAAAAAAGGACTCTACGCCAAAAGCATTAATGGAGACGCGTTTTCAAACGAAATCAAAGAAAAAACCCTACAACTAATTAAAGAAGATTTAGGTAAAATTGACCTGGTTATTTATAGCTTAGCCTCGCCAGTTCGAACGCATCCTACTACTGGAATTCGCCATAAATCAACATTGAAACCTATTGGAAAATCATATACCAATAAAACAGTAGATTTTCATACAGGGGAAGTAAAAGAGGTAACTATTGAACCCTCTGTAGGTGAAGATATTGAAAATACCGTCACCGTAATGGGTGGTGAAGATTGGCAAATGTGGGTGAACGCTCTACAAGAAGCCGATTTACTTTCTGAAAATTTCAAAACAGTTGCGTATTCTTATATCGGTCCAAAACTAACAGAAGCGGTGTATCGTAAGGGGACTATTGGTCGTGCAAAAGACGATTTAGAAAAAACTGCCTTTAGCATCACAGACTCCCTTAAAAACGTAAATGGAAATGCATATGTATCGGTAAATAAAGCATTAGTAACGCAATCGAGTTCTGCTATTCCTGTGATTCCTTTATACATATCACTGCTATACAAAGTTATGAAAGCGGAAGGTTTACAAGAGGGCTGTATTGAACAAATACAGCGCCTTTTCAATACCCGATTGTACCTTGATGAAATTCCTACCGACACAAAAGGAAGAATACGTATCGACGACTGGGAAATGCAAGCCAATGTTCAAGAGCAAGTAGCCGAATTATGGCAACAAGCATCAACAGAGACTTTGCCTGTAATAGGTGATTTAGAGGGCTATACTACCGAATTTTTTAATCTATTCGGTTTCAAAGTCGAAGGTGTTGATTACACGAAAGAAGTGGATGAAATGGTCGCAATTCCTGGCTTAAGAGAATAATTTATAGATGTACGTAAAAAAGAATTTTGGCCTTCTATCGCTGCTGCAATTTACTGGTGTTCATTTGTTATGGATTTCGATTTGGGCTATCGCGGTATCCTTGATTTATCACTACACGCCTTTAAGGCAATGGATGGTAATTCCTTGGCTTCCCTTATCTGTAATTGGTACGGCTGTAGCTTTTTATGTGGGTTTTAAAAATAACAGTGCTTATGATCGTTTATGGGAAGCTCGTAAAATTTGGGGTGCAATCATAAATGGAAGTCGTACTTGGGGGTCTACAACTAAAGCCTTCCTCAGCAATCAATTCAGGTCAGAAAACTATAGCGAAGCTGAACTCGATGCGCATCGAAAAAAATTGATATATCGCCATATTGGTTGGCTGTATGCTTTACGTAGTCAGTTGCTCATACCTGCACCTTGGGAGCATATCAACCAAGGAAGGCATATGAGCCGTATGATTAAAAAACGAGTTAAGAATTTCGGCGTTGGTTTATTGGGTGATGAAGTGAGTGAATTTGAATTAAAACAATTTCTACCTCATGAAGAATATGATAGACTCATACATTATAAAAATACGGCGACTCAAATTATTGACCAACAAAGTCAAGATTTGAAACAACTTCGTAAGGATGATATTATTGATGATTTTAGGCATATGGAAATGCAAAAATTACTTGGAGATTTCTATACCTTTCAAGGCCAATGCGAGCGCATTAAAAAATTTCCCCTGCCTCGGCAATATGGAAGTATGAGTTTAGTTTTCGTCGGAATATTTATTTTCTTATTGCCCCTAGGTATGGTTTCTGAATTCGCCAAATTAGGTGATTTTGGCGTTTGGCTATCCATTCCGTTTACGGTTTTGGTAGGGTGGATTTATGTTATGATGGAATTGATAGGTGATTATTCTGAAAACCCATTTGAAGGCTTGGGCAATGATATTCCGATGCTCTCTTTATGTAGAACCATCGAAATTGATTTACGAGAGATGTTAGGTGAAACCGAATTACCAGAAGCTATTCAACCGATTAATGGTGTTTTAATGTAGTTGACAATCGGATTCCTATTCATCGGCATTTGTTTTTCTTAAAGAATTAGCAAGAAAATTCATTCGCACTTTAATTAGAACAAGCGCTATGGCTATTAGATTTTAGTTATCCTAAGTAACTACGTATAGATTAGTTTAAAGGTAATTTAAACCAAAACCCGTGGTCAATACCGCTAAATACTAGGAGGCTAAACCGTAACTGCCTGATTTAAATACCTTCGAAACGGCAGCATCTCTTTATAAACTGATATTAGTTTTATGGTAAAATCCTTTTGTAATACTTCTTGTGTTTTAAATTCATGAGCTACTGCAAAGGTTTTATTTCGTAATAGGTCAATATGCGGATGGTCGCTTGAAAAGCCTTTCGGAGCGTTGCTAAGCTTTACATCCTCCCAAAGTCCGCCAAAAGCTCGCTTGAATGACTTTTTATTCAAGATATGCTGCAACTCTTCCCCATTGTAATCGATGGCATCGCGAATGCTTCGCAAACGTTTCGAATCAGGACGCCAAAGTCCCCCAGCAAACATGCAGCGTTCAATTCCGATTTCTACATAAAAATCTCCCGTATTTGGGCGCTTGTCTAAACCGCCGCCGAAATGGTCTTTATAGATCGGTTTAGTGGGGTGAAACATTAAATTATTATTGATGCGATTAATGCCTTTCTTTCCAGGCGTATCATAATATTCTGTATCAATTGCAGCCAGCTTTGTGTTCATCTCGTCTAACCAAGCAATATGATCTTCACGTACTTCTTTGTACCATTTTCGATTGGCATCCATCCATTCTTTGGTATTGTTCTTTTGAAGTTTTTTAAGAAAATTGATTTGGTTTTTAAAATCCATCTTTTACTTGGTTATTTGTTGATAGACTTTCATCTTGGCGAGGATCTTATCGCGAAAAAGCAAGCTGTCAACTTCATATGAAACATCATCGGCAAAGGTATAGGTAAATTTTAGTAGATTGTTTTGACACATCACTAAGAGCTTAGTTTTGAGCTTGTACGGAGGCACTCGGATTTTAAAACCTATTATCTCCTCCAACAATATCACCCAAAGTTCCTAATATACTTCCTTCTCCTTTATCTTTTCCTCCTCTAGGAATAGAAGCCAAAACTCGTCCTGCCAATCTACTAAAAGGTAGCGACTGAATATAAACAGTACCCGGGCCTCGCAGGGTTGCAAAAAACAAACCCTCACCTCCGAAAACAGTGTTTTTGATACCCCCTACAAATTCAATATCATAATCTACGGTTTGACTAAAACCAACAATGCAGCCGGTATCCACTTTTAGAACTTCTCCAGCGGCAAGCTCTTTTTTTGCTAGGGTACCTCCTGCGTGTACAAATGCCATTCCATCGCCTTCTAATTTTTGCATGATAAAACCTTCGCCTCCAAACAGCCCCCTACCTAATTTTTTAGAGAACTCAATTCCTACAGAAACCCCTTTAGCGGCGCATAAAAAGGCATCCTTTTGACAAATAAACTTACCTTGCTTTTCTGACAAATCGATCGGCAGAATTTTTCCTGGATACGGAGATGCGAAACTAACTTTTTTCTTTCCTTGTCCGATATTAAGAAATGCAGTCATAAACAAATTTTCTCCGGTAAGCATTCGCTTTCCAGCGGAAAAAATCTTTCCAAGCACTCCTTTTTCTTGATTTGAACCATCTCCAAAAATGGTATCCATCTTAATCTCCGTATCCATCATCATAAAACTACCCGCTTCAGCCACCACAGCTTCTTGAGGGTCAAGCTCTATTTCGACGTATTGCATTTCTTCGCCGTAAATTTCGTAGTCTATTTCGTGTGCGTTCATAGTTTCTAAATTAGTGATTGATGTTTATTCTATTATGTGTAGTGGTTCTCATCAAATTGTTACAACTAGCTCATTTTAGAATTTACTAAGACCGCTAGTTCTTCTGGTCTTTGTGTTCCAATAAGACACTTTTTTCCATTCTTAAAGCGTATGGCTAGGCCTTTATTTCCTTTTACATTATACACCATACCGTTGTGAAGACTAACGCGAATACCGTAGCCTACAAAACCATAGCTTATAATTTCCGCAGATTCTATTTCACTCCAATTCCATGCTTTCTTTACAATATAAAGATGTTTAACTACAATTTTGCGGTCGTCAACAGTAGTGCTCATAGTCATAAAAAAAACAAAAAGCAGAATCACGAACAAAATGACTAAGGCCGCCCAGCTATCATTAGTCATGATTAAAGACTTAGAAACCTTCCTAGCACTTTCGCCTGTATGTACTGGCCAGGGGATAAACAATTTAAATAGAATATAAAAGGTGGGTGCTAAAAGTATGCCCCATAACCACCATTGTGTGAACTTTTGTTTTTCTTGAAATAGAATATTGCCTTTCATAAATAACTTTAAATTAATTTCTATAAACTGCTTCTACTTCCTTTTCACTTCTTTAAACGCACGGTCCACTCGAACTTAAAAGTTGAGACCACAACACCAGCTGCGTTTACACCTACAGATTTCATCCATATGGTTTGCCCCTCTCCGGTAGCTATAGTTCTCGCCAGAGCATCTTTTATCAAATGACCATCTTCACAAGTAAAGCGTATGCGACCCGTAGCCTTTTTTGAGAAATTAGCATTGTTGTTTTGTACAAGCATGGATATTTTTTTTCCACTTTCAGCAATTTGACTACTTACCATGGCGCCTGTAGCTAATTCTGCAGCCATACCTTGAACAGCCCAAAACATGGAATTAAACGGGTTTTGGTTTCGCCATGTATGCTTTACTGAGGCAACTGCCTTCGTATCATCCATAAAATTCAAGCGTACACCACTCCACCACGCTGATGGTAATTTAAAGAACATATAGGTATTGACTTTGCCCGTGCTTACTGCCATTTTCAGTTATTTAGACCCTAAAAATACTCAAAATAATCAAGATGCAATATGTTAATTTTTTGTTAATTATTAGTACTATGCAACACATAGTACCATTTTAAAGACATATATTTGTATAGACAGATATTATGTCTGTCTATATTCATCATCAAAAAAGGAACAAATCATGACTGAAACATTGACCAAGCACGAAAGAAATCTAGCAGCAGTTATACATGCTTCTGCTTTTTCTAAATTCTTTATTCCATTTGGAAATTTTATTCTTCCCTTAGTATTATGGACGGCCAATAAGAAGGAGCATGCATTTGTTGATTACAACGGAAAACAGGCTTTAAATTTTCAAATTAGCATACTCCTATATTCTATTGTATTAGGTATGATTAGTGTTCCATTTTTTATAGGTTTTTTTCCTGATGTTTTTGACTTTGACCCTTTCGGATTTAATAATTTGAATAACTGGAACTTGAACTTTGATAGTGATAATTTTCGCTTTGGGTCTTGGTTGCTGCCTTTAGGAATTGCAGGGTTACTGCAGGGCGCCTTATTTATAGTAAACATCGTGTATACTATTTTAGCAACAATTAGAACCAATGAAGGTCAAACCTTTACCTATCCAATCACAATAAAGTTTATCAAATAGCACATCATACGAGGTATTCATCACACCTTTAAATCAGGAGTTTATTCATCAAAAAACAAAAATTTTTCATCATTAATCAAATGAAATCAATCAGGATGTTTATTTATCATTCAAAAAACGAACAGTTAATCTATGCAGACAATCATTTCAAATACCACAAAGAAGACTCGGCATAAAAAGCAAAAAGAAGTTATGAACGTAGAAAACACGAAAGCACAAATGCGCAAAGGAGTGTTGGAGTATTGTATACTGTCTATCCTTAACGGACATGACAAATATGCCTCCGAAATTCTTAGTACCCTCAAAGACGCCAAGATGCTTGTGGTTGAGGGAACCATATATCCGTTATTAACACGGTTAAAAAATGCGGGGCTACTCAACTACCGTTGGGAAGAATCAACCTCCGGACCACCAAGAAAATATTACACCTTAACCGAAACCGGTAAGCTTTTTCTAAAAGAATTAGATTCTACTTGGAACGAACTAAGAAGTGCAACAAATCTGGTAACACAAAACAAATAGTCTAATCAACAGCCATAAAACTAGATCTTAGTATTGCTGCTCTTTAAACAGCATAACAGGATATAAAAACATCAAAAAATGAACAAAACAGTCAACATAAATCTAGCGAACGTTCTCTTTCATATCGATGAAGGAGCATTCAATAAAATGCGCCTTTATCTCGAATCAGTAAAGCGCTCTTTCGCCAATACGTCTGGCAGCGATGAAATATTAGCAGATATTGAAGCGCGCATCGCAGAACTTTTCCATGAAAAATTGGCAAATGAGCGACAAGTAATTACCGAAAAAGAAGTAGACGAAGTAATTACTATTATGGGGCAACCCGAAGATTACATGGTCGATGAAGACATCTTCGAAGATGAGCCAAAATCTGCGCGAAGAGATGAGCGAAAAAGAACGAAAAAATTATACCGTGACACCGAAATGAAATATGTGGCTGGGGTCTCTTCAGGCCTTGCACATTACATAGGTGTTGACCCATTATGGGTTCGTTTGTTATGGCTTATTTTAACCATAGGTTCTGGGGGAGGTTTTATTCTTCTCTATGCTTTATTATGGATTTTAATTCCTGAAGCGACAACTACTTCCCAGAAATTGGATATGCGGGGGGAGGATATCAACATCAGCAATATAGAGCGTAAGGTCAAAGAAGGCTTTGATGATGTTGCAGAAAAAGTAAAAAACGTCAACTATTCTGAAGTTGGCAATAAAGTAAAAAATGGCAGCAAGACTTTTTTTGATACTATTGGAGATGTTTTTATGTTCTTCTTTAAAATTTTCGGAAAGTTCATCGGTATCATTCTTGTCATTATTGGAGCTGCTACAATTATAGGAATGTTTATCGGTATGTTAACCGTTGGAACGCTTGATTGGGTTAATTTACCAGGAGTAGACGGAATGATAGAAAATATCACCGAAGCACCAGTTTGGCTGCTATCAGTATTATTCTTTTTCGCCATAGGAATTCCATTCTTCTTTTTGCTTTACTTAGGGTTGAAAATATTGGTTAACAATTTGAAATCTATAGGAAATATTGCAAAGTTTTCATTATTGGGCTTGTGGGTAATATCGATTATTACCTTAGTCATATTAGGAGTTAGAGAAGCTGCTTCTCACGCTTTTACAGGAAGCGTAACAACCGAGAAAGAAGTCTATCTAGAGAATGCTTCAGACACCCTAAATATACAGTTAGTTAACTCTGAACTATATGATCAACGTGAACATCTGCGTATGGATGACATGATCATGATTTATGATAATGATGGAAACGAAGTATTACTTTCAGATGACGTGCGATTTACTATAAAAAAATCACAAGATTCTACAATGCGGGTTTCGATTCGCAAAGAGGCAAACGGACCTTCTTTTAATGCGGCTCGTGGAACAGCAGAAAAAATTAATTACAGCTATACCTTAAGAGGTAATACCCTTATGCTAAATGATTTCTTAACTGCTAATGATAAAAGTAAATTTAACGATCAAGATGTTCGTGTAAATCTATACCTACCTGTTGGCACAGCCTTAAAATACACCCCTTCAAGTAGTCGTAATTGGACCGTTAGAGCTGAAACTGACAGGGCTACTGACGGACTTGAAGACTACATCTGGAAAATGGGTTTTGATGGAGAATTAAAATGTCAAGAGTGCCCAGAAGAAGATGATGAGGAGGACGACGAACCTAACAATAAAATCATTATTAATGAAAACGGAATTGATATAGATATAAAAGATGGCGAAGAGTCTTTCAAAATGAAAATTGGAGAAGATGGCATCGATATCAAAGCAAAAGATGACAATGATACCAACGATAAGGTGAATATCAAAATTAATGAGAACGGTATTAAAGTGAAAGCTAAGGATAATGAATAAATACGATTCATCACATATATTTGACGGTTCGGTAATTTCTATTACCTAAAAAGAAACAAAAACAACAACTTTACATCATCAATAAAAACAATCAAAGCCTGAAACAAATTCAGGATAAAAAACAACAGTCATGACAACATTAGTAAGAATTGTAATTGCCCTAGTAATGACCCTATTTATATCTTCATGTGGGTTTGATATTCAGCTTGGAGATTTTGGAACGGGTAAAAAAGGAAATGGAGAAGTCGTTACAGATACCCGATCGGTTAACGAAGATTTTACAAAAATATCGGTATCTGAAGGCTTAAAAGTTTACCTAACTCAAGCGAATGAATTCAGTATTGAGGTAGAAGCTGATGAGAATATAATTGACCTTATAGAGACTGACATTAAAAACGGAAAACTTCGCATTCACTCCGACAAAAATATAGGTAAAGCAACCAAAAATATTTACGTTTCATTACCAAAAATAACTGCATTAAGAAGTTCGAGTGGTGCGCAGCTAACTACCCGAAATATAATTAAGGCGGATGAACTTGAAGTAGACGGCAGCAGTGGAGCCCTTTTGGAATTGGAGGTTGTAGCAAATGAAATTAATATCGACGCAAGTAGTGGGGCAAATTTAGACATTTCAGGCAGCGCAGATAAAGCTATCGTTGATGTAAGCAGTGGCGCTAATATAAATGCCAAAAACTTAGAAACTAGCTCTTGCAATGCCGACGCCAGTAGCGGCGGAAATGTACGAATTCAAGTATCAAAATCTTTAGTGGCGGATGCTAGTAGTGGCGGAAACATATCTTATTCAGGAGAGGCAAACGTAGAAAAAAAGAAATCAGTTTCTGGTAGTGTTCATAAATACTAGAATTCAATTTTAGCTTGTGAGAAGCTCTTCAAAATTTTGTTGGGCTTCTTTTTTTGATAAAAAAAAGTTTCTATATCTTAGAGGAAATCTATTTTATCAATGCAACTATTCTTAAAAAAACACCTCCTTAAACTAAAGCATACTTTTAGAATTTCAAGAGAAGCTCACGATACACAAGACACTTTGGTTGTTGGCCTTTCTTTAGACGGAAAGACCGGATATGGTGAAGCAACCTCCAATCCATACTACAAAATTACTGTAGAAAGTATGATGGCTGAAATCCAGTCCATTCAAAGCGAATTAGAAACTTTTGAATTCAGCACTCCTGAAATATTTCATGCCTTTTTGATTTCTAAAAGCTTGAGTAATTTCGCTATCTGCGCCTTAGATTTAGCAGCTCATGACCTATACGGCAAACTATTAGAGAAACCACTTTATAAGATTTGGAATACCACTACAGACTACTACCCTATCACCAACTATACCATAGGTTTAGCGCCGATAGATGAAATGGTGGCTAAAATGAAGGAAACACCTTGGCCCATTTACAAAATTAAATTAGGTACTGAAGATGATGTAGCCATTGTAAGGGAGCTTCGAAAGCATACCGATGCCGTTTTTCGTATTGATGCAAATTGTGCTTGGTCGGCAGCAAAAACTATTCAGAACGCTACAGTACTCAAAGACTTAGGAGTCGAATTTTTAGAGCAACCACTCAAGGCTAATGACTGGGAGGGTATGGAACGGGTTATGCATCAAAGCGTGCTTCCAGTAATTGCAGATGAAAGTTGTATTGTAGAAAGTGATGTAGAAAAATGTGGCCTACATTATTCGGGCATCAATATTAAATTGACCAAATGCGGAGGCCTCACTCCTGCCCTTCGAATGATTAAAAAAGCAAAAGAAATGGGGCTCAAAGTTATGGTTGGTTGTATGACAGAATCGACAGTTGGTATTTCGGCAATCGCACAACTACTTCCACAATTAGATTATGTTGATATGGACGGGGCGATGCTTCTCAAGGGAGATATTGCAACAGGTGTAGTCATTTATGCAGATGGAAAAATAAATTTTCCCACTTTAGGAGGAAGCGGCATAAGCTTAAATCTATGATCTATTCTGTAGATACCTTTCCAGGAAGAACGATTTCAGTTCGCGGAAATTCCTTTTTATATTTCGGAGGCACTTCCTATCTGGGCTTACAGACTGACACAACTTTTCAAGAACTATTTATTCAGAACCTTAAAAAGTATGGAACTAACTATGGCGCATCTAGAAAAGCAAACGTACAAATTACTGTTTTCGATGAAGCCGAAAACCACTTAGCAAAACTGGTTGGTAGTGAAAGTTGTATTACAATGTCATCGGGCTATTTGGCCGGGCAATTAGTTGCGCAAACTCTAAATTCTAGCGGCAACGAATTTTTTTACGCGCCCGAGTCACATTCAGCGCTGCACATTCCTTCTAAAAAACATTTTAGTAGTTTTCGTGAGCTTAATAAAGCCGTTAGAAAGCACCTTAAAAAGAGCAAGCACATACCGGTAATTTTAATGGACTCTATTGGAATTTCAGAAAACATATATCCTCATTTCAATGCTATTAAAGAGCTTCCCTTAGAGAAAGTAATCCTCGTGGTAGACGATTCTCACGGCATTGGTATTATTGAAAAAAACGGAAGTGGCGTCTATAACAGTATTAAGAATCTCAATCCAAAAGAGGTATTGATTTCTTGCTCCTTAGGTAAAGGTTTTGGAATACAAGCTGGAGCTATCTTAGGCAGCAAAAAACGTATGGAACAATTTAAGAATAGTGCTATTTATGGTGGTGCTAGTCCCGCTGCACCTGCCGCATTGGCCACCCTGATCGAAGGGGCTACTCTTTTCAAAGAAAAACAAAAGCTTTTAGAAGAAAATATTCGGCTTTTTAGTAGCTCGTTAAAGAATCTTGAGGCATTTAATTATTTAGAAAACTACCCGGCCTTCTATTTTTCAAATCTAGAAATCGCTTCTTTCCTAGAAAAAAATAATATCTTAATTACCAATTTTAAGTATCCAAATGAAGATGCTCCAGTAATGAGTAGAATTGTACTTTCAGCATCACATACAAAAGAAGATATTAAACTTTTAGCGCAATTACTGAACTCCCTATAAATATATTTTATTAAAAATAAAGAGCCTGTAGTTTAGATATTCATAATAATATGGCATTATAATTGAATTTTTGATAATTTTTTTGTAACTTTTTAGTGTTCCCTCATAACTATAACATTAAAATCTACTAGCATGAAAAAACTACTCGGATTAGTTTTTTTGATGTTGATTCTTGTTTCATCAACTGAATTCACATCTTCAAAACTGCAGACCTCTGCAAATTCTTTAGAAGGAACTTGGGAACTTGTTAATCGCTTTAACTACGACCAAGGTAATGTCACAGACACCCTATTAAACACAAATGGGTACCGGCAAATCAAAATATACAGCAAAGGCAAAGTAATGTGGACGCGTCACTCACCAGATGACCCTAACGAATGGTTTGGTTATGGCTCGTATCATAACACCGAAAATTCTTTGGAAGAACAACTAGAATATGGTTCAGCAATAATGATGATAATTCAAGATACCGTTAAGGTATTCAAATTTGAACTACAACTATATAAGGATAACTTCAGTCAAATATCTTTAGACGAAGCCGGAAACCCGACTTCTTCTGAAAACTACAAACGAATCGACTAAATCTCTTATTAATCTAAAAAAATGCCGCTATGATACATAGCGGCATTTTTTTGTAGAATTCTATTATAAAACTCGCTTGCATACAAGTGGTTTTCGTTAGCAGACGTAATCTTTAAGCCACTTCAGTAGCGGTCTCAACGGTTGCCAAGTAGCGTTCCGCATCTAAAGCTGCCATACAACCCGTACCAGCTGCAGTTACCGCTTGACGGTATTCTTTATCTTGTGAATCGCCACAAGCAAAAACACCAGGAAGGTTCGTTTTTGTAGTTTTTCCTTTGGTAATCAAATACCCAGTCTCATCCATATCTAACTGACCTTTAAAGATGTCAGTATTCGGCTTATGACCTATTGCGATGAACAACCCTGTAATGGCGATATCTTCTTTCTCATTGGTCTTATTGTTTAGCATTCGTAAACCTTCAACCACTTGGTCACCTAAAACCTCATCAACTTGGGTATTGTAACGCACATCAATGTTCTTCAAACTATTCACACGATGTTGCATCGCTTTAGAGGCACGCATATGATCTTTACGCACCAACATGGTCACCTTATTACAGATGTTAGCTAAGTATGAAGCCTCTTCAGCCGCAGTATCTCCAGCGCCAACAATGGCAACATCTTGACCCTTATAAAAGAATCCGTCGCAAACGGCACAAGCCGATACACCACCACCACGCAACTTTTGCTCACTTGGTATGTTCAAATATTTAGCAGTAGCACCTGTAGAAATAATAATCGTTTCAGCTTCGATAACTTTATCTGAGTCATCGATGGTAGCTTTATGAATTCCTCCTACTTCTGTACTTAACGCTATAGCTGTTACCATTCCTATTCGTACTTCAGTACCAAAACGTTCTGCTTGTTGCTGCAGTTGCACCATCATAGTAGGGCCGTCAATACCGTCTGGATATCCGGGAAAATTATCGACCTCTGTTGTTGTTGTCAATTGCCCACCTGGCTCCATACCTGTATACAAAAGGGGTTTTAAATCTGCTCTTGCCGCATAAATTGCAGCGGTATATCCTGCAGGACCTGAACCAATAATCAACGTTTTCACTCTTTTAATTTGCTCTGACATATTCCTATTATTCTGTATATTTTATAAAACAAAAGTAGGTTTTTTGGTAAAAACCTTACAGTTAAGTTATTAAAAGTTTTTCAGGAATAATTGAACTTCAAAAAGAAGTTTAGCCTAATTTGAGAATCATGTTTTATTTTTTTTAATATTTTTTTAACAAAAAAACAGGATAAACCTATCACTCGAATCGCCATAAAAAAACAGGGAACCACTCCATTTATCATTGAATTTACATAGCGCTATTCCACTTATAATCTAAGCCTAATGGGAGCTTTAATACTTTTTCAAGAGGAATTCATTTATCTTTGGCCTGAAAGTTGATTAACAATAACTGAGAACAACTAACCCTGTTATTTGCAAAGACTTTGAAAATGGAAACAAACAAACTAAGAACAATTATTGTAGATGATTCCTCACTACAACGAATGGCTGTTGCCAAACTAATAAAAGATAACCCGAACCTTGACTTCGTAGCCGAATATAACAACGGCATGGAAGCTTATAAAAACGTTGAGCACAATTCAATTGATTTAATTTTTCTTGATGTCGAAATGCCAATACTTAATGGTTTTGAGTTTATCGAATCATTATCAAATATTCCACAAATTATCTTAATTACCAGCAAACCCGATTATGCTTTAAAAGCATTTGACTATAATGTTACGGATTACCTTTTAAAGCCGATAACAAAATCGCGTTTTGAGTCTGCTATAAAAAAAGCTCTTGTAAAGAATGAAAAAATAACATCTAGGAGTGAAGATGAAGCTCACATTTACGTTAATAGCAATCTTAAAAAAGTAAAGGTGGTTATAAACAATATTAAATGGATTGAGGGCTTGGGTGACTACATCAAACTAGTGACTGATGACCATAACATACTTGTGTTATCAACTATGAAAGCATTCATAGAAAAATTACCGCAAGATAAGTTTCTTCGTATCCACAAAAGTTACATCGTAAATCTAGAAAAGATAGAAAAATTTAGCAGTGCTAAGGTTGAGGTTTGTGGTCAACAAATTCCGTTAAGCCGCTATAAAAAATTACAACTCGAAGAGGCGCTGCTTAATACGGAGGCAAATTAAAGACTACAGCATCGAGGTTCCGCCACTTGGCTGAACTTCAAATGCCTCTAAATCTATATCAAACGCTTCTTTATATGCTTCAGCCGATTTTTGCTTAAAGTCATCCACCCCGTTTTCGTGTACAATATTTAGCGTACAGCCACCAAAACCGCCTCCCGTTTGACGCGCACCTAAAACCGAAGTATTTCTTTTCGCAAAGTCAACCAAAAAATCAGATTCAGGGCAGCTCACTTCATAGAGTTTGCTAATGCCGTAATGGGCTTCGTATAAAATTCTTCCAACAGCTTTTAAATCATTTTCCTTGAAAGCCTTCACCATTTCAAGTACTCTTTGGTTTTCATCTATGATAAAAGAACAGCGATTGTAAACCGTCTCTTTCATTTCTTGTTTCGAAACTTCTAACATGGCCCTAGTAACATCACGCAAAGAAGTGATATGTGCATTTTGTGTTTTCATGATGGCAACACCCTCCTCACATTCCTGTTTACGTGTATTGTATTCGCTTGAAGCCAAAGTATGTGCAACCTTGGTATTGAGCATAATGATCTTATACGGATGAATATCTATAGGGATATACTGGTATTCTAGCGATTGACAATCTAAAAGAATTACAGTAGCTTCTTTACTCATTACAGACGCAAACTGATCCATAATTCCACATTGCGTGCCCACATAAGAATGCTCAGCGCGCTGCGATAATTCTACGATAGTCATTTTAGAAAGGCCAAGATTAAATAATTCATTCAAGCCAAAGGCAAGGCCGCATTCCATAGCCGCAGAAGAGCTTAATCCAGAACCCAAAGGAAGATTACTGTCTATCGTACAATCAAAACCTTTTAGCTTTTTTGTCAGTTTTGAAATTTCTTTTAAAACGCCCAGTATATAATTTTCCCATTCGGTATCACTTATCGAGATACTATTCAAGTCTAATGAGAAACCTTTGTACCCTACTGAATAGACATTGCATTTTGTATTAGATTCATTCTTCTGAAATTTGAAGGTGATTTTATTTTCAATTGCCGTAGGAAGAACGTAGCCCATATTATAATCGGTATGTTCACCTATAAAATTAATTCTACCAGGAGAAGCTATCGTAAGTGTGGGATTGAAATTTTCTAAAAACTGCATTAATATATTTTATTATTCTTGAGATATTTCAAGCATATCTACCGTAGCCACGGTACGAAAACCTAAATGTTCAAGAGATGAATCTAAACTCGTAGCCATACGCGCCGAGATACGATAACTCGCACAGTAAGAAGCATTACACAAAAAAGAACCGCCTTTAATAACCTTCTCCTTTGCATAAATATCGCTTTGATTAAATGCATTCTCGGCCCCTTTCGGGTTCATTAAAACCGTATTCCTTTTTGAAACTTCTTGATAGTATTTCGTGTTGTACCAGTCGCTTGTCCATTCCCAAACATTGCCCGCCATATCATAGAGCCCAAAGTCATTTGGTAAAAAGGACTTTACTGGAGCTCTAGCTTCAAAACCATCGGTTCTGGTATTGTTTACAGGAAATTGTCCTTCCCAAGTATTGGCCATAAGAGCAAGGCTGCTTTCATCATTGCCCCAGAAATATGTTGCATTTTCGGCATTTCCTTTTGCAGCCCTCTCCCACTCCGCTTCGGTAGGAAGCCTTCTTCCTGACCACTTACAATACGCCTGAGCATCTTCATAAGAAATATGAACAACTGGTTCATTCATTTTTCCATTAATAGCGCTTTCCGCACCCTCAGGGTGCTTCCAATTGGCTCCAATACTCCAATTCCACCATTGTGAAAAATCATATAGGTTTGAAACAGGGTTTTTGGTTTTCTTAAAGATCAATGAACCCGGTTGCATAATACTATCATGGGGTTTAGGCGTTCCTTCAGGAAGTTGTTTTTTCATTTCTTCCCAATCAATGGCTTTTTCTGCTACCGTTTCATATCCTGTGGCATCAACAAATTTTTTGAAATTGGCGTTGGTAACTTCTGTAATATCCATAAAGAATCCGTCAACAGCAACTTTATGAGCTGGCTTTTCGTGACTCATGGCCATTTCATCGTGAAGTACAGCTCCTTGAGTTATAACACCTCCTGGAATCCAAACCATGCCTTTGGGGGTAGTAATTTCCTCGGGCTTTTCTTTTATAAGTTGCGAAATGTTTTTAACAACACTAGCTAAGCGTACTTCTGTTTTTTCAACTCCACTGACTTTAATATTTGGATTTTTATCTTGTTTGCATTGAAAAATAAAGCCAAGAAATAGAATACAAATCAACAAATTAAGGGTGTACCTCATTTTAAACTTTTATGGGAATTTCACAAGCTCCAAATTTACTTTTTTTCTGAAAGTAATCCGTCTTGTAGTATTGGTATTTTAAAATCTTCCATTTCTGGAATTTCACGCTCTGCCTTAAATATCTCAGCAGCTCTTTTTACTATTTCTGGATGCATTTCTGCTAGGTTTGTTGTTTCGGTTGGGTCATCTTTCAAGTTGAATAACTCTAAGGTGGGCTCCTTGTCATTTTTTAGATTTTGACGTACAAGCTTCCAATCACCCATTCGAACGGCAACTTGCCCGCCATAACTAGGAAATTCCCAATACATAAATTCATGCCCTTCTTGATTTTTTTCTGAAAGTAATGCCGGTAGCATACTGATGCCATCTGTATCGTCAGAATTCTCATAACCCGCAATATCGGTAAAGGTCGCTAGCATGTCATAATGAGCTGAAATATGGTCACTTCTACTTCCTGCTTTTATCTTGTTTGGCCAAGAAGCAATCATCGGCACACGAATTCCTCCTTCATACAAAAAGCCCTTGCCTCTGCCATATTCTCCATCAAAAGGTTTCGCACTTTCGAAAAAAGCAGGGTCTGCACCGCCAGCATAACTTGGGCCATTATCAGAAGTAAAAATCAGCAAAGTATTTTCATAGATACCTTCGTCTTTTAGTTGTTTGACTAATTTTCCAATATTCTCATCCAAATAGGATACCATTGCCGCATAGGCAGCTCGAGGGCTTTGATGTGGAAAATAACTTTTCTCCCCCAAATAGGGCTCCTCTTCTCCAAATTTTTTCTTGTAATAATTTAACCACTTTTCAGGCGCTTGCAAAGCTACATGAGGAATTGGTGTTGCCCAATACAAGAAAAAGGGCTGCGCTTTATTGTCATCTACAAAGCCAGTTAATTCATCAAACATCAAGTCTGGCGCATAATCGGATAAGGTATAGGCGGCATAACTATCTGGGTTATGTATATCTGATCCTTTGGGCAATTTTGTATTTGGTGCGACGGTGTCATTCGCTAAATGAACCCGATTTCTGTTTTTATACAAATGCAGCGGGTAATAGGTATGTGCTTGACGTTGGCAATTGTATCCGTAAAAAAAATCAAAACCCATATCATTAGGAATTGACTTTGTATGTGGAGCGCCTAGTCCCCATTTCCCAATAATACCTGTCTTATAACCAACTTCTTGCAACTTATCGGCCATGGTAATGGTACTTTCAGGCATAGAACCTTGGCCTTCTAAAGTAGAATCTTTTGCCATTGCGTAATAATTCCAAACATCGCCACGTTCTTTCCATTCGTTATTACCACGAATATAGGCATGGCCAGCATGCTTTCCGGTTAGAAACATATACCGCGCTGGTGCACAAACTGGAGCACTTGAATAATGCTGCGTAAAAAGCATTCCTTCTTTTGCTAAAGCATCAATATGAGGCGTTTCTATTTTTTTTTGCCCGTAAGCGCCAATTTCTCCGTAGCCCAAATCATCGGCTAAAATGTAAATGATATTCGGTGGTGTAGTCTTGTTGTCAACAACAATTTCTTGTTCTGCATCTTTACAAGCCAAAAAGAACATGCCGACCAGCAGCAGGGAGCAGGATATTTTTTTTAACGCCATATTTTCTAATTTTATTAACTACATCACTATGCTCTTACCTGGTGTAGGAATAGCATATAAGCCTTCTGCGTTTGGTTGTACAGGCGCTGGAGAGTTCCATGTCAAATCATCTGGTACCAATGCTAAATTTGACTGCATGGCCTCATCCCATTTCACCACTTTTCCAGAATAGGTAGCCATTCTTCCTAATATAGCCGTCATAGTACTTTTAGCTCCGTTTTCAGCATTCGCAATCACGGTACCATTACGAATAGATTCAAAAAGTTTAATATGTTCTACTTGATATGGGTTTGGGTCATCTTTTCCTCTATGTTCAAATAGCGTTTTCCCAGCCCAATCTTTCATAGTTGTCGTATCGCCTTCAGTAGAGATAGTTCCTTTAGTGCCTTGAAAGAATTCAGATACTCTACTCATCGTTTCGGGTTGATGTCGACATTGACTAGCAATTACAGCACCGCTGGGGTAGGTGAATTCTACAAAATGGTGATCAAAAATCTCCCCATGATCTTTTCCTGTTCGTATTTGACGACCGCCCATGCCTTGCGCAGATATTGGATACTCACCAATGAACCAATTCGCTACATCAATATTATGAATGTGTTGTTCTAAAATATGGTCACCGCACAACCAATTAAAATAGTACCAGTTTCGCATTTGATATTCAAGTTCTGTTTGACCGGGCTCTCGCTCACGTACCCAAACTCCTCCACTATTCCAATACACTTGACCCGAAACAATCTTCCCTATTTTGTCTTGTTTTAATTGATCGATCGCTGCTAAGTAATTATCTTGATAATGGCGCTGTAGACCAACAACAACGTTTAGCTTTTTATCTTTTGCTATTTTTGCGGCGGCTAAAACTTTACGAACACCTGGTACATCTGTTGCTACTGGTTTTTCCATAAAAACATGCTTCCCATTATTTATAGCGTATTCAAAGTGTTGCGGCCGAAACCCTGGGGGTGTTGCCAAAATCACAACATCGGCTAGATCCATAGCCTTCTGTGCGCCATCAAAACCCACAAATCGATTCTTCTTAGGAACATTTATTTTTTTAGTCTCACCCATCTCCTTAGAAATATTCGTCAAACTTGATTGAAGCCTATCTTCGAAGGCATCAGCCATTGCTACTAACTCAATATTATCATCAGCATTTAAGGCTTGTACAGCTGCCCCAGTGCCTCTTCCTCCACAACCTACCAAAGCAATTTTTAGTTTTTTATCAGCAAAGACATTCTCCATACCACTCATTTGCATATTTGGCAAAAGCAGAGTTCCTCCGGTAAATAGGGCTGATTTTTTTACAAAATCTCTTCTTGATTTTTTTGACTCCAGCACTTTTTTGTCCTTTTTCATCCTAGTAGTTTTATATCTCTTTGAGTATGAACTTGTTCGTAAGTTAAACAGAAAAAACCATTCCGTAAAAAGTGCTTTTACAAAATGACTCATATGTTATTTTACAAGTGAAATATTCAATAAAAAGGGGAAGTACTATCTGTATCTCAATCTGCCAATAGACTGACATATCGATACAATATTCGCTTTAAAATACGCATAGAAAGGAAAAACGGGCCTTACCAATAGCGATGGTTTGACACTAAAGAATGTTTTATCTACTTAAAAATTCTCCATTTGTTTTAGCGCTTCATCAATCGTACGCACAGGTAGTTTACACGTACTATTCTGACAAACATAGATAAAAGTCTCGTCTTCAAAATAGCGGTCTTTAAACAAAGGAGCCTCACTCTCAGCTATACTGCCAACAATCAAAGCATTTGGAAATTGTTTTTCTTGAAGCGCTTTCACCAACTGCTCGGCATTTTTACCAACAACCGCAATTTCGAAATAAGGATAAGTAAGGTTTGACAACAAACTATTCCAATGCGCATAGCCATTCGGATACGCTGTAATTCTTGGTAGTAAAGTCGTAAGCATCGTTTTTGATTTCCTCAAGTACTCGGTATTATACAAGATATGCCCCAACCGGAAAAGGTTATGTGCCATTACTGAATTAGCGGAGGGTATATCACCATCGTTCGTTTTAATAATTTTTGAAATAAGTTCTTGATTCTTGCTAAAAGTATACATACCTGTAGCATCATCAGTAAAATCACGAGTAACTACCTCGGTTAATTCTCTCGAAAAATCTACATATTTAACCGCAGTTGTTGCACTATACAACTGTATGCTTGCATCAGCCAAAAATGTATAATCTTCCAAAAAACTAGCATTCTGTTTACTTCCTTCTTTATAGGAGTGTAGTAACTTTCCGTTTGAATAGCTCTTTGATTTAATAAATTCATAGGCTGTGGTAGCCGTATTCAAAAATGAAGCTTCCCCAAAAGTTTGATAAGCCTCCGTTAGCCCTTTTATTAGAAGTGCATTCCAAGAAGTCAAAATTTTATCATCTGTATTCGGGCGTATTCTGCCTTCTCTTGCCTGAAGAAGCTTGCTTTTCCATACTGATTTCAAGGCAATAAAACCTGCATCACTGATAGCGTTTTTAGCTAAAAAAGCTTTCTTGTTACCACTAGTATGCAAGATGTACTTATCATCCTCCCAAACATTTGATTTCTGAATATTAAAATAGTTGGCAAATAGGTCAAAATCAGTTCCTAATAAAGCTTTTAATTCTTCTTTGGTCCAAACGTAGAACTTGCCTTCTTCTCCATCGCTATCCGCATCCAAGGTGGCGTAATATCCACCTTTAGGGTTTTTCATTTCTCGATTCAAAAAGCGAACTGTTTCAAAAACTACATCCTTATAGGCTGCTTCTTCAAAAACAACATATGCTTTTGAATAGAGTCCGACTGCTTGAGCATTGTCATAGAGCATTTTTTCAAAATGAGGTACTTTCCATTCTGGATCAGTGCTGTATCTAAAGAACCCACCGCCTATATGGTCATAGATACCGCCATTTGCCATTCTGTCTAAAGTATTTTTGACATGTTTTAGCGCTTCTTCATCCTTTGCCAAAACGGCATAATCTAGTAAAAAATTCAATCCATTAAAAGACATAAATTTTTGCGGGCCTAAATCACCTCCTAAATCCCTATCCCACTCGGGTTTCCAATTTTCTACACCGATCTGTAAAGCTTCTTTTGTTAGTTTTTCAAATGCTGAGGAAATCTCAAGTAGATTGGTTTCCTGTATTCCTTTTGATAAGCCATCTGCATAAGAATTTGCTTGCGCAGGATTTTCGTTGTACATCGTATTTACCTTCTGAAGTACTTCATTCCATTGTGATTTAGGAAGGTATGTACCTAGATAAAGAGGTTTTCCATTGGGCAGTGTAATCGCATTTAAAGGCCAACCACCACTTTGACCCAGTAATTGTATGGCAGTTTGATACACTTGATCCACATCAGGCCGTTCTTCACGATCCACCTTTATACTGATGTAATTCTCATTCATCATTTTTGCCACTTCTTCGTCTTCAAAAGTCTCCGCCTCCATTACGTGACACCAGTGACAAGATGAATAGCCTATACTCACCAATACCAATTTATTTTCCTTTTTGGCTTCTTCAAATATTTCAGGACTCCAAGCTCTCCATTTTACTGGGTTATGCGCATGTTGTAATAAATAGGGACTTGTCTCATGAATTAAATCGTTGGTGAACGCATGAGTGGCATCTTGTTTTCCATTCTCTTTACAAGAATAGAAAAGACTTAGTATTGCAAAAACAACCAGTGGTGACCAAAATCGAAATTGCTTCATCAGCTTCATAACGTATGTATTTTTCAGTAAAGTGCTAAAATACTACAATGAGATAAAACAAGACATGACCTCATTCATCAATTAAACGGGCCCTCTGATGATTATGATACCAACTTGCAACATACCTTGGCAAAACTATAAAGCTAAAAACGCACTGGTTCTAGACCATGAAGGCATCCCGATAGGGTAAAGACCTAGAAAAGGACATCTCATCAAAAAATCAAAATAAAACAACATAACAAGCCTAATATTTTGCTACATAACACAATTCAATCTTTACACAACAGGTATGTAAGAATTTACAACAATATATTTCATATAACGTAAGAATAATCCTATTTTTGAACTTTGGTTATAAACACTGTTAGTCACACTTTGGCTAACTAGAGTTTAATTTGGTTGAATAGGTGGAATTCGTTGGGACATGAATTTCACAACTAAAAGAGGGCTAACGCCCTCTTTTATATTTACAAGAAACTGTAGCGCTATATTACTATTGATAAACTCAATAGCAGTAGCCTATAGAGGATTAAGTGTTCTACTTGATCTGAGCGTCGTATTTGGGAGAATACGGCGCTTTTTTATGCAAAATAATGAGCTTGAAAACTAGACGAAAAATAGTAGTATTACTATTAAGCTGTCAAAAGTTCTACTTTACCTAAGCGCTAGTAATTCAGCTTTAAATTCTTACAAAGAATATTCAATTATTTTTTAAATAATGAAGTTTTCACTCAATATTATCTAATCTATCGCGTTTAAAACTAAAAAAACACCCTATCTCAAAAATAAAACTAAGCTATAATTGCACCCATCACGCCTTAAAACAAATTTTCAAATTTAACAAAACAATGATTGGATGTATGAAGAATAACCTACCGGTAGTTTTTTTAAATTAAATTTTGCTAAAAACAATGAATTATAGCCAGATCATAGTAGATCTTGAAAAGTACACTAGATATAAAATACACCCAAATAAGTAAATCCCCACATCTTATGGCAACTTTCAAATCAAAATCAGTTCAATCTGAAACATTAAATCGCACCGCAGAGCTGATGGTAAAAAAATTCTACACGCTTCGTACAAAATTCCAAGCGGGATATTCAGGTAAACTGCGATGTGGAAAATATGAAGAAACCCGCGAATTTACGATTTCTCTGAACCATGCTATTTTTAAAGCAAATCAACTTCTTACTATGAAGTTTGTTACGGAAAAGAATATTCAAGAATTAGAAGGAAAGTTTAAATCATTAAATCAAAAATACACCTACTTACGGCAGTAGTATAGCACGAATCACATAGACCATCTACTAATCAAACAATTACATGTTGCCTTAGCACTTCGAAAACTTGTGTTGGTTCAAGGTTTTGAGGAAAATCATATGTTTTTCTATTTGAAATAAGTATCGGATAATCATCCAAATCATCAGGTATTCTGCCGTGAGAGCCCTTTACCAACTTCGCATTTAACGGAATTATATTCATAACCGTTCTGAAACCTAATTTCTTTTTAATCAGCTTCCCAATGACTTTTGGTATCACAAATAAGTCTTTAGGGTCGGTAAGCATTTCTACAGGATCGTATCCTGGTTTTTTGTGAATATCTACCATACGCGCGTAATCTGGAGCTATCTTATCATCTAACCAAAAATAATACGTAAACCAAGAACGGGCATCAGCAACTACAACTAGGTCTCCACAACGCTCATGGTTCAAGTTTGCTTCGGTTAATTCTTCTTCTGAAAGTACTTTCTCGACTCCATTAACGCCTTCTAGTAGTTTTTTTACTTTCGATTGCAATGACTTGTCGTTCAAATAGATGTGTGCTATTTGATGGTCTGCTACGGCAAATGCCTTACTTTCACCAGCATCTAAAAGTTCTAGCCCGCGTTCTTTGCGAATAGTAATATATCCTTCTTTTCTCAAAACACGATTCAAGTGAATTGGATTGTCAACATTGGTTATTCCGTATTCAGAAAGTAATATGATATGTGCGTTCTGTTTCTGATAGTAGCTTACCAATTGCTTCACAACCGCGTCAATTTCAACTAGATCTTTGTCTATTTTATTAAAATCTAAACCATGTCGCTGTAGGTTATAGTCTAAATGCGGCAAATAAATCAGCGTAAGCGTAGGGTCATGCAATTCATCAGTTTTTATACTCGCATCAGCTATCCATTGGCTTGATTTGATAGTTGTTTTTGGGCCCCAAAAATGAAATAAAGGAAAAGTACCCAATTCTTCTTGTAAGGTATCGCGCAGTTCAGCTGGCTGTGAATAACAATCAGGAATCTTGCGACCATCAGCTAAATAGTTTGGACGCGGTGTAACACTAAAATCGACTGTTGAATGCATGTTATACCACCAAAACATATTAGAACATGTAAACTCTGGATTATTCATCTTAAGGCTGTCCCATATTTTTTCACTTTGAACCAATTTATTCGATTGCTTCCAAAATTTCACTTCGCACTCGTCTTTAAAGTACCAGCCATTGCCAACGATACCATGTTCGGAAGGATACTTTCCGGTCAGGTAAGTAGATTGTGCTGAGCAGGTAACAGCAGGAAGTACGGGTGTTATAAAGGAAGACTTCCCTTGATCAAGAAATGATTTTATAAAGGGAGTGTGTTCACCAATTAATCGCTTGGTTAATCCTACTACGTTGATGACTACGGTTTTATTCATTCGTTTACAATATGTCTTTTAACCAATTGATTTCTCGAACAATAGACTCCGATAAATCTCTTTTTAATTCTTTTGGAAGCACATCCCAAGTATAGGTTTCGATTTCTAGATGTTCTGTAATTGTATTCGTTTTCAAATAGTCAACCACCTTTAAAATATGGTCTTGTGTAGAATGTAATTTTCCGAATTGCTCGAGAAAAATGGGCACATGAAAATGCGCACGAAATTCTGTAAAGTCTTTTTTAGCTTCTAAAACTACAGGCAAATCGTTGTAGGTTTTCACCTTTCCATTTAGCTGCTCTGTTACTTGATGCAGATAGGTAGGCTCATTAAACTGTGCTAAAGAATCCCACATATCTTGCGCATCTGCTTCATTATAAATAATTTTTAGGGCCGCACTTACCTGAATTTTTCCAATATGTATGCCTGCATCCTTGAATTTCTTAAAGGTGTATTTCGGTTCTTCATAGGCCAATGAAAAATGGCAAATATCATAACATATCGTTATATATCTCTTAATAGCGTGCTGTATGTGTTCTTGGGATAGCGAGGTTCGCTCTTTAAAAATTTGAGTAGTAATCGGAATCAAATAGCGCTCATAAAATTCAACAACCTCATCGCTATTTTCTAATAGGCCATCTGGTTCAGGTTCGATATCTAAATGCAGATATTTACCCGTTACAGCTTCTATTTCAAGTAATTGCAAAGCAACTTCAGCCAAATTTTTGGCGCCTATCTTAAAAGCTTTGTGCTTTTTATCTTCTGAATCATGCCAGTATTTATAACTTATTGGCGAAGTAGAAATGCCACCCGACATTCCTTCAGGTAATAGTTCTGCTAATTGATCAAACAAGCGCTGAGTATATTTTACTCTTTTCTTGGTTGTCCAATCTGGGGCATGAACATTATCTTTTACGCGTTCATCATGGAAGTTTCCGTAAGGAAAACCGTTCATTGTAAAAATGTATACCTGGTTTTGTTGCAACCATTTCTTGAATTCAGATAGATGATTACCTTCATTCAATTCTTCACTAGCGATATTAGAAAGTCTTAGACCTAAGCCAAAAGGAGCATCGCTTGACACTTCGCTTTTAATACTTGGCACATACTCTTTCAAACTATTAAATGTACTTGCCCAATTTGAGCCTGGGTGAATGTTTGTGCAGTAGGAAAGGTGATATGTATTGTTGATTAGCATTTTAGAAATTAAGTGTTAGCAAATTTTATTCAAGGTGTTAACTGCTTTTTTCATACTATCCATATCTATTTCATGCACATCATGCTTCACTCCTATTCTTGTGATTAGGGTTATGCAAAGTTCACCTCCTAAATGTTCTTGAAATTCTTGAATTCCTACTAAAAGTGCGGTCATTTCACTTTCGGTTGAAACGGGCATCTGAAGATCAAAACCAATATTCTGCATGACCTGTAAAATTCGCCGAAGCATAGTTTCAGAAATCAATCCCATTAAGTGTGCATAAGTAACATCAAGTGCTATACCCTTTGCAACAGCCTCACCATGTCGTAAGGTATAACCCGACATTTGTTCTAATTTATGAGCAGCCCAATGTCCAAAATCTAATGGTCGCGAAGATCCACTCTCAAATGGGTCTCCACCTTGAGCTATATGGTGCATATGCATTTCTGCACATTTATAGATCACATATTGCATGGGCTCCAAAAGGCGATCTTTAAGCTTTTCGGCATTTGATTCGATATACTCAAAGAAATTCGCATCTTTTATCAAGGCTACTTTTATAGCCTCCGCAATTCCAGAAATCCAATCACGTTGTTCTAAGGTAAGAAGAAAATCAGAATCATTAATGATAGCGTATGGAGGGGCAAATGTTCCTAAAAAATTTTTCTTTTCGAAAATATTAAAGCTATTCTTTACTCCCACAGCGGAATCATTCTGTGAAAGCACCGTTGTAGGAATTCGTATGAGTTTAACGCCTCTATGGGCAATTGCAGCAGCATAACCCACCATATCGATTAAGGCTCCGCCACCAATACCAACCACGAAAGAATGCCGATCTATGTGCTGGTCGTTGATTCCTTTTAAAACACGTTCTACACTAGAATAATCGTTTTTACACTGCTCCCCTCCTTTAATCACGATACTTTCGGTGTATTCGATATTTTTCGAATGCGCCTTACAATACTTTGTTATTTCATTCAGTAAATCTTGATGACTAGTACTCACCCCATCATCGATTACAAATAATAGTTTAACTCTTTTATCCTTTTTATATCCATCTAAAATATCCTTGAGCAAAGAGTTTTTGACAGCAAAGAGGTCTTGCGTAAAATGCAATTTATATGCATACGCAACGGAAAAGGATTGTTCTATAGGTTTCAACTGCATCTACTTGTATTAGGTAACGGCAAAGAGTTTTGACAAAAACATGGACAATGGCAATAACAATAATAGCAATAGCCCGTACCACCATTCAGAAAAGCCTGCAGCCAAAGCAGCATCCAAAACTATTAGCGAAAGCACTCCCGCTATAACAGCTTTTTTTATGCGCTCAGGCGAATTCAACCGATAGGCCTCTAGTAAGGGTTTAAACACCAAAAATGCAAAAAGCAACAGAAACGGAAGCGTCTGCCAAAAATTTGGTGTTTCTGTTATTACAATAGTAACAACGGCTGAAATTACCGCAGCGTATAATACACCAGCCCTGATTATATGCTTCTTATTGTTTCCATGCACTTCTCCTCTGCTGATGAGTGTAATAGCAAAAATATAAACTAAAGGAATAATAGCGTACCACCAGGTATTCAGCTCACCTAAAACAGACAAGCCTAAAATCAAATTAAGTCCGCGACAGAACCCCATATTCAAGGGGCCTAGAAAGTCATTTTTCTTACTAAATCCATCATACAAAACAATAGATGCGGCAAGCGCTAAGGCTATGAAACCACTTAATTGATCTACTAAAAAAGCTAAAAGTATTCCTATTAGCAACAAAAAAACACCAAAAAAAGTGGCATATTTTAAAGGTATTAAGCCACTAGGAATAGGCCTTTCTGGGCGTTCAATTTTATCAATACTAAGGTCAAAAACATCATTCAAAACAACACCTCCTGCATACAAGAAAACCGATGCAAAAACCAAAAGCAACAAAGGAAGCATTGGAGAAGAGACGGTTAAAATTCCCGCTAAAGCTGCACCTGCAAAAATATCAGCAGCCGCGGTGGGTAAATTTGCAGGGCGCATTAACTGCAGATAGCCCCTTAGAATACTATTCATTAATGAATTTTATCTGTTTTTTCTATTTTTGGGTCTTGCCCTCTTAGCACACTGTTATTATTAAAAAGTTCAGTTTGATTCACACCTTTAGCATTTATCCAATCTGATTCCTTCATTTTTCCATTTTTACCAAAAGCGTCTAGAGCATTTTGATAGCAGGTTTTAATCACGTGCTCTTTGGCAATTCCACTCTTTAGCATTAAGGCCGCAGTTTTTGGAACAGCTAGCGGATCACTTACCCCCCAATCTGCTGAACTATCAACTATAATGTCAGTACTGCCATATTTTTTGACTACCGCTACCATGCGTTCATTTCCCATTTTAGTATTTGGATAAATGGTAAACGCGGCTAAAAAACCTCTATTCAATACTTCCTCAACGGTCTCTTCATTATTGTGATCAATAATTACCATTGAAGGGTCTAAACCATGTTCAAGACAAACTTCCATACTTTTTATAGTACCCGCTTTTTTATCTCTATGTGGCGTATGAATCTGAACAACCATGCCCAACTCTTTTGCCAACTCTAACTGAATTCTAAAATACTTGTCTTCGGCAGCAGTTTGATCGTCATATCCTATTTCACCAATAGCAACAACATTTTCTTTATGTACGTAAAGCGGCAATAATTCAATAACCTGCTCAGCTAAAGCTTCGTTATTCGCTTCTTTTGAGTTCAAACCGATCGTACAATAATGCTGAATACCGAATTGACTTGCGCGAAAAGGCTCCCAACCTACTAGACTGCTATAGTAATCTTGAAAAGACCCCACCTTTGTACGCGGCTGGCCTAACCAAAATGAAGGTTCAATAAGTGCCACAATTCCAGCTTTTGCCATCGCTTCATAATCATCCGTTGTTCTTGAACTCATGTGAACATGAGGGTCAATAAACATCATTTTGTCTTCCATTATTCTTCTTTTATGGTTTTCCAACTTAGGGCTGCATTTTCTATTTGCTGTATCAATTTATGATGTCCACTCAATAAATTCTGAGCATCTTGATTTTCTGAATAATAACAGCACAATGCCCCGGCTCTATTTTCAATGGTATTTTCACTTTTTAACAATCGTTCCATATCTTTCAAAAGTGACGCACCAATAAATTTTGAAACAGGGCGCCAAAAATCAGGATCGATATCACGCCCTGCGGCCCATCTTTCGTGCGCATAGTCAGAGATAATTCTGGCTAAGTCTTTATTTGCTCTTTGATCAATATCCAAAATGGCACTTAAGTCTCCTTGCATAAATGCAGTCTTGAGATACATTTGGTTCCATTGTTGGTCGTCAAAATATTGAAAAGGGTACGGGTTATGGTGTGCAATAGCATTGAAAACAATCGAAATATTGGTTCGAAGTGCTTCCACAGCCGTTGATTTATAATTTTCAGGATTGGGCAGTAGTATTAAAAATTTTAAAAAAGTTTCCAACTCACTAGTGTCTGCCACTTCTATTAGCTTAGCTACTTTTGGAGCAAAAAACTCCGTGTCTTCCTCTAAAACTTTGCTTAGCAAGTATATTCTAGTGATTTGATGGCTATTCGCTTTCTGAACCGCGAGGTACTTTATAACATCTGAGTTTTCTGTGTGAAGTTCTAAATCTTCTAGCAATTCAATTTTAGACGGAATCAGACTATAGGTGAGGTACAAATCTTTTGCCGATTGATTACTGACCATCAAATTGATTTTTTCAGCTAACCATTTTAATGGTTCCTTCTCAACATAATCATTAATGATCTCAAGTAAAACTTGGTCAATTTTTTCTAATTGCATATCGAGAATATTTGATTCTGCAAATCCTTTTAAAGCGCTAAAATTCACAAGTAAACTAGCTTGTTTCATACCATCGCTCATCAAAAATAAAGCTAATTTTTAAATAACGAAAAGAATTAACTCTTCGTATAGCTCCGTATAAGTATAACTAATAAAATAGCCTGATTTTATTCTAAATATTATACTCTTGAATCATTTTTTACTTCAAAATTTTCACCCCTTTCTAAGTTCTTTTTTAAGGATTTTACCGGTAGCACTCATGGGAAGTGTTTTGGTTATCTCGATTATTCTAGGATATTTATAGGCCGCGATATTGCCTTTGGTATATTTCATAAGCTCCTCTTCTGTAGCCGTTTGACCTTCATTCAATACAATAAAAGCTTTTATCTCCTCTCCCATTTTAGAATCAGGAACTCCGATCACTGCTACCATAGAAACAGCAGCATGTTTCATCATAACTTCTTCTACTTCGCGAGGATACACGTTAAGCCCACCACGGATGATCATATCTTTTGTACGATCAACAATGAAATAGTAGCCATCTTCATCTTGCACCGCAATATCGCCAGAATGCAACCAGCCATTTACAATGGTCTTTGCGGTTGCTTCAGGGTTTTTGTAATAGCCCTTCATCACATTATGCCCTTTATACAAAAGCTCACCCTTTTCACCAACCGCAACCGTTTCGCCTTGCTCATTGACCAACTTCACTTTCACACCCCAAACAGGAGTACCAACTGATCCTATTTTTCTTCCGACGTCTAGTTGGTTAAATGTTACTACCGGAGAGCCTTCAGACATTCCAAAGCCTTCTAGAATAACTATATCAAAACATGCTTCGAACTTTTCTAACACAGGAACTGGCAATGAAGCACCGCCAGACAAGCAACTTTTTAAATTTGATTTTATAGTAGAGATATCAAAATCGTTTGTATCGAGGTAGTTATTGAGTCCCCAATACATGGTCGGTACTCCCGCGAATACGGTGACCTTGTATTTATCGAGTGTATTTAAAACTGTTTCCGCATCAAAACGGGCTAATAATATAGAAGTTGCCCCTTTGTATAATGCTGTATTCATCATCACCACCATGGCAAAAATATGAAACAAGGGCAATACAATTAGATGGGTATCTTCAGATGAACAATTGAATAAATCAGCACTCAGTACCGTATTTGCAAACAGGTTGGCGTGTGTCAATTCGGCGCCTTTTGGTCTTCCCGTGGTACCTGAAGTATAAATGATCACCGCAGTATCAGAAGATTTCGTTTCTACGGTATCAAAATGGGGAGATTGATCTTGCATTAGGCTTCCCAAAGTTTTGGTTCCTTCTATTGATGAAGGCATATCTCCCTTAGGCATAATCATTATAAAATGGGCACAGGCTTGTGTTTTTTGAAAACCTTCAAAGCCCATTTGCCCCATGGGTAAATCTTCTGTTCCTGTAAAACAGAAATAGGCCTTGGCATCACTGTTTTCTAAATGATAGTGAATTTCATCTGATTTCAACAAAACACTTAAAGGAACCACAATGGCACCAGATTTTAAAATTCCATTATAAATAATAGGAAAATAAGGGAGGTTAAAACAACTGAGAGCAACCTTGTCTCCTTGCTTAATTCCTAAGTTTACCAATACATTAGCAACCTGATTGGCAGCGCCATTAATTTGGGCAAAACTGAGACTAGTGTCCATAAAAGTAAAAGCGGTTTTACTCGCATATTTTTGGGCACTATTTTCTAATAAGGCAGCAAGATTTAGCATCGGTATGTATTTAAATTAGTTTTCTAAAGCGAATAACAATTTATAGATTCAATAGCTCTTGACCAAATCAATTTCTCAATTAAATAGTTTGACGCATCAAACCTTCTTGAGCAACTGAAGCAACCAAAACACCATTTCTATCGAAAACACTACCCCTAGCAAAGCCTCTAGAGTTAGACGCACTCGGACTATCCATATGATACAACAACCAGTTTTGAATATCAAAATTGCGATGAAACCAAATAGCATGATCTAAACTGGCATAAAAAGTTTTGCCTTTGCTCAATTGCTCTCGATGTGGCAAAGTTGCAGTAGTTAGTAAATTATAATCAGACGCATAGGCTAACAATTGATGCTGCATTCTCAAATCAATTTCGGCCTTTTCAGAAGTTCTCAACCAGGTATTAAAAAACGGGGAACCATTCTTTGCAAGTTGGGTTGTAAATTTCTCGACCGGCTTGAACTCAAACACTTTAGGCTGTACTGCTTTTAGTCGGTTATACGCATCAGGGAATGCTTCTTTTATCTCCTCTAATTGCTCAAGGCTAGTCGTTAATTTTTCTGGAGGAATTAAGTTTGGCATTGGAATCTGATGGTCGACACCATCTGCCTTTACTTGAAAGGAAGCTGCCATATTAAAAATAGCCTTCCCATTTTGCTTGGCAACTACTCTTCTAGTGGTAAAGCTACCTCCATTTCGAATCGTATCAACTTCATATCGTATCGGGTATTTTAAATCTCCCCCTAGAATAAAATACCCGTGTAGCGAATGTACCATACGATCTTCAGGTACTGTTTGATATGCCGCATGCAAGGACTGCCCCAACACCTGCCCTCCAAAGACTCGACCCCATGGTGCTTGATAATTCTCTCCTTCGAAAATGGTCTCATCCACTCTTTTGAGGGTCAACAGTTCTATCAAATCCTTTATTGCATGCATTTTTAATCCTTTTGGTTAAACCTTTATAGAGATTAAAAGTACAGCTTAAAGACGAAATAGAATCGCTATGATTCTATTTCGTCTTTAAGCTCAGGTAAAAAGTCATTTTGAAAATGTCATTTCATTTTCTTTATCCTTCCGAGAAGAAGTATGTATTCCTAATTCTGCAATAATCAATAAAGGCACTTGTGTATGAAACGCAATCCTTTTAATGACAGATTCGCGGGTCATTTTCTCCAAATAACTATGCTGATAGTTCAACATAGCAAGCAAATGAATATCAAGTTCTTCTGTAAATACTTCAAGCGTTTTAGATATTGAATTTAATTCAGAAACGGTATGTACATAATGTTGAATATCGTTCAGATATTTGCGTAACATACTAAGGTTAAATTGCTGTAATTCAGTCAAGGCCTTTATTTCATACTGCACATGAACAATCCGAATGGTAGCATTAAAGGTTTTGGCCATTTCTTTTAAAGGCTGCAGCTCAGATTTAGTATAGAACCTATTAAAACTAGTAGCAAATGCAATTTCATTCGGTTTTACAAACTCATAATATTGTGGAACCGCCAAAATTGGACAATTCTTTATTGATTTAATAATACGAACGGTATTACTTCCCATAAAAACCTCATCAAAACCAGAAGCACCTTTTGTTCCGGCAACTACTAAATCAATCTTTTGTTTTTCAATAGCCTCTTTGACTTCGTCCACCAAAAAACTAAAAGAAGAACTAGTCTTAAAGCTGTGTCTAGGGTTTTTATAGGTTTTGCAAATTCGTTTAATTATATTTTGCAAACCTCGTTTTGAGGATAATTGAGCGGTATTCTCAAACATCCCTACTTGAACTGTTGCTGCCATAAAACGACTACTGGCTATTGCAGGCGTATACGAATTTAAGAGATGAAAAACACAGTCTTGATTTTTAAATAGTTCAAGCGCATATCGCGTAGCGTTCCATGCATTTTCAGAAAAATCTGTAGGTATGAGTATGTTTTTCATCCACTTTTTATTGTATTCTTTACGGTAAAAGTAAGCTGATAACTATGCCTAAACTATGACATTTGTCAGCTTTTGTGAAGAGAAGGAAATCTAAAAACCTTTGATTAACTCTTTAAGTTGTTTTTCATCAACAACACCTATTTGCTTCCCTAAGGTTTTAATAAATCCCCTTTTTTTGAATTCAGAAATAATACGGATACAAGACTCTGTGGCAGTACCAACGACGTTTGCATAATCTTCACGAGAAAGGCTTAATTTCAGAAAGCCTTCTTCGTCTTCTCCATAATTTTTCTTTAGGTACAAAAAAGCTTCGGCCATACGCTGTTTTACTGTTTTTTGAGACATATTCACAATAACATCATCAGCTTCTTTAAGATCATGAGCCATATGACGTAAAACTTCTACTGCAAAATTAGGATTCGTATTCAAAGCATCAGAAATAATTTCTTTAGGAATAAAACAAACTTCCATATCACTTACCGCCACAGCACTTAAATTTGTAGATTCTTCTGCAATTACCGAACGTTGCCCCATCACTTCACCCTTACTTACAAGCTTTACAATTTGATCTTTGCCGTTGGAACTTAATTTAGAAAGTTTAGAAACCCCTCCACGAACACAAAAAACACCATCTAATTTTTCACCTTCTTCAAAAAGAGCTTCCCCTTTTTTGATAGTTTTAGAAATTTTAGAATCAGAGACTTTTTTCAATTCTGCTTTGCTCATTGCACGTAAAGAATTGAATTGTCTAACGATGCAATTTTCACACCTATTTTCCATGAATTTCCGATTTATAGCTTCACCCCAAAGGTAGTTTCCCTGATTTAGTCACAACCTGACAAATGTCATGTTTTAGAAAAACCCCATTGCGCACCTTTGTAAAAGAAATAAGCAAATACTAAGTATGGATAGTAACAAATGCTACCATTGTGGAGATGATTGCATCAACAATAGCATTAAAATTGACAAAAAAAACTTCTGCTGTAATGGATGTAAAACAGTCTATGAAATTTTCTCCAGCAATGATTTATCGTATTACTATGACCTACAACCTGCCGCTGGATCTACGCCTAAAGTAGTTGAAGGAAAGTATGATTTTCTCGACATTGCTGCGGTTATAGAAAAGCTTACAGAATTTAATGATGGAAATGTACAGATTGTCAATCTCCACGTTCCGCATATTCATTGTAGTTCATGTATTTGGGTTTTAGAAAACCTGAACACGCTAAATCCGTTTGTTATTAATTCTGAAGTTGATTTTCCAAAAAAGACAGTGCGTATCACCTATAATTCGGAAGGTATTTCGATAAAGAACTTGGTAATTCTACTTTCACGTATAGGCTATGAACCATATATTTCATTAGATGATTACGATAATAATAAGAAATCTATAGATCGTAGTTTGATTTATAAATTGGGTGTCGCCGGCTTTGCTTTTGGCAATGTTATGTTTCTCTCTTTTCCTGATTACTTTGATTTGTCATCTAACGCAGCGTCTGGCGGGGAATTCTGGCTTAATGAGTATCAAGTAATTTTTCGTTGGTTGATGTTTGTTTTTTCACTTCCCGTAGTTTTTTATGCTGGATGGGATTATTTCATATCTGCTTATAAAGGAATTAGATCTAAAATATTAAATATCGATGTTCCGATTGCTCTAGGCATTGTAGTGTTATTTCTTCGAAGTACCATTGATATTACATTCGATTTAGGTTCTGGTTTTTTTGATTCCCTAACAGGCTTGATATTCTTTCTTTTACTTGGTAAATTCTTTCAACAGAAAACCTATTCTTTTCTTTCTTTTGATCGAGATTACAAATCGTATTTCCCTATTGCAGTTACTCGGATAACCTCAGAAGAAAAAGAAGAAACGACACAGGTTCATGCTATTAGAAAAGGAGATAGATTATTAATTCGAAACGAGGAATTGATTCCGGTTGATGGCACTTTACTTTCTTCAACCGCTCGAATCGACTATAGCTTTGTAAGTGGAGAATCAGAACCCGTTCTTAAAAAAGTAGGAGAAAAAATATTCGCGGGTGGAAAACAACTCGATGGAACCTTAGAAATGATTGTACAGAAATCAGTTTCTCAAAGTTATTTGACGCAGCTCTGGAGTAATTCTGTTTTTCAAAAAGACAAGAATAGTAAGTTTCAAACCCTAACGAATAGTATTGGCAAACGTTTTACGATTACGGTATTGTCAATTGCCGCTATAGCAACAGCGTTCTGGCTCTATTATGATCCTAGCAAAGCGATGAACGTTTTTACAGCCGTATTGATCATCGCTTGTCCATGTGCGATTTCCTTGGCAGCTCCATTTACTTTGGGGAATATGTTACGCATTTTCGGTCGCAAGAAATTCTATTTGAAAGACACGCAAACGATAGAGCAATTGGCTCAAATCGATACTGCTATTTTCGATAAAACAGGAACCATTACAACTTTACAAAAAAGTACAGCTAGCTATGAGGGTATGCCTTTGAGTGATGCAGAAGAATCACTACTCAAAAACACCATTCGAGCTTCTAACCATCCATTAAGCCGCTCCTTATATGATATACTTTCTCAACAGAACATCGTGACTTTAGATGAGTATGAAGAACATCTTGGAAAGGGCGTCGAAGGCAGTAAAGATGAAAATCACATCAAAGTTGGTTCTGCAGATTTCGTTGGAGGTGAGCTCCATTTTGATGCACTTACAACCTCAGTCTACATTAGTAATAATAATAATTACAAAGGTAGATATGTTTTCCATAATCAATACCGTGAAGGCGTTTCTGAAGTTTTCAAAGCAATGTCTAAAACACTTGATCTGGCAATTCTTTCTGGAGATAATGAAGGAGAAAAAGCGCGATTAGAAAAACTACTACCTAAACTAACACCACTCTATTTTAATCAAAAACCAGAACACAAATTAGAATTTATTAAATCATTACAAGAACAAGATAAAAAAGTAATGATGATAGGTGATGGACTGAACGATGCAGGGGCTTTAGCTCAAAGTAATGTGGGTATCGCTATCTCAGAAAATATAAATGTGTTTTCACCAGCTTGCGATGGTATTTTAGATGCGTCAAAATTTCAACAATTGTATCCATACATCAATGCCTCTAAAAAGGCAATGAAAATCATTAAGCTAAGTTTTATACTTTCTCTTTTATATAATATTATCGGACTCTATTTTGCAATTACAGGGCAGTTACAGCCTGTAATTGCCGCTATCTTAATGCCTTTAAGTTCGATAAGTGTAGTGGTATTTGCTACGGTAATGACTAGCATTCTAGGAAGGAAAATAGAATGAAAGATAGCCCAACTAGGGCCCCTCCTTTTTTCAACGGGCGCCGCAGCTAAAGTTAGGAGTAATCTGCAGTCCGAAAAGGCATGAAGAGTTTCAAAGGCTAAGTTTCGACTAAATAAAAGTTAAGTTATAAAATCAATGATTTGCGCCGTTGTTCCCTTAAGAGGAATCTTTTTCCATTCTTGAAAAAGGAAGAGAACTATCCTTTTGACAAAAGAAAAAATAAACATGATAAATGTCATATTTAATAGAAAATCGCGAACGTAGATTTACAATCAAATTCAGTTCCACATGAGTGTTATTTATATATTATTAACTATGAGTATTGCCATTGCAATTCTCTTTTTTATAGCATTTATTATTTCTGTTAAAAACGGGCAATATGATGATTCGTATACCCCATCTGTTCGCATGCTCTTTGAGGATGAGTTGGTGAAATCCAAGACAGAAAAACCGTACAAAAAATATAGTGATAAGATCCTGAAAAAAGAAAAGAGAACCCAGTGAAGAGAAAAAACACAAACTGCGATCTCTTCACCCCTTTCTAACAAAAAAACCAACTAAACAAACAAGAACAACTATGGAATTACAACAGTTCTATTACGATAATAAAATCGTAAAAAACTTTCTCTATGCGACCATGCTATGGGGAATTGTAGGGATGTCCGTAGGACTCTTAATGGCCTTTATGTTTATGTTTCCAAATCTGACCGATGGTATTTCTTGGTTGAGTTTTGGTCGCTTAAGACCACTGCATACAAACGCGGTTATTTTCGCTTTTGTAGGGAACGCTATTTTCGCAGGGGTATACTACTCCTCTCAACGCTTACTTAAAGCAAGAATGTACAGTGATTTTCTTAGCAAGTTCAATTTTTGGGGATGGCAGGCAATCATTGTTTCTGCAGCAATTACACTTCCCTTGGGTTACACGAGCTCTAAAGAATATGCTGAACTAGAATGGCCTATTGACATTGGAATTACAATCGTTTGGGTGGCCTTCGGTGTAAACCTCATTGGAACGATCATCAAACGAAGACAACGCCATATGTATGTGGCCATCTGGTTTTATCTAGCAACTTTTGTTACGGTGGCGGTACTTCATGTTTTTAATAGTCTAGCGCTTCCAGTTAGTGCGATGAAAAGCTATTCTGTGTATGCAGGTGTTCAAGATGCCCTGGTACAATGGTGGTACGGACACAACGCGGTAGCCTTCTTTTTGACTACTCCGTTTTTAGGGTTGATGTATTACTTTGTTCCTAAAGCGGCAAATCGACCTGTCTATTCTTATAAGCTCTCGATCGTTCACTTCTGGTCTTTAATATTTATATATATCTGGGCAGGACCACATCACTTGTTGTATTCTACCTTGCCAGATTGGGCTCAAAATCTAGGGGTTGCATTCTCTGTTATGCTGATTGCTCCTTCCTGGGGTGGTATGATAAACGGACTCCTAACCCTTCGTGGTGCTTGGGATAAAGTTCGAACGGATCCTGTTTTGAAATTTATGGTTGTTGCGATTACCGGATACGGGATGGCAACCTTCGAGGGGCCATTATTATCTCTTAAAAATGTAAATGCTATTGCCCATTTTAGTGATTGGATTATTGCTCACGTACATGTTGGTGCTTTGGCATGGAACGGCTTTTTAACCTTCGGGATGATCTACTGGATGGTGCCTAAAATGTTCAAAACCAAATTGGCTTCTAAAAGTTTGGCAAATTTTCATTTCTGGATTGGCACTTTAGGAATTATCCTATATGCCCTGCCCATGTATGTTGCAGGGTTCACTCAGGCTTTGATGTGGAAAGACTTCAACCCCGATGGTACATTAGTGTATGGAAATTTCTTGGAAACCGTTAACGAAATCATGCCAATGTACTGGATGCGCGCCATAGGAGGTAGTATGTACATCATAGGTGCTTGTGTAATGGTTTACAACGTTATCATTACCATACAACAAGGAAGCAAAGTAGAAGATGAACTTGCTGAAGCTGCTGCTTTGACAAGAGTTTCTAAGAAGCGAACCGCAGGAGAAACCTTCCATACCTGGTTAGAGCGCAAACCAATTCAATTGACAATTTTAGCTACTGTAGCCATTCTGATTGGAGGTGTTGTACAGATTGTACCTACCATACTTGTGAAGTCAAACATTCCTACCATAACCAGTGTCAAGCCATATACACCTTTAGAACTTGAAGGTCGTGACCTGTATATTCGTGAGGGCTGTGTGGGTTGCCATTCACAAATGGTGCGGCCGTTCCGTAGCGAAGTGGAACGCTATGGAGAATATGCGAAAGCAGGAGAATTTGTGTACGACCATCCATTCTTATGGGGCAGTAAACGCACGGGGCCTGATTTACTACGCATTGGCGGCAAATATTCTGACAACTGGCACCTGAACCATATGTACGACCCCCAAAGCACCTCTTCAGGTTCTATTATGCCTTCTTATTCATGGTTGGTTAGAAACGAGCACGACCGTGACAATATACAAGGTAAAATGGAAGCTATGGCAACCCTAGGCGTTCCGTATACAGAAGAAGAAATTGAAAACGCTATGAGTAACATGAATACGCAGGCGACACAAATTGAAAAGAATTTATACACTGATCCTGACTTTGCTAAAAGCTATGAAGCTGATAAAAAATATGCTGCTGAGAACGGAGAGGAATTCATTGAAATGAGAGACCGTGAAATTGTTGCTATGATTGCTTACTTGCAACGTTTAGGCACTGATATTAAAATAAAAGAAACCGGTGAAATGGTACCAAAAAAATAGAAACAAGAATCTAGCCCCAAGACCAACAGAGAATTCAACACGTCTTGACTCTTGATTCTTGTCTCCTGAAGCTATAAAAAATAAACTATGTTCAAATTCGTAAAAGGTTACCTAGAGAGTATAGATGGTGTGGCGACATACCCTATGATATCGTTATTGATTTTCTTTTTCTTCTTTGTAATTCTATTTCTGTGGGTATTTACTGCATCAAAAAAACATATAACAGAGATGAGCGAAATGCCATTAGATACTAATAACCAACAAAACCTAGAGCTATGAAAAATTCAATTTCATGGTTAAGAGTGGTAACACTATTCTTTTCCGTATTTGCCCTTATGGAATTCTTTATAGATTCTGGAGCTAAACCTGCCTTTATTGAATACCCTTTAGCCTCCCTATTCTTGCTATTGATATTGCTTGTTTTGATCGGTGTAGAACTGATACTTGCATCAGTAGAAAATGTACTATTTCAAACACTTACAGAGCCTGCTAAAGAACGTTACCTCGCCAATAAATCAAAATCTTGGGAATGGAAATGGGCTATAGAAACTTATCAGAATCTTTTGGGCTCGAAACCCATGGAGGAAGAAGGAGAGATTACACTAGACCACAATTATGATGGTATTCGTGAGTTAGACAATAAACTGCCGCCTTGGTGGGTATATATGTTTTATGCCACTATCATTTTTGCAGTAGCCTACTTGGTGCGGTTCGAAATTATGAACGACTATGACCAAGACCTAGAATATGAGCAAGAGGTAGCCGCAGCCCAATTAGAAATAGAAGCATATAAAAAAACTGCAAAAGGTTTAGTTGATGTAAATACCGTAACCTTATTGACAGATGCGTCTGACCTGAAAGCTGGAAAAACAATTTTTGAAACCAACTGTGTTGCCTGTCATATGGCAGACGGCGGTGGTGGTATCGGTCCAAATCTTACCGACTCAAACTGGATTCTTGGTGGAGGCATTAAAAACGTGTTCAGTACGGTATCAGAAGGTGGTCGAGATGGAAAAGGGATGGTTGCTTGGAAACAGATTTTAAAACCAGCAGAAATGGCACAGGTCTCAAGCTATATCTTGATTGAAATTAACGGAAAAACACCAACAAAAGCTAAAGCCGCCGAAGGTGAAATTTGGATAGACCCTAACCCAACTGAAAAAGAAATACCAGCAATAGAAAAAGATTCAACAACACTAGCTACTGATTTAACGACGGCAGCCTTGAACTAATACGAAGGATAACTTCTCTTATAAAAAAGAGGGATTGAGGAAGGTGTAAAATGGAGCAAGACCAAGACAATTTTAGGGATACCATAGGAACCATAAATGAGGAAGGAAAGCGCGCTTGGATTTTTCCGAAAAAACCAAGCGGAAAACTATGGACGTATCGCAAATACGTAAGTTATTTTTTATTAAGCTTTTTGATAGCCGCTCCCTTCGTTAAAATCAATGGCAACCAGTTTTTGATGTTTAATGTATTGGAAAGGAGGTTCAATATTTTCAGCCTCCCTTTTTGGCCACAAGACTTTTATTTGTTTGTAATTTTGATGATTATAGGGGTCGTATTTGTAGCGCTGTTTACCGTTGCTTTTGGTCGTATTTTCTGCGGATGGATGTGCCCTCAGACTATTTTTATGGAGATGGTTTTTCGTAGAATAGAATTCTGGATAGACGGAGACCGAGGTGCTCAAATTCGATTAGACAGACAAGAGTGGAACGCTGATAAAATAAGAAAACGAATCACAAAATGGATTGCTTTTTTTATAATTTCATTCTTGATTGCTAACGTTTTTTTGGCCTATTTAATCGGTAGCGATAGATTGATTCAGTACATCACAGAGGGCCCCTTACAGCATGTAAGCACGATGATTTCTTTATTAATATTTACAGCTGTATTCTATTTTATTTTTGCATGGTTTCGTGAACAAGTTTGTATTATAGCATGCCCTTATGGCCGAATGCAGAGCGTTTTATTAGATAATAAATCCATTATTGTAGCCTATGACCATAAACGAGGTGAAGGTGAAAACGGTAGAAAAAAATTTCGCAAAAATGAAGATAGAGAAGCTCTGGGCAATGGTGATTGTATCGATTGTTTTCAATGTGTAAATGTTTGTCCGACGGGAATTGACATCAGAAACGGAACACAATTAGAATGTGTGAATTGTACTGCCTGTATCGATGAATGTGATACTATTATGGACCGGGTAAAGCTACCAAAAGGCCTCATTCGCTTCGCTAGTGAAGATGAAATTACGAAGAAGGAAAAATTTAAGTTCACACCACGCTTAAAAGGTTATGCTGCAATTTTGACTATTCTAGTAGGTGTTCTAATCGGTATGCTTTTCCTTAGAAATGATCTAGAAGCAAATATTCTTAGATTGCCTGGGCAGTTATACGAACATAAAAAAGGGAATATTATCAGCAATGTATACACTTTTAAATTGGTCAATAAAACTACTCAAGATGTGAACGATGTAAACTTTAAACTGCTTTCGCACAAAGGAGTAGTAAAATTGGTTCGGAATGAAGATTTTCAAGTAGCAGCTCAAGACTTGGCAGAAGGCACTTTATTTATTGAAATAAATAATGCCGCAATTAAAAGCGACAAGGAAAAAATAAAAATTGGAGTGTATAGTGGTGATGAATTAATAGAAACGACGATAACCGCATTTTTGGCACCAAGAAGTTATAAGTAAGGCCTTTGCACAAAGCATTACCTAAGCTGGTAAGGGGTTGAGTTCGCGATCCAAACTAAAAGATTGCATCGCGGCAAGCAATGATCAAATACATATATTCTTGCCCGAATTTATAATGAGCCTAGAGCGATAACAGGAATAATACTAAATAATCTATTTATGAAAATAAACTGGGGAACAGCAATCGTAATAACATTTCTAGCCTTCATTAGCTTTATTCTATTCTTCGTAGTGAGCATGAGTATGGATGATCGAGCTAACCATGATTTGGTTACCGAAGAATATTATAAGGCAGAATTGGGCTACCAGAAAGAAATCGACGCCGAGAATAATGCTACTAAAAATTCGGTACCTCTTACTATAAAAAAAACTACTGAAGGCTTGGTTTTAAAATTTCCTGAGGCTATCGATTATACATCCATAAAAGGAAAAGTATCGCTATATAGACCCTCTAACAAACACTTAGATTTTGATTTAGACTTGGATCTATCAGAAACATATTTGCTCATACCTGAGAAACTTTTGTTAGCTGGTCGTTGGAATATTAAGGTGTTTTGGAACTACGAGGGAGAAGATTATCTATTTAAAGAGCGTATTACCTATTGAAAAGAGAAACCAGATTTTAGAAAAGAATCAAGAGCCAAGAGAAGATAGTAAAGAGGAATAAAAATATAGAGGCGATTGGGAGAAGACCAATTATAATAGTATGATTTAGGTTCTTCTTTATTTTCACTGCTCTTTACGCTCTCTTGCCTTATTTAAAAAACAAACAATGCTTTTAGCTGCACTACTACTGGGTTTAATGGGAAGTCTACACTGCATTGGCATGTGCGGTCCTATTGCCTTTATGCTTCCTGTAGATAGAACAAATAACTATAAGAAATTCGGACAGATATTCATTTATCATTTTGGCAGATTATTGGCCTACGGTAGTATTGGACTGGTTTTTGGCTTGCTAGGAAAAGGACTTTATATCTTCGGAATGCAGCAAAAGCTATCCATCGCAACTGGTATTTTGATGATTCTTATCGTGCTAATTCCTTATAAAACCTTTAGCAAATACAATTTATCCAAACCTATTTATAGGCTAATGTCAAGGGTTAAAAATCGATTGGGACAAGAATTGAAAAAGAAATCACCTGATACATTTTTAACAATAGGCTTTTTAAACGGATTTCTTCCTTGTGGTTTAGTATATATGGCGCTGTTTGGAGCAGTAGCTATGGGTAACCCAGCAGAAGGAAGCTTGTATATGCTTCTCTTTGGTGCGGGAACAATTCCTCTAATGACCGCCACTATTTATTTTAGCGAGTTTTTAAAAGGAGCTGCCCGTAAAAAAGCACAAAGACTAATTCCGGTTTTTGTTATTTTAATAGGAGTACTATTTATTCTAAGGGGTTTAGGCTTAGGTATTCCCTACCTATCTCCGAAACCTACTGTAGAATTAGTAACCAGTGCCATAGAATGTCATGAGTAAAAACCCTAGTTCAAATGAAACCAATACCTAATGATATCGTTTTAAGACCGCGGTTTCAATTCGAGTTGTCAGGCACTAAGGAAGAATTGTTGCAATCTTTTGAAAAATCACAAGTTGAACCTTTCTTAGTACAACGATTAGATGAACATATATTTATTAAGTTCAACGAAAATAATCACCACTTTTGGTCACCACAGCTACATATCGAAATTGACGAAATAGATATAAAAAACAGTAAACTCTACGGTGTTTTTGGGCCCAACCCTAGCCTTTGGACCTTTTTTATGTTTCTCCACTTTGGGGTCGTTACGGTATTTATAATTTTAGGAATTTGGGCCTATTCAAGTGCCGCTTTAGACAAAACCTATGGGCTTCAACTAGGCCTAATGGCTTTTATGGCTGTACTATGGTGTACGCTATATTTCTTTGGAAGAGCGGGCAAGCAGAAAGGAAAACCCCAGATGCAAGAATTGTACCGGTTTATGATCGATAATCTAACAAAGTGAATCAAGGATTAAGCATCTTAAAAATCTTTCTTTTTAGAGGTGTAAACTAGTCTCCATATCGGTAAAATCGTCCATAAAATCAGCATGAAAATTGATAGTATCAATCCTTGATTAGTGCCGAAAAATTTCTTGAAGACTGCGCCGGTATACCCGAGTAAAGCTGAAATATCCAATTTTAAAAGAATCAAAGTCCGAGATAAATCTATGGGATTGAACATGCTTGCTACCAAAGAAAAGCTATCCAATGGGTATTCTTTAAAAATAATTAAAGACATTAGAAAGAGTCCGTCATAAATGACTGCTAAGAACAACCAGAGTAGCACAGCATAGCCGAAGCCCTTGATTTTATTTTCGTTAGAGAGCGCGATATTAAAAGACAAAGCTGTGAAGATCATCGTCAAAAAAGCTCCGGTTACCAAGAGCAAAGTAAAATCAAAAATAGCGTTACTTTTAAAGAGTCCGTAGAGTACAAACGGAATACCTAAACCCAATACCAAACTCATTGTCAATGAGCCAGCAACGCCTAAATATTGGCCTAAGAAAATGGAAGAACGTTTGATAGGTTGCGCTAATAAAAGTTCTGTGAATTCTTTTGAATTATAGAAATACATCACCCCGAAAATGGTTCCGATCAGGGGAACTAGGATGATAATAATGTTCATCAAAGTAATGACTGCTTTTGAAACATCATTGTTCAAGAAAAGTAGTACAAACCCCAAAATAAGATAGAACAGAAAGTAGACATAACTCCATCTGCTGCGTATAAGGTCGTAAAAACTATATTTTAATATTTTAAGCATGGGCTGGTGTACTTGCTATGGCCGCTATGGCGTGTTCTAAATCGGTTTGGTTGGTCTTAGTCTTCAATTGTTCAATACTTCCCTTGAAATAAATTTTACCTTCCAAGAGATAGACAATTTCATCAGCTACCTCGGCCACAAATTGCATGATATGCGATGTAATCAGAATCGTTTTTCCCTTCGCCTTTTCCTTTTGTATCAATTCTTTCAAATTTATTAAGGAGGCTGGGTCAAGTCCGGTTGTGGGTTCATCTAGGATAAGTAGCGGACAATCGAACATAAAGGCCAAAACAATGTTTACCTTCTGTTTTGTTCCTCCTGAAAGGGTAGAAAGTTTTTTGTCTAAAAAAGGTTCCAGTTGAAATAGTTCAATCAACTTCTTTTCTTCGCTAGGCATTTGTCGAAGGTCTTTAATCATTCGAATGAGTTCCTTCACTTTTAAGTTTCCTGGAAAATTTGCAATCTGAGGCAGGTAACCGATTTCTTGACGGTATTTCCATTTTTTTTTAATAGATATCCCTGAAACAGCAATTGAACCTTTGTTTGAAACTACCATTCCTAAAATGCTCTTAATCAGAGTTGTCTTTCCAGACCCATTTGGACCTAATACGGCAAAAATTCCACCTTTATCAATATTCAAGTCTAGGCCTTTGAGTACTTCGTTCTTTCCAAATTTTTTATATAGATTTTCAACTTGAATCATAGCGCTTGTTTCATTAAGGGGTTTGCATCCAAAAGGTTATCGGGAGTAAACACAGGGGATACTTTTTCCGAAAAATCAATAATATCCATAAACAAACTACGCAGAAGCACAATGGTTTCAGGCGTCTTATTAACGATATAAGAAAACAATTTCACTGGGCGATATGGCACATCACCTACACCATTTTTATCTAAATCATATCCTGTATAATCACTCCAGTAGTTTTGATTGAATACGTTGTCGTTCAACCTACTATTATACGAAATATCAAATGAATTGTACAAAAAATTATTTTGGGTAAACGTATTGGCATAACAAGCACCAAGTACTTTAACCGCCCATCCGTTTTTGATAAAGTCGTTGTTTTTATATAAGATACGGTTTGAACCTTCAATGTTAATTCCTATGGTATTTTCTTCAAAAGTATTACCAGATATTTCTGCATCATTAATTTCCTTGAGAAGCATTCCAAAGGCTGCGGTTCCCCAATTTTTTCGAAATATATTCCCTATCATTTTTATGCGTTTAGAAAACATAACAGCTACTCCTGCCCCATTATTCTCAAAAGTATTATTGGTATACACATCATCATTTGAAAACATAAAATGTAATCCGAAGCGCAAGTTATTCGTACTTGAATTATTGTTTATAATAACCTTATCAGAAAACTCTAAATAAATACCGTCTCGCACACCTTGTACGATATTGCGATCGACCTCAACATTATGAGAGTACCACAATTGTATTCCATTGCCAGAATTATACTCATCTACCGCATCTCCGATAATTTTGTTATTATATACCTTACCGTTGTTTGATTTTTCTAAATAAATTCCGAAGAACAACTTTTCTAGAACCACGTTTTGAATCAAGAAATTTTCACTTTTCACTACACGAATAGCGGCGTAATCAGTGGTGTAACTTGTACCCACATTTATGATGAAAAGTCCGTCTATAGTGACATTGTCCGAAACGATTCGAATAATTTCACCCTGGTCTTCTCCATCAATTACTGGGTAGTTTTCGCCTAATAAAGTCAAGGGTTTATCGATACGGATATTAAACTCTTTGTATGTTCCTTTTTTTATTAAAAGCGTATCAAATTCGGAAGCTATAGCCACACCTTGAGATATCGATTTTAGCTCACAACCAGGGCATATTGTTATTGTTTTTTGCAAAAAGCGAAGTTTCTGCAAATAACATAACAGTCAAAATGAGGTACGGTAAATATTTCATTATCGAATGATCAAAAATTTAGAATTCTCGTTGGCCTTTACCCAATGTTTTTCTTCTTTAGCAAAACTAAAGTGCTGTTGTTTTTTTAGGTGAAATGTGTCTCCCTTGATATGGAAAAAAATATCACCTTCCAAAACAATCAATTGCGCATCTGCAGGAGATCTGTGTTCAGGAAAAATGGCATCTTTTTCTAAACTAATACTCAAGATTTCTAATGTTTTGTTATTGACAAGTTTCTGAACCTGCAGTTTATCAAATGCTTGTGATGCGATAGTGTTGTTTACGGTGTACATCTTATTTAGTGTATTAGTTAGATTCATTGCCCTCATCATCTCTAAATTTTGAAGTGATATGTGAGATATGAATGCGATAGATAATTGGTATCGTTGCTTTTTGCAGTCTGCTAGTAAAATCTTGAATAAACTTAGGTTTTACCCCATTGGTTGTGACAATCGTATTTTGAACTCCTTCTGCAAACTTGTGCAAATATTTCTTTGCTGTACTGCCTTCTAGTTCTTCAAAACGACCATGAACCAAAATTGAACTCCACTTTTGAATAGAATGAATATCATCTACCTGAAAGGCTACATCTTCATGCTTTCTCATGGCTTCTATCTTATGTCCTATTACCGAATAGCTTAGAATACTCTTCTCTTCTGCGTCATAAAAATAGGTCACTGGAACCACATAAGGACTGTTACCAAAAATATAAGCCAAACGACCTATATAATTGGAAGTCAATATTTTAAAACACTCTGAAGTTTCTAATTTATCTATCATTATCTTTTTCTTGATTGTCAATTATATTTTGAATCTAAGGACCAATTCATTCCAAGTATAAAGCTGTCCTTGATTTTTGGTTTGTGCTTTTTGAGCCGCTTCTTTGGTTGCAAAAGCTGTTAAAAATTCACCCATAGGGCTTGGTATGTTTTCGCTAATCAAGTAAGTAGCTTTTGTTGCATCAAGCGTCTCTCCTGGTGCATTGTAATCATTCACTAAAAAAAGAGCCACTTTATCTGCACGTATTTCCTTTAAGTTATTCAACATGCATTCGGTTGCATCAAAAGTGTAGCTTCTCCCCTTTTTGGTCATATACTGTGCGGCGTGTTGTTTATCAACTATGGTCATACTGCAAAAGTGACACCCATCAGCACCATATGCGATAGTTTTTGGAGCATTAGTGCATCCTATAGCTATAAAGAAAAAGAGGGCTATAACAACTGCGTATGTTTTCATGAGTTGGCTAATTTATTTGATTCTTCAGTTGCTTGAAACTTACTGTTTTTCCATCCTAGAAGAAATGCAGCAATTGTTAGCATCATTCCTGTGAACATGAGCCAAGCTCCCGTTGACGGTAATGAAGTAACCTGAAAGTTTAGCATATCAGCTTTGCCAAAAAGTGGTGGGCTATATGACATGGGGGTGCCATCTGGGTTACTAAGTTTCATAATTGCATTTGGGTCGAGATTAGTGCCGTAATCTACCATCCATGCATTGAAATCATACATGCCTAATACCCCTAGAATACTCATTAAAATGAACCAGCTTAAGAACCAATTGTGATTTACTTTTCTAAAATAACCTAAAAGGCCTATTAAAACCCCCAATACTACCATAACACTTATGACGATTGGAAAAGTGCTAAACTCCCACATCTCCTCTGCTTTAGGTAATGTACGCATGCCTATATAATGATTTAGTCCGTCTATGTTCTGTAAATCGAACTCATTCATATCACGAATACCATCGATGTGAATATTCATACCTAAGGGTTCAGGGTATTGAGGTGCGCCCAACATAATGTTCCATAAGGGAAAGAGAAATAATCCCAACAAGAACAAAGGGCCTATTATCATTATGACACTTGCTTTTTTCATCTTTTAATTTTATAAGTTGATTGCAGGAGATTGTTAAAAAAGCGGGTTGATATATGGATGCAACCCGCTTTTCGTTAGAAACAATCACTAAAAAAAATTACTCGCCACCTAAAGTGTAGGTGATTGGTACATCTGAGTCAGCAGGTGATACACGAACATACCCTTGCATTTCTTGGTGTAACGCAGAACAAAAATCAGTACAATAGAAAGGCCATACACCAACTTTTTTAGGTTCCCAAAGCGATGTTTTGGTTTGTCCTGGCATAATCAACAATTCAGAGGTATTCTGGCCTATCATGGCAAAACCATGTGGTACATCAAAATCTTGTTCATGGTTGGTAATATGGAAATATACCTTATCACCCACCTTGACACCTTCAATATTATCAGGCGTAAAGTGACTTCTAATTGTAGACATATAGACATGTACTATGTTACCCTCACGCTCTACCCTAGCTTCGGAGGGATTCAGTACCGCAAAAGGATGCTCGTTCTCATCTAATCGATAAATTTTCTTAGATTTAGGAGCTAACAAATCAGCTGGAATACCCGCAGCATAATGCGGTTCTCCGTGGGTTGGGAAGTCATAAATTAACTCCATCTTATCGCCAGAAATATCATATATCTGAGCAGAGTGTTCCATTTCAGGTCCAACGGGCAGGTATCTATCTTTAGTAATCTTGTTCAATGCCACCACATATTTACCAAATGGTTTCGCAGAATTACCTCCAGGAATCATCAAGTGACCTACGGAGTAGAAAGTTGCTTGTCTATCCAATACTTCCCAAGTGCCAAGTTTCCATTTTACAACTTCTGAAGAAATAAAGAAGGTGGTATATGCATTCCCTTTTCCATCAAATTCGGTATGTAAGGGGCCTAATCCTCCACTTTTCACAACTCCTGCTAAGACATCTTCAAATTTTAGGATAGGAATTCCGTAAGCTTCACCATCAAATTTCTCACCTTCGATAGCAGCAATCATTTTATCAAAAGAGTGTACCGTCAAATCAGCCGATAATTTACCATTGCCAATAATGTACTGACCACTTGGGTCAACATCACAACCATGCGGTGACTTTGGTGTCGGCAAGAAATATACTGCACCTGGCACATCTAAAGGGTTTACGGTAATAACTTCTTTTTTCATGGTAGAAGTTGCTGTATGCGTATGTTCATCATATACATTATGTGCGTATTCAGCAGGCATTTTTGTACCGCCTCCATTTCTTACATATTCTTCCACTTTTTTCCAATTAATGGCAGCGATAAAATCTTTATCGTTCTGAGAAGAATTCACTTCCATTAAAGAATTGGCTTCTTCGGTATTCTATGTGGTGAAAAAGAACCAGCCATGTGATTTTCCACGACTAGGGTGTGAAAGGTCATAATTAAACCCAGGCATCATTATTTGGAATTCCAAATTTAAACGACCGTCATCAGGAGCTACACTAATAAAAGAAAGCGCTCCTTTAAAGTTACCTTTGTACTCGTTGATGGGCATATCACGTTGTGGTACAGGAACTGAAAACCGTGTTCCCGCAACTACATACTCTGTATTTTCAGTAATAAAAGAAGAACTATGGTTACCCGCACTATTGGGCAATTCTATGATTTCTGCCGTTTCAAAAGTGCTTAAATCAATACGCGCTATACGTGGCGTATTGTTACCGTTGATAAAAATCCATCTGCCGTCTAGCTCTCCCTTTGTTTGAGAGATATCAGGGTGGTGAGAATCATCCCAAGGAACAAATCCGAAAGAGGTATTCAACATGGGCTTGGTTTCTTCGGAATACCCATACCCTGAAGTAGGAAACTGCGAAAACACAGGAATTTCCTTGAACATTCTACCAGATGGCAGACCATAGACCGTGATATTACCACTATACCCACCAGACATAAAGGCGTAAAACTCATCATGCTCTCCAGGAGCTACGTAAGCTTTCTCAGCAGCACTTGAAGAAAGTGCTCCGTTAGAAGATTTTCCGTCACCTTGGTTACCGCAACTTGCCATAAGGGCTGTTATTCCCAAAAGCAGCACTATAAACTTGTACTTTTTCATTATTTCTATTTTAAAATTAGTGTTGTTGTTTGTTTATTCTGAAGGAGGTAAAATTACTTTATCAACTATATGCACGATTCCATTTCCAGCTTTGACAGTACCGATAATTTTGGCCCCGCCTACATAAACATCATCTCCTTTTACCTCAACTGTCGTATTTTGGTCATTCGCTTGGCCCAATTTTTTGAATTTCTTTAAAAACTCTTTGTCATAATTTCCAGCGGTAACATGGTGTTTGAGAATATTTGCCAAAGCAGCTTTATTTTCAGGCTTTAACAAATCTGCAACGGTTCCTTCAGGTAGCGCATCAAAAGCAGCATTAGTTGGCGCAAAGACCATTAAAGGACCTGCATTTACCAATACATTTTCTAGCTCTGCAGCTTGCACTGCTGCCACCAAGGTGGAATGATCTGAAGAACCGATTGCAATCTGCAGTACATTAGGTGTTGAACCGTCATCTTCGATGAAGGCTTGTCCACTTTTTTCAGAATCCGCTACAGTTGAAGTTTTTGCGGTAGTTGTCTGATTATCGGTCTTTGTCTCATTCTTGCAACTGCCTATTAAAAACAGGAACAAAAACGAACCGAATACGAATTTCAAATTGGTTGTTTTCATAGTATTTATATTTATAAGGTTCTGAAATATTCTAATATCGAACGGGCTTCATCTACCGTCAGGTTTTGGTTTGCCATAGCTGCACCATTAAATTCAATTAACAGGTCTTTAGCGCAACGGTCTTGCTCTGTCATTAGTTTAGGATCTAGAATCATGTTCATAATCCATTCAGGACTCCTTCTTTCCATAATACCTCTTGGAGAAGGACCGATAAAGCGTTTGTCTAATTTGTGACAAGCTGTACAATTAGTATTGTAAATAGCCTCACCAGCAGCAGCCATTTCGGTGTTTATCTCTGAATCGAGTGTAATACTTTTAATCTCACCTACCCCTTTTTCATCAAGAGTAATTCGCTTAGAAGCAGGAACCTCGTCGACCGCAGAAGCAGCTTCAACTGGTTTTTCTGTAGACTTTGTTCTGTCTACACTAAATCCGTCACTTTTCTTTTCTTCTTTTCCTCCGCAGCCCATTAAAAGCACAGAAAAAATAATCGCTAAACTTCTAGTTATTATTTTCATTTTATGGTGGTTTACTAATTAACACAACAAATGTATGTGCCTGATTCTGTATTAAATATGACGAATATCATATTAAAGACATAAAAATCTTTTAATCTTTATTATTGTAAAACAGGCTAATTTTTACATTACAAAAAACTCCGTTTATGATTTCCAATTCTTCAAAATATGCCTTAATGGGTGTACTCTATCTGGCTGTGAATTCTTCGGAAGAACAAAAAATATTAGCGAAAGACTTGAGTAGTAATACCGGTATACCACAAGCCTATCTTTCTAAACTCATGCAGGAATTGGCGCGCCATAGTTTAATCTCTTCTACACGTGGACCTAAGGGTGGATTTTACCTTACGCATGAAAATCGCAAAGTGTCTCTTATTGATATTATTGATGTGATAGAAGGTGACTATCGCTTAACTTCTTGTATTCTAAGTTTGCATAAATGCAATGCAGAACACCCCTGCCCTCTTCACCACTTAGTGGGTGAAACAAAGAATAAATTCATACAGCACCTTGAAGAAACCAAAGTTCAAGATTTAGTAGGTCATATTAAGGATGGGAAAAGCTTTTTGTCGATTTAGAAGCTACACAAAAAAATACGCTATAAGGCCCCTATTTTAGTTTCCAATTCCCTTTAAAAGACCAAATGATTTCTGTGATATGGACTAAGGCATCCTAGCTCTTAGAGCAATGACACCAATGGAATATTAAAAATACCTCAAGAAAACTATGGTTCAAGACTGACCTGAGTATATAGAAAAAACAAAAGGATCTGTATTAGATTTAAAAAAAACTAAAAAAAAAGAGAATCTTCCCCCAAAGATTCTCTTTAACTCCCTAAATAACTTTATGATACTAACCAATTTTAAAAGTTACCACGGGCATTTTAGAATGATTTGCAATGTCTTCACCAATGCTTCCCATAAAGAAATGTGATAATCCTTTTCTTCCATGAGTAGGTATGCCAATCATATCAGCTAAGATGCTTTCGCTATAATTGAGGATGCCTTTTTCAACGCTATAATCATTATAGATTTCTACCTGCTGACCGGCATTGGCTTTTGTTAGAAATTGATTTATTCTTTCATATGCGTCTTTATTGCTGAGAAAATCATCGCCTGGGGTATTGATATATACCAGTTCGAATTCAGCAGAAAGCATTGCTGCAAAGCTTTTCGCCTTTTGAAAAGCAACGAGACTTTCATCTTTGAAATCACATGCAAACGCAAAGCGGTCTATTTTAAAATCTTTTAATTCTTCTTTAACTACAAGGACAGGTATATCTGCATTCCGCACTACCCTTTCAGCGTTTGAACCAACAAATATCTCTTTGAGGCCATCACTACCATGAGAGCCCATTACGATCAGTTCTGCACTATGTTCTTCAGCCACTTCGTTTAATTCGCTGAATACTTTATAGTGCTTTATAATCGGTGTTACCTTGATTCCTTCTAAATAAGGCTTATTCAAAAAATCTTTAAACCTTTTTTCTGCCAATTTTAAGAGAAACACAGTCTGTTCAGGGTGAAAGCCTTCCGAAGATGTAATCATTGCCTGATTCAATTCTAGCATATGCAAGGCCAAAATTTCTGAGCCGTACTTTTTGGCTAGTGCAGCCGCTGCTTTCATTGCATATTCAGATTGCTCTGAAAAATCGATAGGTACTATTATTTTTTTCATAATTTGAAAATTTTATTGTCATTACCGCCAAGGCAAAATTCTATAGCGCTTGTTGTTTTTTTAAACCGTCATTGAAAATAACTTGGTTTCTGGAGCCTTTCGCTGCAAAAGCAAATCAAAACTTCTTTTAGCATAGTCTTGTTACTAGAGAAAGCAACTAAATTGTACTACAGAATGCCAGAATAACTAGTGGATCGAAGACCAGAAATACTATACTTTTTAACGCTAGTCCTTTTCAGCGTTTATTTGCCTCAAAGCTAGTGTCTCTTATCATTCTAAAATATGATATAAATCATGTTGGGTATTGTTACGTATTAAGAACCTCGTGGAAACAAAAAGTTAGCTCAAAAAATGAACTAACTTTTATAGCACTGACATGAATACGCAGCATTCGCTACTTTCTATTGTTTCAAGGTGAGTCGAATAGTTTACTTTTTATGGTATTTAACAGTGCTGTTTTTTTGATAAAGTGACTTGCTACTCTATAGAAAAATTAAAAGCTTTGCAGTTACCTTTTAATTAATGACCGCGCCGTTATAATTGGTTTACAAACCTATTAAGCACCTCTTTTTGCAGATCCGTAAGCCATTTCACCCTCTTAAGACTATTATAATCTACCAGATTCAGATCTACCTTAATATTTTTAGTATCAGTTAAATTTGTAAACTTAGTATCGTTAAATATGTTTTTCCTATTGGATAAATAATTAGAACTGATCGTTGAACTTATGCCATCATTATCGATACCATAAAGGTCGCTATTTGTAATTCTATTATCTATAATGCTAGTAGTACTTGAAGTATTCGTAAGATTAACCCCTCTAATATTTCCTAAAATTTCATTACCTTGAATTAAGGTCCTTAAAGCCCCAAAATAAACAGTAACACCTGCCGAATTAGGATGTTTTGAACCCTTACCATTGGCCATAATGATATTATTAAGAATGGAAATATCAGTATTAGTACTGCCCTGAGACCAAACCCCTTTAGTAGCGTTGTTAATGAATAGGTTATTTCTGATGATAGCATTAAAAGCTGGATAGCCTTCATGACCTATAGTTAATCCATTTCCATTGGTCTTACCAGAAGCATTTATACTTATTGAGTTTTCAAAAATACCATCTTGAAGGTTCATGGTTATATTTGAAGCATCGCTAGTACCGCAACTATCAACATACACACCTTTCACGTGCATGTTTGGACTATCTATCGCTCCAATACCTGAATCATGGGTTCCCGTAAAATAACCACCTCTAATTGTATTACAGCTTCCGCCATCCACTTTGATTCCCATTTTCCAAGTACCATGTGCCTGTACATTTTGAAGTATTGAATTAGTGCAATCTATCAAATGAAAGTTCCCTGAATCTTTACTTGCCGTAATATGCACATCTTTGGCAACAACATCTCTTATTAGAGCATTATCAACGCCTGTAAGCAATATGGCGTCATAAGCTGTATTAGAAACATTTGTACCATCTATTAACCCTCCGACTATAGTTATATTGGAATCCTTATCATTTCTATTCTTTATAACTGCTCCGCCTTTCATTGGGCTTGACGGATAAATAGTAGCATTTTCAAATACTAAAGTTTGGTCACTATTCATTAATATTACACTATCTACCCTAACATCGTTGGTAAGCTTTACAGGAATAGTACCTGCTGATAGTAGCGCATAATTGATAGCCAAATCATCGTTACCAAATACATTAGCGAACCATTCAGGCTTTACAATTGAAACACTTTTCTCCAAAAATACTACCGGACTGTTAAATATAGCATATAAACCAGCTTTTAGCGGTCCGCCAATTCCCAAGATAGCAATACCCCGCAAGTTAAACCTAGCTCCCTTTTTTACGTCTAATGTTATAGCTAAAGGCGTACATATACTTTCATCAATGCTTATTATTCCTTTGACTACAATGGTACCAGAACCATTTAAACGTACTATGGCTGCTTGCAAGGTAGCTGATGTGCCATTATAAATAGTTATTGTCTCAGATGACTGGTCTGCAGTGTTCGCTGCAATTTTCGCTACGCTATTGGAAAGAAGAATTATCGCGACCAAAAAATTCACTAAAACACGGTTAGCTTGTAAAAACATAGTGTACTTCAATTAAATTTTAATCAACCTTCAGTAAAAAGATTTCTTTATCAGAGCTATTTAAATCTCAATTCTGGCATGAGTATGATTAATTCAAATTTCTTACTAAGAAAACGCTTTCAAAACGATAATTAAAAGCACATTCAAGTTTATGTTCATTAAGAGCTTTATACTGATTATATCTCGGTTATAGTATATCGCTATACCTGCTTAAATTTCGCATTCAGCTTTTTTTGGTCGATTTTTTCCAAACCAAAATCTTGGATGACTTTAACGTTATTTTTTTTCAATGCTTGAATATTTTTCTCACTAAAACTAGAATGCTCCCATCTTGCTATTGCATACTCTCTTGTTTTTAGGTATTCAATATATTCTTCAGTATACTGGTCCTCAATTCCGAAGCCCATAAACAAAGCTATTCGCGGAGCTATTGATTTTTGTTTAAGAAAATTTGGTAAACGTTTTGTGATTCCTGGATGAAAGGCATAATTTGGAAATAAAGAAATGCGCTCTGCATTCGGAGAATGGGTTGTAGTAAGCTTCCAAATAATAACATCACCAATTTCACTCTCTACATTAATGATTTTTCCTTTCTCAATACTTTGATCCAAATGAGAACCAGACCTTAAGCATAAACCTTTAGAATGTTTCGCATGGTCTTGTAGATAAACACCCAATCTTAATAAAGAGTAGTTTTTATCCTTAAATTCCGAACTATCCTTTTTATTCCGGTCTTTAGAGTCTTTATGGAAACCACTTAGTGATGTATTGTAGGAGAGTGTACTATCACCAAAATAGACCAGATTATCGCTACCTGAAGATTCTTTACAAATAGTAATAATCCGTTCATCTAAGATAATCTTAGAAAGAAAATTAGCTGATAAAAGATCACCAATATGACTTTTATCTTTCTCTGCATAATCTCTGAATGTATTAATCTCTTCTTTAGTGAATACATTTTTTATTAGTAACCAACCTTGCTCGTCAATCTGTTCTTTTCTAGTCATATCAAGTTAATTTTTATTATTCCTAAATCACCCATGTATTTAAACATCGATTCTAACCAAGTAATTTTCGCCACCAAGGTTTAGCCAAGGCTTCCCCATAAGTGTACTCTCTCTCATAACCACTTTTTTTATAATTAGTATCATTCAATAAAAAAGCCATGTTAGGTAGACGTTCATTTTCAAACATTTTTTTTGGAATATTCAACATTCGTTTATTCAGAAAATTAGCTCGAATAACATAAACCAACAAATCTGCATAGTGACCTAACAACAAGGTGTCAGTAGCTGCGTTTACTGGCGCAGTATCAACAATTACATAATCATAATTTTCTTTTCCATATGCCATAATCTTATCAAAACGGCCATTAGTCAGCAATTCTGATGGGTTTGGTGGGGCGTCGCCAGCTACCAAAATATCAACACTAGCCCTCTCATTATGCGTAATGAGGTCACTCAATTTCGAATTAGGATCTGCTAAAAATTGACACAATCCTGGTTTTTGTTTTAAGCTTAAATAAACCGCTATTCTTGGCTTTCTAATATCAGCCTCTACCAGCAATACTTTTTTATTTAATAAGGATAAGGCCCGTGCCAAATTAATGGCAATAAATGTTTTGCCTTCGCCTGCGATAGTTGATGAAATAAAAATATTCTTAGCGCCACCTAACTCCCCTGACAACATGTAATTTACGTTGGTTCTCAATAAGCGTAGTGATTCTGCTATATTACTCCTATCCTGCTCAAAAGCAATAATCTTATTTTTGGCCTTAGCTGCTGGAATATCCCCAAGCATGGGTCCTTTGATCACATCTTCAATATCTTCAAGTGTATGTATTTTATTATCTAATAGCGATTGTGCACCAAGAAAAAATGCGGGTATAAGAAAACCTAATAATACACTTGAAAGCAATACTATTGTTTTTCTGGGAGCAACTGGAATTTGGCTTCCAAAAGCCCTATCAATAACTTTAGCATTGGGTGCAGTAATGGCTAATGAAATTGAATTTTCCTCTCTTTTTTGTAACAAGTATAGGTATAGAGTCTCATAGATTTCTTGTTGGCGCTCTATGTCTTTAATATCACGTTCTTTTTTAGGTGCAGAAAAAATTTTCGAATTAAACCTACTCTCCTGAAGCTTCGCCTCGTTTAGTGAAATCACCAGTGATGATCGAGAATTACGCAAACCTTGGTCAATACTAGCTCTTAAAACTGAAATTTGATTGTTTAAATTCGCAATAAGAGGATTTCCTTCATTCGCACTTGCCAACAATCTATTTCTCTCTAAAACCAAGTTATTATAGTTGATAGTATTTTGGCCAGTATTCTCATTAACTGCTCCTAAATTTGCTGGTATTAACTCATTTTTATTTGTTTTCATGTATTCAGTGACATAATCAACCAGCTTTATTTGTGCTGTTAGCTCTCCAATTTGATTTGCTACCGCAGCATTGGAAGCCAGTACTAAGCTTGATTCTGAATCTAAATTACTTAATCTGTTACTAGTTTTGTAATTTTCGACACCCTTGTCTAAGCTGGTTAGTTCAACAGAAATATCATCTATTCTGTTACTGATGAATTCATCAGTAACCTGGGCTATTTGGCTTTTATTTTCAATGGCATCGTTGTTATAGTTAAAGACTAACTTATCCAAAATATTTTTGGCTTTTAATTTCACGGGGTCTTGTAAAGTGAGTATTAAAAGATTTGATTTAATATTTTCTGGTATAATTACAATACGTTTCCTTAGCGCAATAGCGACCTCCTCTAAAGGGCTTATTTTTATAACAAATGTCTGATCTAGTTCTACGTTATTAATATCAATAGGAGTAACTATGATGTCACTAAATTCTACGGAAATTTTTTCTCCAAAATAACCTTCACCAATTTCATCACCATCATTATTATATAATCGATATTGAGTTGTTGATTTGGGGTGAATAGAAAATTGGGTATTTAACTGGTTGAGTACTGAATCACTTACAAAAAAATTAATATTGAAAGGTATCTCGTTTTTGTAAAGTTCTTTAGAAGCAAAGTTGCTTTTGGAGAAATAAGTTATATTCAACCCCAGCTCCTTAATCACTTTTTCAATCAAGGATTTTGATTTTAGAATACCTATCTCAGTATCCAATGAAGTTTTTGGACCCCCAAACAAACCTAAATCTTCAAAAGTAGATATTTCAGAAGTTGAACCGCCATCGTTATCTTCATCGTTTATTAAAATTGTAGCAGACATTTCATATTCATAGGTCGCTACTTGTAGATATAAAAATGCTGCAACCGCGGCCAGTATAACACTTAGAATAATAAACTTCCAATGATATAAATATTTTGCTATTACTTCCCTTAAGTTGATTTTATCATCTTTAAAAATACGAGATGATTTGTAACTACTTTCTTGCATAATTCTATTTGTTATACACCCTATTATTACCGAGGAAATTTCCAGCCAGAAAAGCAGTATACCAAAATGATACCGCCTTAAGAACAACTTTAAACTCTACAGCTATTCTTAGTTCCTTTAAACACATACCCTTTACTTTTCTTGATAATATTTTTTATACCAAAATACAAATTTATACAATCCTTGGTTCAAGTCTGTTGATGGCTTATATCCGATTGCCTTTTCTAACTTAGAGGAATCTGCATATGTTATCTTAACATCCCCATCTTGCATGGGCATGAAATTTTTAACTGCTGTTTTATTCATTTCCTTTTCTAGACCGTAAATAAAATCCATTAATTTCACAGGCTTCGAATTACCGATGTTAAAAATAGTTGCTTTAGGCTTTTGTTCCTTATTAAATTTAAGCACCAGCTTCAGTACGCCATCTACGACGTCATCCACGTACGTAAAGTCGCGCTGCATATCACCATTATTAAACACATTGATAGCATCGTCTTTACGTATAGCATCTGTAAAAAGCATTGGAGCCATATCTGGCCTACCCCAAGGACCGTAAACAGTAAAAAATCGTAATCCTGTTGTATGTAAACCATATAAATGGCTGTACGAGTGTGCCATTAGTTCATTGCTCTTTTTTGTTGCAGCATATAAACTTACAGGAGTGTCTACTTTTTCGTCTTCAGAAAACGGAATATTAGTTCTATCACCATAGACAGAGGAGCTGGAAGCATAAATTAGATGCTCAATTTTATACGATCTACAACATTCTAAAATATTTAAGAAGCCTACAACATTAGACTGTATGTAGGCATGTGGATTCTCTATAGAATAACGAACACCGGCTTGGGCAGCTAAATTAATTACACAGTCGAACTTCTGTTCTTCGAATAGCTGTTCTAAACTTTTTAAGTCCGTAATATCAAGTTTTAGAAAAGAATAATTCTTATGTTTAGAACTACTAATATATCTCAAACCTACTGGTTCACTCTTTGTTTCTATTCTGTTACAATCTATCCCAGCTTCAGATAAACGATCATACTTGAGATTTACATCGTAATAATCATTTATATTATCAATTCCAACAACCTTCTCTCCTCTTTTCACCAAAGCAGCTGCCAAGTGAAAACCTATAAACCCTGCCGTTCCAGTAACAAGTATTTTCATTTGTCTTTTATTTTATACCTAAAACCCGAGAATATAATTATCCTAAATTCGACTAGACCTCTATTTTAACAGAATCAACCTCCTTGATTAGGCACATCATTAATACAATCTAATATTAGGCCTCATTTACCAAAAACATCAGCTACTCTTAGATTGATACGTATACCTCGCATATCTGCAATCAACCTAATTTAAATTAGATTTAAAATCTTCGAACAGGTAATTGTAAACGTTTTTAAGTTCTAAATTATTCTCTTGTATTCTATTTTCTGTGTCTATGACATACCCAATTCCATCATGTTCACCGTTTTTAATTGCAACAAAAGAAATATATTTTTTAAAATCTTCTATTTTAATTTTACCCACAATATTAAAATCATTTTGAATATCATTTGAATAAGTAAGTTCAACAAATAAACTATCCCCTCGGTTATCTACAGTGAACATTTTTAAATCGTCTGACTCGCTAACAAATAAACTGAGAATGTTTTCAGCCTTCACTGCACTTTTCTCAGAATCAAATCTAATGAGAAAGTCTCTTGACATTCTAGGAGTGACTTCTATTACATTTTCTAACCCTATTATCTTTAAAAATTTCTGATGCTCTTTTAGTCTCCAGTAATACGTCAAATGACCATGTGGTTTTTGATGTAATCCTGTAGCAACTACCAAGCGTATTGGCAATGTCAATAATTCGCCAATAATCTGATCATAAACTTTTAAAATTTCAAATAAAGGGTCTTGTGTTTTTGGGCAATACCATTCAGGGTTTGCAAAATCACCATTGTACGCATTTGAATTAAACATAAAATGATGCTGAAAATGAGCTCCGGTATTCAAAAATAAATTAGAAAAGTCTGGTTCTGTATTTTTCCACTCGTTTATGAAGGCGTCAGCCAATAACTTATCAAGAATTAAAGCCTTTACTCCCACCTGAGATTTCAATTTCAAGATCTTCTGGAAGTAGAACTTATAGTCCTTTGGTGAAGTATAGATCAGCAGCCCTTTCAACAGCGCAAATATTGACTTCATTTCTAACCTTCCATGAGCATTATCATTTACCGCTTGAGAAACAGCATTACTCAAACCAACAAATGTAGAAGAGCCTGAAGGTCTAGTCTGAGTCCACGGATCTGGCGCAAAAAACAAGGGTTTATTCAATCTATTCTCAACATTAAAAGGACTGACCGCAGCAACACTATAGCCGTTCTCTTCTATAGACTCAAATATTTGTTTTAAGTCTTTCCTTCCAACAATATCACCAAGACGAAACACTTTGTGCTCATCGTAAGTTTTACCGGTCACTATTGTCAACCATTGAATCCACGGCTCCAACAATTCATATTTGCTTTCTGATGTTGTTTCTACAATTTTATTAGATTCAAATAATTTTTTAAAATTTGGTAAATGGTTTTGACTAATATAATATTTTATGTACTCAAAATTAAGTTCATTTAAGCCAACTAAAATTGTTTTCATTTCTATGTAATTTAAAACTGTAAAATTGGTTTTTTAATATCTATTTAAATAGCTTTAGTTATCGCGTCTCTACTATCAAACAACCATAGCTCACCTCACGCTTTCTGTATCGACCTTAACTCAACAAAGTTAGCCCTAAAGAACTTAACTGGCATAGATTGAATTGTAAACAAACTATACAAACCTCCGCAAAGTAGAGTGCTGTTGATACGACTCGATAAACTGCATAGAAACCTAGTTGTTAAGCAATTTACATCTTAAAATGTAGCCCAATTCTTCCCTATTTGCAATTTCATCACCTTGTTCATTTTACGCTAGAAACGGACTAAACTTCAAATGTTGTGGTAAAGTAGAGCCCCATCTAATCTATAAATCAAAAAAAACTGATACTAACTTAAATAAAACACATCTGCTATCATGAATGCGAGAGCTAGCTTTTTGAAAATCAAATGTTAAGAACCCTATATTTTTCATCTTAAATCCATATCAAAGGGTTTCCATTTTATAGCCACTTATTCCATAACGTCATCTGGGGTCTAACTTTTTAACTTGTTCAAATAAAAACGTTGGAATGAAAGCGAGCGCTAAAGTAAGTAATGAAAAATGGTACTTATACCAAGGATGCCCTATTAATTTATAACCATCTAATATAACTTTGAACATATTCCATCTAAACTGAAAATTTTTACGCGAGGCGTAATTATCATTCATTCGATACTGAAATAAGGTTTTGGGGATGTTAGCAATTTTACAACCATTTCCAACCGCTTTAAACCATAAGTGATAATCTTGTGACGTTTTAAACCTTTCATCATACCCATCAATTTCGCGTATTGCAGATGTGCGCATCATTACTGTTGGATGCGAAAGAGGGTTTAGCTTAGGCAATAATTTGATTATTTCTTTATGAGAAACAGGTACCGTTCGTTCACCAATAATCTTTCCTATTTCTGAAATATCTTGAGAAAAAGTGCCTACAATATCGATAGTAGGATGGGTATCAAAAAAAAGAATTTGCTCTGTAAACCTTTCAGTAAGTGAAATATCATCAGCATCCATACGGGCAAGAAATTCACCTTTTGCCAAGTGAATCAATTTATTTAAGTTTTTTGTTAATCCTAAATTATCTTTATTCGTAAAAACTTTTATACGTGTATCTTTTGCAGCAAATACTTTTAATATATTGGCTGAATTATCTACTGAACAGTCATCTACAATTAAAAACTCAAAGTTCGAGAAAGATTGATTTAAAATACTCTCAATCGCTTCTACTAGATATAATTGAGCATTATAAACAGACATGATAACGCTTACTCTTGGTTTCTCTTTCATAATCTTCTTTTAAGATAATCTGTTTAGTAGGTCTAAATTATAATTAGGGTTTGGCAGATCAAGATGTGAACCTAATAATTCGTCATAGTTGTTTGCAACAGGTACTAATGGAAGCAGACCACTGCCTGGAAAAAAGGTTAATTCACCAAATATAATCTGGTTAGGAGGATTATAGAAATCAACTCGAACATACGGAAAAGGTGCACTAAGTTCCCTAGCCAATTCCTTCATTTCATTAAATTGTGGAGGACAAGCAACGATATGCTTTGATTTTGTAAATCTTTCATAGGTGAAATCTACCTTGTTCCAACCAATATCATAAAAATCAACATAGTGAACACCTTCATAGTCATTATTGATTTGTAAAAACTTAGGCTCTCCATTAAAGCACATAAATTTATAATCAATTAGAGGCTGGTGGTCTATTAATTTTTCTATTATGATTCTTGGCTGCATGTCTTTATAATTCCATTCCCTACCCGATGCAAATACATTTAATTTCAACCAAGAGTTCATTATTTTTTTCCACTTATTCCAATCTAGATCAGTTTTGTCTTTACATATCAAATTCTGACCACAACCATGCGTGGTCTTTGCAACGAAACGATTGGGCAAAGATTCAAAATCAATTTCATCTGCACTTTTAAAGACTCCAAGTACTTCGTTTAAAAGATTCTCATGGCCAAGCTTCATTAAATAGGCATGAACATCATATTTATCGGTGCAGACGGGCATTTTATCATTTCTATAGAACAACTTCAACCATTGTAATTTTTCAGTATAGGTTTTAGGTTTTTTTAAATTGATTTCGCGCCCAAATCTTTTTTTGTACAACGTTATTATACGCGCTTCATCTGTGAACCTTATTAACGCAATTTTCTCGAAAATTGCCCTGACATTTGAATAAAGAAGATTTCCAAATGCAGATTTAATTGCTTTCTCCTTGATAAGATGGGTTAAATATGACATCTATTTATTTTATTATGTTTTGTTCTTCAATTTTGATTGCTGTGTACCCTTGCGTTTGTCGATGCTCTAAATTGTTAATGAATCTAAAGGACTACCGATTATCTATTTTTCTAAATATCGAAGTCAAACCTCCAGATATCTCTTTGATTGCCAATCTTAAGATCGTTAAAATCATAAAGTACAATCTTAAAACAAAACTGGGGCAATATGCCTTTAACAAATAGTGATTCTCTAATATGAGTTGTTTAAAGATTCCTTTAGAGTTTGATATGCCGCCATCACACATCACTACCAACGGCTTATTTACAAATATAAAATCATAACCCGCTGTATAGATTCTGAATATCAACTCAGCATCGGAGGCAATTTTGTAAGCCAAGTTGAAAAAGCCTACTTTATCATATATAAGTTTTGGAACAAATGTAGCAGGATGTCTAACCCCATTTTTGTATTGCTTCATTACCTTTTTGAACCTTTTTTCACTAGTCTTCAGTAATTGTTCTCCCGCATCACTTTTAAAAATGAGTTCTGCAGAGATAACACTTTTTTTATTCGAGCTGTTATACGCTTCATGGATGGTAAACAAGGTGTTCTCAAAGTAATAATCATCAGAATTTAACAGAGCAATAACCTTTCCATTGGCTAAAGCAATTCCTTTGTTCATTGCATCATATATACCCTTATCTGGCTCAGAGATGTATTTCAGTTTGCCCTTAAACCGATCTTTATATTTCTCTATTATACTAGTTGTATTATCGGTTGATGCTCCATCTATAATAATGTATTCATAGTTTTCATATGATTGACTTAGAACCGATTTTATTGTTCTCGCTATGGTTTTCTCACTATTATATGAAACTGTTATTATCGAGAAATCTATATCTGTATTACTCATGTTTTATCCAATAAAAAGTCACTATAAAAAAAATAAAATCAAAATTACCAATGAATATATCACTATCAAACAGGGCTCTTAATGTCAAAAGCATAAGAAGCCAGAAGATATAATTTTCCTTTACTTTTAAATAGTGAAAGGTAGAGTTTACGAAGAGCATGATAAATACAATACTGCCTATACCAACCCTTGAATGAAATTTTATAAAAGAGTTGTGGGGGTTGCCGTTAAATTGATTGAACAAAGGATCAAGTTCAAGAACATCAATACCTGTAAAAAGGTTTGCGAAATTTATATTTTCGAAGTATATACGCCATAATTCCCAGCGAGGAGTATCTAAGCCTGCACCTAAATTCGTCTCATTCGTTAAGAGCGTCCCAAATTCAAACCATAAGAAAAGACAAGATCCTATGAATAACGACATAGAAATTATACGTATTTTAAGGTTGTTCTTAAACTTATAATAAAAGACAATAGCAAATAACAAAGCACTAACTATCAAGCTTGTTCTTCCAAACAAAAAAAAAGCAAGTATCATTCCAATTATTGGCGGTAGAAGTGGAAAACGGTTATGCGCTACTTTTAAATGAAAAAGCAAGAAAATAGTCCAAAAGATAACTGCAAATCCAGCGTGATTTCTACTTAAACCTTCATAAATATCGTTGGCATGCACATTTAACACGAACAAATTATAGCCAATAAATAAGATGGTTACCGCGTAAGCCCCTATCACCCAAGGGGTCAATTTTTTAGAATCGTCTATTTGAAAATAGATAAAGGTTAGCAATAAATTACCCAGTAGGGCAATAGACCCTCCCAAATTATTTTGGGTAAAAAATAGATTGACAATAGATGTTATGAGTAGCAAAAGAATCAGAAGCATTGATTCTGAAAAATAATTCCTATCCTTCACAGGAAAACACAGTATAAAAATAACTATAGATAGTATCGCTGAGGCCAAAATGAAGCCTCTTGAATGAGAGATGTCAGTTAAAGCCATCAGAATGAACAAAAAACCTACTAGCTGACTTATAATATTATTTTTATCTAGCATCGTACTCATTGGTATTGTAGACGGTTAAAAATTTGACACTCCTAATAAGATCACATTTAAAAATTCACAAAACACCTATTTGGATGTATGAGAGAAAATAGTTTCATAATCCACTCTAGGAATAAAATCTAAAGCGCCATGCTCCGATGCATTAAAAAGTTTTGCGTTTTTTTCCAAGACATTTGCTTGCATTGTTTTTAAATGTTCAAAAGTTTTTCCATATGTTTTTAGATAGAATTCGTTATCAATTTGATGTTCTTTAAGATAGGATTTTATCTTTTCTTTCTCCTCGTCTGTTTTAGCATATGAATGCCCCCAATTGTCATTAGTTTTATTGTATTCGAAATGTTCCAAAAACCCAGTCATATCAACTCCTAAGAGGTAAATTTCTTTAAAGCCCATATAAATTGCCGTATTGATGGCGTAAACAATTACATTTTGAAAACCAGGAGTAATGCGATGAAGTGATGATGCATTCTTTAATGCCGGAGTATAGGTTTTATAATTGTAAATAAAAAGAAACTTGTGCCCGGGAAACCATTTAAGAAAGTTTTTTCGCCTACGATATGGAATGATATAGGTGAGATCAGGATTGGTTTTTTTGGTATTTGCAATCAAATCAATTCGTTCTTTTTCATCTTTATTATCGGGGTTCATTCCAAAAACCACAGGATCAAAAAATAAGTGGTAGTTTGGATTCAAAGTTTTAAAATTATCGCTTTTCATCATAAAATTCACGGTAAACACAAACTCGTTGGTTAATTTGTTTAAGTCGTGATGCTTTAGAGATGGCCCGTTACCGATTATAAAGCATCGTTTACCCTTCTGCGAATCTTTCATTTTTTTATTCTGAGACATTTCATGTCTCAACCCTTTACTGGTCAACCATTCAAAGTAGTACTTAATATCACGCCTATAATTATCAATCTTATTGATGACCGACATTGCGGTCGTTTCTTTTCGTCCAAACATCTTTAAAAGATTTAAATATTAATAAAATTGGGATTTACAACAATTGATTTTACGACCGTTTTTAACTTCAAAAGCACTTTAAAATTGAGTGCTAAAAACAGTAATAAGGAGAATGCAAAACAGTAATTTGGCGCAGAAAAAATAACAAAACTTAAACTCAACAGATATGGCGTAAATAACCTTAAAGGATAAACGTCATTCCATACAGCTTTTATCGATTTATCTAAACCTAACATGCTTCGTCCCATGCGGCCTTGTACATAAACATAGATAAAATAACTTACCATAGTGGCTAAAATTACTAAAGTAAAAGGCACCTGAAAAAACGTTATCAAGACAGCTGCAAATAGTATGTTTACGAGCAGCACTAAAAATGCCAGGTTCCCTATTTTTCTCTCGTACCCCTTAGCTATTAAAAGACCTGAATAGCCAAATGAATTGGTGTACAAAACCACGGTCAAAGCAATTAAAACAAAGGCCTCAGAAGAACTTTGGTATTGCGGAAACAGCAGTAAAAACAAAGGAAAAAACACAACAGCAATATGAACAAGTAAGTGAGAAGTAGTCACATATGCATCCCTTACTTTTTTTAAGAGCTCTATATTTTGATCATTTGTCGAAATAGCAAAGCGATTCAACATTTTAGGGAAAATCAGAAATGAGAATGCCTGCAATAACATCAGAACTATATTGGCTAAGGAGAAAGCAAAGGTAAAATACCCGAATTCTTCCACACTATAAAAACCACTTACAAACAAACGCGTTGAAATGACAATGAAAAAAAACGAACTATTATAAACAAACAAATGCCAACCCTTTATCTGAATGCGCTTGAACAAGCGAAAATCGAAAATTGGCTTAAGTTTTACCGGAGACTTAATAAGGTAAAGAATAAATGAGAATAGAAATGCCAAAAAATTAGCCCCGACTAAGGCAAATAACAATTCATCTTTTTTAAATAAAATTATAGCGAGTAAAATTAAGACTGGAAGAACAGTTTGTTGAAAGGCAATTTCAAAAAGTCTTCCGTATACCCTAAAAATAGAAGTAAATAAAGAATTAAAATAGCTCAAAACACCGATCAGTAAAACAACAGGCGCGTAGACTGAAAAGTTATATTTCGCTCCAAAATTAAAACTAAAAACTTCATTAGCTAAAAAAAACAATGCTACCAAGAATGAAAGAGCCATAAGTAAGGTCAGCGCTGTGCCTATTACTTTCTGTACATAAAATTCTTTGCTTTTATGTACTGAAATTATCGCCGTAACAGCGTGAGAGATTCCTAAATTTAGGTGATATAAATTTTTTGTCATTAAACTGACGAAACCCCATATTCCAAGATAATAAGGACCGAGATATACTGCAATAAAGAGTGAGTTGATAAAATGAATAAAATAAGTACCATATCGACTAATCACGAATAGCACCACCTTATTTTTAAGCGCTAATTTTATAGCCGTCTTGAACATCGCCATTACTTTTTTGTAGAATGAGAAGTCAACCGATCTCCTTTCTCCATATCTTTTGCTGCTTTCTTTCCTAACATTTCTTTATAAAATTTGGGATGCATGCCAAACCCAGGCCTTACACTTCTTATGTTATTCTCTGTTAGTAATTCTCCCGCTTTAATGTCATCAGAAACATAAAGTGATCGACAAAAATCTCTACCTTTTCGTTGCTTGTCAGTTAATGTGTAGTTTACTGTACCGATAGCACTTTCAGCTTCTCTAACCGCTTTTACCATAGCGGTAAATTCAGCTTCATCCATGGAGAATGAAGCGTCTGCGCCACCAATTGAGCGATCCAAAATAAAATGCTTTTCAATAATTTTAGCTCCCATAGCAGTGGCAACAACCGGAACGGTATTACCCATAGTATGATCAGAAAGACCGCTAATTACGCCGTAACGCTGCGCTAAATCTTTAACCATACACATATTAGCTTCCGCTATTGGTGCTGGATAACTCGATGTACATTTCAATAATGCGATATCAGTATTACCCATTCTTTTACAAGCATCTAAGGCCAATTCTATATCTTCCTCTTCAGCAATACCAGTAGAAATAATAACGGGCTTTCCTTTAGAAGCAATTAATTCAATTAAAGGAATATCTGTTATTTCAAAAGATGCGATTTTATAAGCAGGCACATTTAAGCTCTCTAAAAATTCTACAGATGTAGGATCAAACGGTGACGAAAAACAAATTAACCCTTCTTGTTTGGCCACTTCCATAATCTGCTCATGCCATTCCCAAGGTAAGTGTGTAGTCTTATACAAGTCATGTAGGTACTGGCCATCCCAAAGAGTGCCTTGACTAATTTTAAAATCTTCGTTCTTAGAATCTAAGGTTATGGTATCTGCAGTAAATGTTTGTAATTTAATACAATTAGCACCTGCACGTTTTGCAGCTTTAACCGTTTCTATTGCCGTGTCAATACTACCATTATGATTCGCAGATAATTCAGCGATAATAAACACTGGAGAGTTTTGATCAATTATAAAATCTTCTATTTTCATTCGTTTGTTCTTGTTGCTTATTTTATATATTCTTCATAACCCTTATAGAATTTCTTACCAATAACAGCTTCTCTATTATCAGATAATTCTAATCCTAATCTATCTTCTATTGACCATATTAAATCTTCAAAACCAAATAAGTGCCTAAATAACACAGTACTTGAGAACCTTGGATTTATTTCAAAAATTTTAGGTTCATTCTTTTGCAGCCTAAGCTGCACATTGATACTTCCTACTAAATCTATCCTTACTGCCAGCTGTTCTAAAAGTGTTGTGATGGTTGTATTCTCTATGACCTCACCATAACCACTATAACCACTTACGAGTTCTCTTTTAAAAATTTGAGAACGCACCTCCCCTGTACTACTTCTAAACAATCCACAAGTAAATTCGCCATTTATATCGGTTATGAATTCTTGAACAACATAATCTTCGATACTATTTCTTGTGTAAAACAAAAACTCCTCCATCGTGTTAATCTTATGGATGTCTTTACTACCTGATCCTGTTTTAGATTTTAGAATAACAGGAAAAGAGGCTATGTCTTTCAACTCTTTTGCTAAATATGTTTTTGGAAAAGGGAAGCCTTCCGCTTTTAAGAATTCCGCGGTCTTAAATTTATCAAAACCGATTTCTAATGCCTTTGAAGATGCCGTTATCATTTTTGCCCCACCGATGGTTTCCAGAAGATTTTGTTCGGAAAAGTAACGCAATTCTGGTTCAGCAATTGGTATAACAATATCTATTTTATTGTCTTTAATAAATGTTTCTAATTTATGTAAATATGCGTCATTTGTAAAACGTAGTCCTTTAGAAAAATTTGGATAAATAAACTGGGCTGCATTTTTGTCAGAAATATCGATTCCGAACAAGTTTTTAGTATGTACCGATTTCAATAATATTTTTCCGAGGCTTTGCCCAATATCTCCCCCACAACCGGTTACTAGTATGTTTAGTGCTTTATGCATGTCCGCTAATTTCTGATTAAAACTTTTGTTAAATATTCAATATCCGCATCTCTTTCTGAAATCTCATGTACCAAGTCTTCTACATTATAATCTGTTGAAAGCAATTGAAAACATCTATTTTTAGTATTTATGATACACCAAGATGCTTTTCCTCCCGTTTGTCTAGATTGACCCACAGAACCCGGGTTTATTAAAACACTATTTAAATTTTTAATAGCAAATGCATAGTGCGAATGTCCTATTAGCACAAAGTCATGTGCTACCGAATCACACTTTTCAATAATCTCCTTTTCACAGTCTGGGTATATATAAAATTCGTTTGACCATGGACTTCCATGACACATCAATAATGATGTTTCATCAAATTGCACTGATTTTGTTTCCGGTAAATCTCTCAAAAAATCTAATTGTGCTGATGACAACTTAGCTATAGCATCTTGATGACCACTACCATACTTCAATCTGATTGACTCTCCTAATGACGGATTAGCAATTAAATCCTCTAATATCTGTTCATGATTTCCTTTAATAATATCAAAGCTCCACTCTGAAAGTGCTTTCAATATTTTATCCGGATGATAATAATAACCAACGATATCACCTAGCACCAATAGATGTTGTACTCCTTCTGTTTTCGCCTTTTTTAAGACACTAACGAGGGCATCATAATTACCATGAATATCAGAGATAATAGCTATTTTCATCCGTTTATTTGTATTTTTTCTAATATCTCTTCAGCAACATGTAATGGTTTCTTTAATTGCCCTTCTTGTTGTAATTCTTTAAAATTATCAACATCTGGAAAATCGCTAGCTCTCACACTTCGCTGCATCGCTGTATCCATAACACCGGGGTCTATATTAAAAAAACGATGATGCCTGTATTCGCTTTCAGCAGTCTTAAAAAACATTTGAATAAATGCCTTTGAGGAACAATAGAGCGACCAATTACTTATAGCTCTATTTGCCGCACCAGAACTTATATTTACAAATGTCAATGAATTTCCATTAAAATTTCTGAGTAAATATTTAGTAATCAACATGGCTGACTTTATATTTACCGAAATAGTTTTATCTATTGCCGCTTCATCTAGATCTTCAATTTTCACAATAGGCTCAATGATACTTGCATTATTAATAAAACAAATCGGCTCTTCGCCGATCAAACTCTTTAAAATACTAATTTTTTCAGCGATAGTATCATCTGCTAAATCTAGTTCTACAAAAGAAAATTGTTTTGAGGAATACGCTTTTTGCTCTTGGCTTAAACGTCTAGATATTGAAATAACAAAGCAGTCTTCGTCTTTTATTAAAACATCGACCAATGCTTTGCCTAACCCTCTATTTGCTCCTGTTATAACGACTGTTTTCCTCATCACCTTTGCTATTCTTGATCAGCTTTATTGAGCTTTCCGTGTATCATAACGTCTTTATATTCACCATTAAAAAGACACTGCTCTTTTAGCGTTCCCTCTTTTACAAAACCAGCATTTTCAATAATCTCATACAAGTGTGGTCTTAAATCAAAAGCATAGGTACATAGCTTATGAAAGTTTAGTTCGCTAAAAGCAACTTGTTCTATAAGTTGTAAAAAAACCGTCCAATGTTTCGAAAAATAATTTTGTTCTAGTTCCGTATTCATAATAAATGAAACCTCAGCATTCTTATCGATCCAGTTGATATGAACCAACCCTCCGTAACCAATACAAACATCATTTTCCATATATGAAAACAATAACTGACTAGGACATTCTTGGTCAAACAAAGTATTTATGACTGTATTAAAATAGATTTCCTGGTCTTCCTCATTAAGGGGCTTATTTTGTCTTAAATGATAAATTTGCTCATTTCTCCATTTTAAAATAGTCATACGGTCTTCATAACGAATGGGAACTATTGCGAACCCTTCGCTAGAAAATATTTGATTATTTAAAACTTTATACGATTTCATTTAGACGTCTTAGTTTAATCTTTTAAAACCTGAATGACAAACGGGCCCTTCTAGTAAATCATTAATATTTAAAACTTCCGATTCACACTTCGCTATCGTACTATAAATACCATCTAATGCCTCAAAATATGAGTTTAAATGCTCATCTGTATGCGCCGTAGAGGCATAGAAATGAGTGCTTGCTAAGAACCCTTTTTTTAGCATTTCTTGCGTAATGAACGTTTTGTAAGCTGCTGCATTGGGACTATTAAAACCGTAGGTAGTCATGGCAGCTATACCTGAAACAGTTATATCCAATTGATGTGATTCTGCAAGTTTCAGCCATCCTTTTTGCATTTTACCCCCTGTTTCGGTAATGAGTTCCCAAGATTTTACGCGTTCCATAATTTTCAAGGTGGCAAGAGCAGCGGTCGGTCCGATGCGCTCCGTCCAGAATGTGCTACTAATAAACGTGTTTTGAGCGGCCTCCATTACAGCTTTTGTACCTACAACAGCTGTTAAGGCATAGCCGTTCCCTATTGTTTTTCCCAACATAATCATATCTGGGTCCACATTAAATTTTTGGTAAATACCCCCAAACGTTTCCCTAAACCCAGAAGAACATTCATCGAAAATTAATACTATATTTTTACTCGTCGCTAAAGCTCTTACTTTCTCTAAAAAGTTGTTTTCAGGACCAAAATTTCTCATGACCTCCATTTTAATCACTCCGATATCGTTGTTCTCTACAATAGCTAAGAGCTCATCATAATTGTTATAATGAAAAGGGAACACTGAGTTTTTTAAATTTTTAGGCACCCCTTTAGGACTTAATCCTGGAATTAGGTGTGACGACAAATCATCTCCTCCATTGTGATTAGCAGATAGATACCAATCGTGCCAACCATGATATCCACAAATAGCTACATTATCTTTTCCAGATGCTGCTCTTGCAATTCTAATCGCTATCGAGTTAGCCTCCCCCCCTGTACGCGCAAACCGCACCATATCTGCCCAAGGATTCATTGCTACTAGTTTTTCTGCTAGATACACTTCTTCCGGACAATTCAGTGTGCTCATATTGCCTTTTTTTACGGTTTCGATTACCGCTGCATCAACTTCATCATTGCCGTACCCAAGTGTATTCGTGCCAATGCCCATAATAGACATATCTAACAGTTCTTTACCATCTAAATCCCAGACTTTACAGCCTTTAGATTTAGAAAAATAAGATGGCCAGTGTTCTGGCAAAAACATTTCTGGCCGCTTGGAAAGCAACATGGTTCCACCAGGTATTAGTGTTTTCGCCTTTTTATATAAATCTTGTCCTTTACCCATTTGTGTCTTTTTCTAATGACTTTAAAAGCCCTTCATTTCTAATAATTTGATCATTCATTTTAGTCAAATTATTATCAATCATATAATTTGTGTACTCAAGCCAGGTTTTTTCGGTACCCAACTTTCCAATGAGATGTTTTATTAAATCAAAATCTCTAGGCTCGTCTACAGTCATGCGTATATGAGAATAATCTTGTTCACATTCAAAATTGTTAGCACTAAAAAGGTGACCTCCCTTAACATCGCTATTGTTAATGATATAAGGTGTTACGTGCTCCAGTTCAGAAGATAATTTCGCATTTTTCCATGCTGATTTTAGAGCTGAAAATTTAAATACCTCCACATCTTGCCCGTCTGGAAAGTGTTCAATTAACCCGTTAGAAACATAATCGTAATCATGGTTTTGGGCATATAGTACAATAGCGTCAACCAATTGCGGGTCTAGCAATGGACAATCTGAAGTTACCCGTACTATCCAATCTGGATTTTTATCTTTTACAGCCTCATAAAAACGATCTAAAACGTTTAGTTCGGAGCCTCTTGAAGCAGTACAACCCCATTCTATTGCTTTCTTATATATGATTTGGTCTTCATCACTAACCGTTGTGGCAACAACGATTTCAGATATTTTTGCACATTGTTTTAATCTCTCTAAATGTATTTGAAGTAGTGATTTTCCATTAACCTCTTTTAATACTTTACCTGGCAGTCTAGAGCTGCCAGTCCTTGCTTGAGTAACTACTAGTGTTCTTAATTCCATAAGGAGGGATTTAATAAGTTTCTATTAGCTATCTTGATAGCATTGATTTCGCCAAGGGCCTTTTTTTCAAGTGTAAAGCTAAGTGCTTTAAGATTGTCTGCTAATTGTTGTATGGAATCTACACCAATAAGAACGTTGTCAATTGTGGACTGTTGTAAGCAATAGTTTAATGCTAATTGTGCTAATGATAGCTTACTATTTTTAGCGATATTAGACAACTGCACTAGTTCATTTCTTAAAGATTGAACTGCTTGATTATCAGCATTAACATCTTTAAAGAATAGGCCTTGTAACAGAGCCGATCTTGTATGTATTGTTTTACCTTTTGCTTTAGCTCTTTCTAAGATAGCTCCTCGCAAATTTAAATTGTCGAAAACATTGAATGGTAGCTGAATAATATCAACGTCATCATTTAGCAACACCGCTTCTATTTCTTCATTTGTATAAACAGATACTCCAATATGCTTGATTTTACCAGAAGCCTTCAAGTCGGTTAACACTTTGAAATTAGCGATATTGTGTTCATAGCTAGAAAAGCTATGGAATAATAAGGCATGCAATTGACTAACCTGTAAATCTGTTAAATACCTGTTGACTCTGTCGTTAATATCAGCATCAAATTGATGTGGTAGTTTTGTAATGATTTCAAATGATTTATTCGGGAATTTATTATGAAATGCCCCAATAACTTCATGAGCATCACCATAGGCTTCAGCGGAATCTAAAATTTTAATTCCTTGATCAAAAGCATGTTCTAAAATCGCATGACTATCTTCTAATGTAACTTTGCCAATAGTATTGTTGATACCGTATGCCAAACCCATTTGAACGGTTCCTAAAATTAGTTTACTATTTGAAATTTTCGACATTGGTAGACATCCTTAACGAATTACTTAATTTGTTATTATAGATTCCGATATTATTTCTTACTTCATCAATTGTGAATCCAATTTTCTTGTAAAGTTGTACCGCATTGTCATTATCTTGAATCACACCCAATGTTATTTTTGATAATCTTAATTCATCAAAGCAATATTTTACGATTCGAAGCGATGCTTCTTTTGCATACCCCTTGCCCCAGTTTGATTTATCACCCATTAGAATACCATATTCACCTGAATTAAGCTCAAGGCTTATTGGATCAATTTTTATATTACCAATATGTTTGTTTGTGCCTTTTAAATGAATCGCCCAAAAATAAATTTCATTACTGTTTTGTTCCTTGACATAGGCTTTAAGTAAATCCAAGGTATACGCTCCTCTTGTCTCTAAATATCTATTCACCTCTGTATCATTTAACCAGTCTACGTAGGTATCGGTCACATGTTCTGCTGATACTCGTTTGTAAATTAAACGCTCAGATTCTAAATCAATATTTTTCATTACTTGAACTTTAAAAATCAATTAGTACCCTTTCTGATTTTACTTTCTTTTTTTTATAATCAAATTTGGAGACTGTCCAAATACCAACGAATTAGCTGGTATATCTTCATCTTTAACAATCGCACCAACGCCAATAATGACATTGTCTCCTATATTGGAATCTCCAAAAATCATCGAATTTGCCGTCATTGTAACATTCTCCCCAATCGTTGGGAAAATATTTTTATTATTACCCACAGCACAGTTCTGCGTGAACTTAAAAAAATTTCCATATTTCGCGCGACCCAGTACAGTTCCAATTGGCTGATCTAGCGCAAAATATTCCGGCAATTCTATTTCATAAAATAAATCACATGAATTCATAACCTTATTGAGGTAGTAAACCTTGTCTGCCAGACGTAATTGCGTTTTTGCCTTCTTAAAAATAGTGTTTGAAAAATAATATAAAAATACATTGTATTGTCCAGAATGAAACGGATTAAAATAGGTTTCCCCATTCCGTACATAGTATTTGTTGTCATTTTTAGAAAAACAATGATCACAGCGCTCAAACACCTCGTCACTAAGACCGTTTATAGTTTCAATCTCATCAGCCGTAATACTAAAAAATGATGCTATTTGACCTACCATTATTTCTAAAATGGCTTCTTTAGGAATTTCAAATATCATTTATTAAACAATTTTACTTCAAGCAATTCTTCACTATAAAAAGAATTTATCTTCTCCAATACATAGGCTTGCTCTTCATGTTTCAAGGTTGGAAACATCGGTAAACTCAAGCAATTTTTATAATAATTTTCAGCATGTGGAAAATCACCTTCTTTCCAACCAAATTCGCGATAATAAGGCATTAGATGCACTGGCACATAATGCACCTGAACAATAATATTAATACTTCTCAAATAATTAAATAATTCTTTTCGATTTTCGGTTTCGATCACGTACAAATGATAGGCGTGCCCAGGAACAATTCCAGATTGACCCTTTATAAAACCTGCATCTTTCAATTCTTGATAGTAGGTCTTTGCAATTTCTCTTCTTGTAGCAATGCCTAGCTCTGCTCTTTTTAATTGGCTTAACCCTAAAGCCGATTGAATATCGGTCAAACGGTAATTAAACCCAAGTTCCTGCATTTCATAATACCACCCACCATGATCATCAATCTTCTTTGCGGGGTCTTGTTGAATACCATGCGTTCTTAAATTCAACAATTTCCGATACAGCCCTTCATCGTTAGTAGTAATCATACCACCTTCTCCTGCGGCGATATGCTTAACTGGATGAAAGGAAAATATTGCCAAATCAGCAAATTCTCCATTTCCACAATTTTGCTGAGCTCCCTTGCTATCTATAAAATAAGCTCCCGGAGCATGGCATGCGTCTTCAATAATCCAACAATCGTATTGATCCGCCAATTTTCGATACGCCTCTAAGTCTACAGCTCTTCCTGCAAAATCAACTGGTATTATTCCTTTATATGTTCCTTTTGGAGCCGCTTTTAGCAATTTTTCTACTTCGACAATGTCTAACAAATACGTTTCTGGATCTATATCTGCAAAAACAACTTCTCCATCCGCATAAGGAACGCAATTAGCAGAAGCAGCAAAGGTTATCGGTGATGTGATCACCTTTCCTCCTTTACCTACGCCCAGAGCTAAGGTGCATAAATGCAATGCAGCTGTTCCATTAGAAACCGCAACTGCATAGCGAGAACCTACATAATTGGCGAAAGCAAGTTCAAATTCTGCCACTTTAGGCCCTTGAGTTAACCAATCGCCTTTTAAAGTTTCAACCACAGCCTGAACATCTTCATCTGTAATATTCTGTCGTCCGTAAGGTATTTTATTCATAACAATTAATTTTAAAAAATACTTCGTTTAGCAACTTTTTATTGTATTCCAGCTTAGCAATTGATCTGCTCCAAAGCAACATTATTTTGACTACTTAATAATTTTACAACCTTATGCCCATTGCCAAAAAAGCTCTTGCGATACCGGTGAAAAATGATTGAAGTGCAGTGACTAAATAGTTGAATTTATTTTTTGAAGTGACATTGTTTTTCAACTGATCAAACAAACCAAGAAACAAGAGAAAAGAAAAAATAAGAATTGCAAACATTTGGAAGCTATTGAAATATCGCGAACAAAAAATGAGAATTAAAGAAAGGGATAAACTCAGCACTCCTAAAAACAAACTCGCTCTAACATGAGATAAACCTGAACAAATCAAAATGTGATGAATATGATTGCTATCTGGAGTGAAAGGGCTCTTTCCATTCATTAACCGAACGCCAATTACACGAAGCGTATCTGCGAAGGGAATAAACAAGAGCGCAGCTACAACAAAGAATTTATTTTCAGGTTTAAAAGAAAACGGCGTTAGTAGTGCAGCATCAAGTGCTAAAAACTTAAGCGACAAAAAGCCAATACAGAAGCCAATAATCAAAGAACCTGTATCGCCCATAAAAACTTTATTTTTCTTAGACAGGTTGTACCGTAAATAAGCCACAAGAACACCTATCAAGCTCAAGCAAAGAATGCCGTAAAAGTGCAATCCTAGCGTAAAGAAAATAAACCCATACACCGCAAAAATGAGAACTCCAATAGTCGATGCAAGACCATCTATACCATCAATTAAATTATATGAATTTATGATGGTCAATATCATCAATGCAATTATTGCGTAAGAAAAATAATAAGGAATTTCTTGTATACCAAATAATCCCTCAAGCGAAGTGATTTCCAAACCATCACAAAAAACGATAAATAAAATTGCGATCACTTCTCCTCCAATTTTGGCCTTGGGTGTAGAAACGATTAAATCATCCTTCAGGCCTAAAGCAAAAATAATGGTTAGAGCTCCGGTCAAACCTAGGGCAATGTTGTCTATATCCCACGTGTCTATTAGTTTCAGCACTAGTACCAAGGTGAGAAAGAAAGCAACACCTGCCATTGTCGGTGTTGAAATTTTGTGTGAACTTCTTTTGTCTGGGTGATCAGTTAACTCACGAGTAAGAACGATGTATCTAATTTTTGGTATCAAATACATCACTAATGTAAAAGATCCGGCTAAAATTGACAGGGCAACAAGATACATGTCAGTCATAAAGTTCGATTTTATAATGCCAGTAAATATAATCTGAGAACCATTAGCTATCACTTTCTTGTTATATAAACAAACTATACAGCCTAAGAGGCCACTCACGCTGATTTTCAAATAATCGATGAACTACACCTTATGAGAATGAACTGCTAAATAAATAACGAATATGTAGTCTTAATCCTACAAATAGTGTTTGTAGCTCATAGATGTTCTTTTGTCCATTTTTTAGGAAATTTCTCTATTGTTGTGGTAATGTAATGGTGTCTGAAGTGTTATGAATGGTAATCTATTAAAAAATAGCATTCATTTTTATCATTTTATAACTTTAAAGCGGTTTTAATTATGCGGATGCTTGAATTACCAGATCTTGTATGTTTAAAAACATATTGAATTTAACAACAAAACATAGCGCCACTATACTTTCTATTTAATTCTTGATTGTTACTTAAAACAGCATTCAGCTTTACCACACCAAAAGAAAATTTACCAGTCAGCAGTCCATTTTAACGTGTATAACATTTTCAGCTTTGACAATTAGGTGTTCCAAGTGATTTGTAAAGTAAATTATTTCTATACTTTACTTTACAAATCCTTATTGGTGTTTCTCGTGAGTTTAGCGTGCAAGCTAGCTTATTCTAGCACCTATTATAAATAGCTACTTAAGCACAACCATGGAGAGAAATCATAAAAAATGGAAAGACCTCTTGTGCTTAAACAAAGTGCATATAGCAGCCCATGCAAGCCCTAAATGCGCTGATTAGTGGTTTTGAAATCAGAAACCAAGTTTGATCTAGCAACAACAACCTAGTGCAAAATAGCTCTGCATTTAGAAAACTTCGCTGTTGCTATCTGTTCGGGTTTAAAACTTTAAATTTTCATCTTTATCCCATAGCCCCCAATAGGCACCTACATCACCTTCTGCTCCAACTTTCCATGATTCATCAAAAGATGAGAAGTAAAAGACCTCAATATTTTCTTTAGCAGCCCACATTTGGGTATTTATGAAATACTTCATGGCATTCTCGCCAGTTGAAACAGCCCCTTTTAAACTGCTACCCTGACTTGGCCAGCCTGTTTCTGTAATAATCACTTTCTTACCTTTTGCTGCATCTACTGCTTGACCAAACATCTGCTGCATATGGTTTAAAGCACCATCGATATGACAACCTTCCCAGTAGGGGTAACAATTGGATAAAATAACATCGCATGCCTCCGTTAACTCAGGGTGTTGCGAAAATTCATAATAGGCATCTACATAACCAACCTCAACATCTGGTAAAGCAGTCTTAACGCGGTGAATGTATTCCAAAAGCTGCTCCTTAGTTAAATCATTTCGATATAAGACTTCATTACCCACCGCTGCAATATCAACGCAGCCTTCCTTGGCTAGTTTTATTAGACTTTCAATCTCAGCTTCATTCATCTCCAAATCATCACCTAACCAAGCACCTACCAATGTTTTAAGTCCGTTTTTCTTTGCCACGCGAGGAATATGTTCATTACCTTCAACACAAGAAAATGAACGTACCCATTTCGTGTAAGGTTTGATGGTCTTAATTCTTCGTTCAACTTGCTGTTCGGTAATTATATCTCCTGGTTTTTGACCATCTTCATACATACTAAAACAAAGTCCGTGCATACCCTTTTCCAAGGTAGCTTTCCATAGTTGCTCTAGCTCCTTTACAGCATGTTTGTTAAAATCTACACCTTTGTAATCTGTAAAATCTACCGAGTTAATTAAAAAATCGTGTTCTCCCCTATATGACATTTCTAACTATATTTTGGTTTCTCATTCTTATCCCAAATACCCCATCGCGCTCCGACATCACCTTCATGGTGCACTTTCCACGACTCATCGAATGATGAGAAATAAAACATTTCTATTTTCTCTTCTTGCGACCAGTTATTCGCATTTAAAAAATATTTCATCGCATTATTCTCAGATGGTTCTGCGCCTTTTGTATTATCGCCTTCGCTAGGCCAACCAGTTTCGGTAATAATAACTGGTTTTCCTTTTGCTGCATTTTTAGCTACGGTATACATTTGTTTTAAATACACTGATGCATGATCAATAGTGCAACCTTCCCAGAATGGGTAACAGTTTGCTAAAATAACATCACAGGCATCCACTAAGCGCGGACGTTCGTTGAATTGATAGTAGGCATCTACATAACCAATAACACAATTTGGCAAGGCTTCTTTAACTTTATGAATGTAGGCAAGCACCTCTTCTTCTGTTAATTCATTACGAAGCAAAACTTCGTTACCTACCACAGCAATATCAACGTGCCCTGCTTTAGCAAGCTCAATTAATCCGGCAATTTCTTTATCATTTTGAGCTAGGTCATTACCTATCCAAGCGCCAACCATCGTTTTTAGACCTTGCTCATGCGCAGCAATCGGAATAAATTCATTGCCCTCGGTACAAGAAAAGGAGCGCACCCAATTGGTGTGCGGTTTAATCACATGCATGCGTCGTCGAATTTGCTCTTCAGACAATTGATCTCCAATATTTTGGCCTTCCAGATAAGGACTAAAAGACAATCCGTGAAGTCCTCTATTTAATGATGTGGCAAAAAGTTCTTTTATTTCAGGTGTTGTTTTTTTAGTGAAATCAATATCCGTTTTTAAATCATCCTTAAGATCAAATGACCCCATCGATAGTAATTTGTCAGTTTGATAGTAAGAGCTTAACTTTTGATTCTCTTCATTTGCTCGTCTATCTAGTTCTGTTCGAACCACCCCTGCACTTTCTTCAGTTACGCTATAATTACGCATCACAAACATTGCAATGAGTGTTCCTACTATAGGAATTCCTGAGAAGGCTAATCGTAAGCCATCAACAGCCCCTTCAGGCTGAACGGCTTCACCTGAATCAAAACCTACCGAGCTCATAATAACACCACTCAATCCGCCTGCAATTGCAAAACCAAATTTCACCATCCACCAATAGATAGCTCCAAAGGTACCTTCTCTTCTTAGACCCGAATTAAGCTCATCTAAATCAATAACATCAGCCGTCATAGACATCATTAATAAAAATAGACTTCCTATACCAAAGGAGAAGAAAGGGAGCGCAAAAATGAACAAATAGGGTTTGCCTGGAATAAAGAGAAACCATAACATAATATACCCTATAATAGATATTCCTTGCGATACCAAAAAGGCCTTCTTTTTCCCCATGGCTTTCGACATCTTGGTTACAATTGGAATAACGAAAAAAGTAGTTCCAAGAGCCCCTAAACATCCAAAAAGGGTAGGCCATATACCTGCAGCACCAGCATCACCATTAAAAAGACGGTATACAATAATAAAGAATGAAAAAGATGCAATCGTCATAAATGCATTATACACTAAGAAGGTTGCGATACATAGCTTTCTAAATGGTTTCATTTTAAAAGCACTCACAAAACCCGACCCTATTTCTTTCAGACTATTTCCAATGTTTTTTAAATTGAGCGGAGAATAGTTTTCGTTTAATGTTGATTTACTTTTAATAAATATACCTGGTACAATAGCACAAATTGCAAAAATGACCCCAACCCAAACGGCAAGTGTTCGGGTAGCGACTTCTGCAGATTCAAACCACGCTGGATCATACATAATCACCCAAAACCAAGGGGCAATAACCCAAGCCCATTGCCCAATCCATTGGGCAGTTGCCATAATATTAGTACGCTCATGAAAATCATTACTCATCTCATATCCCATAGCAACGTAAGGCACGCTAAAAATGGTAATACCCAAGTAAAAAACAAAAGACCAAAACATAAAGTATGCAAAATTATAATCTACACCACTAGTCCTATAGAGTTGCCACATGATGATAAATGAGATCCCCATAACAAGGCCACCAAGAATCACATATTGTTTTCGTCGGCCCCATCGCGATTTTGTATTATCCGAGATATAGCCCATAATAGGGTCTGTAAACGTATCGAAGAGTCTTGGGAAAAAATAAATAACGCCCCACATCCAACCAGGAAAGCCTAAATCTTGTACCAACACTACCATAAATATTCCTAATGAAGCAGGAAACATTTGATTGGCAAGCATTCCAATACCGAAGGCGATTTTTTGGCCGAATGGAACTTTATTACTGCTAATAGACATATGTATTGGTTTTATGTTGGTTGATATTCTGTATGATCACTTTACTGAATTCGGCAGTACTATCGTTTGAATAGCCTGTTCATTAATTTGAATATTGGTTCTATATTCACCTAAAATTAAGCTTAGATTTTTTGCTTCGTTTGCTTCGTTGAAAACAACTACAGCAATAGAACCATCAGGGTTTTTGGCTGCCGTAACTAGTAGTTTTTTGTCAGTGTTGTCCAGACCTATTCGTTGGGCTCCAGGTCTAATAAATTTACTAAAATGGCTCATGATGTAATAGATTGGTGTAAAATACACTTCGTCTTTTTCTGGGTCAACTAGTACGGGTGCTACGCACCAATTTTTAAACCAATTTGGCCCGCCTTGTTTGTCAAGCACCATATTCCAATCTACCCAACCATCTACCCAATTATTTAGGCAACCAATAATATCTCTTGCATAACGATTTACAGGCGCATATTTTGGATGTAAATGTTTATCTTTTTCTGGTGCCCAATCCCAGCCCCAATCTGTTGCTTCTTTTCTCCAATACCAAGCATCATCTTTCCACTTCGGAATTTCGGCATCTACACAGGCTTCTGTTTGAATCAAATACTTATCGGGAGCTTTTTGATGTGCATACTGCAAAGCATCAGGAAATACTTCGTAGGTACTGGCATACCAGTGAATAGCCGTACCATCAAAGTATTTAGAAGTTTTGTTATTGTGATACATCACATCTACCCAATCCTTGAGATGTTCACGATTTTGATCATATCCTAATATTTTTACGTCATGTCCGTCAGCTTCCAATTTAGGACCCAGATGATGCTGAACAAAACTGGTCATTTCTTCAGCCGTAAAATGCATGCTCTCCCAATTATTATCATTCCCTAATGGTTCATTCTCAACAGTGAAACCCCAGATATCTATTCCTTCAGCTTTGTAAGCAGTGATGTATTTTGAAAAGAACAATGCCCAAGTATCTTTGTATTCTGGTAAAAGTTTTCCACCGCTCCAATCTTTATTATCTTTCATCCACGGTGGGGCTGTCCATGGTGAAGATAAAATTTTAAACCCATCTTTTGAAAGTAGCATTGCTTCCTTAATCGTAGGTATGATATCATCGCGGTCTTCATCAATTGAGAAATGTTCTAAACTTACATCTCCTTCAACCGGTGCATAAGAATAATTACTTCGTGAAAAATCACAAGAATTCATATGTGTTCGGGTCAATGAATATTTTGCGCCACTCTCACCAAAATAAGCCTCTAAAACCTTGCCCCTATTTTCTGTGCCTAACTCATTTAATAAGGAAGCCGTGGCTTCTGTAAAAGACCCTCCAAACCCTGTTATGGTTTGATATTTCTCAGTAGGCAGGAGTGTTATTTGTATCGTATTATCAGTGATCGAAAAATCTTTTATTTGCTTTAATTTATTTCCATTTGCAGCGGTTTCATACACTCGAACCTCTAATTCTTTTTCCTTTTTCATACAACTTGTTATCATGAGCATCATGAATACCAACAGTAAGCTAACTCCTTTGATATTTAGCGTAGTGATTATTTTAGCTGATTTGATAATCTTCATTATTTAGCCGGTGGTATCTGCACTTCTTTCAATAGCGCATTCTTATCACCATTGTATGTTTTTGTAATCGGCTTCCCATTTCTAGTGAGGCCATCAAAAGTTCCATCATCTACCAAGTCCCAAAGTGCAAACTTGGCCTGACTCTTTAAATTTATCAAGCCAAAATGATTTTCAGAACCTTGAGGATTTCCTGCATCTTTCCATTGTTCGTCAAAAGCCTCGAAATAAAAGAGTGAGATGTCTTCTGAATTGGTCCAATCACGCAAATGTTTATAGTACAATGCTTCTTTATATTCATCGGTAGCCTTTGAACCCTTAGGTCCATAATCTTTATTAGAAACGCTTGCCCAGCCTGTCTCACCAATATGAATAGGTTTATCAATACCTAAACTTTTCATATAGCTATTTACACTATTATATTGTGATATTGCATAGCCTTTAGCACGAAGCATAGCTGCATCAATTTTCTCTAAATCAGACAAATCATTTTCTGCCCCAAAAACACCCCAAAAAACTGGGTTATAGTGTGTATCATGCATAGGGTATGTGTGAATGGATAAAAAATCAACAGCAGCAATTAGTTTGTTTAAATCTTCTACATGATATTCAGCGCCACCCCCACCCCAAGAGGCAAAATTATCAGAACTCGTAATCCACAAATCTTTTGAGAGGGCACCAGACTTTTTCAAATCTTGAAGATGGTTTACCCATTTTAAAATCACGCCTGGTTGCACATAGTAAGTTGCAGCCCATTTTACCATAGCTTCATTACCAACGGCAATAACCTTTATAATATCAGGGTACTTAGCAGCAAGACGAACAGTCTCCTTAATTTCAACAGCATTACGTTCACTTTCTTCATTATGGTCAGGCTCTTGATCTGTCCAAGCATTTTTACAATCAATCCATGCGCCTAACATTACATACATCTCAAAACTTGCGTCTTCCTTTTTTAACTCACTAATCGCTTTCACAAGATTGCTTGCCTGCGGCAAATGCACTTTGTACGTACGTAAGATCTTTACCCCCATTGCAGATAAGATTTTCAAATCTTCTTTAAGTTCATCTAGGGTGGGTTCCACATCATGATCAACCTGCCTATACCCTCCGTATGACATTGCCAAATAGTTTGGATTACCTAAAATATCTTTGGCTTTCATAATTGATTGTTGTTTTACCACGCTTGTATTGCTTTCTGTTTTAGTAGTATTCTTGCAAGAAAGAGCCAATATCATAAAGAATAGGTAATTGATTGTTCTATAGAACTTCTTCATGATTCTAAAATTTAGGTTTCTGTTATTTTCTTAATATACCAGTCATCTTATTGATTTCACTAGTATTTTTAAAAACAACTTGCTTAATAAATACGCTTATCGTTAACTTCTTATTTCTGCTACAGTATTACTTATTTGTGTATACTGTGATTTGATTTATTTCTCCTGTCCTACCAAATATTTTATGACTTAACTTCTTGTTAAGGCTTAGGGTGTCAAATTTGATCAATTCACCTTCTTTAGTCTCTACGCTAAGACCTTCTTTTTCAGCTAAAACATAAATTATAGGTACTTGACAATAGGTAAAAGCAAGAGCGCCTTTTTCTAGTTCAATTCGCTTTACCTGCTTATCAATATCTCTATACTCAAAGGTTTTTGGTTTTCTTAAAAACTCTTCTTTACGCAACAGACGCGGATTGAATAATAAAGACCCTTCTGAAACAAATACGCCCAATTCTCCGAACCTACATAGCACATCTTCCTTTACTTGCCCTGTCATTCCTGGTTGCTGGGCTCCTTTTCCTGCTGGCGTATGTGAATAAGGGTCTGTTGGAAAAGCACCGTATAACTCAGGCGATTTATGTACTCCAATACCTTCGTTTATCTCATAATAGTGCTCCATGAGCTTTCCTATGACCACATCACTTTCGCCTTTTTTAATAGCCTCCAAGCAAGTTTCTTGAACACTCAAGACCAATTTAGAAACCATATGCCAATAGATAGAACCCAAACCTTCATAACCAAAAAATGTACCTGACCTACCGGTAAAGGATTTATGATCAAAAATACCTTCAAAAATCTCCAATAGTAGTTTGGTGTCTTTTTCTACAAAATCACCATACCGCGCATTCGGCAGGAGCAATAAGGCATCTTTCAAGCTATCAGCATTATTGAAGGTACCATTGAAATGGTAATTACCTGCTACGTCTTTTTCAATGATACTAGAATTTCCATTCTTTAAAAGTTGCTGTAACAGTTGAGATTTTTCAACCTTCTGCGAGGGTATATTATTCTTTACGCTAAATCTTGGCAAGTCTTTATTTGGATATAAAATATAGCTGTACTGGTCTTCTCTAAATAAAGCGCTCGTCTTTAAGCCATCTAATAAACTCAATGCTTCCTTTGATGACAAATAACCAGAACTCAAAACTGCAACCTGCCCTTCGAGCATCTCTGGTAAGTGCGCTATAGAGACCGCTCTATCACTTTCAACGGTCATCAAATTATAGGCGTGAAATAAATTATCTCCTCGTTTGTTTGAAGCTATTGAATGGTCTAAATACTTTTTAGAAACCAATAAGAATTGCAGTAAATCAGTTTTAGAAATGCTTTCTTTATCACTACTAAACCCCGTATCATAAATAGTATTTCTATACGTACTACCTGCAGATCCTAATCCGTCTAAAACTGTTTTCCTATCTACATCTGACACTTTTCCAGATAGAATTTCAGCATTATCATTCAAAGTTCTAGCAATACTTTTGAAAAATATAAGCAACTCTTTGGAAATTTTAATATCCTCATGCTTTGCATCTCGCACAAGGTTTTCAAAGAAATTTAAAAAGCGTCTCAAATAATACAAAGTGACCATCGATACCCCATTGCCGACCAAAGCATTATTGGCATCGTTCCATTCAGGTCTTTGTGTATTCATCCAAATACCCCCTTCTGGAATTAAATTCGACATCTTGGCCAATACCGTAGCTAGTAATTTTTCAATAAGATTGACCTTGTAGATAAAGAAGTTCTTATCTCTCAACAAAGCACCATCAGCTCCAAGTTCTTTTCTTTTTTGAATAATACTTTCTTCAGATTCTGTATCCAATACAATAGTATCTTTCGGATTCTTTAAAATATCTGAATAGCTTTTTATTCTATACGGTACATTGGCGTAAACAAAAATATCTTGATCAAAATACTGAGATAAAGTATTTGGTGAATGCTTCTCGATAAACTCTAAGAACTTGAGTAAATAGATGATCTGATGATCTCCCCAATACCCAATATACGACCAGGGGTCATCTGCCTCAATCGTCTCCCAATCAAAACCGTCTTTTGTAACGCGATATGGGTTGTAGCCATCAAATGTGGTTGCATTCAAAAACTTATGAATCATACTCTCCATAAATGCAGGATATGAATGTGCTAGTGCTTCCCAGTTCTGGAAAATATCTCTCCAATTACCTTGATAATCAAGAATTTTAGAACCGTCCTCATTTTTAGTATTAATAGAAAATTTATTCCATGGTCTACTAGGATCACCATGGCGTCTGCTAAATTTTAGCGGTAGGTACTCAAAACAAAGTCTCTTAAAATTCTTATCCTCATTATGATTTTCTTGCGCTTCAATAACCGCTCTTAAGCGTTCTAATGAAAATGTTTCTGGCAAGCTATTCAATAGGTTTTCCTTCTTTTTAAATACTTTTTTATTTGCGGTTTCTATATACCTAACAAAATCAGATTTGTCAATATCATAGTTATCATCGAAAATACCACCACGCATAATATTAAAAAGTGCATTTGCAAAATGCCTTGTATTTCTCAGCTTATCGGCGGTCAATTGTATACCGTCGGCTGCGCTGTTCAATTCTAATAAATGTATAGTACCTTGTTCGACATCCTTTTGAACTAAAGTTTTTAAATCAATTTCAGTTCTAATTTTATGCGAAATTTCAGCAAGGTTTGCTGCAGATTGATTGACATCTGCCACTATCATCCATTCATTTTCTGAATTGGCGTTCAAACGCAAATCAGCTACTACAAAATAAGCTCCTTTCTCTGCCCTAATATCTTTTTCTTGAACAATATTTTTGCCCTTTCTAAAATCGTTTAATTGTAAAGAAGAGACCAAGTACTTTGGGTTTTCGACACCTAAAGACCAAACTAAAGCTGCTTTTAGAGCTTCACTTGGTTCTGCTCTATCAACAATTATAGCGCTTAAGGCATAAATGCCTAAACCAACTTCGGGTTCTAATTCGTTCTTCTTGTAGGCATCCACTAGATTACTGCTGGTAGCCTGTAAACTCGTATCAACACCGTATGGCATTATGTTTTGGATACCATCGAGTACCGTTAGCTTAATTTCATTATTAGAATTATTTATCAGTTTTGATTTTTTAACAAAACCAAACTGATCACTAGAACTCCATTGATATCTAAAGGTGAGGCCAAGGTCAGTATTGATTTCTTCAAAAACCACCTTATTTCCGTAACTATTCTTGTAAAGGTTTCTAGTGATTTTATAAATACCAATATACTTATCTGAGAAAGGCTCCCATAACTTTGTTTTGCCCTCTAATTGTACACGCAAAATAGTTTTACTGCCCGTTATATCTGCCGATTCAGTTATCTTGTCATCTGTGTAATATGGAAATAAGGCAAAACCAGAATCTTTTCTTCCTGCGGTTAAACCACCATTGCTTGAAATGAACATCCAATGATTAGAATCACTAACAATACTCATAAAGAAAGGTCTCATGGCATCATTATTGGAAATTTTATAATAATTTTCATTTTCAAAGCTTACTAATTTCCCTTCAACCTCAAGCGCATCAAAATTGGCTTCTTTATCTCCTATTGATATTTTTTGTTCTTTCATTCTCTTCTCATCACCAATCATCTTAATATGATGATGGCCTTTTTTAATGTTTACTAATTTTTTACAATTATCGCTCTTTATTGAACCGAAAGCAACTCTTTACTTTTGCAGTATTATCCTACTAAAATAGAGTAATTCTTTTCATTTACTACCGCCCTGTTATAGTTTTATAAATAAAATTATTCATATACTCTTACGTAATCTATTTCCATGGTCGACTCCACAAAATTTGAATCTATACTACCCCCTAAAGTACCTCCCATCGCTATGTTTAAAAGAATAAACTGATCTGCATTAAATGGCCAAGTACTACTATTTTTAATGACAGGGTTATAGGTATAGAAAAGCACGTCATCAACATAAAAATCTATTTTATCTGCCGTCCAATCTGCAGTATAGACATGAAAGTCTATCGTGGCATTTTCAATATTTAAAAATTCAACATTCACTGTATTTCCATTACTAGAAGGAGTATGAATAGCACTCGAAACCTTACCGACATTATTTCCCACATGCTCCATAATATCAATTTCACCGCAAGCTGGCCAATTCACGCTTGTTATATTAGAACCCAAAGTCCAAATTGCTGGCCAAGTACCCCTTCCTGCTGGAAGTTTTGCTCGTACCTCTATTCGCCCGTAGGTAAACTCAAATTTAGAATTCAGTCGTGCCGAAGTATAACTCTTAGTCGAGTTAAAAGCGGTATACAATTCTTTTTTTGCAACAATTTTTAATGTGCCGTTTGAAATAAAAGCATTATCGATTCTATCTGTATAATGCTGTTGTTCTGCATTGTACCAACCTCCGTTTACTGGAGGAACTGTTTCCGAAAACCAATTATCAGCCGATAAAGCACCGTCTTCATTAAACTCGTCTGACCAAATCAAACCAGACTGTGGTGCTAGTTCATCAACATCGCCTACGTACACAGGCACCATTTCCGAAATACTAATTACGTTACCGGTGCTAGAATACGCTGATATTCTTAGGTTATAATCATTTACTCCATTTGTTGTAACCGTATATTCCAACTCACCTGTTGTGTTTTCAATTTCTGATTCGTCATCAAATTTGAAACCATAACGCACCGCGTTTTTGGCTGATGCGGTAGATCGTATTATTCCAGAACCATCTCCATTTGGCCTATTCGTATCTGATCCAACTACTTTGATGGACCATAACAAATTGGTTGGAACCACTTCAAGTATTGCTGGCTCACCTAGCGTTGTATCATTAGAGCAAGCGCTCAATAGCACTACTAAGACTAATTTAAGTGATAGTAGCATATGCATCTTTATATGTTTCATAACTAAATCAATTATTTTTCTTAAAAAGTATATGCCATACCATAATTTTAAAAGCCGCATTACTACTGCTCCTATTAAAATTATAGCATGGCATATAACTATATTATTTACATATTGATTACCAATTATTTTACCGCACAGCTCATACTAGACTGCGCAGTAAAATCATTGGTTATCTTTTACTTTCATTTATTCTACAATTTGAACAGAGATATTATCAAAAAGTACATCTCCATCACATCCTGGTACTCCTCCACAAACTACTTCCATCAAAACTGAGATTCCACCAGTCACATCACTTGCAGTTGTAAAAGAGAACGTGCTCGTACTCCAAGCACCTGTAGCTCCATTTATTTGCCCAAGGTTGTGCAATACAGCAGGGGCTCCTTCTGTTGCACTCTCAGAGAATGCAAGTACATTGATTATGGCACCTCCTTCAAGTGTTGCTAATTTAGCGTCTACTTTAACTTCAACACTCTGGTTTGCCATAATGGTACCAATTGCAAATCTTTCTAGTTTAATACCAGGGTTATTACCCGGACCACTTTGTACCCTTGCAGAAAAAGATCCACCACCACTACTATCTGTATTATCAAGTGATGTTGTACCGCCATTAGTGGTAGCGCTATCAAAAAATAACCATGGGGCCTGAAGACCAGTTTCAAAGTCACCGTTTTCAACCAACTCAACACCATTACCAGTTCCTGTGTCTCCACCACCAGTATCTCCACCACCAGTATCTCCACCGCCAGTATCTCCGCCTACAGTTCCACCATCACAATCAGGTCCACCAGTAGTACCAATAGCTACATATACATTATCAATGTTCGCATTAACCGCACAACCGGCAACTGCACCACATTCCGTTTTCAAAAGAAGCGTAATTCCATTGGTTACATCAGGACCAGTAGTCGTTGTAAAGCTATATCTCGTCCAATTAGCACTTAACGCAATTGGATTACCATCATTCAAAATGTCCGTTTTTGTAACGCCAGCGGTAGTTGATTCAGAGAATACTTGTGCTATAAAAACACCACCATCGCCAGAAGCTCCAAGTAAATCAAATGAAATTGTAATGTCACTATTTGGAGTAACCACACCTACACCAATATTTGATTGTCTGATAATCATTAATTGTGCTTCATTAGCGGTAAAGCCACCTGAATACGTTTCACATTTAGAAACTGCATCAGTAGCATTAAAAACCCCACTATTACCAGCGATGTCTGTTTCCCAACCCGTAGTATCACCAGTTTCAAAACCACCATTGGTAATTAAGTTATCGTCGTCAGTACCACTGCCTCCAATAGTACCACCGTCTCCACCATCTACGCGAACATACAAGGCCATATCATCAATGTAATAAGTTTCAGCAGTATTGGTATCTAACTCAAAGAATAATACAATTTTATCATATTTACCATTCTCACCAATTGCAAAAGGAAACGTTAACTCTTCCCATGCACCAACTAGCGTTGTTGTAGCAAATGTCTCCGTAAATGTTCCAGGAGCAGTCTTATCTTCTAGTTTCAATAAAACGCTAGTAGCGGCGTTTGGTGACCATACTTTTAACTTAAAACCAGCATTTGCACTAAAATCTAATTTAGCATCTAACTCTATTTGGTTATTTGCAAAAGCAGAAGCATCAGTTCTATCTATTTGACCAACCTTACATGATGTGTTCACCTCATTGTCCGTATCTGGATTGTTTATCCAAGAAAAACCTGCGTTATCAGAAATGATACTATCCGTAGGATCTGTTTGAAATGTTAAGTTAAAATCTGCAGCACTCAATGATTGCTCTGTTTCTTCTATACCTGTGCAAACTACCACACCACCGCCATCACCACCATCACCGCCATCTGTTGTGATAACAATTGTGATATCATCTTCAAAAATATCTGAAGCTCCAGCATTATTTGATGCTGTTAAACTTACCGTATAGGTTCCGTCTGCGAAAATTTTGACAGGGTTTCTTTCAGTAGAAGTATTTCCATCTCCAAAATCCCAAGCGTAATTGGTCGCATTTGTAGAAGTATTCGTAAAGGTTGCACTGCCCGTAGCTGCATTAATTGTAGACGTAAAACCCGCAACAACACTAGGTAGTTCAATTACAGTATCATCGCTACCACATCCCAAGAAGAATATCCCCAAGATTAGAGGTAAGATCTTACGAGTTTGTTTAAATAATTTTTTCATAATGCTCTTTTTTAGTTTTAATTTAGTTTAAAATAATTTAATCATCATAATAATAAATACTAACATGAGCTATACTCATGCTTTGGAGAAAAATTGTCTACATTCCTTGGAGAAATAAAAGAGGAGCCATTAAGCAATTTTGTTTGCATTCTTCCTTTTTGTTTAGCTATCTGATTCATCTCTCTGGTTAATTTTGGAGTCTAACTATTCTTTATAAAAGTAGATGTTATCTACATAAAAATTAGACAATGGAGAGCCATTTATATTTTCGTAGATAATTTGCCCAATCCTGCCTTTGTTTGATAAAGTAATAGGGATATCAAAACTCCTCCAGGCATCGGCTTCAAAATCTGAACTGGTGAAAAATATTTGTTGAATTTCATCATCCCCACCGCCATCTGCAGCATCATCTCCAAAATCTTTAAGCGTAATTAATAGATTAAGAGCTGGATCAATTGCTCCAGGAATAAAAAGGTCAAGGTGTAAATTAGGGGTTGTTGTTGCATCTACCGTAGGATTACTAAACTGGTTTCCAACAAAATTAAAATTGGTGTAATTTAAAATATTATCACCGTTTATGAAAAAATCAGCAGATAGTGTAGCTTGAAAAGGTTCCCAAAAACCGTTATAAAAGTCAACTGGCACGTTAGTATACACATCACTATATATAGAAATCACATCACTAGCAGCCCTTGTAGGTAGTGGCGCAAAAACAAAACCTCCATTAACATTTATGGTTAGCGACCCCGCTCCTTGTACACCATTCAAACTTGCTGTAATTTTTGCAGTTCCGTTATCTAGTATCGTTACCACACCTAATTCACTAACACTAGCAACATCAGCATTTGAAGAGTTAAAATCAAAATATGCTGGCGCTAATGAGACCGTTGTATTTCTTCCTGATGCTAAAGTAAAGGTTTGCCTAAGCCCCGTAATTGCGATCTGGTCACTTAAGAAAGATTGCGTTATTGCATCTTCACCATTCTGAATTGACGGTGTTGGCTGGGTTATGGTACCTAGTTTTTCAAACTGTAATTCATCAATCCAAAAGGTGTACCCTAAATTGTTTATTGACCCAGCAGCGTATCGCAACATACCACGAACGTTTGTTAATTTAGAGGGATTAGATATTGGTATGATGTATTTAGACCACTGCGTGGATATACTAACATCTTCTAAAGTTGTTATAAACTTATTTTCTCCAAAGTCTTCGCCAAAACCAATTTCGCCAATGATGGCACCTTGTGAAGCCTTAGCCCAAAATGTTAGCGCATCATAACCAGATAAATCACGGCCTGAACCATCAATTCTTAAAATACCTCCAGCATAATTACCCTCTGGATCATTCGCATTAGGAACATCTATGCGCATAGACGAGGAGCCACTATAGCTGACTTTGTCGTCTACAGACCAGGCAGTAAATTTTGACCCTACTGGATTATTATCTTCTGGACCATATGGGAAGTAAAAGTCGCTACCAAGTCCTACAGGTAAATCTGTGAAAATCTGGGCAGTATTTGGAAAATTGGCAAACTCAACTTCATCTGATAAATCTCGCTCACAACTGATAGAAATCATAAAAATGAATCCTAAAAGGAATGTGATTCTTAAATACATATTATTTTCGTTTTTCATTACACTATAATTTATTTACCAATATTGATGTGTACATACGTTCTGATTTCCCATTCACTGCCATTATCAAATCCGACTGGACTTACAACAGGTGCCTGTGCAAACTCAAGAGATGCAGTTGGGCCAAATCTTGGAGAAAATTCATTGAGCGAGCGCCATGTGCCCCGAATACCAATTTTCGTGTTTGGCAGAATAAACCAATCTGGTTTCCCTAAAGTTGTTGACAAATCAAGCATTAGTTGTACTGGATAGGTAAGGTTGAAATCACGATGATAATCGAAAGGGCCCCAGTCATTAATCTTTACAGAACTAACTACCTTGACTTTATTAATAATCGCTCTAATATCACCTCCACCTCTTTTAATCAATCTTTCATCGCTACCATTTGCCTGCCCATTACCGTAGTACAGATTAGCAATCAGGCCTAAATCAGGACTGATTTTCGAGACAATTCGTGTATGTGCTTCCCATAAATCTTGTGCCGGAGCGGAATTAGGAAATGCAAATAAGCTCCGATTGGCTAAAAAGCCAATTGCCGCATCTTGCGTGGTAGGAAGGTGCCGATAAACAAAGCCAGCACTCATCGCAAACTTTGCATCTTCAGCCCTATCGTTATCCCACTGATACATCCAAGTAGCAGGTGTAGGATCATAGGTAAACAAAAGCTCGCCAGCTGTAGTTTCTCTATTTGCTCTTACAACAAAAGGGTCATCTTGAATGTTTCTGAGCCTACCAGGAGCAGGAGCATCATTTGGCATGGCATCAACTATGGGCTTTTGCCATAAAAAATTAGGTGCAATTTGTAATTTACCTACGGTGTAGGTAAATCCGGCTAAAACGTTCGTTTGGTTTCCACTACCGGAGTCTTTTAATTTCCAACCTGTAAAGGTCTGTGTTTGATCGGCTCCACCATTCGCCACCAAGCCTTGAATTGCTCCTTGAGCATAAACATTAAAAGCTCCGTTAGAATAGGTCAGCTTTGCTTTACCACCCCAATTATCCAATTCGTTGACTTCATCAGTAAAGATGGTATAATTTCCAGGTTCACCTACTGCTACTTGAAATTTTCTACCGTTTAGTGGTTGTCCACCCCAGATACCACCAACCTCAATGCCAAGGTCTCCAATTTTTCTTTTTGCATAAATCGATCCCCTACGCGTCTTTGGTTGTGGAATAAAATTAGAAGTAACTGCTTGAGGCGCATCAGATATATCTTCATGAAATACTGCGGCTACGTCGTATTTACCAATTTTTCTGGTGTATTTCAATAAAAATGCAGGGTTTGCTCCCCACCACAATTGTGGACCAAAAGCTGCTTTTAAACCTTTGATTGCTTTTTTACCGTCCAATTCAAACCCACTGATTTCACCGCCATAGATATCGAGGTTTGGACCATAGTTCGCTTCTGGATATAATCCGAAAAAATCACCTTCATAGGCCCAATGGTAATGACCTGTTCTATAAAACCCTCTTAGATCAAAATCCTTTGCATTCCAAGTATATTCTGCATTATAAATCTGAACTCTATTGAGGTCTGAAAGCTCTAATGGACCATTTTCTGTAGCTACAATTTGCGGTCTCGCCCGATTCTCATAAAATATTTCATCTATTGGATTCGTAGCAACATTACCAGTAATATTGACCGTAACGTTGGCGCTCATATTTGCAGAAGGATTGCCCTGTACCCCAACAAAATAGGATTGCATATGATCAAAACCAAGTTGGTCTGGATAAACCGTATTGTCTAGGTCTGCTTGATCAGGTGTTGTAAGCAAACTACCACCGGTATTAAAAGTTGTAAATTCAGCTCTTAAATTGCTAATGCTAAGTTTATTCGTTGCTCCACCACCTAAAGCGGCTTTGTCTCCTCGCGCTCTTAAAACAGCATCTGTTAGCGCTATATTATCAAAATGATTACTAATAAAATCTAAGGTCACGCCTTCAGCGTATGGGTTTAATTGATGTGCTTCTTTTAGCGCATAATACGCAGCGCGAGGATACAAATCATAAAGCCCCCTTTCATTGGTAGCTCCCTTGGCGCAAATACCAAACCATTCCTCATTCATGTTATTCTCACCTTCAACGAAATCGTGTTCGTAACCTCCATTAGGCCAAGAAGCTGAATTGTCATGAACATCAAAATTTTTGGTTTGGTCAAATTTCCACCAACCGTCACTAAATTGAAAAGTGAAACCTCCAATTGAATTCCCCGCCTTACCTAAACCTGCTGCATTTTCATAAATCTCTTTCCAGTTCCCTACCATGTAATAGGCCTGAGATTCTTGGTCTTCTTGATTTTCTTTAGCGTTAAAGGCATCCGCTCCGAATTCAGTAAACATAAAGGGCTTATTCAATTTTTCTTTTACCTTTTCAAAAGCATCCGTAAAAGAAATACCACGGTACATATTAGTACCATATATATCCACATCTTTACATTCCTCGGCAATAATATCTATAAAAACTAAATCTCCATTACACATCGCTATCGGCAAAGAATCATCGATACCCTTCATCAATACTGTTGCAGAATTAAATAATTTATACATCGCCCTAGCGCGTTTTGTAGATTTTCTATCCGCCATGGGAATCTCCTCCGTTTCAGCACCATCCCAAAAAAGACCATAATTATTTTCGTTTCCTAATAGATACATTAAAAGTCCCGGTGTTCCTTTGTACTTATTCACCATAGCAGACACCTCAGCCATGAGTATTTTTTCGGTCGCTGGATCTGAATATTCGGTGTTCGCAACCCATGATCCTTGGATAGTTAACCCGTAGCGCCCGAAGGCGTGATTTATCATGGTATAAATTCCATAATTCTCATAAATATATTGAATCCATTTTGGCTGTACCCCCTCATATTGTCGAATGGCGTTTACCCCCATATTTTTCAGTAAGCCCATTTCAGTGTCAAGTGCTGCTTTGATCACGTCATCTGATTGTTGCCATAAGCTGTAGCCCATTACACTGGTACCGATTGGCACATAATCCCAATTCATCCCATTTATCATGAACGCTTCGCCGTTCACAAGCAACTTCATTTCATTGTCTTGACTGGATACTGCGATTTGCCCAACCTGAGAAAAACTAGTTGTACAAACTAAAAGTAATATAAGATGAAGGAATCTTTTTTGAGTTGTGCTCATTTATAAAATTTTGTGAGTATAAACTTATTGCCTAAAATTGTAAATTCAATAAATAATAACCTCAACAATAGCGAACATGTCAAATAAGAAGTGGTTTTTTTATCAATAACACCAGCTAGTTGCTTTTATTTAGGGGTTTAGATAGCCCATCAGTATATATTTTGAAGTAACGACAAAAAGCAAGTTAGTTAAAACTAAATAACAGTGTATAGCTCATGTTGAGGTAAAAAGTATTTATATCAAACACCTTACAGGTCTAGAATATAGTTAACTAGGTTGTCTTCGTGTTGTAAATTCAATTTTTTTCGAAGTCTATATCTTTTAATCTCAACACTTCTAGGGGTTATATTAAGCAACTCAGACATCTCTTTACTCGATAAGTTTAAACGCAAATAACCACATAATTTAAGATCACTTGGGGTGAGTACGGGGTGTTGTGTTTTTAAATTCTTCAAAAACTTGTTATCCGCATTATTAAATGCTTCTTGAAAAAGCTCCCAGTCATCGTTTTGTCTTAGGCTTTTGTTTATCACATTTATTACCGACCTAATCACTTCATCATCTTGCGCCCCTCTCAAGTCTTCTTTAATCGTTCTCAATAAATCATTCTTTTTTGCTATACTCATTAAAGAGGCCGCCACTTCTTTACTTTTACTAGAAAAATCGATCTTCAACTTTTCGTTTTTAAGTTTTATGATTTCACGTTCGTTTTGCACTTTCACAAGGCTAAATTCTTTTTCATTTTTAGCAATTAAAGCTAGACGCTGTTTTTTATAATATCGCTTGTAAACACTGTGAATTAGAAGTAATAAAAACAGCAAACCTAACACGTAAATTGCTTTCATTATGTTAGTGATATACCAAGGCTTTTTAACCACAAACTGGTAGCTAGCAACATTGTTAGAAATAGCGTGCCCAATTTTAGATTTCACATTAAAAGTATATTCACCATGAGGAAGGTTTTCAAATAGAGCTCTAGGGTTTGTTGACCAATCACTCCAATCGTCATAAATACCTATTAGTTGAAACTGATATTGAGTACTCACATATTTATTAAATTCAGAGGTGTAAAAAGAAATTTTTAGATTATTTTGATTCGTATCGAAATCTCCTTTTGAATCTACATTCTGCAGCTTTTTAATCACTTTATTGCGGCCATTCACAACCTGGTCGATATGCACAAGAAAATCTTCTATTACCGGCTCATTAATATTGATAATGGTGTATCCTGAAGTGGTTCCCATTAAATATTTTTCATCTCCAAGACTTGAAATATTTTCATATCCAATAATACCCCTTCTCACAACCGAGGTTAAGGGTATATTATTAATTCGACCTTTGTTCGTTAAGCCGTTAGGCGTTATATAACTTATACCAGATTTTGTAAAAATCCATAGTATATTATCTTTTTCATCTACTATTAGCTTTCCTGATTCATAGCTACCTTGATTGTATACTCCGCTTAGAAGACTGTCTTTGATAAATTTCTGTTTTATTTTATCATATTTAAAAACACCTTTTTTATAAGCGTATAACAAATCTCCATTATATTTAGCTATTCCAGAATTAACACCTTTTAATGTGGAATCAATAACAACATTTTCAATTCTTGCATACGAAGAATCTACTTGCAGCTTAAAAACACCTTTGTATTCATGGTTTACAAAAATTTCATTTTCCAGCGTCTCAAAATAACGAGATGAATTATTAAAACCCTCCAATTTATTCCTCAGTTTCCAATTACCATTCGATTCTTCTAAAACATAAAGGCCGTCATAATTTCCTTGCAACAACAAATTAGTTTCACCATCAATACGCGCTATATTCCAAGCTCCTGCTATTTCAGATATCCTCTTTAAGTTCTTATTCTCAACAACAAAGGTACCGGAGTCATGACCACAAAACAGGGTTTTCTCAATCACCTTCAAACACCATACTTGGCCTTGAGTACCATCAATAAAATCAAAATCATCAGCAGTACCCTTTTTTCTATAGAAGAGGCCTTGATTTGTTCCTAGATATAAATACCCATCGTGCGTAGCAGATGCATAGACGCTTCCAAGTATTCCATTCTCTTCATTATGCACTTCATAAGGAGAATGGGTATCGACATAACTTATACCATTATCAAGCCCCAGCCAGAAATTATTTGATTGGTCTTCGAAAAGCGCCAATACTGTATTATTAATTAATCCATTATCACGGTTGATTTTTAATACGATTTCCCCCTTTTCGTTTACGATAAATAAACCATCGGCAATTGTTCCTAGTGCAAGGCTGTTATCCTTTAATTTGATAGCATCATATATACTAACTTTAGATAAAAAATCATTTGAGAACGTTTTCGACTTTACAACACGCTGATCAAGAACCTTATAAAAACCATCGTTTTTTGTCAGTATCAATGCATCTTTTTTACTGCCGAAAATATTAATGACTTCGTTCTTTTTAACGACGTCATCATCTAGAAATAAAACAGCCTTACCATCATTAATTCTAAAAATTCCTTTTCCAATTTTTTGAAAATACACCTCCTGGTTCATTTCAAAGATTTTAGTAATCCTACTTTCAGAATCGATAACCTTAAATGACCCGTCTTTAATGTTGTATATATAGATACGCTGCAATGATTGAAAAACCATCGAATCAGCTATGTTAATAATGTTCCAGAACTCTTCATCCTCTATAAGATCTATACCTGATTTTTGTGACAAAGAAGTGTATTCTAAGGCCTGCAGTTCATTTTTCTGCCAATAGCCAAACTCCATATAATTACCAGTGTAAATCAAATCACCGACAACTTGAACTGAACGCATTATGGTCTCATTTGGAGAAAGGTAGTATTTCCAATGTGCTCCGTTAAATTCTAGCAAGCCCTTGCTATTGGCAACATATATTAATTTATCTGAAGATTGGGAAATTCCCCAATTTTGATTCTCCCCCTTGTACTCATTAGGAAGGAAGTTTTTTACAGAAGGTAGCTGCTGGCCATAGCCTACAAAAGCAGATAGCAAAAGTACAACGCTCAACAAAATGACTTCTCGCATTGCTCTAGAAAAGAGGGTATTCGAACCCCGTTCTAACTTTGTTATTTTATGTTTTCTTACTATTTTCATCTCAAGCAAAGGGGTTATTTTATCAATATCATTAAAATTAACCTTATAAATTCGCAATTTAACAAGACACTTCGATATAAAAACTATACAAACGATTTCTAGACCATTGATATTTGGATTAAATCGATGAAGTGGCAAATAACATCGACTATCTAAAACTAAAGGCATAAGATAGCATAAAAACCATATTTTCGCTATACAATAGCTAATAATTTCAGCGCTTCAATTTTATTTTATTTGATCGAATGTTTAGGTAATGTTGGGTTAATTAAAAAATATTTTAGCCCCTGAAATTCACATGCTTTGGGAATCATTTCTTTTTATTTAATTTTAACCAAGAGTTTAGTTTGTGTCATGATTAAAAATGATGAGGATCTCTCTTATACTTAGTAATCAAAAATTTAATTAAGTGCATCTTAAATCACTTAAATGATTTTACATTCATCAATTAAACCTTTCTTTACAAAAAAATAATTAAAATAATCACAAAAGTCCCATGCTTAAAAAGCAATTTATTCTTTTTCTCATTACCGTATTCTGTGCTTGCTCTTCAGATGATGATAAACCAACCGAAGTGCAATCTACCCTCATTTCGAGTCCTAGTTTTGAACAAGCGCTAATTGATATTGGACTTGATACGGATGGTGTTCTCAATGGAACAGTTGTCATAGACAACATTGCCGAGATTACATACCTTCCTTTGAATGACGCTAACATAAGTAGTTTAGTAGGTCTTGAAAAATTTAGCGGATTAAAGAAACTTGATGTTTTTAATAATCGACTTACTACACTAGATATTAGACAAAATACAGCTCTTAAAGAGTTGAATTTTTCTAATAATTTAATAAGCTCTATAGATACCAGCCAAAATACTGCATTGACATCATTGGTATGTTTCAACAACCAGCTTACAAATTTAGATCTAAGTCAAAATACCTTGTTGGTAACTTTAGCATGTACCAATAACAAGCTCTCATCTTTAGATGTTGGCTCAAACCCTAAGTTATCCTTATTGTATTGTTCAAAAAATCAACTTAGCGCGATCGACGTAAGTTCAAATACACTGATTGAAGAGCTATTTTGTTTTGAAAACCAGATTACCAGCTTAGACCTTAGTCAAAACATTGCGCTTACTGCACTTTACTGTAACGACAATCAACTTATAAGTTTAGATGTAAAAAATGGTACGAACAGTATCCTTTTGGAGTTCAACGCAATGAACAATATGAACCTGAACTGTATTCAATTGGATAACGAGAATGAAGCAAAAATGGGCAAAGCCCCTTACGGGCAATGGTTTAGAGACGAAAATTCAGTATTCGCTCAAATTTGCATTGTGCCTTAAGCAAGGTGAGCCTAGTGCATAGTTATTTTGATCTTAAAAAACGAACAGCCTAGTGATACGAGGAACGAAAATAAAACCACTTTTTGATTGATTATTACATTATTTTAATTGTTTTACTTCGCAGGCAGTTTAATGCGATCAACGAATAAAACATTAAGAGTACCTCAAATAAATTTCTTTGAATCTTCGAACTCAGAAAACAATAAATCCAAAACGGACAATTGCTCAAGAAAAACTTTACCTTTTTGGTTGTACTGAGGGCTCTTATGATCGTGATAAGAAATCTTGATATTATCTTTATCAAAAATATCCTTATCTTTTTCTAGGTAGCCCTTTGAGCCACTATTTGCAATTAATTCTGTAGCATTCACTTGCTTGCAAATATCTAATACCAAATTACTTTTCTTGCCTGTTGTCTCTAGCTCAGAAGCGAGGACGAACTTGGTGGTGATATCAAGAAACTGGCAGCATTCCGTAATAAAATTTATATTAAAATCAGCAATTTTAGTCCAGTCTTCTTGATACAATTTTTCTAAAAAAAGAATTTTTTTATACTTTTTTCCGTAGTTACTTTGAAAAATATCAAGGTGCTTTTGTTTCCAATCTTGACCGTTATCAATAAGAGTATCCTTAATTAAAGTACTCGTTTTAGAGGATTTTGTAGGTATTCGAACCCAAATTTCTGAGTCTTCAATCTTTGATCCAATTTTCAACCTGTTTCGCATATGCCAAGTCTGTTTCTTGAATTCTACATTATCCAGAAAAACAAAAACATCAGAATTTTTGATCATTTCAAAATAACCTATCCAAGGAAAAAGTGTCGGTTGTGATATACTAACTTTCATTTAAGAGTAACTTTTGATTATAATCATTTAAAGTGCCTGCTAACATTGTAATTTAATACATAGTCTTACCATTTTTCGAGCTTCAGTGCGGGAAGACAATTAACCGCAAAACCGCATTTCAATTTCCAATTAATTTGCTGTAAAGCCTCTTTTGATTCGTTTTTAGACTAAATGGTATATCATAAACAAATCTTTTCAAAATCTGATAGACCGCAAACTTATGACAAAACTATCCATTGCTTGTACAAATGATTGGCCATTTGCATAAATAAAACGTCCTATAATTCATTTAAGTATTCACCAAAAGGCTACGTAAGTCATGTCGCAAATTTTTTACTCTACAAAATGATCACTAACAGTACGTTAGGAACAAATCATTGCGTAAATTAACCCATAAAATATAAGCGAATAGACACCTATTAACTAGAGTACAGTGCACTTCAGTCACAGTACCCCTAGACTGTGAGTAAGCTTAGCTATAGTGCTGCAAAATAGTAGCCTTAAAGGAGTCGGTTGTATTTACTTACAGATTTTAGATTTAACTTTATCAGGTGATTTGAGTACAACAATTGAAGAAGGTTAGAAAGGAAAAGTTTAAACTGATATCATCAGCTCTGATTATGTCTGGAATTCGGGTGACTACACCCAAGCACTAAGTGCAGATACAACTGGAGTTTACCCTGTTGATCGTATAGGAGTAGAGAAGATTGTACCCTTTACTTCAAAATTACTACTTTAACAAGTATCGGAATACCGATTATTAATAGTGTACAGTAAAACGAAAATGAAATACGTGTTTCACCAAAAATTCAAGTAGTTTCTTATATTCTTTAAATGTTCTAAATTTTTAATCACGTAAGGTATTCTATACCATAGAAATTGGATGATATACAATTTATGCGAAAGAAAAAAATGATAAAAGCATGGTTAGGCCAGCTCATTTTTATTTTGATATTCCTAAATTTTTTAGAGCAAATAATACTGATGTAAATAATGCTTTTACTTTATTAAAAATTACAGTTCATCTCAGCATGCCATTTTTGATCGCTATGCCAAGCTATTGGCATTTTTAACCGCTAGCCTATTTAAATGGGGTGAGAGAATACCAAGTAAAAATCCACTTCCGAAGCGTGTTGGTGTTTTTGAGTATTGGAGGTCAAAAAATCATAGGCCATCTCAGCTTAAAATGCGAATTCATGTTTACAAAAAAAGTGATTTGCGTTTACAAATCACTTTTTTTTAGGGCTATTCGTTAGACTTCCGTGTTAGCGATACAAGGTAAAGTGTCCGACAAACTCTCGTTCGTCATTTTCACCGTTAAGTTTTAATACATACCAGTAATCACCAGTAGGCAATGGATTTTTGTTATAGAGGCCATCCCATCCGTTTCGGTTGACCACATCATCTCCAACTACCCTACCGTAACGATCGTAAATTTTAATTACAATTTCGGGCCAACCTTCAATATTTCTAGGCAACCAGCGATCATTTTGTCCATCTCCGTCTGGGGTAAAGAAATTGGGTATTTCAATATCTACAAACTCCATTTCTATTGTTGCAATTGCCTCACAGCCGTTTTGATCCATAACCCGAACTACATAAGTACCACTTCTATTGATTCGGTAAGTATTGTCAGTACCATTATTGATATCGTTAAAATAAAAGGTATAACTGGGTACCCCTCCCGCTGCAATGGCTGTAATCTCATTGAGATTGTTTTGCTCTAAGAGTAGCGTAAGCGGTTCAAAAGCTTGAATTTCAAATTGAATATCACGAGGACAACCACCAGAATGCTCTATTCTTAGATAATGTGAACCCGGAGCAATATTTCTGAAATCTGGAGTTAATTGCAAATCACTCGGGTCTGTTGAATCCAAAGCATAGAGAACATCTCCGATAACACTTGGGTCTTCAAACGTAATATTTATATAATTTTCAGGTGTATCTTCTGTACATTCATAGATTGGAACCACGGTGGCGTTCAAGTTAACGCCAGGTTCAATAGTGACCGCCAAATCAAGCTGGCATCCATTTGCATCTTCAACGAAGATAATATACCCTCCTGCAGCCATTTCGGTAAAGGAAAGCCTATCTTCTACAAAACTAGATTCACTACTTAGACGCGTACTATATGGCGCTGTACCACCTGTGACATCAAGCGTAATAGCACCATTCATATCACCTTCGCAAGTCTCTGAAATAGTCGTTATTGCAATCACCATTTCAGTAGCAGGTTCAATAGTAAATTCTTCAATAAAAAAGCAACCATTACTGTCTTGCGCTATTACAGTGTAGGTACCTGGTACCAGGTCTTCAAAACGATAATAACCTAGAGGAAGCCCTTGTTCAGGATCTTCATCAAAAAACTGGTCAAGGTTAGGAGATATGGCAAATTGATAGCCACCACCGCCGCCTGACAACATTAGCGTAATAGAACCATCTAAGGCATCAACACAAGTTTCTGGTGTAAACTCACTATTAAATATTAAGGGTTCTGGATTTGCAATAGAAACAAGTTCTTCGTCAGGGTCACATCCTCCCTCGCTAGTTACTCTTACTGTATAGTCTCCTGGAGCTAGATCTTCAAAAACCGCTTTACGAATATCTGTTTGCGTGTATACAACAGCCCCTGCTAAAATCAAATCAAAAGTATATACCCCAATACCGCCAATGGCCGAAACGTAAATCGAAGCTGTTGTCGCGTCAGCACAGCTTACAGATGTACTTGCAAAATCGATACTTAATTGGACAGGAGGGATTTCTGGAACTACCACAGGTACCTGACCTAAGGTTTCGCAATTATTCGCATCCGTTACACGAACCCTATAAATTCCTGCATCACCTACTGAAAAGATAGGATCTAGTTGATAAGAAGTGATGATATTTCCTAAGTTATCCTCTAATTGATACAAGTAAGGCGCCGTTCCACCTATAGCGGTAGCGGTAACTTCCGCAGGGCTTTCACAGGTCATCGCTGTTGTCAAAGCTACCTCTGCCAAAAGCTGGTCTGGACCGTCCAAGAAAATAATAGAGGTAGTATCACTACAACCCATATCATCGATTACGGTTACACTATAGTAGCCTTCACCAAGGAAATTAAATTCATTGCTTTGCTGCGGAACAGTTGGTGTAAATTCAATACTACTTCCTGTTTCGTCATAGTAATTGATGAAATAGTTATAATTTGTAGAACCACCAAGGGCAACTGCTACAATCATACCATCAGGGTTATCATAACAAACTGGTGCTGTTCCAGTAGCCGTTGCGACGATATTTGGAGTTGCATCAATCGTTGCGGAATAAGTGACTAGGCAACCTTGCGAATCGACCACCTGAATGGTATAATCTCCTGATTGAAGTTCGGTAAATACCGTGGCGTAAATATCGTTTACAAGCGGATATACTTGTCCGCTAGCGTGTGTCAAACTTATGTCATACGGAGCATATCCTCCTTGAGCAACAACACTAATCTCACCCATGTCATTTGGACAACCGGATGCCAACAAACTAGTTACTGTAGCTTGTAATACTGCTGATGGCGACTGAATTGTAGCCACTAAAGTTTCATCTTCTGTACAGTATGGGTAGTCAAGCGCTAACACGCTTATAAAATAGTTGCCTGCAGGCATATTGGAAATCAAGAGTGGATGTGCCGTTACGCTTGTATCACTCACCCCGGCAGTAGTACCGTCTTCATTGAATACCTCATAATTATAGGCACCGCTATAGCCTGTAAAGCTTAGCTCAAGGGTACCATTTGTATCTCCGAAGCATGTAATTGGAGTTGCAGCGGTTAGTGCTACATTCCATTGTGGCCTTGGATCAATACTATGAGCTATCAACTCATAACAACCCGTTACATTGTCAGTTACTTTTATATTATATATGCCTGGTGCTATCAAATTAAAGACCGCATTATTTGTCGTAAGGTTTGCTTGTAGCTCTCCCGTCTCCAATAATTCAAATGTAAGATCAACAGGTATTGAATGCCCGGTAGAAGTCACTGTAATTTCCTGCCCGGTAGGGCAGTCCGCTACCCCCTCGGTAATGGCAAGAGCAATTACAGGTAGTGGTTCTACTGTTATCGTAGGCAAAGGAAGTTCACAAGCATTTTGATCACGAATAACAAGGGTATAATCTCCCGCTACGGTAACTTGATGACTGATTGATGTTCCTGTTATGGGAAAGTAGTTTGTTCCATCAATGGTATAGAAATAACCTGGAGTGCCACCGCCTATATTCGCAACGTCTATTGTAGCTACGTTTACAAGGTTATTTATATCGCAAGCAAATGGATTTACAACCGGATTATTCGCCGTTAACGGGCTAGGATCTAGTATCGCTACTTGGTCAATCGCAATACAATTACGACCAGAACTAACAGTGATATTGTAAATACCGGGGGCTAAACTTGTAAACACAGAACTACTCTGGCTAACCGGGGCTGAACCAGTGGTACTGTTTTCGATGCTAAAAGTATAAATAGGATTATCGTTTACCCCAGCACTAGGCACCTCCATATTGATGCTTATCGTTCCATCAGATGCTCCAGCACAACTCACGTCTGTAAAATCTGTTGGCAATAAGGTAACAGGTGTTGGTTCTTCTAATGAAACTGGCGCGTCAGCGATACATGATAGCGGTGTTAAAGGTAAATCGGTGACACGAACGATATAGTCACCAAAAGCTAGACCAGTAAATTGGTTTCCTGTTGGAGATAAGCCTGTATCAGTCAATGCAACAGCATTCAACAGTGTTACTAGGTAACTGGCATCGCCTCCTAAAACAGCGAACTCAATAACGCCGTCATTTGCACCACAAGTTGGTTGCGCAACTACTACAGCACTTATCAATAGCTCTGGGTCGATAGTTATATTCTCTATTTCGCCACACCCATTAGCATCTCTAATTTCTACAGAATGAAGACCAGCGTTCTGGTTCGAATAGGTATGAGGGAAGCTCGCAATGCTTTCGAAGGCATTTCCGTCTAAACTCATGGTATATGGGGCGACACCAAAGTTAACCCCATCTAAAGAGACCCTAATGTCAAAACTTCCTTCTGCCGCGCACTCATCATCAATTGCTAAAGCAATGTCTGGTGTAGTATCAGTATCCACAGTAATCTCTATCGGTAAAGAAATCACACAATTATTTGCATCTTGTACATAGATATCCCAATCAAGACTAGTGCTTGGGTCTAATTCAACGGTATTGTCAAACGGATAAACACCTGGATCGCCAGCACCTCGTATAGAAGCTCCAAAGGAGTATGGCCCTGTGCCGCCGGTAGCCTGAACGGTAACAATGGCATTGACTTCATTACAATTGGCATTTACATTGCTCACCAGCTGTGCGACTAAAGGTTCAGGTGCATCAATAGTTATATTGTTTGATGTTCCAACACATTGTGGAAAGTCTGTCTCCGTAATTTGAACAGAATAAATCCCCGCTGAAAGCGTCGTAGCAGCAGTGAACACATAAGGGCTAGTAGTAGCATTATCAGAACCACTTGCTCCTGCTATAAATGCTCCAGCGCTATCGAGTACTTGATAATTAAACGCACCTAAGTAGCCCGTTATGGAAACCTGTATTTCACCATTAGCGCTATCACTACAAGTAGCATCATTAGTTACTGTGGCGATTAGCTCAATAAGATCATAAGGTGCAACAATATGCTCTATAATCACCGAGCAATTTGTAGTGGTATCTATTACTTCATAGATGTAAGTACCCACTTGTGTCAAGACAATATTTGCTGGGTCAGCCACAACTGCGCCACTCGGTAGCTCAGTATAGGTATATGTTCCTAAACCGCCAGATGCATTTATTGAAATAACTTGTTGGTTATCTGTACAATCCATTGGCCCATCATCAGAAATACTAGCGATTACCTCTTGTCTTACAGGAATAGCAACTAGAGCTGTAGCAATACAACCCTTAGCATCTCTCACAACAACAGTAACATCTGGAGAACCAAAGGGCACTTGATAGGTATTACTTGGTTGAAAATTAGCTCCATTGTCAAAACTGTAAACATAGGATGCCGTGCCAGAAGGATTTCCAGTACCGTCATTATTTATGACCACCGTGATGGTACTAGCATCATCATCACAGCTGAAGTCAGAACGATTAGCAGTTATTTCCAATTGACTAGGCTCATTTACGTCAATCGCATCAGTATCTTGACAACCTTTACCTGAGATCACGGTAATATTATAGGTACCCTGAGTCAATCCATTGAAAACATTAGATGGTTGCGTTGTTGTACCACCGTCAAGGCTATACAAATAAGGTGTGTCGATATTACCAGCGATAAGATTTACAGTTATGGTACCATCACTTCCACCAAAACAGCTAACATCAGTTGCCACCAATGTAAAGCTTGGAATAGCTGGCGCAGCTAAGGTTACCGTAACCTGTTCTACACAATTTGTTATGGTATCTGTAAGCTCGAATGTGTAGGCCACAGAATGTGTTAGTCCTGTAAAAACACCGCTCGTATTGTTTGCTCCTGCGGGAGTGATTTGACTAAAGGAATAGGTTCCTGAACCACCATTTGCAAAAACGCTTACTGCTCCTGAATTAGCAGGATCACAGTTTTCACCAGCGGTTATATTTGCGAGAATAGTTAGCGGCGGGTATATGGTAAAAGCTTCAAAATCGCTACATCCGTTTAGGTCTATAAGTTCAATAGAGTGCGGACCTGAGCTTAAATTGGAAACCGTCATGGTATCTCCTGTATTAACCAAGCCAGGTACGGACTGAGCTGCACCGCCATCCACACGTATCGCGTGTGGTGCTACACCAGCCAGGTCTAAAGTAATAGAAACGCTAAAGGCGCCTTCCTCCGCAGCACACTGGTCGCCAACAACGACTGTAATAGCAGGTTCTGGGTCTGTAGGCACTAGTACTGGCGCTGGTTGAATACACCCAAAGGCATCTTTTACGTAAACGATATAATCACCGCCTTCTACATTGAAAACATTGTTTGAAGTACCTGCCCAAGTAATTTGAGTTGGCGCGATAGCTGTGCTTAGAGCAATTTGAAATTCATAAGGTGCTCGACCGAATTGGCCGTTGGCAGCTACTTGACCAGCATTAAGGTTACAATTATCATTTTTCACCAAATTCGCATTGGCGACAAGCTGTACGGAAGCTTCTTCAATTGTAAAGGTCTCAGAAGCCACAGAGCATCCGGGGAAAGAACCACCTTGCTCAGTAAATAAAATATAATAAACCCCAGGAGGTAAAGGACCGAAATCAGTCTCCGATATTGGCACCACGGCAGATGGTGGTGTAAACGTTGTGAAGTCCGTTATTCCTGTAGTTAGATTGGATTGAAAATTGAAAATCTCGTAGTCTACTTGAGTAACATTCGGATCATAATTATCAAAAGTAAAACTTACTGAACCATCGGCACTACCTGTACAACTTACATTAGACACTAGATCCAAAGTTGAAGTTAGGTCTGAGGGGCTGTCAATAGGTGCCGCTGCAGTTTCGAAATAGTAACAGCGCGTTGCATTGTCAAAAACTACAAAGGTGTATGTAATTCCAGGAATCAATCCGGTAATCGTAGCTGTATCACCATTTACCACATCTGAACCTTGATAGTTATTGGAATATGGTGGGGAATAGTATTCGAGTACGGCAAATTCATAATCATTACTTGAAAACGCCGAGGATACCGATACAATTGCTGTACCGCCTAAAGCACAGTCAGTAGTTACGGTACTTACGTCAATATCTAAATCGTCTGGCGGTGACGCGATAATCTCATTACTAGTAATGGAACAACCATTTATATCAGTAATTTCTACGTTATAAATACCGAAATTCAAAATAGTAAAGGTATGATCTCTATTACCAGGCGAAGAGGTATACGTTTGCGTAGGCATTCCATTATTTGCGGTGAGGAAATAGGTATATTCAACCGTTCCACCAGAAACACCTGTAACAGATATGGATCCTGGAATGGTATTGTTAGTAGGATCTGTACCTGCCGAGTCGCATTGAATATCGGTTAGGGCAATGGTATATGTAATTAGGTCTGGCTCTCCAATAACAATGACCTCCATATCTGTACATGAATTTGAATCGGTAACAGTAACCTCGTAGGTTCCTGCTGGAAGTCCGGAAGTTTGTGTACCGTAATTAGTCGCTGTAGTGGTATTGACTACGGAAACTGTGAAAGGAGCAACGCCTTGAGTGGCATCAAAATTGACCTGAATGGTTGCGCCTGCATCGCCATTACATAAGATATCGGTGGTTTGCACCAAAGCGCTAATAACAGGGCTAAGAATCGGAACAATAGTAGCTTGGGTAATTACTGTGCAATCACGACTATCGGTAATTCTAAAATCATATGTACCAGCGGTAGCGGTACTATAGCTGAAATTGCTACCAACGATTGCAAGGGGTGCTCCCCAAGTTACTCCGCCGTTCGAACTAACTTCATATGTGGTATATGGAGTATAGCCATTTGAAATTGCTACATCAATAATTGCATCAGGGGCAACAGTACAATCCAAAGCTTTCGTGACCACTGCGGATGCTATCAACTGTGAATTAATAGTTTCTGCAAGTATATTTGAAACACATCCAAAGGCATCTATCGCCTGAATATTATATGCTTTTGGTATCAAGTTTGAAATGGTAAACGGATTACCAATTGCTGAAATAGGACTGCCACCATCTATACTATAAGCATATGGAGCAACGCCACCAGTGACGTTAATTACAAAAGAGGCTTGGTTGCTACTGTCATAACAAAAGTCTGAAGCAGCCATAGCGATAATTGGTGCTTGTGCAGCAGCAATAGTTATCGGTTTCGCTACGATACATCCACCAGAATCACGCACATAAATGGTATAGGTACCTGCGGAGACATTGGTAAAAACATTGTTGCTCTGATAAGCATAAACCATGACCGGACCAACCGTATTTTCAAGCTGATATTCATAGCTACCCCATCCTGCAATTGGAGTGATTGTTATTGTTGCATCCTGAATACAGGTAACCGGTGTATTGGTAAAGGTAAAATCTAATGCTGCGATCGGTTCATTGATTGTGGTGACTATGGTCGCCGTACAAGTTGTGGTATCATCGGTAATCGTAACTGTATAAGTATCTGCAACTAGACTGCTAACTGCAATTGCTGTTGTCAGGTTAATATTATTCTGACTTTGAACTACAGTTGCGCTGCTATTTTCAACAAAATAACTGTACGTGGTCGCAAAATCTCTTACTGTAAATGAAAATTCACCATCGGCCTCGCCAAAACAACTGGCATTACTTGTTAATTGCGAAAAGACATTGACTCTTGGAATATCTACTACCGTATAGCTCTGTTCAATTTCACAACCTTTTGTATCGGTGACGTAAAAGGTGTAAGCTCCTGGAGCGAGACCTGTAAACACTCCTGTTGATGCACCTGTAGTATTTGCTATCGCGGCCGCCGGGGCGGTAATTTCAAAAGCAAAAGGTCCATTGCCATTGACAACAGTAACCGTAACATCTGAAACTATTGCAGGACAGGTTGCTGCCGTTGCTGCAAATGCCAATTCAGTCGGAGGATTTAATGGATCGATAGTGATGGCTGGAGTTACTTCTGTACAACCATTGGTATCTCTTACCGAAATCGTATATGTTCCTGCGGTGATACCTGTACTAAATGTATCAGAAAGCTGGAAGTTAAGCCCATCTATACTAAAAGTATAGCCTGGTGTGCCCCCTGAATACCCAACCGCCTGAATAGTAGCAGAAAGATTATCACAACGAAAATCTGTTCGTACATTTATAATCCCCGGAAGTAAAGCAGGAGGTGCCGTCAAGGTCACATCACCAACAAAAACGCACCCTTTGGAGTCCGTTACCGTATAGTTATAGGTGCCAGCTATCAAACTCGGATATGTGGTTTGAACCGATGGGGTACTGCCATCAAATACAATTTGGTAAGGAGGTGTACCTCCCGAAATTTGAAGTTCTACAATACCATCAGCACTAGTACTACAAAGTGGATTGGTCACTACTTCTACAACCGCAGGCGGATTGTTTGCAGTCACCACGACTTGATTGGTTGTTACCGAACAACCTTCTGTATCTGTGATAATAAATTCATAGGTTCCGGTGGTGGTGGTAAAATAGGAGAATGGAATACTTGGCACAGCTGTTACGGCCTGAACTGAACTACCATCTCTTAGTATTTCATAGGTAAATGCAGGATTTCCACCAGCTATAGTTATGCTTATTTCGGCAGCAGGTGTAGCACTACAATCAAGGTCTTTGACCAATGCGGCCGCTGCGGTCAAGGTCGGAAATACATCGATGGTTTCCGTTGCTGTACAATTTTTACTATCGATTACCTCTATCGTATAACTACCCGTACCAAGCCCTGTAAATACAGGATTGGATTGGAATACGCCACTTGGACTCAATCGATATTGAAAGGGAGCAAGCCCCCCCGACGTTACACTGGCTGTTAATGTGAGTCCATTGTTACTGTCATAACATAGGCTATTAGCGCTTATATCAAGTACAGGTGAAACAGTAGGCGAAAGACTAAAAGTTTCTTGTACTTCACAGCCACCAGCATCTCGTACAGTGACAGTGTAGACACCTGAGGTATCGACTAGACCTGTAAATACATTAGTTGTTTGAGGCCCGACAGCTACCCCAAGAGGGTCTTCAAGCTCATATTCAAAACCACCCCATCCGCCGGCAGCTGTGATGCTCACCGAGCCCGGGTTGCTCCCTGTACTAGAACAGCTAAGATCTGTTACTTCTACCGCTGCAGAAAGCGGTGTTACGGGGGCTTCTATAGTTACTATTGTTATTGCGCTACAGGTCGTAATGTCATCTGTAACGGTGATGGTATAGGTTTCCCCTGGTTGGTTATCGAGCGTAATTATATTTGTAGTAACAGCGTTACCTGAAACAATGGTTGCCCCTAAACTAGTAACCACAGTATAAGAGTAGGTAGTTTCAAAACCATTTACAGTATAGCGCAAAGCACCATCGCTAAATCCGTTACAACTTACATTTTCAAGCAATTCACCAACAACACCTATTTCTGTAATAGGAAGAATGGTAAAACTTTCTTCATACGTACAATCGTTGCTGTCAGAAACCAAAAATGTATAGGTTTCGGGAGCAAGATTTTCAAAAACAGCAACAGTACCAACAATACTGTTGGCACTTTGAACCGTAGGAGAAATCATTTGAATGACATAATCAGGCGTGCCCCCAACTATAGTGACGGTTAAATCGGAAGTTGGATCATCACAGGTAATTTGAGATGGCGCAAAGATTAAATCCTCAGGACTATTAACCGCAAGAATTTCTACCGCATTGGTTTCTATACTACATCCGCCAAAATCACGAATAAAAATAGTATATATACCTGGCTGTAATCCAATAAACATGTCGTTAGCTTGCCAAGTGGCTCCGTTTAGGCTGAATTCATAGGTACCTGAACCGCCACCATAGTTATTTGCCCGAATGGTACCCGATTGGGTACACGTATAGGGCTGTATTAAAATGGCTTCTCCTGCCAATTCACTTACAGGAGATGCTACGGTCATGTTTTCAACAAAATTACACTCTGCATTTCCTTTTCTCATATTCGCCACTACCGAATATTCTCCTGCGATTAAACCGGGGAAATAACCAGAACTGTTTGAGGCAATGGCATCTGAAAAGGAAAAGCCGTTGGTATTGGCTTCAGCAGTAGTAATGATTCTATCAAATAAATAATACTGTATTTGATAGCCATTGCTATCAATAAGGTTCATTTGAATTTCTCCACTAGCATCACCAAAACAAGCTACACTAGTAACTGTGGCAATGTCAAACTCCGCAGGCGGAACAAACTCTATATCAACGGAGTTGGAAATGGTAAAACAACCAAGTCGGTCTATTAATAAAAAACTATAGTTTCCGGGCGACAAGATGTCAAAAATTGTACTGGTTTGAAACTCTGAAGCCGGAACATCAGCTGGTGCTGCATACGAAGTAACTAAATTATCTTGATCATCAACATATTTCCAGACAGCAAATCTATATGGTGTCCTTCCCCCATCAGCATTTATAAGAATATTACCTTCTCTACAGGTGATGTGCTGAGAAACTCTTGCCCCGAAGGTTAAGGTATTTTCACTACTTACGGCAACGCTAGTTGGCGCTGATTGTTCACAGCCATCACTGTTGCGCCCCACGACAAGGTAATCGCCTTGACCTACCCCAATAAAGGTATACGTGTTTGCTGTTTGGTTGGTGACCACATCGATTAAGGTTCCCCTACCTCCGTCAAGACCGTCATCCAATCGCAACTCGTAGGCATAGTTTGGAATACCATTATTAGCTGTGATAGAAACGGTTCCCACACCTTCACAATCAGCCTCAGTAGAAGAGGCCTGTACGCTAAAATTACTGGTGACTACTGAAATATCAGTTGTACTAAAAAGACATCCATTTTCTATAGGATCTCCTGTATTTGGGTTTAATTGCATCACTTCTACCCTGTAATTACCATTGGAAGAGATAATAAAAGCAGGGCCATTGTTCGCGCTAAAAGGAATTAATATTTGATTGGTATCACCATTGACCAATTGAAAGCCATAGTTGCTACCAAGGTTAGTAACGGTTATGTTACCCGTAGGCTCACAACCGATGTCGACACTTTGATATAATACTTCTAAGCTATTTTGGAATACATGAAAATAATGATTTTCGAAAACGCCATTGCCTTGGGTAACTCTAAGGCGATATTTACCCGCATCATTTACAGGGAAATCATTTCCGGTAGCAACCGTATTATAGACACACGATAGACTTCTATTCGTACAATCATTACCAAAATTGGTACAACTGTTTTCATCTAGTTTTTGCCACTCAATACTTTGCGCGCCAGGATAGCTAACCGAAAGATTGGCAAGGTCATCAGCTCCACAGAGAAAAATTTTAGGCAACTCACTTCCGTCATTTGCGCAAGAGGATATATTACCGGTAACATTGTTATTGGGGTCGTTGACTAAATCAATTATTGGATTTGTCTGTGCTATGACGGCTTGGTTAGCCACAAATAACAGTAGAACAAGTAGGATTTTTTTGGTTGATTTTAATAACATTTGAGGGCTATATTTGGTTTTACATCAACAGGATTACATAAAAATCATGTCGTTCATCTTTCAACTAATCATCACTTCAATGATCGCAAAAAAATGGATATTACTAGCGAATATTGTCCTTTATAGTGAGAGCTAAAATAAAATGTTGTAGCCTCCTTTAATTTTGTTGTTAACTACTAGTTTTTAACTGTATAAGGTTAAGCATAGGCACAAAAATGACTGAAATAAAGAATTTGTAGGAAAACTCCATTATGCTGTATCCAGGCAAAAATCAACTTCCGAAGCGTGTTGGTTTTTTTGAGTATTGAAAGTCAAAAAACCATAGGGCAGGTAAGCTTAAAAAGCTAATTGATGTTTACAAAAAAAAGTGATTTATTAAGGCAACAAACTAAAGATACTGCCTATGAAAATTTTAAAGCCTTTATTTAAAATAGTACCCCGAACTCTCAACTCGAATTAAAACCAGTATACCTGATTATCAAATCACAATAGCGCTTATAAAAAAGGCGATCGATAGTATGGACATTTTACTGTTTTTTAATTCTTAGTATTCAGTTGAACTATTGGAAATTCAATTCGCCTGTTTAATTCTAATTTGGAAGGTTCACAATCTATTACCCCAGTACACAAATTAACTGGTTTTCGCTTACCAAAACCTAAATAGGAAGCGATACGCTCCTTAGGAACTCCTTTTGACACTAAGTAGGCGTATGTAGATGCTGCTCTTCTCTGTGATAACCAATCGTTATATTTATGAGAACCCACAGGGTCAGTATGCCCCTCTATTCCGATAATCATTTCTGGGTAAGTTTTAAGCATTAAGATTACTAGTTTATCTAGTTCTAACGCGGCGTCACTTCTTATAAAACTATCATTTGAATTAAAATAAATTTTATCCAGATTAGCCAAAACCTTTGCATCAAGTATAGGTTCCATAAAGACCTCTTGATAAACTAAATTTGATGCTTCGTCTACTGCAATGCTGTTCAACTTCTGCTCGACCAAAAGATGTGTGTCTATTTTGAAAACCATTCTAAAATCCTTGTCTTCATTAACAGAAAAAGTATAAGTTCCTTTTTCATTTGTAAAAATTTGATCAAGGATTTTATTCGTTTCAAGATCATACAATGTCACCTCTACGTCTTGTAAATTCTCTAAATTAACAGCATCGTTGACGGTACCATTCAATAGAATAGTTCTTACAATTGTTGGTGGCAATACCTCCTCTATTTCATCAAAAATGGGCTTAACGATAAACTTATAAATATCATCGCTGCCCTGCCCTCCGTCTCGGTTAGAACTAAAAAATCCTTTTCTATTTCCGTCTGCTACAAAAATACCGAAATCATCCTTTAAGCTATTTATAGGGCTCCCTACATTTAGGGGCTTATCAAAACTTCCCTCTGAATTGATTTCTGTGACGAATACATCTAGACCACCCATACCAAAATGACCATCTGATGAAAAGAACAGTTCGTTATCTTTTGATATGAAAGGAAAAGTTTCTCTACTATTTGTATTTATCGAGGCTCCCAAATTTTCAGGTTGACTGTAGGTGTTATCTTCACTTATTTTTACTTTAAATAAGTCTGAAGCTCCAAAAGTTCCAGGCATATTTGAAGCAAAGTATAGTATTTTACCATCCTTACTTAACGCTGGGTGCGCACAATTGTAGTCATCACTATTGAAGGGTAACTCTGTAACATTAGTCCATTTACCATCTTCTTTATTGGCTGTGTACAACTTAAGCAGCATCACTATATCTTCATCTTTCTTCCTTTTCTTATTTAAAAAACTATTCCGTGTAAAATACATAGTCTTACCATCTTGACTGAAAACAGCAGTAGATTCGTTAAACTTTGTATCTATCTCTTTTAAAAATTCTTTAGGTTTTTTAAATGCTTCATGAGTTGTAAGAGTAGCGCTATAAAGATTTGAAAATGGTCTATTGGTCCATTCAAAAATATCTTTGGTAGCTCCTGATATTTTACGAGATGATGTAAAAACAAGAGCTCCCTTTATAAATGTAGCTCCGTAATCAGCCTCTTCTGAGTTAATTCCGGCATCTTCAACATGTATTGCAATACGGTTCGTTTTAAATTTAAAGAAATAACCAGGACTTTTATTTAAGGAATCAATTTTCTGTTCGATATCGACACCATCAATTTTCCAAGCACCCAATTCTTTCAGCTTTTCGAAATTTCCACCTACTTTTAAAACATGTAGATACTTTAAAACGCTTTTTTCATCTTGCTCTTTATTAAGGAGAAAAAGTTTAGCATACCACTTTTCGGCAAGATCAAACTTTGCATTAAAATAATAGGAGTTCCCAAGATTTTTAAAAATCTTCTCACTCTCTACCCCTTTTTTAACTAAAACCTCATAGAGACGAGCAGCTTCCATATAAGCCATATGGTCATATTTTTCATTGGCAAGCTGTAGTTTTTTATGCTGTGAGAATGCGAATAACATTGAAAAAAAACATACTACAAAAAACGTATTTTTTTTAGATGACATATTTTATGTTTAAAAGAATCGAGGGGATGCTATTTTTGAATGCCTTTTGAAAAGTTCAAATCTCAGAAATACTTCATGTGTTCCGTAACTGTAATTTGAAATATCGTTAGTAGACATATCATAGCCATAACCGATGAACCAAGAATCTGATACTTGAAAACCTGCCATGGCGCTTACAGCTGCTTTTAATCTATACGCTAGACCTAAGGTAAATACCTCTCCAAACAAAACATTTCCTGAAATATCTATTTGCAAAGGAGCCCCATCAATAAGCTTAGTAAGTATTGAAGGTTTCAATTTAACATCTCCCCCTAATTCAAACACTTTACCAGCCATTATATATAAATGCGGTCTTCTGGTAGCTGTACTTACAGAACCAGCGTCTGCATATTTATTATAATACGTCGTTTTTAAAATATTTGGCACGGAGACTCCAAAATATGATTTTTCAGAATAGAGGTATAAGCCTGCGCCTACGTTTGGAGAAAAGTTATTTTGGATATTATCCTCAAAAGCAAAATCACCTTGATTGAACTGATCCAATTTAGAAAAATTCACATTTAAAAAACTGATCGAAGCTTTTAAGCCAAATGATACTTTAAACTTTTCAGTGGCTCTAATCGTATATGAAATATCTGTCTCAAACTTATTTTCATCAGAGGGTCCTATCTGATCATTCACAAGAGACACCCCTAAGCCAATATTGCTTCCTTTAATTGGTGTACTTAAGGAAACTATACTTGTGCTGGGAGATCCTTCCAACCCAACCCATTGGGCTCTGTGTAAAGTAAAAACAGTCATAACACCCCTCGAAGCAGCATAGGCAGGGTTTATATTAATAGTATTATACATGTATTGCGTAAACTGCGAATCTTGCTGGGAATATCCAGTTATTGTGATAACTAAAAAAACGAATTGTATTATTTTAAATCTCATTATTGCATGTCTTTGTTTGCTATTGAAAATCTACTTGAGTACTATCTTCTATTGATGTATAGATATCCGGCCCTACTCTTTGCATCACCATCAAAATCAACATATTTAATGACATAGAAGTAGGTGCCATCGGGTAGCTCTCTTGATTGATTAATAGTTCCTTTTACTTCAGAAATACCTCTAAAAGCAATATCCTTGTTGTTGTATTGCTCTCTTTCAAAAACAATTTTACCCCATCTATTATACACTTCTACTTTATTCTGAGGAAAACACGCTATACCTTCCACAAGGAAAATATCATTTTCGCCATCGGCATCAGGTGATACCGCGTTGAAGATCTTTAGTTCACACCCTGAAAGTGATGTTTCTGTTGGAGTATCACCCGTAGTATCGGTTTCATCAGATAAATCCTGCACAACCTTACCTGATAGAGTTGTACCGTATACCGTAGCTTGATTGATTACTTTTCTATCTGCAATATCATCCACTGTAATTGTATAGGTAGCGGTGAAAGTGCTGGTGTCAGATTCTCCTGGCTCCAAAACAATGGGATCTCCGAAAAGAACAACTCCAGGCAAAAGATCTTCTACCATTACACTCGATAAAGTAACGCTACCGGTATTCGTAACTGCAAATCGATAGGTTATGGTTTCTCCAATCTGTGATATTCCATCAAAATTCTCGTCATTAAATTCAGCGGTTTTGAGTAAGGCTAGACCTTCAATTTGTGATAATTCAATAATAGTAGGATTATCATCTCCATCTTCGATAAGCCCATTATCTGAAGTATCATCAACAGTTGCCCCAAGTACTGTATCTGTGGCAAAAACATAGGCGGTATTAGTAACACTACCTGTGTCTATATCTGCTTGTGTAATCTCATATTCTCGAGAAATAGTCATTTCCTCGTTTCGCTGTAAGACAGCTAGCACTTGTATGGGTTCTACACTTAGTAATGGATCTTCTATCTGTATAAACTCTAAAGGAACATTACCTGTATTCCTTACAAGGAATGTATAGATTATAGAACCTCTCGCTCCTCCGTTTCCACTTAATTCAGCTGTTTTTATCAAGGTTATATCAGGAGTTGGAACCTCGTCGTCAGCTATCATTAAAATTGCTTCATTCTGAGCACCCGTAAACAATATGCCATCCTCGATATCTAGAGTCAAAATTATAGTTTCCCCATTATATTCGACAATATCATCATCTATTATAGTGACAGGAATGATAACTGATACCGAATTGGCTGGAATTATAATGGTTCCTTCAATCAAAGCGTAGTCAAGTCCTCCAGTAGCTGTCCCTGAAATTATAAAATCAATGCTTGTTGGTATCAATACTGGAGCATCTAAAGTTATTTCAAATGCACCATTACTTGATGCCTCGCTTGCATCATTAACAAGTCGAATGTTTACTTCCGATCCGTCATCGTCGCTTAGCATTAGCGTAGCCTCATATATCGCTCCGATGTTTACACTATTATCTGCAGCCGTTATGGAGACTATTAGGTTTTCCGTTCCTTCTACAAGAAGGTCCTCTACTACAAGGATATCAATAGTACCTTCGGTGTCACCTGCGGCTATTGTAATACTACCACTCAATGCTGTATAATCATCACCTGCTGTTGCACTACCACCTACACTGTAACTAATAGTAGTTGCCACTGATACAGGGTTGCTCAGACGTATCGTATACTCTCCATTGCTGCCTGGCTCACTGGCCTGCACTGTTGCAGCAATACTTACCTCTGAACTATCATCGTCACTTAAGGTTAGTGTTGCCTCATCTGCTGCTGCAATGCTGACACTATTAGCTGTACCCGTAAGCCTAACTACAATTGTTTCGTCGCCCTCAAGAATATTGTCATCAAGAATGAGTACATCAATTGTTCCTTCCGTAGCTCCTGCAGCTATGGTAATACTACCACTCAATGCTGTATAATCATCAGCTGCTGTAGCACTACCGCCTACACTGTAATCAATAGTAGTTGCCACTGATACAGCGTTGCTCAGACGTATCGTATACTCTCCATTGCTGCCTGGCTCACTGGCCTGCACTGTTGCGGCGATACTTGCCTGCGAAATGTCGTTATTGATAATAGTTCCTAAACCAACCGCATCATCAAATGTAATTGCTCTTGCTCCGAAATCAGCCTCAGTTAAGCTAACATGGAAGCTTTCATTTGGTTCTAAAATATCATCTCCACGTACAACGATGCCTATCGTTTGTGTCTCTGAAGTAGCTCCGCTGAACGTAATCGTACTCGATTTTCCGACATAATCTAATCCGGCTTCTGCTTCAATATTTGAAGTTGTAAAGTCTATCGTAAAAGGACCGTCTGTACTTTTACCATTGTGCGTTACCGTAAATTCATAGTTTAAAGTTTCCCCTTCATCTACTTCTAGTAAGCTAACATCAGCTATCGTTATTGTTGCTGTATCATTATCTATAATTGTTCCTATTGCCCCAATACTTGATAGGTTCCCTATGAAATTAACAGCCTGACCATTTACCACTAAGGAACTCAAGACCCCGTTTAATGATTCAGTAGGTTCTACAAGGATATCATCCAAAATAGGAATACTAACAATCTGTGTTAATAGATTTGATTCTCCAAATGAAAGTGTTGTAGCCATAGCAGTATAATCAGATGGACTTATCGCCGAATTTGTAGAGGTCTCAAAATCTAATACAACTATATTCTGAACAGCTTGACTTATACTAATTGTAAAATTAGCTGTCCCAACTGCCTCATCAACACTAAAGCCTGTGATTGAAATTGTGGCTGAATCGTTATCTGTAATCTCACCTTCTCCCTGCCCATCAGATATGCTTATTCCTGTCTGACCGTTATCAGTCAATCCGCTGAGGTTAACGAAATAGGTCTCCGTAGGTTCTGCTATTGTATTTTCCGTGATGGCAACGCTAACACTCTGGACATTATTATTCCCGCCACCAAAGCTAAGGGTCGTTGCGCCTATGACCGTATAGTCAGACCCTGCTTCTGCGCTTGCGTCTAACGTCGCGTAATCTACCGTAAAGTCATTCTGTACAGTTCCAGTAAGAGTAATGGTGAAAGTTGCTGTTCCAGCTCCTTCATCAACACTTACATCATCAATACTTAAAGTTGCGGTATCATTGTCTGTAATGGTACCTGCAGCGCTAGCCGTGGTGATCGACACATCTTGTCCGTTCGCATTGTCTAATACTATCGTTGCCGTGAAAGTTTCTTCCATCTCAGCTATCACATCACCCAAGATACTTACTGGTAAATCGATACTGGTTTCACCTGCCAATAAAGTATAACTCTGTGACGTCTGGGTTGTATAATCCAAGCCTTCAGTTGTACTTACATGAGTTGTACTTAAAGTAAATACAATATCCTCTTCTGCAGCGATGCTACTGCTTACTCTAAAGTTACCCGTCTGAGTTACTTCGCTCTCGGTGATACTAAAACCTGCTATACTTAAGCTTAAGGCATCGTTATCTGTAATGGTACCTACTCCTTGTGCTTTAGAAATACTTATACCTGTCTGACCATTAATTTCTAATCCACTAAGGTTGATATGATACGTTTCGGTAGCTTCGGTTATTGTATTTTCTGTAATGTCAACCGTAAAACTCTGTGTATTACTATTTGAATTTCCAAAAGTTAAGCTAGTCGCATTTATAGGGGTATAATCACTGGTTGCTATCGCACTATTATCTGATGTAGCGTAAGCTACCGTAAAGTCATTCTGTACAGTTCCAGTAAGAGTAATGGTGAAAGTTGCTGTTCCAGCTCCTTCATCAACACTTACATCATCAATACTTAAAGTTGCGGTATCATTGTCTGTAATTGTACCTGTAGCGCTGGCTGTGGTGATCGATACATCTTGTCCGTTAGTTATAAGGTTACTTAAAACTCCGTCTAAAACCTCAGCAGGTTCTATTATTAAATCGTCATCTATGGCTATACTGATTGTCTGACTTTCTGCATTTCCTCCTCCAAAGGTTAATGTTCTAGTAGCAATAGTTGTATAATCAGTACCAGATAGCGCTGTATTGTCAGACGTAACAAAATCTACCGTTATTTCATTTTGTATTGACTTATTTGTAGTTATGGTGAAATCTGCGGTTCCTGTGCTCTCGTTTACGATAAACCCACTAATAGAGATTAAGGCAGCATCATCATTTGTAATTGTTCCTATTGCCGAGTCATCAGAGAAAGCAACCGATGAAACAGGCGCTGAAACTGGAACTATATTACTTAGGTTTACCAGAAATGTTTCATCTAATTCTATAATTTCATCTCCGTTAATAACTATCTCAATAATTTCTTGTTCGCCTTCTGAGCCTTCAAAAGTTAAAGTTCCAGATTTAGCTAAATAATCCGAATTTGCGACCATAGCTGTACCATCAACAGTTGTATAATCGATCGTTAAACCATCTTCTATTGCTTTTGTTAGTTCTACTGTAAATGTTAGTATTGACGTGCCACTATTGTCTTCTGAAATAGAAACATCTGCAATAAAAAGGTTTGTATTATCATTATCGATTATAGTACCTATTCCTGTTTTACCAGAAGAGTTAATTGTGATATCCTTGCCTGGAGCAACTACACTATTTAAAACGACATTAAATGTTTCATTAATTTCAACAGAAGTATCTCCATTTACAGAAATAGTAACTGTTTTAGTCTCACCTATAGCTCCTGTTGTAAAGTTGATTATACCACCATTACCCGTAAAATCAGATGGTGCTCTGGCTTCTACATTTGAGGTAAAGAATGTTACTCCGTAACCGCCAACAATCTCAGCTCCTGCGTGTGTAATTGTAAAAACATAATCTACACTTCCTGAATCTGCTTCAGTTTGCGTAAGGCTATCAATAGATAGTGTTGCTGAATCATTGTCAGTATTATTTACTGATACATCATCCGGAGTAACAATATCATAATTAGCATCGGTTGTTAAGGCGGCATCTATGGTGTTTAAGATAGTGTATGCAATAGTACCATCAACAAGAATATCATCTATACCTGTTACTGTAACAATCTGTGGAATATTCCAATCAGATGCTGTAAAGGTTAATGAAGACTTATCTACTATTCCTTCTCCTGTATTACTACTCGCCACATTTACCACTACAGTGTAATTGATTGCATCTGTTGCTGGCTTACTAGTTAGTACTACGGAAAATATTGCTGTACCTCCTGCTTCAGTTGTTGTTATCGAAGTTGGCGTTACTATAACCCCTGCTGTATCGTTATCTTCATTTATAACACTTACATCAGCAATAACTAAAGCATCATAATTTGGATCTAATGAACTTGCGTTACTCGTAACTATAGCATAGCTAATATCTCCATCAACAAGATCATCATCTTTACCTGTAACTGTAATCGTTTGTGGGTTTTCCCAATCTGCAGGAGTAAATGTAACTGTACTTATGTCTAAACTTCCTAATTCAGTAGCATCGTCTCCCGTTAAAGTGATAGTTACATTTTCTATAGGTTCAGTATCTAAAACTATCGTAAATGTTGCTATTCCTAAACCTTCTGTAGTTGGATTACTACTATTAGATACGGTAACACCTGCTATATCATTATCCAAATTAGTAACAGCTACATCTGATGGATTTACATTTTCATAACCTGACAAATCATCTGTCGCTGCTTGATCTGTAGTTAAAACAATATTGTATGCGCTATCACCATCTTGCACATCATCATTTACACCTGTTACCGTAATCGTCTGAGGTACATTCCAATTAGAAGGATCAAAAGTTAAGATACTTGTTGAAACAGTACCTTCTGTTGGGTCATCGCTAGCGATATCAAATACAACTATTCCAGAAGGTGCAAAAGGTAAAACAACGGTGAAAGTATTGGTAGTTAAATTTTCTGAGGTTTGTATGGAGGTTTCAGAGACAATTATTGTATTCTCTGGTAAGGCATTTATGGTTACCAAGAAGTTACATATTTCTGTGTTTCCTGCTGCATCTTCTGCTAGGTAAGTAACCGTTGTTGTTCCTAAATTAAAATCTGCGCTACTTAATTCATTAATTCCTGAAGCTTGAGCAGCCGCTATCGTTGCGCCAGATAATTCATATGTTAGTTTTGCAACTACACAATTATCACTATATATAGGTGCAGTGATGCCTACTATTGTTGCAGATGCATCTCCTGCATTGGCTACATCTTGCGTTATATTAGAAGGGCAAGAAATTATTGGATTTTGTGTATCTGTAACTATAACAGTAAAACTTACTGTTCCTGTATTTGCAGGAGCTGCATTGTCTGATACAGTCCAAGTAACCGTTGTAGTACCTGACTCAAAAACTTGACCGTTTAGGGTTGCATTTGAACCTGTCACAGTGGTTGTTGCGCCAGCTAGGGTATAGGTTATTGTTGGTGTAGTATCGCAATTATCTGTAGGGTTCCATAAGGTATCAAGATGCGTATAGGTACATAAATCAGTATCTGTAATTTCGTTTCTATCTGTTAAGTCATCAAGAGTTGGTGCTTGTTTATCTTGCACTGTAATTGTTGCTAGGGCAAGGCTAGATAATCCAGAAGCATCTGTAATTCTTAAACTTGCTTGATTAAAAGTAGGTGCTAGATTCGAGCAATCATATAGTACCGACGAACCATATGTTGTTCCACCATCACTTGAAATTTCATAGCTTATAATTCCACAATTATCTGTAGAACCATTATCAATATCAGACGGAATTATTTGCACCGTTCCATCTCTTTGTAACTGCACGGTTATGTCTTGAACATTTGCTATTGGAGGTTCGGTATCATTTATGCTAACTGTAAAATTACAAGTAGTACTATTTCCTTCTGCATCCGCAGCAGTCCAAGTCACATTAGTAACACCTTGATTAAATAAAACACCGTTTAAATTTGTACCTGTACCCGTGGTTACACCAGACAGGCTATAGCTAATAGTTGGAGTAACATCACAATTATCTGTAACATTAGGGTTTAATGAAGTAGTATTCAGTGTATATGCGCAAAAGCCTAAATCTGTACTTGTTGAGAAATTAGTTGGACAGTACGTAAATACTGGCGCTACATTATCTTCTATAGTTACCGTCGCTAAACAAGTTGATTGATTGCCATTAGTATCGGTAACCGTTAAGGTAACGCTATTGGAACCTATATCTGCACATGCAAAATTAGTTTTACTAGCTACTAGAGATGCGATACCACAGGCATCATTAGAACCATTATCTATATCTGCTGCTGTTATTACTGCAATACCACTAGCATCTAACTGTACTGTTATATTTTGACATATTGCTGTTGGAGCTGTGCTATCTTCTACAGTTACCGTGGTAGTACAAGTATTTGTATTTCCAGCAATATCTGTAATGGTGAGGGTTACCGTATTAGCTCCTACAGTACTACAATCAAAGGTGTTTGGTGAAACACTAGTCGTAAAATTAGGGCAGTTATCTGTTGAACCCGAAGCAATTGTATTGATGTTCGATATAGATAAACTATAATTTCCAGAAGTATTTAACTGCACTGTAATAGGCGAACAAACTGCAACTGGGGCTATTGTATCTTCTACTGTTACGGTAACCGTATCTGTAGAAATATTGCCGCTAGTGTCAATTACTGTTAATATTACGGTATTTGCACCGAAATCTGCACAGGTAAAATCTGTTTTATCCAATGATAAACTTTGTATTCCACAATTATCTGTAGAACCATCATTTATATCGGTAGTTGTAATGTTTACATCACCACTAGCGTCTAATTGAATAGTTATATCTTGACCAATGGCAATTGGATTAGTAGTATCATTTACGCTAACTGTATATGAACATTGCGATGAAACATTACTTCCATCAATTGCGATCCAAGTTACCGTGGTTTCTCCACTATTAAAAACTTGACCATCTAATGTTGTATTAGCTAAAGCATTAGCCAATACAGTAGCACCTGATAAGCTATATGTTAAATTATCTATGGTAACACAACCATCCGTTGCTGTGGCATTCCAAGAACTGCCGATATTTGTATAGCCACATATATCATTATCTGTAACTACTGCTTGGTTTGCAATACAGTTAATTACTGGAGCAACATCGTCTTCTACTGTTACTAAAGCTGTTGTCGTTGCTATGTTATTATTAACATCTGTTACTGTTAAAACAACTGTATTTGTTGCTGGGTTTGCCCCTAAATCGGCACAATTAAAATTTGTTTTATCTATGCTAACTGATGCAATACCACAGGTATCGTTTGAACCATTATCTATATCTCCAGCTGTAATACTTACATTACCTGTTGCGTCTAGATTTACAGTTATATTTTGAGCTATTGCGATTGGCGCTATAGTATCTTCTATAGTAACTACGGCAGTACATGTGCTTGAATTTCCATCTGAATCTGTTACCGTTAAAATAATATTATTAAGTCCTACATTTGTACAATCGAAACTAGATTTACTAATAGTTACTACCAACTCGTTTTGACAGTTATCAAAAGAACCATTATCTATATCCAATGGTACTATTGTAGCATTACCAGCTAGATCTAATGCTACTGAAATATTTTTACATACCGCTACTGGTGCTATAGTATCAGTTACTGTAACAATAGTGTCACAGGTAGAAATATTTCCATTTTCATCCGTAACTATCAAGGTTACTGTATTGTCGCCAACTTCAGAACAATCAAATGTTGTTTTATTGAGTGACAAACTTACGTTTCCGCAAGTATCGGTTGATCCATTATCTATATCTGTCGTAGTTATAGACGCAACACCTAAAGCATCTAAGGCAACAGTAAAAGGCTTGCATAATGCTGTTGGTGCTGTACTATCTTGTACTGTAATTGTAGCTTGACAAGAAGATGAATTTCCATTAAGGTCAGTCACGGTAACTGTTACTGTATTGTCTCCAACTTCAGTACAATCAAAAGAATTAGAACTCACTATTGTGGTATCAATACCGCTTGGGTCTGAAGAACCTAACGCAATAGCATTGATATTATCTGTGGTTAAAGTATAATTACCTGTAGCATCTAATTGTATCGTAATAGCATTACAAACAACTGTTGGGTCTTCGTTATCTTCAACAATTACTTGATACGTGCCAGTATTTATATTGGCATTAATATCAGTTGCTTCCCAAACAATAGTGTGTGTACCTATGGTAAAAGTTTCTCCAAGAATACTAGTTGTTAGATCTGTACCAACAACAGTTCCTCCATCAATAGTATATGTTATAGTTTCTAACCCACAATTATCTGTAGCAGGTATATCCCAAGAAGCATCTGTTGCTGATGTAGTTGTATAGGTGCTAAAACCAGCATCTAGACTTCTAACTTGAGTTGTTATTGTAGTAAAAGAAGGTTTTTCTGTGTCTGAAATTATAAATTCTGTAGTACAGGTTCCGCTTATATTACCGTACAAATCATATAACCTCCATAAAATATTTACTGATGGGTTAGCTATAGTGCCTACTGGTATTTGAATCCCAGAAAGTGTTGTATTCAAATTAGTTCCTACTTCAGCTGCACCATCAATAGCATATGTAAGTTTAGAAATTCCAGCATTATCGGTGAAATCATATGGGTCAAATTCTGAACCAAAAATCAAGTAATAACATTGCCCCAATTCTGCATTTCTATTGATAGTTGCATCTGGACAGTTATTTATTACAGGTAACTCGACATCGGCAACTATTATCTGAATTAAACAGGAGGCAGTATTACCACTATCATCTGTAGCAGTCCAAATTACATCTGTTGTACCAATTGGAAAAGTATCGCCTGCCAAAGAAGCTTTATTATTAAAATCGTTTTCTACGGTAACGTCACAATTATCACTAAAACTGGTAGGGTTAAATTCTATACCAGAGGCTGTATAAAAGGCCTTATTCGTATCAGTATTTCTATTAAATTGATTTCCCACATCTCCTGTAACACAAATGATTTCTGGGTTAATGTCGTCTATTACAGTAACAGTAAACTTATACTCAAAAGAATTATTAGCCTCATCTTCTACCGTATAAGTAAGCGCTGTATCTCCTAAAGGAAAATCGTATCCTGGTACGGCAAATACAGGTGAAATCGTAATATTCAAATTTTCTGGAGCTGAAACATTGTCTAGAAAAGTTGGGGCAATATAGTTTACTACAGCACTACAACCGCTTATTGTATTTACTGTAACAGATGAAGGAGAAGTACTCAGTCTTGGCGCTTCTGCATCAATTACCATAACTGTAAAAATACCTATACCAGTATTTCCACTATCATCTGTTGCTGTCCATGTTATAGAATTGTTTCCTACTGCTAATTGTTGACCATCCAAAGTAGCAACTCCAAATTCATTGACGATTTTTGTAATAATACCGCAATTATCGTTCGCTGAAACATCATCAAATTCACCTGCAGAGACCGTATGATAATTTTGGTTTACATCTGTAGTTTTTGTTTGATTTCCTGGCACTATAATGATAGGCGCTTCAGTATCTTCTATCGTAAGTTCAAAAGTACATGATGCAGCTTGCCCATTAGAGTCTGTAGCTGTCCAAGTAATATCAATTTTACCCGTATTTGCACCATTTTCAGGGCCTCTTGGAATGGTAATCCCTGAAAGAGTATTCGTTCCTGTAACTAAACTACCCGTATCAGGGTTCGTAAAACTCCATGTTAGCGATGGTGCAGCACAGCTATCACTGAAAGTAATAGCGTCTAGTTCATTTCCTAAAACAACATGTGCACAAGTACCTACATCCGTGCTTTTTATTTGATTTGACAAACAACTTATAACAGGTGGTTCATCGGTAACAATGATATCAAAAGAACAAGTTGATATTTGCCCATTGTTATCGGTAGCAGTATAGGTCACTGTAGTTGTTCCAATATCAAATAAACTGCCTGCCGTATGCGTGGATGTAAATGATGCCACTCCTGAACAATCATCAATTACGCTTAAAGCTGGCCATGAAACTACTTTTTGACATGATGCCCCTTCCGCTGCAACCGTTATGTTTGAAATTGGGCAATTGATAATTATTGGCGCTTCGTTATCTACTACAGTTACATTTTGATTATATATTGTTTCATTACCTGCCTCATCTAATACAACCCACCTAACTATTGTCGTACCTAGTATAAAACTAACTGGAGCGTTATTTGTAATCGTCATATTCTCTGGAAGAGTACAATTATCTGTTACCGTGGGTGGTGTCAGAATACTTGTATTTATACAAGTTCCTGTATTTATATTTAGGCTAACATCATCAAAAGGAGTACTAATAACTGGTGATGTTTTATCTTCTACAGTAAACTCAAAACTACAGGTATTAGAATATGAGGTTCCGTTTATAGTTTGTGTAGCTGTCCATGTTATTGTTGTCAGGCCAACGGGTATAACAGCTCCTGCTAAAGTTATATTAGATGGGGCTCCTGCTAAATCATGAGTCATTGTTCTATCAGCTCCAGAAAGGGAAACAAAAGTGGCGTCATACAAGGTTTCTCCATTTTGCACTTCATAAGTACAGGTAGCGCTTGAAGAGTCTACTGTCTCATTAGACGAGCACCGGATTACTGGAGTTAATGCATCTACAACTTGTATTGTAACATCGCAAGTTGTGGTATTTACACCATCATGAGCAGTCCAAGTAATTGTATAGTCACCTGCTGTTAATTCTTCACCATTTAAAAAACTTGTGCCGTTTATATTATTGGTATAAGAGACCAACTTGCAGTTATCCGAAACAGCGGGGGTAAATTCATTTCCTTGTATGATATAACTACTGGACTCAATATTTGAATACTCTCTAAAAAATGTAGTTGAGGAACAAGTAATTACTGGGGCAATATTATCTGTTACTGTAACTTTTTGAGTATGATAAACGGTATTATTATTTTGATCTATTGCCCTCCAATAAACCAAAGTCTCTCCTTCTGGAAAAGTAGTTTGATCAGGTGATTTTATGAAATTAATAGCAGCACCAGTTGTTCCATCACAATTATCTATGGTTGAAGCTGTTCCTACATTTACATTGGTGGCATCGCAACTATCGATATCTGTACTAATATCAACATCAGCTGGCCATGTAATTACCGGCAGTTGATTATCTCTAACAAATATATCATAAGAACAATATGAATTAGAATTTACTCCATTTGTAGCTGTCCAAGTAACTGTTGTTATTCCTCTGTTAAAAACTACCCCGTTTAATGAGGTAGAACCCGAACCCGAAGTCTCTCCTGTAAGTACATATGTTAATGTTGTTCCTGGTGTAGTTGATGTAACATCTAACTCTACTCCTTGTATGCTATATGTACAGCTTCCTAAATCTGTATTTCTTTCTTGATATGCCCTACATGTTATTGATGGTGAAGGGTCTGTTGCATCATTTATTGTAATGGTCATTACACATGTTGATGTATTGCCAAGACTATCTGTAAAAGTCCATGTAACAGTAGTTACTCCAGACGAAAATTGTTCTCCTGTTAAGCTATCGGTATTATTAAAATCATTTGTTTGAGTAAAACTACTACAGTCAAAAAGTCGGTAAGGCTTAAATTCATTATCATAAACAGTATAATACGTTTCTCCTTCATCTATTCTTCTTGTTATTGAAGTTCTACATACAAAAACGGGTGCATCATCGTCTACAATAGTAATTTCTTGTGTATCAGAAGCTATATTACCATGTACATCTTCTACGAACCAAGTAACGCTTTGTGTTCCTAGACTATAAATATCATCAGAATTATTCCATACTCTTAAAACACCACAATTATCAGCTGTGGTTGGTGTACCTAGAGCAAGGTTATCTGCTCTGCAAAGAATGGTTGTACCTGTGATAATTGCTGCTGGAGCTGTTATTGTAGGTAGTACAGTATCGGTAACTGTAACATATAAGGTACAGGTATTTTCATAGGTAACACCCTGAACTACTTGAGATGCTGTAAAAGTTACAAGGGTTATTCCTTCTGGAAAAACCGCACCAACTAAAGATGCACTGTTATTAAAATCGTTTATTAAAGTGCCTCCAACGGAAACAGTTGTATCAAATTCAGTACCTTGAACCGTATACGAGCAAGCCGCGGTATCTGTTGCTTTAAACTGGTTATCTACGCAAGTAATTGTTGGGTATAAACTAGATTCTACATTGACAGTAAATGAACATACCTCTACATTTGCTATTGTTGCATTATCGCTAGCTGTCCAAGTTATAGTATTCACACCTTCATTTAATTGAACACCAGAAAGTGATGTTCCTGAGGCCGTTGTCACTCCTGTAACTTCATATGTGTAAGAAGTTATACCACAATTATCTGTTACTTCTGGTTTAAGTTCGCTATTGTTTTTAACCGTATAATACGGCACACCATTATCAGAAACTCTTGTTATAGCATTTGCGGGGCAATTAAATGTAGGCTTAACCTCGTCTACAACAGTAATTTCTAATGTTTTAGCACTCACGTTGCCATAATTATCAGTCACACTCCATATAACTAAAGTTGTTCCTGTAGGGAATTCTGCAAAAGCTAAAGACTTGTAATTATTATAATCATTTATTATGGTATAATTATCTGAAGTACAATTATCAGTTATGGCTTGTGGATCAAATTCGGCACCTAATACAGTATAAAAACAATCTTCTGAATTCGTTGGTTTTGTAATTGTAACGGTTGTACTTGTATCGTTTACCAACTCAAAATCTGGTGCTATAACATCGTTAACTGCTACTTGGTACTCTAGTGTAGATACATTACCTCCCGCATCTGTAGCCGTCCAAACAACTACCGTTATACCTGCCGGAAAAGTAAATCCATTTAATGTTGTCGTACCCGACTGATTGTTCGTCAATAGAACACCAGGACAATTATCAGTTACTGTAGCAGGGTCAAATTCTGAACCTACAACTGTGTAATCACAACTATCAGATAATGCATTCTTAGTTTGATTAGAAACTGCAGCTATAGTTGGTACAATTTGATCACTTATTGTTAAATTAAATTCACAACTCGTAGCATTACCTTCTGTATCTGTAACGGTCCATACAACTGTGTGTAATCCTGTACTTAATGCTTCTCCACCTAAAGACCTAGAGGAACCTCCAGAAACTCCATCTAATAGATAAGAAACTGTTAAGTCTTCAGAGGCATCACAATTATCGGTCAACACTGTTGGATCAAACTCTGCTCCGTTTACACTATAATTACAAGAATTTCCAGTAATAATTCTATTCTCATTACCATAACACTCAAAAGATGGTACTTGATTATCTGAAATTGTAATTGAAAATGTTGGTGCTATAACAGAATTTCCATTTACATCACTTAAGGTCCATTCTACAACATAAGAGTTTTCTACATCTTTAGGAAGTTGAATTCCAGATAAAGATGAAATTCCTGTAAACTCTTCTATCCCATTTCTGGAAATACTATAACTAGCTGGCTGTAAAGCACAATTATCTGCAAGGTCTTTTAAATCAAATATAGCATCAGGTACTGTATAATAGCAGTGTGTAGGGTCTGTGCTTCTTGCAAAATTACCAGATGGAACTGTAAAAGTTGGCGCTTGTGTGTCCTCTACTCTAATATAAATGGTACACGTACTCGTGTTATTATTTTCATCTGTTGAAGTCCAAATAATTGTATTATCACCAACAGGTAATTGCTTTCCTTCTAAAGTTGCTGTGCCATCAAATGAATTTGTAGCTTCATTAACATCACAAGCATCAAAAGTTGTAGCGTCATACTGTGTATCTAGAACGGTGTAAAAACAGGAACCAGAATCAGTCGTTTTAACAAACGGACTTACTTCTGTACTACCAGAAACACAGGTTAAAACTGGTGGAGTGTTATCACTTACAATAACATCAAAAGTTATGGTAAATGTATTCGCTGAAGTATCTGTTGCTAGGTAAGTAATTGTTGTTGTGCCAACAGGAAAAGAGGCTCCGTTTGTAAGACCTTCTATTTGGTTTAATAGTACGCCTGGGCAATTGTCTGCTACCGAAGGCTCTAGCCATGTAATCACTTTATCACAACCCGAGTCTATATCTTCTTCAATAGTTGTTATTGAAGAAATTGTTGGGTTTTGTGCGTCTATCACTGTAACTCTAAAACTAGATGACCTTGAGTTTAGACCATCGCTCACAGTCCAAACTATAGTATTAATTCCTGGCGGAATTATTGCACCATCTAAAGTTGATGCTACGGTAGCTACATCAGAATTTATAGTATATGTCGTAGTTGTTACCGCACAGTTATCACTAAAAGCAGCATCAAACTCTGCCCCTGAAACTACATAACCACAAACGTCTATTGTTGTGTTTTTAAATTGATTGCTTACCGCCGTTATTGTTGGAGATTGTGTGTCTACTACCGTTTTTTCAAAAACTATAGGTGCAGAGGTATTTGTACCATCAGTAACGGTCCATGTAATTATATTTACACCTGCAAATAAGGCTTCACCATCTAATGAATTTGTACCCGATAATGTTGTTGCTCCACTAACGGTATAGGACACTATTAAATTAGAACAATTATCAATTGCTAACGGATCAAACTCTGAACCACTTACCGCATAACTACATAGATTATTATCTGTACCTAAATTGGCATTAACCATACCAGCAGTTGCCGTAAGTGTTGGTGCTATATTATCTACAATAGTCACTGTTGCTGTGCAGGTATCTTGATTTCCAGCCTCGTCAGTAACCGTCACTGTTATTGTATTGGCACCAAGGTCTGAGCAACTAAACGTAGCTTGGTTAAAGGTAAAAGTTAAATTTTCTGAACTGGTACAATTGTCAGTAGATCCACCGTCTATATCTGAACTAGTAAGTATAACAGTACCTGTAGCATCTAAGAAAAGTGTTGGTGATAAGCACGAGGCAACTGGTGCCTCATTATCATTTACAGTAATATCAAAACTACATGTGGTACTAACATTTCCTGATTCATCTACTGCCGAATACGTAACTGTTGTTATTCCTGAAGGAAAAGTATCTCCGGGTAAATGAGATTTGTTCCAAATGATAGTTGCACTAGTAGCGCAATTATCAATAAATGTAGGTTCTACCCATGAAACAATAGCATTACACCCCCCTGCATCTGCATTAGTTACGATATCTAAGGGACAGTCATTAATTACTGGCTTTTGAATATCTTCTACAGTAACATCAAAAGAACAAGTAAGACTTGAATTATTTGATTCATCTGTGGCTATGTAAGTTACGGTTGTTGTACCTACAGTAAACATATCTCCTGGTTGATGAGATTTTGTCCAAATTATATTAGGGTCAGCTGAACAATTATCGCTTACAGAAGGTTCTGTCCAAGAAACTGTAGTTGCACATAAACCTATTGTACTTGGCTTACTAATGTTAATAGGACAGTTCGCAATAACAGGTAATTGTGTGTCATTTACGGTAATTGTAAAACTTGCGCTAAAAGTATTGTTAGATGCATCTGTTGCCGTATAGCCAATTGTAGTTTCTCCTAAAGGAAAAAATAATCCGTTAGCTAAACCTGTTGTTTGTAAAATTGAGCTACCTGTACAATTATCCGCTGATGTTGGGTCTACCCAACTAACCATAGCTCCACATTGATCAACATCATTGGAAATAACAATATTAGATGGTAAATCTACTATAGATGGATTTTCTACATCTATAACAGTTATTGTAAAACTACAACTAGTTGTATTGCCTGAAGCATCGGTAACCTCGAACGTATTTGTTGTTATTCCTACGGGAAAAATTGATCCAGGTGTTAAGCCAGCTGTTTGAAATGTATTCACACTCGCACAGTTATCTGTTCCTACCGGAACAACATAACTAATCACAGCTCCGCAAATACCCAGATCGGAATTCTGTGAAATATTTATAGGGCACGTAATTTCCGGATTTTGAGTATCTAATACAGAAACCGTAAAGTTTTCAGCAGTACTATTTCCGTTAGTATCTGTTGCCGTATAGGTAATTGTAGTAGTACCTATCGGAAAATTATCTCCACTAACTAAACCTGCTGTAGGACTAGATGTTTGCACAAAGCTTTGAATGCTGCAATTGTCAGTAGCCGTAGGCGCTGCCCAGTTAACCGTACTAACACAAGAATTTACATTATTGCTTAGTGTTATAGGAGCAGGCAAGTCTACAATTAAAGGAAGTTCTTGATCATTTATGGTTACAGAAAAACTACAGGTATCTTCATTTCCAGAGGCATCCGTAGCTGTAATTGTAACCGTTGTTAAACCTTGATTAAATACTGTTCCAGTTAAAGTACTTGTAATTGTATTCGTTGTAGCTCCTGTTAATATATAAGATGCTGCCGGTGTGTCGCAGTTGTCATTTATTGTAGCATCCCAAGATGTATCAGAATGCGTGTAATTACATTCATCATTAGCGGTATTTTCGACTTGATTACTTACACAAGTGATTGTAGGTTTTGTAGCATCGGTTACGTCAACATTAAAACTACAACTATCAACTAAACCCGCTGTATCTGTAGCTATCCATGTTACCGTTGTAACTCCTTTAAAAAATGTAACTCCGTCTAAATCTGTACCTGTGCCTGAAGTTGCTCCACTTAATACATAAACTAATGAGCTAATTGAGCAATTATCCGTTGCAGTGGCATTCCAAGCGGTACCATTATTTATATATTCGCAAGAAGCATTCGCTACTTGGCTTTGATTTCCAAAGCAAGTAATATCGGGAGTTTGATTGTCTTGTAAAGTTACATTAAAACCATACGTACTTTCATTTCCTGATTCATCGGTAGCGGTAATAACAACCCCCTGCACCATACCATCACTACTAATCAGAAAACCAGGAGACGGGTTTTGAGATAAAGAGATATTACCAACAGCGCTGCAATTATCTGAAACCGTTATTGTAGATCTATAATCAGGTAAACTCTGATCACAAGTGCCACTACTTGTATTTAAAGTCTTGTCGCCTTCTCCAGAAATAGATGGCGGGTTATTTTCCAGAACAATACTTAGATTTTCTGCAGTTATACAGCTATTAGCACTTATTGCTCTTACTGTATAATTAGTGTCTGCGGTAATTGAAGTATTGAATGGAAGATCACCAATTTTTGTTGTATTTGCCGCGTTCCATAACTCATATGTATCTCCATCTACAGCAGATACTTCAATTAAGAAAGGAGTATTATAACAAACGGCATTACCAGAATTTACTATTGCGGTAAGGTTAGAGGGGAGTGGATTTACTACAATTGTAACTGTAGTAACCGTAATAGGCAATGAGGTATTAAATTGATCAGTTACACTGATTAAAGAATATGTTGTGGTAACTGAAGGTGATACTACAATTGGATCACCTCCGAATGTAGGACTTTCTATATCAGCGTCACTGTTGTAATTATTGATTGTAAAGTTAGTTGTTCCATCAGAATAAACAACCGTATAAGGGTTTATACTAGCGCCTATTATCACCTCAAGGGTTGTAAATTCTTGTATACAAATAGCAGAATTACCATCTACCTGTAAGTTTGCATTTTGTGCGCTTAATGTTGAGTTAAGGCCAAATAAAAAGAAAAAACTTATAGCGAGTAGCCTACTGTAACAAATTTCATTAAAGTTGGCGAGACATTTTCCAAGGGGAACTAGTTGTTTCATTTATTTTTCATTAATCATATCAGTAGGTTTAGGGTTATACAATAGTTAAGATTTGGAATAGCCATAAGAAAAAAATAAGTTTAGACTTACAATTATGAGTTAAGTATCTTTTTAGGTAATCTTTTTCTTACTTTTCAAAATAAACCTATAATAATCTCATGAATAAATTTTTGTTGTGACTTAGGGTATAATCATTGTGAAACATAAATAAGACGTTGAGAGTCGCCTAAAAATTTTAACATCTGAAGAGAAAGTGCTTTCAGAAATTTGCCTGAGCATTGCGAAGCGGCGCGATCCAAAGCTAAAAGAAAAAATATTTTCAACTTGTTAGTTCTGTTTTTTTTTAAAAGGCACTACCCGTGTATATTTTTGGGTACAACGCTATTTTTAGTGCTAGTAAATTCAATTCAACACGAAGAAAATCTTCACAAAATATAACACCAATTTTCAAGATTAAAGGTGAAGTTTTAAATAAAAAAAGAACCACTAAAGTGCTATTTTTTAGCACTATTTAAAAGGACAGGCATAGTATACAACCACCTCCGAATTAAAGTGAGCATAACAATATGTATTGCAAGCCCTATTATAGCATAGCCTGAAACGATTTTTTAATGCGGAGAAAGAGGTGTTCAAATTCCCATTCCACCTAGTACTGTTCAAAAACACCCCTAATTCATAGTAAGCTTTATTCAATTTAACCCCCTTTTCTACATCTTAACTCTAAGACCATAAAAAGAGAGAAATTGTCTGCATTGTGTCCGAAAAAAGTAAAAGCCACTGATTATCAGTGGCTTTCGTCGAGATGACAGAACTAATTTAACTGTCATAATATGTTAACTATAAGTGTTTTAAATGGTTAACCGAACTCTAAACTCGGTTCAAAATGGCACATTTAGAAGCAAATTCTATGCGTCTCATACAGTATTAAATTAAGAAATAAATTGGATAATATGAATAGCTATAAAATTTTCTAAAATTATTTTGGGCTATTTAAAAGTAATGTGCCTGCTCATACATTCCTCTACAGACATAAATGATTCAATACCTTTTATTCCATCAATCTTCAAAACAGCTTCTTGGTACACGCGTCGATAATGTATGCTATCTCTTGCATGCATTTTTGCAAAAACATCATACTTGCCGGTGCTATGATGCACCTTGACAATTTCTTGTACAAGTTCCAACTCATCTATTACTTGCTTGTAAAGCATCGTTTCTCTCAAATAAATTCCCAAAAAAACAGTCATTTTCCACCCAATTTTACTATAATCAAGATTTAAGGTTGCCCCTTTGATTACTCCCAGGTTTTTCATTTTTTTTGTTCTTGCATGAACAGTACCGGGTGAAATTTTCAATCTTTTAGCAACATCTGTAAATGGCATTTGAGCATTTTCAGATAAAAGTCCTAAAATTTCAAAATCCATATCATCCAATTTATTCTTCATTTCTCTTTCAGGCTTTTTTATTTCTCTTTACTCCTTTTCTCTACTTATTACAAAAAATACAATTATGATATTTCAAAATTTAAGCTAACCATTATCACATTTAGTAAATTTAATTTAACATTTTGTTTAAAATGCAAATAATATGATAATACATCTGCCTATTTATTAGTTATATTATATTTTTAATATCTGTGATTTTAGATATTCATAAAAATTTAATTTTAGAGTTTTTAATCATATCAATAGGTTTTGATTTCTTTAAATCAAAAAACTGATGTATCGGTAGAAAAAATAAAAAAAACTACTAATATGTTGAATTAATGACATATAAAGTGCTTAAAAACAGATATTTACAATATAATCTTGTTTTTATTTTTCAAATTCTCTCACTATCATTGTAACGGTCTTGAAACTAGTTAGCCAAGTTGAATGACCAGATAAGCCTCCGGAGCTTTTCTTTTCGCACATGTATGAACCATCATCCAAGAAATATGTTTTGGTAGCGTTCAAAACTCTTGTGTGCGTCATATTGTTACTACAACCAAAACACTATGTTATGAAGAAAGTTCTTCTATTTTTATTTGTATTTACATCCTCCCTTTCTTATTTGAGAGCGCAGGATATTGCCGTTTCTGGAGTAATTTCAGACAGCGACGGCCTTTTGCCTGGAGTTAACGTTCTTATTAAAGGAACAACGACGGGAGTATCTTCTGATTTTGATGGTAATTATAGCATTGACGCTCCTTCAAACGGAACATTGATTTTTTCCTATCTCGGATATGCTACCAAAGAAGTTGCTATTGATGGTCAATCAACACTTAATGTAACCTTAGAAGTCTCAGCTGAACAATTAGCAGAAACTATTGTTGTTGGCTCAAGAAGACAAGGGCGAACAAAATTAGACACACCAGTACCTGTTGATGTTATTAACATTTCTGAAGCCGCGATTAATATGCCACAACAAGATATATCGCAAATGTTAGCTGCTGCAGCTCCTTCATTTAGTGCCGTTACTAATGGCGGTGGTGATTTATCCTCGTTTGTAAGCCAACCAAGTTTAAGAGGTTTGGCCGCAAGCCAAATGTTAGTACTTGTAAATGGAAAAAGAAGACATACCTCTGCAATTTTAGCAGCGAACCAAACTGGTACTCCGGGTCCTGGTGTAGATATGAGGTTCATTCCTTCTATTGGTGTTGACCGAATAGAAATATTAAGAGATGGGGCTTCAGCGCAATATGGTTCTGACGCCATCGCTGGTGTTATTAACATGGTTATGAAAAAAGGAACCGGAGAATTTAAAGCTAGCTTAACCGCAGGTGCTTACACGAACAATCTAAATTATGACCAGTCCTCTTTAACTGATGGCGAACGTGAGTTAACCAGACAGTATGATGGATGGGATGGTCAGAATTTTCAGTTTGACGGAAACTACGGTATGGGCTTTGAAAATGGAGGATATTTTAATGCCTCTATAATGGTTGCTCAGGCAGAGCGAACTATTCGTCCAACAGTATTGCAATTGGATAGAGCGCCGCTGTATGACAATCTTTATTTAACCAACGGACGAACAGAAGCTAATGGAGTACCAATAATTACCAACCCAGAACTTATTGCTGCACAGGCAAACGGAGATGCTACTTCTATAGCAAGTTTGCAAACAGTGCAAGGTCTTATGGATGCTAGAGATATTGAACAAATTGATGTAGCTACCTATTCTGGTTTACCTGCAAAAACAAACATGTCATTTGCTTTTAATATGGAAACACCCTTATCAGGGACTTCAGATTTTTATGCATTTGGCGATGTGGGTTATCAGTATTCAGATGCGTATAGCTGTTTCTATAGAAGAGCAGCCCAATCAGACAGAGCTAGCTTTGATTTGTTTCCAAATGGTTTTAGGCCTCAGATTTACAATGACCAATTAAATCTTTCTTTGGCAACAGGTTTAACCGGATTAATCGGTGATTTTGATTTTGACCTTAGTAATACCTTTGGTTATAATACCACCCAGTATGGCATGTTTAATACTTGGAATGCCAGTATAGGTACTGGTTCGCCTACTGACATGAATTTGGGTACGCATAGCTTTTTGCAAAATACTATAAACTTAGACGCTTCTCATTTTTATGAGAATGTATTGTCTGGCTTAAACGTAGCATTTGGTGGCGAACTTAGATTCGAAAATTATAGTATTGAAGCAGGTCAAGAAGAAAGCTGGACCGCTGGTAGTGCCGGTGTTATTACAGCTACTGAAAATAACCAAGCTTTAATTGGCCCAGATGGTTTTCCTCTTGAAGATTTAGGCGGAAACCAGATTGTAGATGATGCAGGCAACCCATTAGTTTTAGAAAATGCTGGTGTAAGCCAACAGTTAGTTAAGAATTATGCATTAAACTGTCAATGTTTTAGAGGTTTCGCCCCTGAAAACGAAAGCAACAGTTGGAGATCTGTAATGGCAGCATATTTAGATATGGAATTGGACGTCAGCGACGACTTCTTAATTTCAGGAGCAATGCGTGTTGAGAACTATTCTGATTTTGGAAATGTTTTCACTGGTAAATTTGCTGCACGTTATAAAATTGGAGAAAACACCGCGATAAGAGCCTCATTTAGTAGTGGGTTTAGAGCACCTTCTTTACAAGAATTAAACTATTCTCACAGTTATACATTCTTTGTAGATCTTGTTCCTTTTGATGGAACCTTATATCAAAATAGCAGTCAAGCCGCTAGGTCTTTAGGAATCAGTCAATTACAAGAAGAACGCTCTAGAAACTTTAGTGTTGGTGTAACTACAAAAATCGGCAAATTAGATATCACAGTAGACGCTTACAAAATAGATATTTTTGACAGAATTTTCGAAACTGGAGAATTCAACTCTGGCAGTACTCCTGTCTTGGATCCTATAATAGGTCAAGGTTTAGCTGCTTTTAGAATTAATGGTGGTGATGTAAGCACACAAGGTATTGAAGCCGTTCTTAACTACAATACGAATTTGGGAGGTGGAAAGCTTGGTGTTGTTTTAGCGGGAACATTTAGAGAGAATAAATTTGAAGGAGCCAATTTGCCTGACTTAAATACGAATTTATCTGATGAAGATTTAGAAAACTTATATGTAAGCAGAAGTCTGATTGGTCAATTTGAGACTGGTACTCCTGGGTCTAAGATGATTGGAACCATAAATTACGCTATTGGTAAATTTTCTGCTATGTTGAGAGGTACCCGTTTCGGTTCTGTTCAAAGCAGAGATAATAGGTTACGCACTTTAGTTCCTGAAGGTACAGAGGGCTATGCAGATCAATGGTTTTCACCAGAATTCACTACAGATATTGGTTTAACCTACAAGGTTTCTGATGCTATCAGCTTGACCGTTGGTGGAAACAATGTTTTCAATCAGTATCCTGAAATCTTAAGATATGAATTACGTGGATTTAACCTCTTCTCTAATTTTCAACAAGGTTCGGCAGGGTCATACTACTTCGGAAGATTAACCCTTAACCTGTAATACATTCAGTTTAACAATTAAGAAAAAAATTATGAAAACATATAAAACGATTGTCTTAATTATTGCCATAGCTATTGGCATTGTTTCTTGTGAGCAAGAAAGATTAGAACCCGTATTAACCGCCGCAGATGGAGGAGGTACATTGAATACTTACGTTGCCTATACCATTGAATCAACAGACCCAACGGGATCAAATGTATATGGTAGAGTGGTTTTTTACAAAACAACGCTAGATCAAACATTGGTTCAAATTTCAATGTACAATACCATAGACGGTTTGATGCACCCCGCACTTGTGTTAGATGGGGCATCAGGAGTTGGAACCACTACTTCAATGACTTTTGATACTATAGATGGTACATCTGGAGAGTTTTCTACAAATAAGTTTTTTGTAATTACTGATGAGGCCTTTTATGATGCTATTCTGACAATGGATGCACATATAAATATTTATCTAAGCCCAGAAGATGATACCATAGTTGCTTCAGGAAATATTGGTATAAATACCGAACCTGTCGAGTCAAATTAGAGCTTTTAATTTAAATATATACGATCATGAAAACAAAATTAAACAGAAGAGATTGGTTAAAAAGAGGAACGCTGACAGCGGCAGGTATCATGGCTGCACCCTATTTGGCCCAAGGGGCATTTTCAAACCGATCTATTGCATTAGACACACAAGGAAATCTTCCGTATACCCCATTTTTTAAGGAGTATCTACCCAACGCTGTTGACAAGCCTGTTGAGTTATTGGCCAAATTGAACGCTAATGAAAACCCATATGGTCCATCGCCTATGGCCGTAGAAGCAATCAAAAAATACGCTAGCAAAGGCAATCGTTATGCCTGGAAAGAGCTGTATTCTTTAATGGATAAAATAGCATTAAAGGAAGCTGTTAAACAAGAAAATATTATGATGGGGCCTGGCTCATCAGACTTATTGGAGAAAACCGCTATGGTTCTATTTCAGAAAGGTGGAAACATCGTTTCAGCAGACCCAGCTTACATGTCATTAATTAAAGTTGCCGAAGCAACAGGCGCGACTTGGAAACCTGTTCCCTTAAAAAAAGACTGGTCACATGACCTAGCGGGAATGGAAGCTGCTATCGATGCAGACACTAAAATGGTCTATATCTGTAATCCGAACAACCCTACGGCAAGTATGACAGATCATACTGAACTGGTAGATTTTTGCAAACGTGTATCCGATAAAGTCCCGGTTTTCGTAGATGAGGCTTATATGGGCTTTTTAGAAGACGGCGACAAAAAGAGTATGGTATCGTTGATCAATGAAGGAAAAAATGTGATTATCGCACGTACATTCTCAAAAATTCAAGGTATGGCTGGTATTCGAGTGGGTTACATAGTTGCTCAGAAAGCAACTTTAGATATCATTCAGAAAATAACTAGAGGAGGCATGGGTATTTCGTTGCCCTCGGTTCATGCAGCGATGGCAAGCATGGATGATATCGCTTTCCAGACAAAGTCTAGAACACTCAACAAAGAATGTCGTGATTATGTTTGCAAAAATCTTGAACGAATGGGTTTTGAATACATTCCATCCTCGACCAGTTTTATAATCTTCCCAATTGAAATGGAAGGCAAAGGTTTCTTAGAAAAAATGACGGCTGAGGGTATAGGGGTTCGTGCCTTTGATATTATGAATAAAAATTGGTGTCGGGTAAGTATGGGTACCATGGATGAGATGAAGTTGTTCACAGCTGCCTTAGAAAAAGTATTGGTTTAAATTGAGTTAACCCCAGAGTTGGGTTGTTGGGATGTCTGCTTCGATACTTCAAACTACCAGCTCTGAATGGGTTATGTCAACAAAATATCCTATTTAAATATTAAACCTTCAAGCTAATAATCATATGAATTTTGCGCTTCAGAAAACACTCGAATTGGCATTAATAATTGGATTAGGTCTACTGCTACAAAAAAAGGTAGCCAAACAAGATCTGAAAGGGCTAAAAACTTTAATTCTTAGTATTGCATTACCAGCTACCATTTTTGTCGCATTATTGAAAATAGAGCTAAAAACATCACTTTTAATTTTTCCGCTGCTAGCCATTGCATTTAACTTTCTTATGGCTCTAGCCAGCAAATACGTACTTAGTTCAACATTAGCAGCACATGAAGATTCAAAAAAGAGAACCCTTATGATGCTTCTTCCATCTTTAGCACCTGGGCTCTCATGCTTTCCTTTTATCATTGTTTATTTAGACGATCAATATCTAGCCCTTGCAGCCTTAGCTGATGTCGGCAATAAAATATTTGTTCTAATTCTTTTATACATGTTGGCTATGCATTGGTATCATGCAAGGTCAGTTAAAGATTTGGTTGCAACAACAACTAGCAAACTCAAAGGCCTTTTCATTTCAATGTTGAACGAACCCATTAACTTGGTCATTATAATAGCACTCATTTTATTAGGGTTTGGAATAACCCTGAGTTCTTTTCCTAGTTTTTTAGGAAATACGATTACCAAAATGAGCCTTATTATGACGCCCTTAGTGCTTCTTTTTATCGGAATGGCCGTCCGCATTAAACTCAAAGAGTTCGGTCTTATTTTTTCACTATTGATACGACGTGCAGGAATTACTTTTATATTATCCGCGCTTTTTGTTTTTACATTTCCCGAACTAGGCGCCTCAATGATTCTTTTATTAGTAGTTTTTCCACAAAGTGCCTGTAGTTTCTGGCCATTTGCTCACATGAGTGCTGTAAGTGCGTTGGAAGAGAAAGATGAACAGCTAAAACCAAGCTTTGATATTGATTTTGGGGTTAATGTATTGGCTTGTTCACTGCCATTTTCTACCATATTGATTATGAGTATTTTCTCTTTTAGTGAATCTTTTGTGAACCCAATAGTTTTATTAATTGCTGGATGCACTATGCTCGGCAGTTCTTTTCTTCCATATTTCATTCATAAAATAAAAAAGATTAAAACATCGAAAATGTCCTTTATGTATTCTAATTATGGGAGATTAAACGCCAATTCACAGTCATCTGAAGATCACTAAAAGAATACGGCTCGAATACGGCTCGAATACGGTTAATGTAAGTATATTTTCACATGATATCTTTCCTTTCTAAGAAAAGAAGAAAGTAAAGCTATTAAAATACCTAGCGGGGAAAGTATAGGCATGGTATACAACCATCTCCGAATTAAAGTGAGCATAGCAATATGTACTGTAAGTCCTAATATAATATAGCCTGAAACGATTTTTTAATGCGGAGAATGAGGTATTCAAACTCCCATACCACCTAGTACTGTTCAAAAACACCCCTAATTCATAGTAAGCTTTATTCAATTTAACCCCTTTTGTCACATCTTAACTCTAACACCGTAAAAAGAGAGAAATTGTCTGCATTGTGTCCGAAAAACGTAAAAGCCACTGATTATCAGTGGCTTTCGTCGGGATGACAGAGTTATACCCCTACCCTACAAATATCTATAAATCAATTAGTTATACTTACTAAAATTACACTGTTAACCGAGTTGTTGACGATTATATAAATAACTTCAAAGTAAAATGCTTTACTCTCTGATAATGTAAAGATATAATTTGTGATTTAAAAAATCGAAGAAGACGAGTCAAATCTTCAGAAGACGTAATTCATTCTCGATTTAAGGTTAAGATCAAAAAGCTGGTTACAAGTTTTACAATAAAAAACTTTATCGTCATTCTTAAGTAATAACTATTGTAAGCTTTCAATCAAACTTTTTTTTATCGAGATGCAGACTTGGCTTTGGACAGTGTTTAAATTTTTGAAAAAAGGCATACTTATTGAGGTGTTTGTAAGAAAAAGCTGCCTAAAGATTGTCATTCCCCCTCAATTTCTTAAAACAACGTTATAATTGTGACCCTCCTATATGCAGTTGAAGAATACAAATCTGCAAACATGGGAAGGAATGAAGGAAAAATTACTTTTGGCGCAAGAATTACACAGGGAATTAACTGAAATTAAAAAAGTAGATGACAAAACAAAGTTCTTTAAAAATATTTTTGGTTATGACCCGAAAATGAATTCAACAAGAAAAGATTTATTGGATGATTATTTCAAAATAGGTTTTATGAAACAATACTATGTTACCAAAGGGCCTAATAGAAAGGCAATATTCGATGTGGATATCAAGGACCATGAAAATGGAGAACAGAAAAGATATGATATTCTATTTCTTGCTCGAAAGGAACAAGGGAATTCTGGAGATCTTACACTTTTATACTTGTATTTTTATGATAAAATTATACGAGACAAAGTTCTTAATTATCTTAGTACGGAACCAGAGAAAGAACCATTAATTGATGGTAAGGGGAATGTACCGCTTAACATACCCGCAATTAAACATTAAGGCATGAAAAAATTGGGATTATATTTTATATTGGCGATATTTTGCAATTGCCAGTCGCAAGAAATAAGTAAACAAGATATTTTAGGAAATTGGTATCCAGAATATAGCGCTGAAACTTTGGATAGTTATTTTGAGTTTTACATATCCAATGATAAAATTTTTTACATAAATGATATCGGATGGCTGCCTTCTAAAAACTATAGTATTAAAGACAATATACTATATATTGAGGATTTTAATGAGCAAGGAGAAAGCTACATGAAAAAGCAAGGAAGAATCTCAATGGATTCAGGTAAGATGATATTGGAAATTTCAAAAGATGTTTCCTTTATTAGACTTAATTCGTCACCAAATTTGGGTGATTGTATCAATGGAAAATTTGATGCGAATAAACTTTTAAGTTTTGTTTTGGAAAGACAGGCTGAGTGGAAAAAGAATAAATAATTCCTATAAACAAGAAATACAGAGTAACAACCACAGCGAAAGTTGTGGTTTTTTATGTCTCATTTTTAAAGAATTCAGCAAACACCCCGCTCTGCGAAGTTTGCAACTTCTTACCCGGCTCCCTTTACCCTATTTCTGTCACTATCCCAGTCGGTTATTAAAACTTTGCGATTTAAACTGATGGCAGCCCTTTTTCCGTTTACGGTAATCCGTGCGTAAAGAGATGCCTCACGGTTCTTTGTTCTGGCTAGATTTACCCAAAACAGAATACTGAATGAAGAAGATGTTTTCATAATTTCGTCTTTTTGTTAACATTAAATGTTGTTATCAGACGAAAGTCAAATCACTTAAAGATACATTTATTTAGCCTTCACAGAGGAATTTTAACAATTCGGTTAACACTTTTTTAAAAATTAATTTGTTAACCGAATTGTTGACGTGTTCCTTGGATATCATTGTTTTTATTTGATATCCTTAAAAACATAAAAACCTGTTAATCATAAGATTAACAGGTTTTTAGTATGGATTGATATCCAATTTCGTCGGGATGACAGGATTTGAACCTGCGACCACTCGACCCCCAGCCGAGTGCGCTACCGGACTGCGCTACATCCCGAAAAAATAGCTTAGGCTATAAATTCTAAAAAAAATAAAATTCCAATATTTAGGAATCCAAAATTACTTCGCAAAAATATAAAAGCAGAATAGAATTACTTCTATATTTTTAAAAAAAAGTTAGCTAATTAAGGCTTTGAATCCACTCTAACAAACGCGCTTTCCAACTTCTCAAATGAACATCTTTTCGCGCCAATGAAAAACCATGTCCGCCTTTAGGATAAATATGCATTGTTGACGACACCACCTTATCCTTTAAAACTTGATAAAACAGCAAACTGTTTTCTACAGGAACAACATCATCGTGAGTAGTATGAAACAAAAAACTTGGAGGAGTATTTTCGCTGACCTGTTTTTTATTTGAAAAGTAAGATGCCATTTAGAATTTCACCCTTTGGCCATAAGGACATAATCTTGTCTTGTGCGAGTATGTGAGCGGTGAACAGTAGTAGTAAGATGATTGGTATATATTTCATAAGCTATCGCTTTATTCGCACTCCCATTTAAAATTAGCAATAGGGTCTTTTGAAGCACCCTGTAAATTATAATGCCACCATTCTGTACGGGTTGACCAAAAACCAAATTTTTTCATGGTTTCTTTGAGTAACTTTCGATTATCTAAAATCTCTTGTGGCAAATCTAAATTATCATGGTAAGCCCGCTTTCCGAAGAAATCGAAGTCCGTTCCCATATCCAACTCTTCGCCTTCTAAAGTCACCAAAGTAATATCTACAGCACCACCTTTATTATGTATTGAGCCTTTTACAGGATTTGCCACATACTGAGGATTTGGAACAATCTTCCACATTTTATATTGAACAGAATTAGGACGATAGCAATCATAAAATTTTATTTTCACACCTTCCTTGTTAAATGCCTTATTGGCCGCTATTAAGGCTTTGACAGTTTTTACTCGGGTATAGCATTCCGCACAGTCATAAACCTTAGCGTTAAGAAAATTATTTTTGGTAGCATAGCGCATATCATAAGCAAAATCAGCACTAAAATCAGCCAATCGAACAAAGGTTGAATCTGCTAAACCTACAAGCGATTTATTTGTTTTTTTAAGGATTGGTTTTTCTAAATGAATACCTTCCAGTACTTCAGCAGCACTTTCTGCAGTATTTGGCATTTCTTTTGGGAGTGAAAATTGTTCTTTACAAGAAAATGTTAGACTGCTGATTGAAATAAGAACTAAAAGGGTAATACCTTGTATTAATTTTTGATAAGACATTGAAATTCTTAGGCTTTTATAAGTCCAAGATATGAATATTTTTTTCGCTACAATACCCGCACTAAGATAAACCTACGCGCCTTTGCGCTGCGTAATATACCTTTAAGTAAACATAAAAACCTTAGGGTACGCTAACCAATTTATAAAACTCAAAATTCTACTACCCTCAGGCATACGCACTCTTCTCTGATCTTGCAAAACCAAAAGAAGGTAAAAAAACTAATCCTAATTAATAAAATAAAGGCTTGATTGATTCTAAGTATGAAAGCAAATACCCACCATAAAATAAGGCTTAATTACTAAAAAAACACCGTTCATCTTATTCTTCTACAGTATAACGTTTAGTTTGATTGCGTTCGTTTATAATCCATAATTTTGGACTTAATAAAATTTTACTTATGAAAAAGTCCCTCATACTTGGTGCATTTATTATTTTTTCTTGCTCATTTGATAACAATGATAGTATCGAACCACAATTCAATCTAAAAGAAACCGTACTTCCTTCAGTTTCAAACATTGGTTTTGATTTTAATGAAACAGATGTAGAAGGATGGGAATTGCTTTGGGAAGATAATTTTGATGATGATTTATCAGATTGGAACGCTTGGAAAGGTGGCTCATTTAATGGGGAATTACAATTTTACCAACCAGACAATCTTTATTTAGATAAAGGCTATCTGTTTATTGAACAGCTACGAGAATCAGTTACAGGAGTTTCCAGTCCGACAACAACAAATACAAAATCTTTCAATTTTACTAGCGGAAGGATTGAAACAAAAGAATCTTATAATCCATCATTACAAGGTACCCTTCGAATTGCAGCGCGAATTAAACTTCCAGCTGGCGAAGGTCTTGCACCGGCATTTTGGAATGACGGAAATCCTTGGCCTACACAAGGAGAAATTGATATTATGGAGTTCCGTGGCGGAAAACCGAATGAATTTGTAACCAATTTCTTTTATGGTGACGAACCCAACATGCCACTAACCGAATCTTCATTTACAACACATGTACATGACGCCGGTACAGATCTCACCACTGAATTTCATGTCTATGACCTCGTTTGGTCGCAAAATAATTTGGTCATCTCATTAGACGGCGTTGAGGTTAAAAATTTCACAAACACAACTTACAAGTACATCGCCGATTTATTTAATAAAAATGAGAAAATCGTTCTCAATATGGCTGTTGGTGGTGGTTTTTTTGAAGGAATGAATCTCGACGTAGCTGATATCCCTGACAAATCATATCTTGTTGTTGATTGGGTGAAAATCTATAAAAAATAAGATTTCAGATCAAATTAAAAAGCCTGTTTTTCTTTATAGAAGAACAGGCTTTTTAATTTGTGCTATTTTCCTCGCTTTACATCTTGTCTTAGTCGTATTGCGGCATTTACAAAAGGTGCTTTAGGTAAGTAAATTTCCGTTTTCATCCCAAGTGGCAATAGTACCTCGGGTACTTTGGTCAATACATTTCGCTATCCATTCAGGATCATAGGCAACCCCATGTTGATCTAACACATCTTGCGGCACGCCATCCCAAACATTTGGCATGTTACCCTTATATCCTAAATCAGCTATTCCTACTTTCGATGTGTAGTAACCCGTTACGGTAAGACCTCGCATCATATAAAAAAATTGAATTTCCAAGGCTTGTTCCTCTAGCGGAACCTCCGTATCATGCCAACAAATTTCATCACAGATTTGTTTTTTCTGCTCTAAAGTTGCCGACTTAAATTCTGTTTCGAATTCTGTATTGCTTTTATGGTCTAACCACATTAATCCGCCTAAAAGTGTTGGTGACATCGTCGGAATATCTTTCCCCATAAATTCAACAAGTTCAGGAACCCCTGCCTCTATTGGCCCTCCATGCGGTTCTTTTGGAGGAAGAATGACAATACTTAGCGCCGCGATAGTCTCCATCTCGTGGGCATTGAATAATTGCTCTGCATTCAGCTTTTCAATGCGTTCCAATTCTTTTGGGGTACGACCAAAATACTTCGCACTACTTTCAGCAACGGCACTATCAATAGTTTCTGTCTTACAAGAATTGAATACTACACCAGTAGTAGCTGCAGCTCCTCCAAGAATTAAAGTCTGTAAACTCTTTCTTCTATCCATTTTTTAAATATTTTGTGCCTTTAGTTGTTCAATAATATAATCTGAAGCTCTCCAAGAAAGTGCCATAATCGTCCATGTACAATTCTTATCTGCTTGCGATACAAAAACTCCTGCATCAACGATAAATACATTATCTGCATCATGTAATTGATTGAACTTATTGGTGACTGAGGTTGTGGGGTCATCTCCCATTCGCGTTGTACCTACTTCATGAATAATTTCACCTGGTGCATGCAGACCGTAATCTTTATCCTTACCAGGTTTTTCATTCAGTGGAATACCGCCCATGTTATGAATTAATTCTTCAAAGGTATCTTGCATATGTTTGGCCTGATTTATCTCAAATTCTGACCACTTGTAATTAAATTTTAAAACAGGAATACCAAATTGATCAACCGTTGTTGGGTCAATTTCACAATAATTTTCCTTACGAGCAATGCCTTCACCACGACCACCAAAACCGATTACGGAACCATAATATTTCTTTACATCATCACGCAGACCATCGCCATAACCCCCGGGTTTTAGTCCAAAATACTTATTCATTCCGTTAGGGTCCCACCCGAAACCGTAGTTGGGCTGCCCCATACCACCCCAGACTTCAATATGATAGCCTCTAGGAAAATCAAGTTTGGAGTTATCACCCCACCAGGGAGAATATACATGCATTCCACCGGTACCATCTTCATTATAAGAGGTCTTTCTATTCATTAAGCCTGGTATCACGCCAGCTGCACTTGCCCCTGTTGAATCATGTAAATATTTTCCAACTAAATCACTACTATTACCTAGGCCATTTGGATGTTGTTTACTCTTCGAATTCAAAAGAATACGTGCTGAACTACAGGCAGATGCTGCCAATACTACGACTTTTGCTCTGAGCTTATACTCTTTGCGATCATCTTTACTGATATAAGAAACTCCGGTCGCCTTGCCTTCTTCATTTACAAGAACCTCACGAACCATTGAATTCACAAAAATCTTAACCTTACCACCACTCTTCTGTGCCGGAAAGATCAAACAGCTACCTGCAGAGAAATCTGCATAAACGGAACATGATCGGCTACATTGGCCACAATAAAAACAAACACCTCTATCATTGTTTATTTTTTTGGTCAACATAGATAACCTACCTGGTATGACAGGAATATTAGATTTCTTTGCACCATTGATATAAAACAATTCATGCAATCTTGGTTTTGGTGGGGGAAGAAAAAAACCGTCAGGATCATTTTCTCGGCCCTCATTGGTTCCAAAAACACCAACTAGTTTATCTAGCTTATCATAATACGGTTTTACATCGTCGTATCCGATAGGCCAATCATCACCATGACCATCTCGGGTTTTTCCTTTAAAATCTTTCGGCCCAAAACGCAATGATATACGCCCCCAATGGTTCGTTCGACCACCTAGCATTCTGGCCCGCCACCATCTGAAATTTGTTCCTTCTTCTTGTGTATAAGGCTCTCCATCTACTTCCCAGTCACCCCAAGACATATCCCATTCGCCAAAAGCCCTATCGGTACCAGCACCTCTTCTTGGTGACTCATATGGCCATTTCATTTGGGTTTTAGTTATTGGATCTGCAGGGTCGAAAAAAGGCCCCGCTTCTACTACAGCTACATTCAAACCAGCATCTGCTAGTTGTTTTGTCGCCATGCCTCCACCAGCTCCTGACCCCACTATGATTACATCATAGATTTCTGACGATTCCTTTATCTGCATAGTCTGATTTTATATTTGCTACAATTTAAGAATTTTTTAAAATTAAATTGAATAATTTATCTGAACAACAAAGGAAGTGTCATCAATACATGAGAAATAGCAAGAAGTCTGCAAAATTGAGATTGCATATAGGCGGCAGAATTATCGAATAACAATTAGAATACCTATTCTCGAAATGAACGCGACACTACGTAATTCATCCTTTTCTATACTGCACTACCGATCTAACAAATTGCTTTAACCCCAAATGATTTTTAAGATAAAGTAGAAAATTGAAGGGCAAAGCAAACAACCTAAACCTGTAGAGAAAGTCGCGGTCAAAGCGCCGTAAGGTACTAATTTTGGATCGGTGGCCGCTAAGCCCGCCGCTACGCCACTTGTGGTACCCATTAAACCGCCGAATACCACCGCCGAATGCGGGTTGTCGAGTCCTATTCTTTTTGCCAAAATTGGAGTGGCTATAGTGGTTACAATAACCTTAACTACCCCTGTAGCTATACTTATGGCAATAACATCAGAAGTGGCCCCTAAGGCCGATCCAGTAACAGGCCCAACGATATACGTACAGGCCCCTGCCCCTATGGTCGTTAAACTGACTACATCAGTATAGCCTAAAATTGAGGCTAGAATCACGCCTAGAAAAAAGGAGAAAATAACCCCTATGAATAAGCCAATAGTACCCGCGAGCCCTGCCTGTTTAATTTTACTAAAATCAGCCCCCATAGCGGTTGAGACAACTGTAAAATCTCGTAACATTGATCCGCCCAGTACTGCCATTCCTCCGAAAAGAGAGACATCAGCAATACCTTTTTTATTTCCGAAAAAAGCTAGCATTAATCCGACTATGATGGCAATGGCTACGCCAGGTATTTTTTTTCGCAGTATATTTTTTGAAACCCAATACGATGACCACATGATAGCCCCTACCACTAAAAAAGCAAAGACTAATCCGTTTTTATCAACTAGCTTTTCGATAATTTCCATAGTCTAGTTGTTTTGTTTTTTTCTTCCAATCTTCGAAATTAAAGGAACTAGAAAGAAGCCGGTTAGGGTAACTGTCACCCCAACTATGATCGCTATTGGCCCTTCAGAGATAGCTGCTTTTACATTTTGTGTAGCTGACATGGCCACAACAACTGGTATATACATCGCACTCCAAAATAGAATTCCTTTTTCAGTCAAAGGTTCAAGCCAGCCTTTTTTACGCATATAACCATTAACAAAAATGAGCAATACCATACCGAAACCAACACCTCCAACATCGCCATTGATACCAATTGCAACTCCCAAAAGATTTCCAATAAATTTTCCTGTTAGAAAACAAAAGGCCAAAAGGGCAACTCCATAAATTTTCATAGTTCGGTGCGATTAATCAATAAATAATTTTTGTATTGCCTTTTTGGTGACTTTACCCATTACATTTCTTGGCAAATCATCTTGAAAAATATATTTTCTTGGCGTTTTATAGCTAGGTAATTTATCTTTTAACCACTCATTAAGGGCTTCCAAATCAATAGTATCGGAAGAAAGAATTAAACTTGCCCCGATAATCTCACCCCATTCATCATTTGGAATTCCTACTACCCCACATTCTTTTATCTGCGGATGTTTGCGAAGTACTTCTTCTATTTCTAAAGCTGATATTTTAAACCCTCCTGACTTTATGATATCTACGGAGTTACGACCCAAAATTCTATAATATCCATTTTCAAAAACCGCTATATCTCCAGTTTTAAACCAGCCTTCTTTTGTAAATGTTTCTTTGGTAGCTGCTGGGTTTTTCCAATATTCTTTAAAAACATTGGGGCCTTTAACTTGAATCTCGCCTTGGCTTCCTACTCCTACTATTCGATTTTGTTCGTCTGCTATTCTTACGCTAACCTTATGCAGTGGCAGACCGATATAGCCAGGCATACGTTTTTCACTATACGAATTGCTAATCGCCATACCCATTTCGGTCATACCATAGCGCTCGAGAAGGGTGTGACCACTTATCATCTTCCAATCTTCAAGCACCGAAATAGGCAGTGCTGCAGAGCCAGAAACCATTAATCTAAAGTGTGGTAAAACACCTGATATTTCTTTTTGTCTATCCTCAGAAAGTTCCTTATAATACCCAATCAGCTTATAGTAAATGGTGGGCACCGCCATAAAAACGTTCACCTCTTTCTTGCAGAATATTTCAAAAATTCTATCCGAATTAAATTTAGGTAAAAATTCACAGCATGCTCCAGACCACAGTGCACATGACATTACATTTATTATTCCGTGGACATGATGTAAAGGAAGTACGTTTAGAATGTGGTCATCTTTGTGCCATTCCCATGAAGTTGTAAGCGCCGTTATTTGCGTTTCAATATTATGGTGTGTTGTGACCACTCCTTTAGGATTGCCGGTAGTACCGCTGGTATATAAAATCATCGCTCGACGATTCATGTCTATATCAGGTAGCGTTCCTTGCGCTGTTGAAAATGACTCAGAGAAAACAAAGCGAATTTCAGGGTTATTCTTTAAAGGTGATAACAGTTTCTCAAATTCCGAAGCACAAATAACTATGGACGCAGATGTGTCTTCAATAACGTAGGCTATAGATGAAAAAGGATGTTTTACACACAAAGGAACAGCAATACCCCCGGCACGCCATATACCCCATTGAATGGCCGTATAACTAAACCCAGGTTGGACTAAAAACGCAATGCGTTCTTCATTCAAATCTGCTTTTTTATTTAATAAATCTATGGCAATATTCTCGGATGCGTCTAATAATTGCTGGTATGAGTAAGTTTCGATTTCGCTTTTTATAGCAGTCCGATGAAGGTAACTTTCAGCCTTTTGTATTAAGTTAATCATGGAGCTTGGTTTTGCTATGACGGTCTTTTCCGATGCTATCTAATTGACAGAATAGCCATTTTGCGTTATAAACTTTCTAAATATAGCAAAAATAGTGGTGTTGATTTAAGACTAAACTTTGAAATTGTTTTGCGTTTTTGTTTAAGATCATGAACTAAAAATTCTTAAAAAAACAATTAGCTCTGGTCTGGCCAGCAATCTCGAAACCTAGAAAGTCCTCGCTAATTAATCTACTTGGAAACCACTTCTTTTTTTGAATTTATGTTTTAAGTATTTCATCGAAGAGCTGTTGCCACTTAAGACCTATCTTATCACAAGAAAATTTTTCAACATAGTTTACAGCGTTGGTACCGAGTTTTTTTCTCAGATTTTCGTCTGCTATTAATGCAAGGGTCTGCTGTACCATTTCATCTTTGTTCTGGTCTTCAACCAAGATGCCGCTAACACCATCTTCAATGATCTCGGAAGGGCCAGATATACAATCGTATGAGATACAAGCGATACCCTGTGATGCAGCTTCCAATAAAACCATTGGCAAGCCTTCAAACCTTGAACTCAGCATGAAAATTTCAGAAGTCTGCATGATATCTTGAACATCTGAACGATATCCTGCAAAAATCATACTATTACTAACGCCCAAGCTTTCTGCCTTTTGCTTCAAAAAAGCAAGTCCTTGATCCCCTGAGCCGATAATCATGAATTTCCAATCGCTATGCTTTTGAACGACTTTAGCCGCAATTTCAATAAGGTTATCAAAACCTTTGTGGTGGTATCTGTCTAGATTACCTGCCGCAACGATCGTTTTATTATCCCTGACTGCCACATTTCGTTTTGGTTCAAAAGAAAGCGGGTTGGGCATAATACGAACATTCTTATTTTTTTTCTCAAAATAAGTCTTGTCAAAACGGGTCAAAATAGTAACGGCCTGAGGAAACTTATAAAGTACGTTCCACAAAAACCATTGCTTGGCACTCATTTTAGCAGCCAAATAATTGTTGTGCTCTGAAACTACCAACTTTATATTGTAGAGCAAAGAAATTGGTATACTAACCAAGCCCATTGTGTTTATATGAGAGCTAATAACATCAGGTCGATTTTTCTTTTTCCAATAAAAACGGAAAAGATGTACCGCGGCCCTGGTCAGGTTAGTGTCAAACAGAGGCAATTTCTTATGCAATCGAATTCGTTCAACATTTTCGTTTAAACGGTACTTATCACCATCTCTGTACGTGATTATTCGAACAATATTGCCCTTTTCTGCAAAATAATTGGCCAGGCTACAGACCACCCTTTGTGCGCCATCACCTCCAAAGTTACTTAGTATGAAATCTATTCTCATTATATATAAACGTTCGTCTTGATCATTGATATCAGGTCTGTAGCTATGTGTTGCAAAACCGAATCAGCGTGAAAATAGTTTAGAAGTTTTAATCTGAAGTCGTTTTATTCATATTTATTTTAAACTTAAAAATACATATCTAGTATCGCAGGAAGTTACTTGATAAGCATTATTTGATAGCTGTGTTTTCAGTGAAGGTTTTGATTGTTTACATTAATTCGTCGCAACTAAAGAATAGGAATCCTCACCGTATTGCGTATCTCCTGGTTTTCGAGTTATCATACGCAGTGGCCCCATATAAGTTTCTAAATGAGTTACCCCTTGTTCAAGTGATTTCTGAACAGAACTTTCATTTGCCCAGGGCCATTTGTAAATACCCCATTTGGCATTTCCACCCCAAGGGTAAGCTGCATATATGGTAGCTACTTGCCTATCATATAATTTCTGCCCGTTTATCCATACTTGCAATAATCCGTTCGACGCATCACCCCATACGGCATGTACTACGATATCTAAGGTCCCTCCTGCCTTCGGAGTTATACCCGTAGGTTGATATTCTTTTCCGTTCGCTGCGTTGACCACATAAATCTCCCCGGCATCGTGCCCGTTGAATTGACCATCTTTACTTATCATCAACTCGGTATGAGGTGACTCACCGGTGACACCCGGGTGAACTTGAAAGAAAAGCCACTGATTATTTTTATCAATAACATAATCGCTACCAAATGTATAGCTCCAACCAAACCATTCTTCTGTGCCTTTTGAGTGACGAATGTCCCAGGGCTTCGTTCTAATTTCGGCACGCATGTTAAAATCTCTGCTACACCAGTTTTCAACAGCTGGGTAGGTTGGATTTAAACTAAATTTTAGTTGGTTTCCGGCTTTAGAAACTTGTTTTTCAAAACATTCTGAATCAATATGTAGTTCTCCATCGCTAAAGGAAGTTCCTTTACTCCCAGAATATTCGGGTATGGTAACCGCTTCCCAACACCAAGTTTTTAAACCCGTATCTCCGGCAAGTCCGCCATTCGTAGAACAGGCATCAGCCTCAGCAATCGTATCAGAGTCAATCGGTTCTACTGGCCCTTCAGCAGGCGTATCGATTACTTCTTCAATATTTTGATTTATCTCTTGCATAAAGACATCTTGAACAAGAATATCTTCATCTGCACAAGAACAAAAGATTGTAATAGCTAAAATTAAAAACATAGGAATTTCATAACAAGATACATGTAAGTTGCTCATAATAGTAGATTTAGGGACTATAAATGTGCTAAATATGTTTCTAAAAACTATGAAATGTGTGTTAATTTCGATGAAACACACCTGAAGAGAAGTTTCAAAGTGTATTTCGAAGCTTGTATTCCTCTTTTTCTGGGATGAATTCGATCAACTACACTTGCTAGCCTATGCCATAAAGAAATGATCTTCTAGCAGTACATAGGGTGGCCCCTAAATTAGTAAAGCGTATGATTACTACTCCATAGCATTATACAGGGTTATATATTCAAGAGTGATTCTGTCCCAAGTATATTTGGTATTTACCTTGAGTTTTGCAGCAATTCCAAGCTGATTAAATTCGAATGTATTGTTCTCTGCCCATTGTATTTTTTTAGAGAGATCTAGCACATCTTTATCTCTAAAGTAAAGCACATCAGTATCATCAAATACTTGGGTATTCTCAGGAATATCACTAGCTAAGATTGGTTTTCCGATACTCGCTACCTCTAGTAGCATAATTGACATGCCTTCCGTTTCTGATGGAAAAACAAAGTAGTCACACTTGCCCACCAAATCTAATAATGCCGACAAGGGACTTACATAGCCCAAGAAATGAACATTCAAACCTATACTTAGTTCTTTTATTTGTTTGATGTATGCCGGATAATTATCCAATTCTCCTGCAATGAAAATATTACCTTGATACTTGATTTTCTTATAGGCTTTTAGCATAGTATGCAAACCCTTTGTACCCATAATTCTTCTTGCGGCAAATAGTACAAATGGGCTGTCAACAGGTACCATTTCTGGCCAAAAATTTTCAGTAGCCACTTCCGCCTTTTCTTCAAAAAGGTTGATCCCGTTTGGGATAAACAAAACCTCAACCCCGTATTGTTCTTTATAGAATTCGCAAAGCGGTCTCGATATTGCTGTTTTAATTCCTTTAAAATTCAAAAAGCGTTTCTCACAAACTTTAAAAAAAGCCTTGGCTAATAGACCCCATTTGTCTCGCTTGTAAGGGGCCTCATGGGCAGTCGCCATTACATGTGCGCTTTTAGCTAAGCCATTTAAAAAAAAGAAGCTATCAATTTTATGCGCATGTATGCTATCGTACTTACCTAGTAACCTAATGTGACAATAGCAAAGAAAATAATACAAAAACACCCCTAGGTTACCCAGCCCTATTTCAGGAAATTCAACCACATGTACACCTTTGATATGGGTTTTGGCCAGTTTGTTCTTATAACAGTAAATGGTAATCTCATGGTCATTTGCCAGGTTTAGAATTAGATTTTCTGCAACACGGCTTGTTCCTCCTCTCGAAGGAAAATACTTGATTCCGAAAAATGCAATTTTTTTCTGTTTTTTCATGGTTAAATTGAGGTATGAATTCCTCCTCTATTTTTGAATTTAAGCCTAAATCATAAGCCAAAGTTTTAAACGGTAAGCAACATACAACAAGTGCTTCTTATGGCTAACTATATTCGTTTAACCTTAGCTTTATAAGGCGCTAGGTAATTTTGACTTATAGCTACTGAAATGCTGTGTTTGTTCAAACTATAACTGCCTAGGGCTATCCTATTCCTGAACGATATATTCTCCCTTATCTATTTTAATCGTCTCTATATTTTTGATGATATTTAAATATTTTCTTTGAAAAACTGCATAGCTGAAAGATTCAACCAAATGACTATAACTTTCTGAACCAAATTGAGTGCGTTGCTCCGAAGATTCTACCAGGTTGTGCATATGCTCGCTTAATTTTTTATAATCACCAAGGTCTGTAACAAATCCGTTTTTACCATGAATCACAAGACGCGAATTATCGCCAGCATCCGTAGCGACTATGGGTAATCTACAATTCATGGCCTCCATTATTGAATTCGAAAAACCTTCAAAGATAGAGGTGCATAAATAAATGTCTGATGCTTCTAGTAAGCCATATATATTAGAAGGGTGCGAGATCAATTCTATTTCTTCTAGCAAGTCATACTTTTCAATACTAGCAACAATAGTTTCTTTTTCAGGCCCATGACCTACAATCTTATAGTTTAGTTTAAGGTCAAATGGTAGCATTTTTTTTAGTTCAGCAATGCTTTTTATAGCCGTACTATAATCTTTCTGTTTAACCAACCTTCCCATACTAATTATGCGTATCGTTTTACGATTTGCATCTTGTTTTGCTGTAACAGGTTTTATTTCAATTCCATTTGGTATCACAAATACCTTTTCTTTAAAACCAAATTCAATAGAAGAGAAATACGCCGCGTGGTTGTTGGTTATGGTATAACTAAGCAAATAATTATGAACGGTTCTTAAAACTGAAAATTTAAACTTAGGGATAAAGCTATTTCTAATTCCTCCTAGTATATGGGGCACACCAGCTATTTTACCGCAAATAGCGGAAAGAATAGTATCTGTTGGGAGAAAAGAAAAAATAATATCAATTTTTCTCTTCTTAAGAAAACGCGTAAACTCGATTATCTTTTTTATTGGGTTCTTTGATAGATAAACATGATCAATACCTTCTTGCACTAATGCGTCGAGATGGGCTTGATAGGTGGGTTGCGGATTAAGTATTAGCAAAATAGTATTGTGATAGGGTTTTAGTGCTTTTGCCAATAACAAAGATTGTTTTTCAGCACCACCACTGGCAAGCGAGTTTATAGTAATACAAATATTTTTCCTTTCTATCATTCCCTTACAAATAACACTATCGAACTCTAAGTTGAATTTCTACTCTCTTATATATTTTTTATTCGCTTACAGTTTTTTAACAAACTTCAGCAGCCTACTTCCATGTGCTTTATAATCAAATTCTTTCAGACCCAATTCCTTCCCGCGCAGTCCTATTTCTCTTGACAATTCTGGAAAATCTAACGCATATTTCATTTTTTCAGCAAAGGAATTGATCGTATAAGAGTCAGCAATCAAAGCCGTTTTACCATCTTCAAAATAGTTTTTTATTTCACCAACATCTGTTGTTATTACAGGATTTCCAGAAGCTAAATATTCTCCGATCTTATGCGGAAATCTCGAAGCGTCTTGAATTGTGGGGCGCAACGGAATAAGCAATGCTATTGCATTTATATACAAATGAACCAGCTGTTCATACGGTATATTTGAGAATAACTTAATTCGTTGGGTATCGAAGTGGGCATTTAATTCTTGTTCTAAAAGAAGGGTCTCTTTTTTACTTCCTCCGCTTATGATCATATATAATTTTGCGTTTTCACCACTAGAACTTTTCTTATAAGCTTCAATAATAAAATTTCTTACCTGCGTATAGCGTATGCTTCCACAGTATAAAAAATAAGGTTCTTCGCTACTCTTCTCTATATTGAATTTATCAAAGTCACATAATATCGGGAGCTTCAAAACAGGTTTGGAAGGAGAAATAAGCTTATAATAGTCCATTAATTTATCACTAATAGGGAATGCACCATCATAAAATCTAATAACCAATTTATCATGTAAATAGTCATTTATTTTTTTAAAAAAACTAGCCCTGTGCTGCATTGAAGAAGTCATTTCAACAAAATTTATTGCAATAGGAAACTTTAGAAAAACGGAATACATTATATAACGTAACACATGAACAACCTTCATATCTGAGATGATTGCCAAATCTATTTTATCATGCTTTTTCAAATACCTTAAATGCTTGAATTCACCATATATACCTTTCACTTTCTGTATATTTCTGTCGATGAACCCCTCTGGTCTAAAAGCACTTTTTGAGGTATAGCGGTAATCGATACCTTCAAAAGTTCCTTTAGTATCAAAGGCTATACCTTCATTTTTATTCCAAACACCTTTTCTACAAATTACGGTGGCACTACTTCCCTCATATAGCAAAGCTTTTGCCATTAAGCTTAGTCGTTGAACCGTAGCCAATCCAATAGGAAAGCCCGATTCGCCTAAAAAAACAACATTGCTTGTGGTATTTTGGTTTTCCTTTTGCAAAATCAGTTAATTAAAATTAAGGTAAAATGATGGTGTTTTATTGAACATATTTTGTGCGAAATTATAAATTCTGACTAAAATATTTTGTTAGATTTTAATTTAAAAAAAAGAGCTCATTGCTAGGTTGCTCCTAAAACTTAAAAAAGCTACTACGCAGGCTCTATCCTTTAAACGAAAGCAACATAATGAAAGTGTTCGATTTGAAAAACAAACGCTCAGGTGAACATACACCGGTTCTATTTTGCCCATATACCTCGTTCTTTTCTTGCTAAAATTTTAGTTACTTGAATAGGTGATAAAATAGCAACGGGTATTAAGCTGGCAATGGTTCCTAAGACAATGCCTACCACCCCAAGATCTAGTACTTTAACAAAAAACAGTGATGCCGGAATATTAATAACTGCGGCAAATATCCAAGAGTACATTTGAAGCTTGATTTTACCTGTTCCGTTGGTTACTATATTGAACATATTTACCCATGTTGTAAGGCAGATAGATACTGCCACAGCTATTGAAATCGCTACAGGTATTTCTAAGTTTTCGCCTAACCATAATTCATATACGAAAGGTGATACCAGTACCATAAGTAAGGCCAACAATACAGTACCCATCCAAATTTTGACTACAGTACGCATAGATTTTTTCATCCAATCTAATTCACCTTTAGCATAGGCCTCTATATTGGAGGGCCAAAGTTGGTTATTCAGAATAACAAATAGTAACATGAATATGGAAAGATACTTATAGGCTGCTTCATACTGGGGTACGCCTTCTAAAGAGACAAAACTGGCGATTAAAATATTATTTGTCTGATGTATGACAAGCATAGCAATCTTAATGGCGAAGAATTTAATACCTAAAGAAAACAAGTCTTTGAAATAATCTAATCTAACATGTTTTAGGTATGGCCTGTAGGCACTAAATTTACGTTTAAAAAAATACAAGCCCACAGTTAATGGCACCAGGGCAAATGTCAAGGATTTGGCAGCGCCAAAAAGAAGCAATGAGTCAGGAACTATAAAAGGAATTACAAGTATTAATATTAGAAATGCCGCCTTTGAAATTAATGAAAATAACTCAACATAAGCCATTTTTTGAAGCGCGTAGAATATTTCATAGATGTTGCGAGTAATAAACTGAATACCGAAAGCAACAATAATGATGGCACCAAGTGTTCTAACTTCCTCGACGAGGGCAGCTTCAATATTTAGCCAATTAGGCCAAGGAAGTATATAATTCAAAATGAGCAGTACAATGGTAAGCACAGTAACAATAGCACCTAAACCAAAGTAGGCCGAACTCACATAATGCTTCGCCTTTTCGTCATCATTATTTGCTACTGATTCACCAAACTTATTTCGTAGGCCTAGCCCAATACCAATATCAAAATTCAAAAACCAGTCTACTATAGAAAGTAGGGTTAAAAAGATACCAAACTTTACCGCTCCGAGGTAATCTAATGATAAAGGAAAGTAAATAAAGCCAATTAATACACCCAGACCTTTTACTACTATAGTTAGTACTACGTTCTTTTTTGCCCGAACAGATCGTGTATTTCCTTTAAGGAAAGCTTTTTTTATCTTTTCAATTAGCTTCATATTCTTATTTAGCGACACACTGGTTAGTCTTCTGAAATTGTCTGTTCTCTTATTTTATTGATTCCCATTCCAATACCAATATGGATTGCGTAGAGCACTGAAACATATTTCAAAAATAGAAATGTATTGGTTAGATTACCTATCAGATAAAGAATACTTACCAAAAAGGGAATTACGAAATATAGATTTTCATTAAATGATCTAGAATAGTAGAATACCGCTAGCAATACGAACATAGTGAAGCATACAAAGGCAGGTATACCATATAAAAACATCGCGGAAAAATAACCGCTATGCAGATCTCCTGTGGTGGCTGTCGCCCTATCTCTATCATGCGTTATACGCAGTAAATTCGTATAGTAGACTTCATTCTTAAGATCTCCATATCCGAAGACGGGGTTTTCTCCAATATTATCGAGAACCATGGTGTAATATCCTTGACGCCCCTCAATAGTTTCACTTAACCTTTCTTTTACCATTGTGCTGTTCATGATATCTTGGTAGTAGAAAATAGAGATGGATAAAATCAATGCAAGGCCTGTAAGCCCCACCAATAGAAGCTTCTCAATAGCTGCCTTTTTTATAAACACGAAATAAGTGACTAATACCAAGACTAAAATTATCCAACTCATTCTTTGAAAAGTAGACAATACACCTAGAGAAAAGAGCAAAACCAATACTATTTTTAATCCGTTTTTTTTAACGGTAATTAAGGTCCATGTAATAGCAATAATTAAATAATACGAGTTGAAATACTCTGTACTAAAAATTCCATTTGATCTTAAAAGGCTTCCAAAAGCAACACGTTGATCTCCTATTCGAAGAAAGTAAGGGTCAATTGACAATTGTGCAAGGCTTACCACGCTTGAAACTACCGCTCCAATAATAATCGATTTTCCGATCAGGTCATAAGAAGCCTTGTCTGCCATTAAACGTAAAGATGTCAATAGTATCAAAAAGGCCGCTGCATCAAGCATTACTTTTAACCCTTGTGGCAAGCCCATATGGGTGATGTTAGCAATAACTGAAATGAACAGCAATAGCACATAAGCGTAAAGTAATACTATGAACCAGGGCGTTGTTTTATTGAGGCTAAGCGATTGCTTTTCTTTTGAAAGCAAGGTTTTTCTAATTATAAAAAACAACAACAAAAGATAGATAAACCTGATGGGTTGAATTTCAAAAAAACTGAACCCCGGAATTTTAATAGTTAAGATGTCATTTATATTACCGGTGAGCAAATAAAAGGATAGAAAAAATAGCTCAAGCTTATGTTTTGAATCGCTTTTAATAACCAAGTATAATGCCGTGACCGCCGCTAAAGCGAAGTAGCTATAAAAGTGCTGTAAATGCACGACGGGCCAGTTAAAATATTGCTCGTAATTATTCATTTTATTACGATATCAAATTTTGATATTAGACGGCATATTTAATATAAAGTTAAAGGGGGCAATCACGAGACTTTCAAAGTATCATTAATCAATTGAGGCTCTTTATTTGTGCCATACATCTGCCCATACCCATGCTTGAAATCTTTATCTAAAGTATCATTGAATACGATATAACTTTTTTTCTTTCTACCACTACCCATCAACTTTTCAAAATCTTTCAGAAATGCTACTTTGGCAATTTTTCTTCGAACAATAAATAAATTTACATCTATCATATCTGCAAATAGCAGAAAATCAGAGACCAGACCAACGGCGGGAGTATCTAATATGATATAGTCGTATTTCTCTTTGAGTTCTGATAAAACGGATTCCATTTTAGAGCCAGATAGTAAACCAAGAATATTGTCGTTATTAACCGCCGTCGGAATGAATTGAAGCTTGTTTAATTTTTCATGTGAATAAATAATATCATCTAAGGAGCTAACCGTGCCTTGTAAATAGTCAGAAAGTCCTTTTTTATTACGCTTAGCTATTTCATTAACAAGACTAGGGTTTCTTAAATCGGTATCGATTATAAGTGTTTTTTTACCTGCCTCAGCCAAGGTGATACCTAGATTGATAGCGCAAAAAGTTTTGCCCTCTTCAGGCATAATTGAGGTGATACCCAACACGCAGCATCCTTCTTTTGGGCGAATAAATTTCAAATTAATATACAAATCTCTAAATGATTCTTTAACTCTCCAAAGAGAAACATCTGAATCTTTAGTTTTAGATTTCGAATAGTGGTGAGCTATGCTTGCTATTAATGGAATATCAGTATGCTCAACAATTTGGCTACTGTTTTCAATTAAATCATCCCTGGAAAAAAATACGATATTCGCTAAAGGTATTAGAGTACCTAGAATACCAGCCAATACTAATAGTAGCATTTTTTGTGGAGCCACCGGCCCATTACCTACCATTCTGGCTTCATCTAAGACTCTGGTATCTGAAGCATCCTCAGCCCTTGCAATTCCGGTTTTAGCCAGTTCTTGGCTCAGGTAATTAAAAAGGTTCTCATATAAGTTACTTTGCCTTTCAATATTAAGTAGTTGCTTTTCTTTTGTTGGAAGCGCACTAATTTCAGCATTATAGTCTGATAATTGAGATTCCACCCCAAGTAGTGCGAATTCAGAAGATTTAATTGACGTGCGTAAATTGTTTAGCAATAATCTTGTTGATTCTTTTATCTGGTCGTTGAGAATTCTCATCTCCTTACTCCTACTTGTTATAAAAAACTTCTTTTTTGATTTTAGCGCATAGAGCCTTTTAAGTTCATTGATGTTTTCATTAATTAAGGGGTCCTCTATTCCCATAGCCGTAGGAATGACAAAATCAGCTTTGTTTCGATTATTCTTAAGGTATTTTATAAGAGATTTGTAGTACTTAATTTCTAGCTCTAATTTGGCTTTATCTACCGTTAAATTTTGCGTTAAACCTAATGCGTTAGATGCTGTAGCACCCAAATTAACAGCATTTTCCTCTTGTTTAAACATTTCTAACTTCAATTCCACTTTTAAGAGAGAATCTGAAACAATATCGAGCTGATCTCTAATAAATGATTCTTTAGTTGCCGCTATTTTATTTCTAGAAACAAGCTTATTTTGAACGTAATTTGTTGTTAGTTTTTCAAGAAATTCAATTTCTTTAGCCACTAGGGCTCCGATCGAACCTATTTTAAAAATACTTGCCTGAATATCAATATTGTCAACCGCTAAATTTTCAACATAGCCATTAGCAAGGTTATCTAAGTTATGAATGACAAAGCTTAATTCACGATCTTTAAACTCCTCTGAGTTTATTTCATACCCGGGTTTATCCAATATAAAATTGAAATAATCATGTTTGACTCTTTCACCAAATGAGTATACTTTCGTAAAGCTAAAATCACTTTTCACCTTTCTAGAAGAACCCGTTGAGGGCTTAGACACCATAAAGTCATCGGCCTCTACAGTTAAGCTATATCTTTTATTATCAAGAATTTGAACTTCAAAAGGAACATTATTAAGTTGTACTTCAGTCTTTTTGATTTCTACATTAAAGGGAAAATAATTATGGTGCTCTTTCTTTTTTAACCAGTTTTTCGAATGGTACGAAACGTCAAATTCCAAATCTTCTAGCGTCTGACTGATAAGGCTAAATGATTTGATGATACCAATTTCGTTATAGAGATTTTTCTCCATTTCTATAAGGCTCACTCCTCCATCAACATATTTACTATCACCCAAAACCCTATTGCTGCCAGAAGGATCAATTAAAATTGAAGTTGACACCTCGTATTTAGGAGTAACCAGATAAATATATGCAAATGCGCCAGCCATAAAGAAACAAATACTCAATAAAAAAAGTAGTTTGTTTTTGTACACCTTCCGCAAAAAAGATTTCAAATTAACCTCTTGTACTGAGGTGGTATTTTTATCTCGTGTCTCTTCCATTCTAATGTAGTATTAAAAAAATTCTAAATGCCATCTTTTTATATTCTCCTTACTATTTTACGATGCAAGTACTGAGTTTAAAGACTTACTTAGGGGTAGTTTTAAATTTAATTTGAGCTAAAGCTCAATACCAGTACTGTTGTTGTTATAGCCGATAAGATTAGTCCAAATATGCCCAAGTTTTTCTGTGCGAGATTTGGCCTTGACGTTTCTACATATATCACGTCATTTGGATGCAATAAATAATAAGGCGAATGAATAACCAGAGGACTTCTCAAATCTAAATTCACAACTTTAGATTTATCACCCATTTGCCTAATTAATTTTACGTTTTTACGCTTAGCAGATATATTTAAATCTCCAGCCGCACTAAGCGCCTCAAATATGTTGACCTGGGTATTATAAATGTAATTCGTTCCTGGGTTTTTCACATCCCCAAGTACAGATACTTTAAAGCTTGTAAGTTTTACTGAGACCGTAGCATCAACCAGATGCTTATCTATTTCACGCTGCACGAGGTCTCCTATTTCTTCTACACTAAGATCACTCACTTTAAGTTGACCAACATTAGCGATATTTATCACACCATCACGATTCACGGTGTAGCCCGAAAGAAATAAAGACGCTTCATTTGGCTCAACATTACTATTTCCAAGATTACCCGTGTTATAGACAGCCGACTGTTCAGGGTCTCTGCTTTGTACTTCCACGCTCAGAACATCATTTGGTTGCACCAAATACCGTGAAGGAATAAGCGGTATCGTTAAGGTACTCTCATCGCTTTGTAAATAGTTTAATCCTTTTGAGGTATAGCAAGACGAAACTAGCATCAACAGTACTAGCGGAACTATTCTGCGCATTAAAAGATAAGCCGTAGTACTTCTGTGAGGCTGTAATTTATACGCTTTTTTTACTTTTAAAAGTTTTATCATTTCGTGATATTTTGAAGTCATCAATTAATTTTATTAGTTTTTTTAATCGATTCTTGATCAATTTAAAAATCTAACACCAGGGCAAAGACAACTTATTTTATTTCTGAATTCTTAAAAAATATTGCTATCACAGCTCAACTATTCTAAGGGTGTATATGCCAATCAGTGTTGTTTGACAAAACACGATTTTAAAGTAGGTTACCGTATTTTATTCGTATCGGGTGCTCTTACTATTTTTTATTTCATATTGAACTCTTAGATTAAAATGCTTTTTTATGATGTCTACCAAAAACAGTTCTAAAAATGATCTTAATGTCTAACCAAAAACTCCAGTTTTCAATATACCATAGATCGTGTTTTATTCGTTCATTTTTCTGTTCGATAGTAATTGTAGGCCCTCTCCAGCCATTGACTTGGGCCCAACCGGTAATTCCTGGTCGCACATAACTTCTTACCATGTAATCATTTACACTTTTTCTAAAATCGTTCTGCAAATTAATTCTATGTGGTCTGGGGCCAATGACACTCATTTCGCCTTTCAATACGTTAAAGAATTGTGGCAGCTCATCTAAATCAGCTTTTCGTAAAAACTTACCAACTCGGGTTATTCTCGGGTCATTTTTGGCTGTCGATTTTGTGCCATTCGATGGCGTATCACAAACTAGCATAGTTCTAAACTTGTAACATTTAAATGTCTTGCCAGACTCTCCTTTTCTATACGGCATGTATAAAACAGGACCTTTAGAGTCTAAAACTATCAAAAGCCCGATAAGCAGATATAATGGCGATAATACGATGAGTATTAGTAAGGCGAAACAAAAGTCAAATAGACTTTTCACCATAGTTGTATTAAAGCCATCTAGTGGAGATTGCCGAAGTTTATAAACCGCAAAATCTCCTATGGTATCCGCTTTAAATCTTTTGGCCATAAGCTGAGGGTTTTCAGGAATTAATTTAACTCGAACCCCAAAATTATCGGCGATCTTGATTAACTCCTTAATTTTTTTCTCCTCGAGCTCTGATACTGCAATAAAAACTTCATCTATAGAATGCTGCGACAATACTTTTGAAAAATCATTAATGTTACCAAAAACATTCATGTCTAGTACATTTGGTGATCTCTCCTCTCTGTCTTCCAAATACCCCACTAAAAGATAGCCATAACGGGCCATTCCTTTTGTAAAACCAATGAGTTTTGAAGATTCAAGAGCGGAACCTATAAGTAAAGTGTTAGAATAAAGGTTGGAGCTTATTTTCTTTAAATATTTTAATAAATACTTGTGACTTACTAAATTAAGAAAGGAGAAAATAAAAATTGGAATGATAAAAGAAGAGCGATTAAAATACCTCATTTTCAAAAGTATTACCAGTGTTGCTACAAAGCCTACAAAGAAAAATAACGATGTTAGAATACTCTTTAAGTAGCTATGATCTGAGTCAAAATAGAATTCTTTATCTCGAATATATAGAATAATGAACAGCCAGGTAAAATTGTATATAATTGTTAGTGGCAACATCTTACTTAAAAAAGCTGGGTCACTAAAAGAAAATTCAGGGAGTCTAAAAAAGAGATAGGTCAACAATACCAAGTTCAATAAAGTGAACTCAAATACGAGTAGCTTAATCAGTATGTATCGATTCTTAGAATTCATTATTTAGTTTTCTCTAAACTTTAAAGCGTATACTATTAGCATCGTTGAATCAATTTTCAACGCATCATTAATTTCCACCGGCCTTATTTCAAGGGAGTATACTCCATAGACCTATAGATGAAAATTTACCTGTTTTAAATGGGAAGAGCTCTTGGTTAGTGCTTTAAATCAATATAAAACAAAGATCATAAAATAGTAAATAAAACATTGTTTGTAATTCTTAAGCCTCTTGGAGCTGACTACTAATATTTTGAATAAAATAAATAGTCGTTCAACGAAGAAATCATAATTAATTATCAAAAAAACACAGTTCGAAATAATGCTATATCAATGTGTGTCAATGTTTTTGTTCTTTTTTGTTTTTTTATTATAGTTTGGTTTTTAATTCAGGATAAAAGTAGTCTTATGCTTAAGAAGGCTCTAAAATAATAGACCAAACACTTAAAAATCGTGTGTATTACGACCCTTGCAAAGATAAATCGACATAATAACCAAATACACCGATACCTGCAGGGGCTAATATATTGGCAAATACTGTAAATTGGTCAAAGCTGAGGTTTTCATCCCTTTTGCACTAGAAGCGTTTAAATAAAGGTATCCGCTAATTGCGTCTTTTACCAATCTAGTGCCATTCCTCATTATAATGTATAGGTGCTAATGCTCTTAAAATACCTTATGAAATAGATTTCTCAGCAGTGATTAAGCCCGCTCATCTGTACCTTTTTATCAACCCTATTGTAAAGAAGAAAATAGTACCGTAATATCTTACTATAGGCCAACAAAAAAAAAGACCGATCACAATCACTCCTCTAATCGATAACTTCTGCGTTTTAAAGAAATTTTCAAACCAGTTTGACAATTTGAGTATATTTTGCAAGCTATAGAGCTGGAATAAAGCATAGATAAAGATTAAGTATGTTTTTCAAAGCAGCAAAAAAAACTCAGAAGTAGGTATCCTAAAAAAGGATAAGTTTTTAAAATATGTCGATTTGGTTCGCATACTATTACAAGCATTTTTAAAAAGATTTCACCGACTTTAAAATTTAGGACACTAGCATGTTAAAAAAGAATTTAATAGTATTTGGAACTCGCCCTGAGGCGATTAAAATGGCACCTTTAGTAAAAGAATTTTTAAAGAATAAAAACTTTATAACCAAGGTATGCGTAACCGGGCAACATCGAGAAATGTTAGATCAGGTTTTAAAATTCTTTGACATCAAGCCTGATTATGATTTAAATTTAATGAAGCAAGGGCAAAATCTTTACGGCTTGACAGCAGACATCATAACAGGTCTACAACCAATATTAGAAGAATTTCAACCCCATTTCGTTTATGTTCACGGTGATACAACTACCACAATGAGTGCTAGTATAGCAGCTTTCTATTCTGGTGCCAAGGTTTGTCACGTTGAAGCCGGACTCCGCACATTTAACAAGCAAGCTCCATTTCCAGAAGAAGTTAATAGAACCATAACGGGTCATATTGCAGACTATCATTTTGCACCTACTCAAAACTCGTTCGATAATTTAAAACGAGAAGGTATTGCTGATGCAGATATACTAATTTCAGGAAATACGGTAATTGATGCCTTAATCGAAAGTGTTGACAGAGTTGATAAAATAGTAGATGACGAAATAGAACATCTTAAAAATTTAATTGATTTCAACAAGCGTATTATATTGGTAACTGGTCATAGGCGTGAAAATCATGGGCAAGGTTTTATACATATTTGTAAAGCCCTAAAAGAAATTGGCGATTCTGCTGAGAATGTGCAGATTATCTACCCTGTGCATTTAAATCCAAAAGTTAAAAAACCAGTTTACGAAGCCCTAAGCAATGCGAAAAATGTGAAACTGATTATGCCACTTGCCTACCCCGCTTTTGTATGGTTAATGAACAAAGCTGATTTGGTCATTACTGATAGTGGTGGCGTTCAAGAAGAGGCACCGAGTTTAGGTAAGCCAGTTCTGGTCATGCGAGATACCACAGAAAGACCTGAAGCGGTGAAGGCCGGCACAGTGATACTTGTTGGAACGAACAAAGAAAAAATAGTTAAAGAGACCCTAAGACTACTAAATGACCATGAGCATTATAAAAAAATGAGCAAACTACATAACCCTTATGGAGATGGAAAGGCTTGTAAACATATTGTTAGCTATATGGAAAATATATCAGCCACATAAGCGGTGGTCAATTAAAAATAGGGCAAGTATACAATCTATTTCAGTAGGCCGATATCCAAATTTAATTAAGACGTTTTTTTAGAACGAAGTGGTTAATTAACAATAAATCAACTTTTTACATATAGGAACGCGATTTCTTCGCGTCAAAGCTTTATATGGGATATTTAAGTGTTTAGTCTATTTTTTTTTATTCATCTTCACCACAGCTATATCTTTGCTGCATAAGAACTTCTTGACTACAAATCATAGCACGAGGGTTTCAGATTGTTTAACATCTTACTACATACCAAACTGATTCAGAAGAAGAGCAACTCAAAATTAGAGTAAGCGCTTTAAAATGAAATGCAAACAAGAGGTCTTTAATTTGAAATGAGGCCACTTACAGATTCTAAATACCACCAACACACCCAGAAAAATATGAACGAACAAAATAGCCCTACCATGCCACCTAAGAAAATGAAAGTAGGCGTAATCGGCGGAGGATTAATGGGAATGGCGCTTGCCTACAGAGTCTCGGAGCTAGAGGCCTCTGTAAAGGTGTTTGAAAGCGATTCACAGTTGGGCGGTTTGTCTACCCACCATAATTATGGCGACTTTACCTGGGATAAATTTTACCATGTAATCGTACCAACTGATGGTAGTTTAATCAACCTAATGAATGATATCGACCTCGGGGAAAGTTTAAACTGGAGTCGCTCCTTTACTGGCTATTACGTTAATAAATCATTCCATTCGCTTAACAGTCCGAAGGAATTTTTACTATTTCCACTTTTAAATATTTGGGATAAAATCAGACTTGTATTCACTATTTTTTATGGCGGCAGAATTAGCAATTGGAAAAAGCTTGAGAAGATTACCGTAAAGGAGTGGTTAATTCGAATGGGAGGCAAGAAGAATTTTAGCAAATTCTGGGAGCCCTTATTATTGGCTAAACTTGGTGAAAATTATAAAAGAGTGTCAGGTGTTTTTATATGGACGTATATCCGAAGATTATTCAAAGCACGAGAACATCCTGTGGAAAAGGACTATATGGGCTATGTTTCGGGAGGCTATAAAACGGTCTTTGACCGTTTGGAAAATTTACTTGTTAAAAATAACTCTAGTGTACTTTTAAATACTGCTGTAACAAGCATCAAACCCTTGGAGGGCGGCGGCATAGAAGTAGCGTACGGTGACAAGGTCGAATATTTTGATAAGGTCGTATTTACCGCGCCGGTAAATGTCTTAGAACAGGTAGCTGCTCCAGAACTTTGCGAAATTGTGAAGAACAATCAGCCTATTGAGTACCTAGGTGTAGTTTGCCTAGTGTTGGTAACTAAAAAACCACTCACGCCTTTTTACGTGTTGAATATGGGTGATGTAAACACTCCGTTTACAGGCGTAATAGGCATGAGTTCTTTAGTAGATTCAAGTGAGACTGCCGGAAAGTACATGACCTATTTTCCAAAGTATATTTCAAAAGATCATCCTTACTGGAATACATCTGATGAAGCCATTGAGGACCTATTTATGACAGGAGTTCGTGACCTTTATCCAGAGTTTAATGATGATGATCTCGTCTCTGCGCACATCAATAGAGCCTTTAAAGTACAGCCCTTACAGGTATTGAATTACTCAAATATAGTTCCTAAGATTAAAACAAAACACCCTGATTTCTTTGTGCTCAATACCTCTCAATTCGTAAGTGATTCGGTCAACAATAATTTTGTGGTAACCCATGTAAACTCTTTTATGAAACAGTTTGCTACAGCATTAGAAACCAAGACAAGCACTAATACCGATTAGAAATATGAGCAAACCTACAGCAAGTCTTTCTCTAGATTTAGATAACAAGTGGTCTTACATGAAGAATAACGGTGCCGAAGGATGGGAAGAATACCCCTCTTATCTGGATATTTTTGTTCCTTATATCTTGAAATTATTGAAAGAATTAGATCTGAAATTGACCTTTTTTATTGTCGGTCAAGATGCTGCTTTAGAATTCAATCAGAAGTACATACGCATGCTTGCTGATGCGGGTCATGAAATAGCCAATCACTCCTTTAAACACGAAACCTTTCTACACCTCTATACAAAAAAGGAATTGGAAGATGAAATTGATAAATCACACGCCATTATCCAAAAGGTGAGCGGTCAAGAACCTAAAGGGTTTCGCGGACCTGGCTTTACCTGGAGTGAAACTTTGTTGGAAGTTTTGGTCGAAAAAGGCTACCAATATGATTCATCTACATTTCCAACAATCATAGGGCCATTGGCTAGAATGTATTACTTCAAAACCTCCAATTTAACAAGAGCTCAAAAAGAAGAAAGAAAAGAACTTTTTGGAAAATTTTCTGATGGTTTCATGAAGCTAAAGCCCCACTTCCGGAAATTAAAAAACAACACACGCTTGTTAGAACTTCCTGTGACAACAATGCCATTATTTAGAATTCCAATTCACCTAACCTATTTGGTATACCTTAGTGGTCTCTCAAAAACATTGATGTTTTTTTACTTAAAATGCGCATTATATCTGTGTAAATTCACGAGAACTCCCCCTAATTTTTTAATCCATCCCACTGACCTTCTAGGAGGTGATCTGATTACAGGCATGGATTTTTTTCCAGGAATGCAGATTCCTAGTCAAGAGAAGTCAGTAATTTTCAAAAAAGTGATTCATACTTTTGCTAAGCACTTTAGATTGGTGACCCTACAGGAACATGCAGCTGAAATAACAGTAAAATATGACCAGGATTAAAACAGTAATAAAAGAATAAGATATACCTATTAGTGCCTTAAAAAACGAACTAGGGCTCAAGTAGAAAGCAAACTAATTAATTATGGAAACACAGTATAAACCAATCGAAAAGATGCCGACATCAGGTAACTTAAAAACAAGACCTACCGTAACTGTTCTTTTACCAGCGTATAACGAAGAGGCGATTATTTCCGACAGCCTGAACATTCTATGCAATTATATGAGCGGCTTAAATGAAAAATATGATTGGGACATTCTCATTGTGAATGATGGCAGTAAAGACGCGACAGCAAGCATAGCTGAAGACCTCGCCCAATCGCTCCCCAATGTCTCTGTACATCATAATGTAGTAAATAAGAATTTAGGAGGTGCCTTACGTGCTGGTTTTAAAATCGCAAAAGGAGAATACATTGTAGTTCTTGATATTGATCTGAGTTTTGGCCCCGAGCACGTTGAAACAATGGTAGACGAAGCGATTGATAAAGATGCAGATATCGTAATTGCTTCCCCTTATATGAAAGGTGGTAAAACAACCAAAATACCTTTCCATAGGTTGCTTATGAGTAAAGTCCTTAATAAGATCATGCGGTTTACCTCAGGAATAAATATTCATAGTTTTACAGGAATGGCACGTGCCTACAAAAAGGAATTTCTTGACACCTTAAACCTGAAGACCAGCACCTATTCTATAAATCCTGAAATCATTCAAAAAGCCCGTATCCTTAGAGGACGAATCATTGAGGTTCCTGGGCATTTGGACTGGACATTACAACTAGAATATGGCGAAAATCGCACGTCTAGTGTTAGTATCTTCAAAGGAATTCGCAATGGTTTAATGTCTAGCTTTATCTTTAGACCGTATGGTTTTTTTATGATCATTGGCTTGTTATTATTAGCGGTGTCATTATATATGATCACTTGGATATTTTATCACGTATATTCAGTTTATCCAGAAATACAGGCATCTGGCGAGTTTTTTGACGATATGTTCTCTGAAGCGGTTGCTGCAGCGTATAACAAAAGACCACATGCTTTCTTAATAGGGGGGTTCATCTTTGTAACGGCTATACAATTTCTTGGTCTAGGGTTTATCTCGCTGCAAAAGAAACGGTATTTTGATGAACTGTTTCATTTAAATACGGCAATTCTAAAAGCTGCTAAAAAATTATAACAAAGCGCATGAAAAAGAATTCGCTTTTAAGAAGTATACTTTTATTTCTACCATTATTACTTTTCTATATCATTCTGGTACTGGCCTTTTCGAATGCTGAATTCACTGGTGACGAAAGTAGGCATATGGTGTACGCGAATAATTTGACCCATGGCTATTTTGCCGATGAAAATAACCCAGACTTGCGCAATGGACCCGGTTACCCTTTGGTGATTGCTCCATTTCTGACTATCAATGCAGGCTTGCTAGTTCTTAAACTTTTAAATGCCTTATTTGTTTTTATCGGTGTTATTTACTTTAAGAAAACTATTGCTTTTTTTGCCAAAGAAAAATACGCCATTGTTTTGGCCTACTTGATTGGTATGTACCCGCCCTTATTGCGGTATATGCCCCTAATTTATTCCGAGCCCTTGACCTTCATGATTATATGCGCACTGCTGTTTCATTTATTTAAATTGTATGAAAGCAAAAAGATCGATCAAAAACAAATCGTAATAACTTCATTGTATCTAGCGCTGTTAGTTCTTGTGAAAATTATATTCCTTCATGTAATAGCAGTAAGTCTCTTGCTATTGGGTGGGTTATTTCTATGGAACAGGAAGCGACAAAATATGAAGATTGCTTTTGTTTTAATAGGAGGGTTTCTACTAATTGTGCCGTATTTGATTTATACGTATTCTGTAACCGATAAACTATTTTACTTAGGTACAGGAGGAGGTGAAATCTTGTATCACCGGGCAACACCATTTGAAAATGAATGGGGAAATTGGTTTTCAATGGATGATGCCATAAACGGTGGAAACTCAGATTATAAACCAAATAACGTGTATCGAAATCTAAATACTTTATCAAAAAATCATCGAGAGGTATATTTAGAATTCGAACATTTGACTTATATGGAGCGAGATAGTGCCTTTAAATCAATCGCTATTGAGAACATGAAGACCCACCCTGATGCATATATAAAAAACACAGTAGCAAATATTGGGCGATTACTATTTCATTATCCCTTTTCATATAGAGAACAAAACTTAAATGCATACGGCTATATGATACCTAATATGTTTATCATAGTAGTATGGCTCCTTAGTCTATATCCCGCTTTTTTAAGGAGAAAAAAACTGCCTTTTGAACTCAATGCTATGATTATTTTTACCTTAATCTATGCCTGTGGTATTGTTGTAGCAGATGGTAGGGGCAGAAATTTCATAATTATGGCACCTTCACTAGTCCTATTTTCTGCCTATATCTACACAAATATTTTAAAAATCACTTTGGTGAAAACTGAATAAATCAAATAGTTTTCAGCTTTAAAATGAATAAAAACAGAAGTGAAGCTAACTTTAAAAGCGATTTTAGTGTACAAAAAACAAGGTGTCTTTTGCTGTGTGAATTTATAAACCTATTTCGAAGCAAAAATCATTAATTCATATAATCTTGCCAAGTAACTAGAATGTATTTCTCTTTTCCCTTTTCGCTCTTTTTCAAAAACCCATATTCGTAAACAAATAGATAGACCTCTCCTTTATGGTTTTTCCAGTAATGGGTAAAAAATTTGGGGTCAAATCCTTCTGCAATCAATTTAGATTTTCTTAGGGTTGTGAAACCAGATTTATTATGTCTCTTTAATATTTTCCTATTGGTTCTAAGTTGTCTTTCTACCCGTAAATAGAAAACTTCAGTTTCCTGACGTTTTTCATATTGATCAATTGATTTGCATTTTGTGGAACAAAATATTTTATCTGTACGACCTTTTACGACCGAACTACAAATTGGGCATTTTTTTGTGTTCATAAAATTACTAGTATGTTATACTTATAATATACTCCTTAATTCATGAAACCTAACTAGAATTACAATATGAATTCTATGAAATCAATAACGCTATATCATTTGATGATTAAAAATCAAAAAATGATTGGCATAAAATTTTCTCCTGATCGGCTCATACAAAATTTGATAAAAGGTCTTCCTAATCCGAAGTGGAGTCAACAATACAACATGGCGTATGTTGAAAATAACAAAGAAAATCTGAGTATTATATTCACGACTTTCAGGGGTAACGCATGGATTAACTACAACCGATTCTTATCAAACAAACCTGTTAACACCTCTAACGAAATTGTTGATGTTGAATGGTATAGAAAGCGAAAGACCGTACCTGATTATAGGTTATGCCCTGAGGAATATTTGTTGAAACTAGAATTAAAAAAATATGCCAACAATACTGTACGTACTTATGTTTCTTACTTTGAAATGTTTATAAACCATTACAAAGAAAAAGAACTGAATACTATCAATGAAAGTGATATAAGAGCATATCTTCAAAAACTAATCCATAAAAATGTTTCTAATTCTTATCTTAATCAAGTAATAAATTCCATTAAATTTTATTATGAAGTAGTGTTAGGCATGCCCAATCGATTTTATGAAATAGAAAGGCCACGAAAACAATCGAAACTACCCACCGTAATATCTAAAGAAGAAATACTTTCCATTATTGGGCATACAAATAATCTCAAACATAAATGTATTGTCGAATTACTTTATAGCGCTGGCTTGAGAAGAAGTGAACTATTAAACTTGAAACTTTTAGATATTGATAGTAAGCGTATGTTAATTCGGGTAGAAAGTTCAAAAGGAAATAAAGATAGGTATACACTTCTTTCAAACACTGCATTAACTAACCTTCGAACATATGTTAAGGCATGGAAACCGCAAGTATTTCTATTTGAAGGCAGGAAAGCTAATCAGTATAGCGCTGCAAGTGTTCTAAGTATAGTGAAAAATGCGGCCTCAAAAGCAGGAATTAGACAAACCATTACACCCCACGTTTTAAGACATAGTTTTGCCACTCATTTATTAGAATCTGGTGTTGATCTTCGTCAGATTCAAGTACTTTTAGGTCACGGATCTAGTAAAACAACAGAAATTTACACCCATGTTGCAACAAACACTTTCAAAGAAATAAAAAACCCGTTAGATTAGTATTACTAAAATAGATATATAGTAACTTGTTACTATATACAATTGTT